>CAJUSK010000011.1 GCA_910589075.1 uncultured Lachnospiraceae bacterium
AATATGCTGCCATGAATTTGAAAAAACTGGCAATGTGGAAGTGGAAAGCCGCTCATCGTCAGTTTTTTGTCACAATGAGTATCGCTGCTTTTAAAAAGAACCCCTGCTGTGCTGCTGCATAGCAGGGGTTCTTTGACAGTCTGACATGGTGCTAGCACCATGTATTAAGTGTAGATAAGAGAAAATTCGTTGCATATGAGTTGATTTTAAAACATAAATAATTTGAACGTATATGCAATAAATTTTCAATATATTACAATAGTAGGAGAATGATAGTGTGATAGACAAAATGTTAATCGATATAGCTGAACAAGGGTATTCCTCTAAAGATATAAAGGATACTGTTATTAGCGTTTTATCCCCCTTTTTTGATAATAATAATTCTTTAAACCAGTATGCGTGCGATAGCCAATTATTATCTGCCTTTGAGTTTTTTGTTAGATATCATTATGAGAGTGAATTTGAGCAAGGGGTTAGAGCGGTTTTGGATTGTTATAAAGAAACTAATAAAAAATACACTCAAGAATTGTAGAATATTATTTTATCGACCTATTCAATGATTGCGGAAGATGATAATAAAATGTGGAGTATGCGTAATAGTAACTTGGATTTATATAATGATGATTTATATGAAAAAATGATACAGATTTTTCAGAGAATTGGGGATGTATTAGAAATATCGGTTAAACATATTGTTCAAGAAATATATGCTCTGGTATATTTGCAATATAAAGGCTATGTGGATTATGAAAGAATAAAGAAACAGAACTTTGGAGAGGTTATCAATAATATAATAACAAAAGGAATTTTACAACCACTACTTGTTACTGCTCCTTCTAGCATGAAATTATCAGATTGGAGAAATATAGCATATCATCATACATATTCTATTGATAATGATGGAGTTATAAAATGTACTTATGGAAGAGAAAATAAAAATGAAATTGTTCTATCTATGCAAGAACTGGAGAATTATCTGCATAAAATCATTAGATCAGCCAATGCTTTGTATATTGGTAGATGTATCTTTTTGTTTGATTATATTGATAATATGCCTCAAAATTCAGTGTTGGAAATAGTAAATTTTAGGCAGAACCTTTGCTGTGAACAATTTAAGATAGGTTTATTATCACAAGAGTTTAAGCTAGGAAATGTAGTATTAAGCGAAGAAAAAATAGAAATAGACATTCATGATTTATCAACAGATGAGGAATTAGAAAGTAGAATAATTCATTGTACTCAATTACTCTTTAATACATGGTATACTTGGAAACGTGATGAGGTTTTAATTAATTATATTGCGAAGAATGGAGAAAAAATTTGTTGTGTTTCTGTGGAGGGTAATATATGTAAAGAAATTTTTGAAGGAAAAAAGGAGAAGGCTTATTTGGCAGAAAAATTTCGTTTAAAGAAATTATAGAGTTTTGTTGATTGATTTTAACGAGTGAAATCAGTATAATATAAGTGTGGCAACATTTTGGCAACAGAAAATCAGCAAGCCCTAATAAATGATGTAATTGAAGTAAAAAATGGTGTGTATTTGCACAAAACTTAAACAAAAATAGTTAACAACAACAAAGAACACGCCGAGTTTGAATAGTACAAAAATGTATTATTTATTTTATATGGCAGGTAGTCCATGAGATTGCCTGCTATATTTGCAATCTGTCATTTTTAGGGAAATTAGAGTAGTGGATTGTTGCCAGTGTGACTATGTATTTTTATGGATGATTGTAGAAAAGATAATAAAAGAACAAGCAAATATGTAGCAAAATGCTTCACAAATACTGCAATATGTGATGTGCTGGTAATATGAAAAAGGAAGAGGTGATATATAATGGCTCAAATTAGTTTGCGCATAGAGGATGATGTAAAGAAAAAGGCTGAGCAGGTTTGCGCTGATATTGGAATGTCTTTGTCTACAGCTATAAATATTTATCTCAAAAAACTTGGACGAGAAAAAAGGATGCCGTTTGAAGTATCTATTGATCCGTTTTATTCGCAGGAGAATATGACCAGACTTAGAGAATCTGTAGCGCAAATGGAGGCTACAGGTGGTGAGATACATGAGGTGAACCTTGATGATTAAGGCCTGGTCAGATGCGGCGTGGGAAGATTTTGAATATTGGACAAAGCAGGATAAAAAGATATTGGGACGTATTCTTCAGCTTTTGAAGGATGTTGACCGAAATGGATACGAGGGAATAGGAAAGCCAGAGAGATTAAGCGGTGATTTGGCATCCTATTGGAGCCGACGAATAGATGATGCAAACCGTATTGTTTATCGAATAGAAGATAATGTGATAAAGATTGTTCAATGTGGGTCTTATTACAGAGACAAGTAAAGATGGCAACATTTTGACAACTGCAGGTACCGGAAAAGTAAAATTTAAGGAGTCCGAGCCGGAACGGATTATGGGATTGCCGCAATTAGTGACATGTAAAGAATCTGTTGTCAATATCATTGTACTAGCATAAGGGGAGATACATGGAAATACAAGAACTTAGAGATGAGGCTTCAGAGTTAAAGAGAGAAAAGCAATCCTTTTTAAATGATACTTTTTTCTGGGTAAAGTTGGCAAGAGAGGCCGTAGAAGCATTGCCGGATACAAAATTTGAGTTTGAAGTTCCTAAAGCTGGAGCAACAGGAAAAATGAGAACTGTGGCACGAAACGATGGGCAAAGAATTAAAAACAGAATAGTAAGTAGGGATATATATAACAGTGCATTTGTATCCTCTGTTGCGGCAGTAGAGGATTATTTGTCTAAAATTATGATGTGGATTCTTCTTTGTGATAATAAGCGTATTAAATGTACAATTGCGGGTGTTAATTTTTCTAAAGAAGTTGCAATTGTAGATTTAATTGATAAGGATAAAGATACTCTTATAAAAAATGTAATAGATCAACGTATAGAAGGATTGTTTTATGCCAGTCCACAAAAACAGATAGAATATTTTGACAAAGCATTAGGTATTAAAGTTGATGATGATATTTGGGGTAAATGGGTTGAGATTAAGGCAAGAAGAGATTTGTGGGTACATAATGCAGGTATAGTTAATCAGGTATATATTGATAAGGTCAGGGAATATAAATTGTGTGATTTCGGAAACGAGGCCGTTATTGACGAGCAATACTTTAGTGATTGTGTGGCAATTTTAAAAACAATGATTGGGCGTATTGATAGAGATATTAGAAATATATATAAAGTATGATGGCAACATTTTGGCAACAGAAAATCAGCAAGCCCTAATAAATGATGTAATTGAAGTAAAAAATGGTGTGTATTTGCACAAAACTTAAACAAAAATAGTTAACAACAACAAAGAACACGCCGAGTTTGAATAGTCGGAGCTAAGCCGCAAAGCCCGTAAACACTAGGGTTTGGCGGCGTTTTCTTTTTCTCACTGCATTACGATTGCATTTTTCTATTCAACCTCTCTGTGATAGATTGCGGTGTGCTGATTGCTTGTGTAATCTGCAATGCTGTGTGAAGCGGGTGTGTATGTTAGCATGCCCGTTAATTTATTGGCAACTTCAAGATTGCTGTTCGGGTACAAATGCCCGTATGTTCCTAAAGTGGTCTGTATCTTTTCATGCCCCAGACGCGCTTTAATCAAAAGCGGGTTTTCTCCCATGCTGATTAAAAGGGAAGCGTGGGAATGCCTTAACGCATGGATTTTGATATGGTATATGTTTGCAAGCCCGGCAAGTTTCTCTCAGGTTCTTGGAAGCATGTGCTTACGGGTCGGAATACTGTTGTAGCTCAACACCAAACCGCCTGGGCGATCTTGATCCGGGAATAGGTTCACAAACTCTCCAAATCGCCATGACACTTAATGAAGAATTACTCCAACTCCGTCAACAGGTAAAAGAGTTGTAGAAAGAAAACCGCTGTTTGGAAATAGAAAATGATTTTTGGAGGAAGCCAGTACTTTTTTCGCCGCGAGCTGTCTGAAGTCAGCAAAAACGAAAGAATGAAGTTCATTGCATTAAAAACAAAGGATGGCCAATTAATAGCAAATATCGCCCTGGAAATATCAGCCTGTGGCGGACGTTGTCATGGAGATTTTTAAGGAAGATAAATGTAACGAAACCAATGGACGCAGCCATATGGACCAGGCATTGATCCTGGAATAGTCTGGGAATGTGGATATTCCCAGCCAGCAAACACATGGTTTACCGCATCATGGAGGAAATGAGGAGCAGTCATTCTCCCGGACGCAAGTCAAATGGGAGCACAACAGCAGACCGGGTAGCCAGGAAATCAGACGATCCCTTAAAACGTGATTTTTACGCAGACGAGCCATTGAAAAAAATGCGTAACAGACATAACGGAGATTAAAGCCAGGGATGGAAACCTATATGTTTTTGTTGTGTTTGACGGTTTGGGTTCTGGCGTAATCGGTTAACACAAACATGAAAGCGATATTGTGTGTACAAACACTGGAAAATGTGGTAAAAGCGTATCCGTATATTCGCGGAGCAATCATACACAGCGCAGCGACAGGTAAAACCAGTACACGAGCCGGCTTTACCGGGATGTGATCCATAAATATGGCATACAGCAAAGCATGAATAGTACAGGCGGAAGAGGCCATGATAACACCTGCTGTGAAAGCATGTGGGTCAGAATGAAATAGGAACTGTTATATGAGCGTTATGGGAATGAAAAAAATGACCACTAATGAATTTAAAACACTCGTTTGGAGATATTTCATCAGTTACTGGAATAGCAGGAGAATCTTCTCTGCCAATGGCGGGGGTTCTCCCATGATCAAAAGGCATCAATACTATGATTTCCTGAAGAAAGCAGCATAAGATACAAAATCCTTGATGAAAATGTGTCAACTAATCTTGATAATATCGGAAATGAGAGCATCATTCATATGGGAACGTTTTCAAAAACAACAACAGAAAACGACAAGATGAAACTGAACAATAATTTAAAAACAATTCAATCAAACTCACTCTACTCTGCGTAGGTATACAATCCCCTTTTCCTCATCTATAATCTATCCCATAGGAGGAATAAAAAAATGAATCAATATGTGACTGGAGCTGTAATCCGGCAATTACGGGAAAACAATCACTTAACACAGTCTGAACTTGCAGGAAAACTGGGTGTATCTGACAAGACTGTTTCCAAATGGGAAACTGCCAAAGGGTATCCTGATATTTCGCTGTTGGAGCCGCTTGCACAAATTTTCAGAGTATCTATTGCAGAACTTTTTTCAGGTAATGCCATAAAAAATGGAAATATCTCTGCGAATATGATGCGTTCTAAGTTCTATGTGTGCCCTGTCTGTGGAAACTGTATTCACACCATGGGCGAGGCAGTGATTCACTGCCACGGAGTACTGCTTACGCCCTGCCAACCGGAGGAAGCGGATGAGAACCATACCGTTACCGTGGAACAGATAGAAGACGAATATTTTGTGCAAGGGAAACATGATATGACGAAAACACATCACATTTCCTTTATTGCCGCACTATCCTCAGATAAAATTCAAATGGTGAAACTTTATCCGGAGGGAAATGCAGAAGCCAGATTCAAAGTGAATGGGGTCAGGCAAATTCTGTTTTACTGTAATCGTGACGGCTTATTTTATCTGAATATAAAAAAGCCAATCAGAAGCACTGATAATGTAACGAATCAGGGCAGTTATGGAAAAAATATTTGGTAGAATTTTATCCTTCTCCTGTTATAATTAGCGTATCAACTGTGCGGAGGGTAAGAGGATGAGGTTAGGAAACCGATTATTTTATGCAAGAAAGAAAAGCGGCTTATCACAGGAGGCTGTTGCTGAAAAGCTGGGTGTCAGCAGGCAGACGATTTCAAAGTGGGAAAGCGACGAAACGATTCCCGACATTTATCAGTCTAAGAAAATGGCAAAGTTATACCATAAGACCTTAGATGAACTGATTGAATTTGATGTGGATCTGGATGAAATTCAGGAGATCATAGATAAGACGGATGAAAAGGCAACCAAAGCCATAGACTGGACATCGGTATGGGGTAAAAAATATCCTGTTTTGATTCAATATAAAGAGGGGATAAATGTTCCAAACTATGCCCGAAGGCTTAATCTGATGCTGAAAGAATTAAAACAGGAGTACCACTATAACGAACGAGATGCCTTTTTGGTTTTAAAGGATATTCTGTATCAGGTTTGGAAAATTAGAAAAGAAAATTAATCCGAAAGGAGCGGGTTTTGAAAACAGCACATTGGAAGAAATCATTTATAACGATTTACAGTGGTCAGGCGTTTTCGCTTTTGGGATCGGCTGCCGTGCAATTTGCCATCATCTGGTGGCTTACTGAAAAAACAGAATCGGCATTTATTTTAACTCTGGCAACCATTTTTGCCTTCCTGCCCAATATCCTGTTTGGTACTTTTGCCGGCGTGTGGATTGACAGATACAACAGAAAAACGGTGATGATCGCTGCAGATGCACTGGTCGCTGCGTCCAGTGCACTGCTGGGAATTATTTTTTTGATTTGGGAAGAACCCTTCCCGTGGATTATTTTCGTGTTCCTGTTTATCAGAGGGATTGGGAATACATTTCACGCCCCTGCTATGCAGGCGGCAATTCCGATGTTTGTTCCGGCAGAAATGCTGACAAAAGCAGGTGGATGGGGAAATCTGATTATTTCAGTTTCCACGATGCTGGGTCCTGCGCTTGGAGCGGGGCTGATGTCTGTCTTCTCTGTTGCCTCTGTTATGCTGGTTGATGTGATTGGAGCAATCATTGCTAGTTGCTGTCTGCTGACTGTGCATTTACCACATATTGCAGCAGAGCTTACAGAAACGCATTTTTTGAACGATATGAAGCAGGGTTTTCTTGCCATGAAAAATAATAAACCGCTTATGGCAGCATTTTTCCCGGTTCTTTTTGCAAGTATGCTTTATATGCCGCTGGGCTCTCTGTTTCCTCTTTTGGTGCGCACTTATTACAGGGGGAATGCTGCCCATAATGCGCTTGTCGAATTCGCATTTTCAGGCGGTCTTCTGTTGTCTTCGCTGATTATAGGTATGTGGGGAAGCAAGAAAAAGCGCTTTTTGATGATTTCCATGTCCATGACAGTGTTGGGAATTGCCGCATTTGTAAGCGGAATTTTACCGCATTTTGCCTTCCCTGTATTTGTTCTTTGTTGTCTGCTGATGGGCGCTTCCGGTACATTCTTTAATGTCCCGCTCATGGCGCATATTCAGGAGACGATTGCACCGGAAATGATGGGAAAGGTCATATCTTTACTTACCACAGCAATGACACTGGCAACACCTATGGGGCTGCTTCTCGCCGGTCCCGCCAGTGAAGTACTCGGTGTGGAGTACTGGTTCACGGGTTCTGGCCTGCTTATGATTTTGGCAGGTGTGGCTTGCTTTATTGTGACGAAACAATTTGACACGAAACAATAGAAAACATACTTTGCGAACTTTCTGCCGTCATGAATAAAAAACTTCCCTTGTTTTATCCGCAAAGAACACAGGGGAAGTTTTCATGACACAGCCATTTATGTTGGGCAAAAGCTGTCAGTACAGTCGTGATCGCTGCCTATGCCAGATAAAATGATGAAGTACAGCCCATTCGGCAATACACCAACTCCGCGAACTGTCCGTATTGTTTCACGGCTTCCAGATGAAAGCGGCGCGTAATCTCTCCTTGTGTGAACAGCGGGATTCCGCCTCCTAACAGCACGGGGGCAACTTGAATGATCAGGTGATCCACCATGTCCTGATCCAGCAGCGGGGCCAGAATGGTGTTTCCGCCCACCACCCAGATGTTGCGATTTTTCCCCAAACTTTTTACAAATTTCACGGGATCTTCGTTAACTGCTGTAAATCCTGGACAGGAGAGCGCTCTGTGGGTAAAGACATAGTTTTCCGTAGTCGGATAAACGGTTGCTGGATTTTCTGCTTTTTCTATTTCCCGGAATGTCCGGCGGCCCATCAATGTGACATCCATGTGGCTATAAAATTCATCACAACTGGTTTCCTCTGGGCTTCCGGTATCATAGAGCCAGTCCAGATGATGTTCTTTTGTGGCTAAATAGCCATCTATTGTAATACAACCATAAAAATAAACTGCCATACCAGCCCTCCAATATAGTATTTTTGTTTATCTCAGTTTCAAACAAAATGTCAGCAAGTGCTAAGGCAATCACTTGCCGCTTCGACAATGTCATTTGTCACCTATCTCTGAAAGCTTTTCCTCTTGCTTCCAATAATTTAACGGTTTCTTCCAGTTTATGGGAGGTTGAATCAACCTGTTGTGTTATTTCTTTTTACCTATTTTCTGTATAACTATTTTTATCCTGAGAATAGTTTTGACTGACACGCAATAAATAGTACGCTTAGTCTATGGCGACAATTCCTTTTTCAGATAATTTTTTCAAATGATCCATCATATTGCTGACTAATTCTGGAGAGTGGTGTTTCCAGTTTTTTACTTCTGCCACAATTTTTAACGGATGTTTTGTCCTGTATGATTTTGTGGGATTGCCTGGAAATTTTTTGTCTGTCAGATTGGGATCATCCTCAAATTCACCCGTTGGTTCTACGACATAGATTTTTTCTAAGCCGTCACCTTCTGCAAGCTCGGCGCCCCAAATTGCAGCATCTAATGTTCCGGAAAAATAAACATAGGCTGATTTTCTTGTATCATGGTAATTCTTTTTGTGTCCTGTGGTTAAATACTCTCCAATACTTACATCTGCCTTTGTTCCATGAAAAAAGGATCCGGCACTAAATTCTGTATGGTCATTCATTTATTTCGCTCCTTTGATTTCATAAAAATACAACAGTTCTGTCATCCCGTTGACCTTGCGTTTCCGGAGGTAGTCTGTCTCATTGCCAGATCTGCCGGAGGGGTAATCAAGGTGTACCATCTTATTCTTATGTCTGCCGGTTATCAATGACAACCTGTAATGAATCTCACGCCCTCAGAGCGGCATATTACAAGGCCAAACCGCATTCAAAAGCGAGAACCATATATTTTTCCGCGTTGTTCAGTCCATGCAAAGCCAAATCCCTGATTTCCCATGTATCCGAGCTAAGGTTATCTGCACCATATAAAAACTGGATAAATGGAACCTGGCGGTATTTTGAAACGGCCAGCATGGAAGCACATTCCATCTCAACAGTAAGGCAGCCTTCCTGCCTGCGTTCTTCAATAGCGGATATTGTTTCCCGGTAAATGGCATCGCAGGTCCAGGTTTTTCCCTTTATAAAAGAATACCCACATTGCAGCAGAACCTGTTCCAATATCTGTACAGAGCGCTCATCGGCGTTGATTTCCGCTGAAGGTGCAATATAGTGATAACTTGTGCCCTCGTCGCGGACTGCGGAAACCGGAAGTATGATTTTGTTTTTTACTTGCTCATCATTCAATACGCCGCAGGAACCGAACAGGACAAATTTTTTCGCTCCCATCGCAACGATTTCCTCAAAACATGACACACAGGCAGGGGCGCCTACCATTGAACGATAAAATGCAATTTCCCTGTCTTTGTACTGAATTTTGTAGACTGGCAATGCACCATTTGCCGAATATAATTCTGCTATTTTTTCCACGCCGTCCAGAGAAGAGAATTTATCAATAATATTTGAAGAAAATGTGGAAATGCAGATTTCCGGAAAATGTTCCACTTTTGATGTAGTGTCCGATGGCCCGAACAGGGCCGGCTCCGCTATGTTTGCTCTTTGAAATATAGTGTACAAAGTAATATCCTCCTTTTCTGTTTTTATGCATGGGCAGATGGTGTACGGGGCGTCCTAAGCGCTGGAATCTGGCTTAGGTAGTCTTTATATTCAGTGAGTATAGCATAATTTGTCAGGAAAACAAAGATTGACAGCGGTTTAACTTACATATAAGTGCATTGAATTTATAAAATATGTCTGTTACTGTTAACGGATTTTGTGGTATCATATGTATGGAATTGTTTTTTCATAGGATTATGTTCAGACAGGGAGATGATTTTGAACATTTTTGTGAGGAACTGTTCTGTTGCGAAGGGAGAACCGGTGTTTTCCTGTAGTATCGGCCAGGGCGATTGCTGATTGCAGGCACCGGGATGTGATTCACACATGAGGAGGAGAAAGATGGACACACAGATTCAGAACATGGGAACAGACGGAAGAGAAGTACGGGAAATTGTGCCGCTGGGCATAATCGGCGCAATCATTGGCGTTTTACTGGGAACCATTTTGTGGGTGGTGATCAGCCAGGTCGGCTTTATTGCGGGCATTGCCGGTTATGCGATTGTATATTGCGGGATGAAAGGCTACCATATACTTGGCCGAAAACTATCAAAAGGTGGAATTGTTATCTGCATTATCCTTTCTCTCCTGGCAATCTTTGGTGCGGAAATGATTTCGCTGGCTATCAGCGCATATACGGAATTACATGTTTCAATAGGAGAGGCATTTGGATTGATTCCGGATCTGATGGGTGAGCCGGAACTGGTTGGAATCGTGGTAAAGGATTTGGCGGTTGGATATATTCTTTCCATATGGGCAAGCTATTCTTCCATTAAAAGTGTCTGGAAGGAAACCGGAAGATAATGGCTGCATATATGGCCGGGATTACGAATGGAAGAACATACTGAGAGTATATATAAGGAAATCCATCCGGATAAGGCTGGATCTGCAGAACCGTCACTTTAGCCGGTGGGATATTGGTTTTGCAATACAGAAGGCTGCGGCGAATATGACCGCAGCCTTTTGCCGATTTGACAGGCTGAATCATGGGCTGCAAAATTCTGTTCATGATAACAGAAAGTTCGCAAAGCGTGCCGGCTGTTGTCTACATGGTGGGCATATGGGCTATGTGGTATCAAACAATCGTAGCTGCCAGTCTTTTTCACTCTTTACGTTTCGCACGGTAATGGAATCTTTTTCCGTAAGATTGCTGCACAGAAAGGGGGCATATTTGTCATACGCCTGAATCGTTTGTCTGCGCGTATCCGGATGATGGTTTGCATAGCAGTACACACAACCATTCTGGCATGTATTATATAATCCCAGATCAATACTGGCAGCACAGCCACATGCAGGGCGCTGGCCCTTGTCTTTTGGTGTATCCATGGCACAGCCCAGCAGCCGTCCGATCAGGCTGGCGTCAATGCAGCGGGCATGTCCAATGGAAAAAGGTGATAAGTCCATGCCTTCTGCACAGGTATGCAGAGTAAGGCCGTGGGAGCGGGCAATGTCTGACAGCGCCTTTGCAAGCGCCAGTTTGTCTTCCGGGGCCGGTATATGTATCCTTTGGGTCTGCATGATTTTCAGCAGGCTGCTATAGGGGGTTACAAAGCTGAATATACACTGCTCTGTATAGGGAGACAATTCTTCTGCAAGAAAGGCGTATGTTTCCATATGCCACTTTGGCGTGTACTGGCGTGTTAAAAGAATCGGATCATAGCGCCATATAACTCTTTGCCGGCCCAGACAATCGGACAGTTTTTTGAACGTTTGGATTCGCTCTGACAGAGCGGGCAGATTCTGCTCAATATCGGCGTTATATGCATTCAGGGTAAACTGGAAATAGTACATATAATCGTTTAAACAGTCCAGCTTTTCCAGCATGGGCTGGGGATTTTTGCTCCAGAATACAATACAGTCCACAACATCAGGGGCAAGATTGATTCTGCTTACCTGATGGATGTTTATGGGATTTCTCACATACACATATTTTTCTTTTATCCTGTAAAAAAACCAGTCAGAGAAAAAGGCTGGTATGTCAGTTCTTCTGCTCGCACTGATAATCATATGGGTTTCCTCCGTCTTTGCACAGAACATCCCAGGGCGGCCTTCGCCTCCGATCAGAAATTGCTTTGTCTGCCCGGTGGATTTCCACTCTTTGCTGTTTGCTGTTGTCATAAGCAATGCCTCTCAGCTTGCCGGCTGTATCAGGATCCACTGGCTTTCCGTCTGGTAGTAAACGAGCTTTGCCCGTATCTGGCGGTTTCCCATAACCAGTGTACAGTCGTATTCTATGGAGGGAATGCCGGCATACATCTTTTTCTCCTGAGAATGTACGGCGATTTCCCGGATTGTCTGTATTTCCCCGTTTTCATCCTGTAGCTTCAGCATCAGGGGCGTTATTTTTCCCGTACTGGTAAACCAGCACTCGCAGGCTATTTTTTTCTGCTGCCCCCGGAGGGGGCCTGCATCTGTTTTTCGGCAATTCATACCAATTCCAAAAGCCATCCACCATTCTCCTTACAAAATTTCTGCTTTGTCATAGTCAACAGACATTTTTTCTCTTGTGATGCCGCCGCTCATATGGTCTATGGGCTGGTTTAAAAAGACGGCCCGCATGACGGCATCCGTTCCGAAACGGTTTCTCAGGGTATCCACTGATCGATCCAGATCTGCCAGCTTTTCGTAATCCGTTTCCTGAAAAAGATTTAATTGTCTGCCGGTAGTATTCCCGGTTATTTTACCGGTATGCACACCCAGATGACGGATGGGCTCACCGTTCCACAGTTCCAGGAACAGCGCGCGGGCAGCCTGGCAGAGTTCCGCCGTCAGGTGGGTGGCGGTATATAGCTGTTTTTGCCGGGAGACCTGAGATAAATCTGTATACCGGATGGTAATGGAGAGCAGCCCGGCCTGTACATTGTCTGCCCGCAGACGGCTTCCCACTGTTTCAGACAGGGCCAGCAGTACGCGGGCTGCCGTTTCTGCATCTCTTATATCAAAGGGTGTGGTGGTACTGTTTCCGTAGCCTTTGTTTGTCTGTGGCTGTGTCAGCAAGGGGGAAAGATCTGTTCCGTGGGCAAAGCCGTAGAGCAGTTCACCCTGTTTTTTCAGCAGGCTTTTTAACCATGTCGGATCGGCTGCCCCAAGGTCCCCGATTGTACGGATTCCCACAGAAAAAAGTTTTCGGGTGGCGGCAGGGCCGGCAAAAAACAGATCTGAAACCGGAAGCGGCCATAATTTATGGGGAATCTCTTCCGGATACAGGGTGTGCACCTGATCCGGTTTGGAAAAGTCAGAGGCCATTTTTGCCAGCAGCCTGTTTACGGATATTCCCACATTGACCGTAAATCCCAATTCATCCCGGATGCGGTTTTTGATGAGGCGGGCTGTCTCCTCTGGCGTGCCAAAAAGATGACAGGTTGCGCTCATATCCACAAAGGCTTCATCAATGCTGTATGGCTCCACAACATCCGAATATTCCCGCAGTATGTTCATCAATGCGGCGGAACATTGTTCGTACAGGCCATAATTCGGTGGAACCAGTGTGAGCGTGGGGCATTTACGGCGTGCTTCCCAGAGCGCCTCCCCGGTTACAATGCCATATTTTTTGGCCGGAATGGATTTTGCCAGTATAATACCGTGCCGCCGGGCAATATCGCCGCCCACGGCAGAAGCGATTTCGCGCAGATCCTGCCTGCCGCCTTTGTGTGTCAGACGATAAACAGCCTCCCAGGAGAGGAAGGCCGAATTTACGTCAATATGAAATACAATATGTTCCAAACGTGCGTTCACCTCCTGCCAGATGATTGTAGCAAACACACGTTCCGATTACAACCGGTAATTTATGGGTTGAGCGGGCAGGTAATCTCAACCAGATCTTCAATCATATGATGCAGCAGCCTGGCCTGGGCAGTATCGGCGGCTTTGTAGTATACTTCCTTTCCGCTTCTGCGGCTTGTAATCAGATTGCCGGCTTTGAGTGTTTTCAGATGATGGGATACTGCCGGACTGCTCATTCCCACCATGGCGGACAGGTTTATCACACATTCCTCGCAGTGGCATAACAGCCAGAAAATCCGTATCCGGCTGCTGTCGCCAAGCAGTTTGAAAACATCGGCCAGAGTTTTGAAACTTTCGTCTTCGGGGATATGCTCTATGTGATGTTCCAGAATTTGTCCGTGTGCATGGGGCAGTTGGGTATTGCTCATAGGCCGCCTCCTTCCTGTATTGCATGAATTTTTTTTATTTTAACATAAAAAGGGTTGCATAAGAAAGATAAATGTGTATAATATAATTAAACGATTAAATAAGTGTTTAATTAATGAAGGGAGAAAGAACCATGAAAAAAACTTATAAGATTGATGTAGACTGTGCAAACTGTGCCAATAAGATGGAGGAAGCTGCCAATAAAACGACGGGGGTGAAAGCTGCAACCGTTAACTTTATGACATTGAAAATGAGTGTGGAATTTGAGGATGGACAGGACCCTAAAGCGGTTATGCAGGCAGTAAGGGCCAACTGTAAAAAGGTGGAAGACGATTGCGAGATTTTTTTATAAATCGGGCTGTTTTTTCGGCTTGATATAAGGGGGAAACAGGATGAATCAAAAACAGAAAAAAATGCTGGCCAGAATCATTGCGGCGTCCGCGCTTATGCTTGTGCTACACTTTCTGCCGGTGGAGGGGCTGTTTCGCTTTCTGCTGTATCTTGTGCCGTATCTGGTAATCGGATATGACATACTGATAAAGGCAGGAAAAGGGATTCGGAACCGGCAAATGTTCGATGAGAGCTTTCTGATGGCGATTGCCACAGTGGGCGCAATCATGCTGGCAGTGTCCGGGGACGGAGATTATACGGAAGCTATTGCCGTTATGCTGTTTTACCAGATCGGGGAATGGTTCCAGAGCTATGCGGTGGGCAGGAGCCGCCGGAATATCAGTGAACTGATGGATATCCGGCCCGATTATGCCAATGTGGAGCGGGAAGGGAAACTGGAACAGGTAGATCCGGATGAAGTGGAAATCGGCAGTGTGATTGTGGTGCAGCCTGGGGAGAAAGTGCCTATTGACGGGATTGTGACAGAAGGCAGTACCAGCCTGGATGCCAGTGCGCTGACCGGAGAAAGTCTGCCCCGCGCAGCCGGAGTGGGAGATGAGATAATCAGCGGATGCATCAATCTGACCGGCAGGATTAAAATCCGGACAACGAAAGAGTTTGGCGAGTCCACGGTTTCCAGGATTCTGGATCTGGTGGAGAACGCAAGTTCCCGGAAATCACGGTCAGAAAACTTTATTTCCAAATTCGCCAGAGTATATACGCCGTTTGTATGCTACAGTGCGCTGGCCCTGGCCCTTTTACCGCCTTTGGTGCGGATGGGGGTTCTGGGGCTTCCGGCGGAGTGGGGACAGTGGGTATACCGTGCCCTGACATTTCTGGTCATCAGCTGTCCCTGCGCATTGGTTGTGAGTATACCACTGAGTTTTTTTGCCGGCATCGGTGGAGCCGGGAATGCAGGGATCCTTATAAAAGGTTCCAATTACCTGGAAACCATGTCCCGGACGAAATATGTGGTTTTTGATAAAACCGGTACATTGACCCAGGGAGTGTTTGCGGTAAACGGAATCCACCATAATGCCATGGAAGAAGAAACACTGGTGGAATATGCGGCGCTGGCAGAAAGTGCCTCTTCCCATCCCATCAGCAAAAGTCTGCAACAGGCATATGGAAAAGAAATTGACACCGGCAGGGTGGAGGATGTACAGGAGATCAGCGGTAACGGCGTGATTGCCAGGGTGGACGGCCATGAGGTTGCCGCCGGCAATGCAAAGCTGATGCGGCGTATGGGCATAGAGTATATTGACTGCCATCATGCAGGTACGATTATCCATATGGCCATCGACGGGGCGTATGCGGGGCATATTGTCATATCGGATATTGTGAAGGAACATGCCAGAGAAGCCATAGCCGCCCTCAGGGCCGCCGGCGTTGAAAAGACAGTGATGCTCACCGGAGATGCCGGTGCTGTGGCGGAGCAGGTGGCTGCGGACCTGGGGATCGACGAAGTATACAGTGAACTGCTGCCTGCCGAAAAAGTTGCCAAAGTGGAAGAACTTCTCAAAGAAAAACCCGCCAGGGCAAAGCTGGCTTTTGTGGGAGATGGTATCAACGATGCACCGGTTCTTTCCAGAGCGGATATCGGGATTGCTATGGGCGCCATGGGATCGGATGCGGCTATTGAAGCGGCGGACGTGGTGCTGATGGACGACGACCCTGTGAAAATTTGCCGGGCAATTCAAATATCCCGTAAATGCCTGCGGATTGTATATGAAAATATCTGGTTTGCCATCGGGATTAAAGCAATCTGCCTGGTGCTGGGCGCTTTGGGGATTGCCAACATGTGGCTGGCGGTATTTGCGGATGTGGGCGTTATGGTCCTGGCAGTGCTGAATGCCATCCGGGCGCTGTTTGTGAAAAAGTAGCCGGCTGCTTTGGACAGAAATGGGTGGGATACGGCATTCTGTGATCAGATTGCCGGTTGACAGTCCTTACGGGAAAAAATATAATACGGATATGAAAACCAAGATACTTTATGAAACACCCTCTTTTCTTGTGTGTGAAAAACCCGCAGGTCTGGCTGTACAGACGGTTTCAGGCTATCAGGCGGATATGGTGAGTGAGCTGAAAAATTATCTGTGCATAAAGACGGGCAGGAAAAATCCGTATGTGGGCCTGGTTCATCGGCTGGATCAACCGGTGGAGGGCCTGCTTGCGGTTGCCTGTACAAAAGAGGGGGCGGCTGAACTGAGCAGACAGCTTGCGGACGGACGGCTCAGGAAGAAATACCTGGCAGTGCTGGAAGGCGTTCCCGCTCAGAGAGAAGGCGTACTGGTGAACTGGCTTTCAAAGGATGGGAAGCACAATCTGGCCCAGGTGTGGGAGGATCAGGTACCCGGTGCCCGGCAGGCGCAGTTGTCTTATCGGATTCTGGAAGAGTGCGCGGGGCTTTCTCTGGCAGAAATCCAGCTCTGTACCGGGCGGTTTCACCAGATACGTGCACAGATGGCGCATATGGGCTTCCCGCTGGCGGGAGATGTGAAGTATGGCGCCAAAAGAGACGGGATACAGGGTGTGGCCTTGTGCGCATATTACCTGGCGCTGTATGAGACTGTTGCGGGAAAAGAGCAGGCGTTTGTGATGGAACCTCATCATAAGCTGTTTACGGAATTTGCAGACAGGGTCAGGGAACTGCTTTTGCAGAAATAGATATAACATGGAATCATTTGATGAATGCAGGAAAGGAAATCAACATGGAAAATTTTACGTACTATGCCCCCACTTATTTTGCTTTCGGAAAAGGCGCAGAGTCCGATGCCGGAAAATATGTAAAACGTTTTGGCGGAACGAAAGTATTGCTCCATTATGGCGGGGGTTCCGTTATCCGTTCCGGGCTGCTGGAGAGGGTAAAGGAATCACTGCAACAGGCTGGGATTGACTGTGTGGAACTGGGCGGCGTCAGACCCAATCCGAGAAGCGGCCTTGTCTATGAGGGAATTGCGCTTTGCCGGCGGGAAGGAATCGACTTTATCCTGGCGGTGGGCGGCGGCAGCACCATCGACTCTGCGAAGGCCATTGCGGCAGGCACGGTCTATGACGGAGACTTCTGGGACTTTTATACAGGAAAAATCGTGGAGAAGGCTTTGCCGGTGGGAACAGTGCTGACGATTTCCGCAGCGGGCAGTGAAGGTTCTCCGGATTCCGTGATCACGAAGGAAGAGGGCATGTTTAAGCGGGGCGCTACCGGGGAGGCATTCCGGCCTGTATTCTCTATCCTGAATCCGGCGCTGACACAGACATTGTCTCCATTTCAGACGGCTTGTGGCGTGACGGATATTATCGCGCATCTGTATGAGCGGTATCTGACCAATACAAAGGATGTGGATGTGACTGACAGGATGATTGAAGCGCTGCTGCTGGCCATGATTCAGGCCGGGCCCAAAGCGGTGAAGGACGAGTCAGATTATGAATCCCGCGCCAATATCATGTGGGCAGGTATGATGGCGCATAATAATTCCTGCGGCGCCGGGCGGACACAGGACTGGGCCAGCCATGATATTGAGCACGAACTGTCGGCCCAGTATGACTGTGCACACGGTGCCGGGCTTGCGGTGACCATGCCTGCTGTATTTACCTATACCATGCCTCATGATACAATGCGGTTTGCCCAGATTGCAGTCCGCGTGTGGGGCTGCCAGATGAATTTTGCCAATCCGGAAGAGACTGCCAGAGCCGGTATAGAGGCATTGCGCAGTTTTCTGATCTCCATCGGTATGCCAAAGAATTTTGCAGAACTTGGGGCGAAGGAAGAAGATATTGAGAAGATGGCCCACTGTGCCTGCTTTGGAAACGGCAATACCGGAGCTGTGGGCGGTTTTGTGAGGCTGGAGCAGAAGGATGTGGAAAATATTTATCGTCTGATGCTGTAAAACGGGAATAAAAATTCAAAAAGTCAGAATACTAACCAGAGGTGATAAATATGAATCAGTTCTGGTGGGAAAAAAATAAAAAATACATAGCGGGGGTAGTGACGGCAGTGTCGGTTTTTCTGTTTATGAAATATGTACTGACGCTGGTCCTGCCCTTTTTTCTGTCTGTCTGTCTGATTTCCGTCATGCAGCCGCTCTTACAGAAACTGGAGGACAGACTCCATATCAACAAAAATATTCTGGCAGCAGTGACGGCGCTGCTGGCCCTCTGTTTGCTGGGGATACTGTTATGGTATGCCATGACTGTTATATGCAGCCAGATCAGTATGCTGATCAGGAATATTGATGTGTATGAACAATGCTTCTGCCGTTTTATCCATTCCTGCTGCAGAGGGATGGAACGGAGTATGGGGATTGATGCGGATGCCATGGAAACGATGATATTTACCCATGTGGACAGCTTTACCGATGATATGAAGCGGAAAGCCTTCCCCAAATTGATGAATTATTCGGTTTCTTATGTAAAAACTGTCTGTTCCATCACCGCTTTTCTGGTTATGACCTTCATTGCCACGATTCTGTTTGTCAAAGACTTCCGGAAAATCAGAGCAGACTTGTGTAAATTCAAATGGTTTCTGGCAGCGGAAGACATCAGCCGGGAAATCGGGACAATGGTATGGCAGTATTTGAAAGCCCAGGGGATTATACTCTGTGTGATCAGTATCCTGTGCATGGCAGGCCTTTGGGCATTGGGGATACGACATGGTGTGACCACCGGTATATTGGCAGGTATACTGGACGCACTGCCTTTCATCGGTACCGGTATTGTGCTGGTGCCGGTGGCACTGTGGCAGCTTGTGCAGGGAAAGCTGTGGAAATGTATATGGATTCTGGTACTGTATGCAGTGTGCGCGCTTGCCCGTGAATTTTTGGAGCCCAGACTGCTGGGCAGGAGGATGGGCGTCTATCCGGTTCTGATTTTGCTTGCCATTTACAGTGGCATTAAGCTGTATGGCCTGTCCGGCGTAATCCTGGGGCCGTTCTCCTTTCTGGTGATCCGGGAAATTTACCGAAAAATAAGAGGGGCGGAAATTTTGGGAGAATGATTGACTTTTTAGCCGCTATGTATGAAAATACAAGATAAAGTTACTTGATCAAACAGAGGATTTATGGAGCACGGGCCCCTGAATCCGGACAAAAGAAAGGGAACCTGAAATGGCTGAAAAGAAATTAGTGGAATCCATCACATCCATGGATACGGATTTTGCCCAGTGGTATACAGATGTGGTGAAAAAGGCAGAACTGATTGACTATACAAGTGTAAAGGGATGTATGGTGATCAAACCTGCCGGTTATGCGATCTGGGAAAATATACAGAAAAATCTGGATGAAATGTTTAAGAAAAACGGTGTACAGAATGTATATCTGCCTCTTTTTATTCCGGAGAGCCTGCTGCAGAAAGAAAAGGATCATGTGGAAGGGTTTGCACCGGAGGTTGCCTGGGTGACCCATGGGGGAACCAATGAATTGCAGGAACGGCTGTGCGTCAGACCCACTTCCGAAACGCTGTTCTGCGATTTCTATAAAAATGACATCCATTCTTACAGAGATTTGCCCAGAGTGTATAACCAGTGGTGCTCCGTTGTCCGTTGGGAGAAGGAAACCAGACCTTTCCTGCGCTCCAGGGAATTCCTGTGGCAGGAAGGGCATACGGCCCATGCCACACTTGAACAGGCCCAGGAGCGGACGATTCAGATGCTGCATGTTTATGCAGAGTTTTGTGAGGATGTGCTGGCAATTCCGGTGATCAAGGGAGAAAAGACAGACAAGGAAAAATTCGCAGGTGCGGAATCCACCTATACGATTGAAGCGCTGATGCATGACGGCAAGGCATTGCAGTCCGGCACAAGCCATAATTTCGGGGACGGCTTTGCCAAAGCCTTCGACATTCAGTTTGCAGATAAGGACAACACATTAAAACATGTATATCAGACATCCTGGGGGATGTCCACCCGTATTATCGGTGCCATTATTATGGTGCACGGCGACGATTCGGGTCTGGTACTGCCGCCCAAAATCGCGCCGGTTCAGGTCATGATCATTCCGATTCAGCAGAAAAAAGAAGGGGTTCTGGACAAAGCATATGCGCTCAGAGATATGCTGGAAGGCAGCTTCCATGTAAAGGTGGACGATTCCGATAAGAGTCCCGGCTGGAAATTTTCCGAACAGGAGATGCGTGGAATCCCCGTCCGTGTGGAAGTGGGTCCCAGAGATATGGAAGCCGGAAAGTGCGTCATCTGCCGGAGAGATACGAGAGAAAAAATCGAGTGTACATTTGAAGAGCTGGAAACCAGACTCAGGGAAACCCTGGATACCATGCAGCGTGAAATGTTGGAACGGGCACGGGAACACAGAGACGCCCACACGTATACGGCGGCTGATATGGAAACGTTTGAGCGGATTTTCAATGAAAAAGCAGGTTTTGTGAAAGCCATGTGGTGCGGCGGGCAGGAATGCGAGGATGTCATCAAGGAAAAACTCAGCGTGACAAGCCGCTGCATGCCGTTTGAGCAGGAGCAGATTGCCGATACATGCGTATGCTGCGGCAAACCTGCCAAAAAGATGGTATATTGGGGAAGGGCATATTAAACACACTCAGGAGGTAAAAAGATGAAGGTATTGGTAATTAACTGCGGCAGTTCTTCGCTCAAGTATCAGCTCATTGACAGCGATACACAGGAAGTCCAGGCCAAAGGACTGTGTGAACGTATTGGAATCGAAGGCAGCGCCATTGTGCATCAGCCCGGCAGCGCACCCAAGGTAAAGACAGAAGCGGATATGCCGGATCATACGGCGGCGGTACGTCTTGTCCTGGAAAAACTGACAGATGCGTCAGTCGGGGTAATCGGAAGCCTGGATGAAATTGATGCCGTGGGACATCGCATTGTACATGGGGGCGAAAAATTTGCAGGCAGCGTGGTGATTACGGATGAAGTGATCAAAGAAATTGAAAAATGCAGTGATCTTGCGCCGCTGCATAATCCGGCTAATTTAATCGGTATTCACTCCTGCTGGGAAATTATGCCGGGCGTGCCCATGGTGGGCGTATTTGATACTGCGTTCCATCAGACCATGCCAAAGAAAGCATACCTGTATGGCCTGCCTCATGAATATTATGAACAGTATCAGGTGCGCAGGTATGGATTCCATGGCACAAGCCATGATTTTGTTTCGGAAAGAGCCGCACAGATATTGGGAAAAAGCCGCGATGATTTAAAGATCATTGTATGTCATCTGGGCAACGGCGCTTCCATATCCGCTGTGGATCACGGGAAAAGCGTGGATACTTCCATGGGAATGACTCCGCTGGAGGGACTGATTATGGGAACACGTTCCGGCGACCTGGATCCGGCAGTGATTCCCTTCCTGGCAGCCAGACTGGGAATTTCTGCGGAAGAAGTTGTGGACATCTGCAATAAAAAATCAGGCGTACTGGGTCTGTCCGGTCTGTCCAGTGATTTCCGTGATCTGGCCGAGGCAGCGGCAGCAGGCAATGAAATGGCCGAGACAGCGCTGGAAACCTATGCATACCGCGTAGGCAAATATATCGGTGCCTATACGGCAGCCATGAACGGTGTGGATGTCATTGTATTTACTGCAGGCGCCGGAGAGAACAATGCGGAGGTCCGGAAACTGATCGGACAATACATCGGTTATCTGGGAACAAACATAGACGAAGAGAAGAACCGGACAAGGGGCGAGGAAATCGTTCTGTCGGATGCAGGGGCAAAGGTTGTAACAATGGTAGTGCCCACCAATGAAGAACTGGCCATTGCCAAAGAGACAGTGCGGCTGGTGCGCGGATAGAACGGGAACAACAGAAAGCGCTTTGGCACTTTTCTGTTATCATGCATCCTATGCAGCAGGCAGAGCGGGGTCTGCCTGCTGCAATGAAAAAACTTTGCAGTTTCCGCACGGGAGAATCCCTGTGCGGACAGACACCTTTCAGGATACTTCAAACATATCTTCAATCCAGTTATAGCGTGGATTTCGTTCACCTGTCTCACAGAAATAATATACAATCTCTTTGAGAATCTCCTGGTCATAACACATCATTCGTTCCTCCGGGCAACAGTTAATCATCAAATCAACCACTTCGCGGTTACCGCTTCCATTGTCATAGTAAAAGATACTGTCATTATATGTATCAATCCAACCAATAAAAGCAGCTCCTTCCGGAGAAAACTCTATTTCCATGGCGTTGTCGCCTACATCAAAGCAGACATGATCCTGCTGTAACAATTCATCAATTTCATGTTTGTCCATACCTATAATCCTCCTGATTTCGATTATGATTCCCTGACTTTTAAAAGAAACGATATTGTGTAGAACAGTATAGCATGAAATATACAGGAAGTGGCAGGATGATTGAAAGATTGTTGTCATAGTCTGTCATATGGGTCTTGCTTTTTGTCACAGAATGCTTTACTATAATTAATACAAAGTATCAATAGTGAGGAAGGATCATGACTGACAGACGGAATACAAACCAGAGACGGACGGTATTGGAGACCGTGCACAATATGCGAAGCCACCCAACAGCAGATGAAGTATATGAACAGGCGAGAGAGGACAATCCGTCTATCGGCAGAGCCACTGTGTACAGAAATCTGAATACATTGTCAGAACTGGGGAAACTCCGTCATATTCCTATGCCGGATGGAGCGGATTGCTATGATCATCGACTGGACGGGCATTATCATATCCGATGTGTACACTGTCGCAGAGTCTTTGACGCCCGGCTTCCTTTTATGGAGGAATTGACAGCACTGGCCCAGGCGCAGGAAGAAGGTTTCGCTCTCACAGGACATTTTCTGAGCTTTGAAGGGATTTGTCCTGCATGCCAGGCTGCGGAGGGCATGCATACTGAATCCAAAACTGAATGTAAAACAGTTGCAAGAGATTTGGGGACATTCACAGTAACCTGAACACAAGAAAAGGAGAAAACAACATGGCAGATTTAAAAGGAACCAAAACAGAAGCGAATTTAAAAGCAGCACTGGCAGGAGAGTCCGAGGCAAGAAACAAATATACCTGGTTTGCCTCCAGAGCGAGAAAGGACGGCTATGTGCAGATTGCCAACATATTTGAAGAGACGGCTGCCAACGAGAAAGAACACGCTAAAATGTGGTATAAACTGCTGAACGGCGGTATCGGTACGACAGTGGAGAATTTAAAGGAAGCTGCCGGCGGGGAAAATTTTGAATGGACGGATATGTATGCGAATTTTGCAAAGGAAGCCAGAGAAGAAGGCTTTGAAGAGATTGCCGCATTGTTTGAAGGGGTAGCGGCCATTGAAAAAGAGCATGAGGAGAGATATCGCAAACTTCTCGCCAATATTGAAGGCGATCTGGTATTTTCCAGGGAAGGAGACGTAATCTGGCAGTGTGCTAATTGCGGCCATATCTGCGTCGGGAAAAAAGCGCCGGAAGTCTGCCCGGTATGTGCGCATCCGCAGGCTTACTTCCAGGTGAAAGCAGAAAACTATTGACGAAACATATGCGGGAGAAAACAATGGCAAACTATAAATGTAGTGTATGTGGTTATGTATATGACGAAGAAAAAGAAGGCAGGCCGTTTTCAGAACTGGAGGCCTGCCCGGTGTGCAAACAGCCTGCGTCGGCTTTTCAGAAACAGACAGAAACCAACGGAACTGTCAGCGATTACCGCTACATGAAAGAAATTCAGGAAATGGCCGCCACAGGAAAACCCATTATTGAGGCCATGGGTACGAAAATGCCCATGCCTGGCTGGGATGACATACTGATCCTGGGAGCGCAGTTAAATCCGCCGCCGCTTGACGAACATGCACCGGTGGACATTACCACAGTAATCGGCAAACATGCGGAAAAGCCCATGATACTGGACGGCCCGGTTTATATTTCCCATATGTCCTTTGGCGCGCTTTCCAGAGAAGTCAAAATTGCCCTGGCCAAAGGCAGCGCAGCGGCAGGTACGGCTATGTGCAGTGGCGAAGGCGGCATTCTGCCGGAAGAAAAAGCCGCTGCCGGAAAATACATTTTTGAATATGTACCCAATCTGTACAGCGTGACACCGGAAAATTTAAAGAGCGCCGATGCCATCGAAATTAAAATCGGACAGGGAACCAAACCCGGAATGGGAGGCCATCTGCCCGGAGAAAAAGTAACACCGGAAATTGCAAAAATCAGAAGCAAACCGGAAGGCAAAGACATCATCAGCCCGTCCAGATTCCCGGACATCCATTCCGAGGAAGATCTGAAAGAACTGGTAGAACAACTTCGCTTTGCATCCGGCGGCAGACCCATCGGTATCAAGATTGCTGCAGGCAGGATTGAAAAAGATCTGGAATACTGTGTCTTTGCAGGGGCGGACTTTGTCACCATTGACGGAAGAGGCGGTGCCACAGGCGCCAGTCCCCGGCTGGTCAGAGATGCCACCAGCGTACCCACCATATATGCCCTCCACCGCGCCAGAAAGTATCTGGACAGCGTAGGCAGTGACATGGAGCTGGTGATTACCGGCGGATTACGCGTATCCTCCGACTTTGCAAAAGCCCTGGCGATGGGAGCAGACGCAGTGGCCATAGCAAGTGCGGCCATGGTAGCAGCCGCATGCCGCCAATACCGCATCTGTGGCAGCGGAAACTGCCCTGTAGGCGTAGCCACCCAGAACCCGGAGCTGCGCAAAGAACTGAACGTGGAGGCGGCAGCCCACAGAGTAGCCAACTTCTTAACATGCTCTTTCGAAGAATTAAAAACATTTGCCAGAATTACAGGCCACGAAAACCTGCATGATATAAACATAGAAGATCTGGTCACCATAAACCGGGAAATTTCAGAGTATACAGATATTTTACATGCCTGAGCATGCCGCAGTACCAGGGGCGTCCGGCTGGCTGCAGTGAGAGCATATAACAATTAGGAGGGGAGGCGAAAACAACAATGAAACGGAATGTGACAGTTTGGCTTATTTTGTCTGCGATCATTATGCTGTTATTGCCATGGCTGGCCGTCACCTTCATAAAAGCCCATGGCGGCATGGCGGCCTGCCTTGCATTATTGTTTGGCATCAATCCGATCTATTCTGTTGTAGTCGGTGTTTTCGCGGGGAAAAACAGCAATCAGCTATGGCATCTGCCAATTATCTCAGCCCTGCTGTTTTTACTGGGCACATGGCTTTTCTTTGACATGGGAGAAATGGCGTTTGTGCTGTATATGGCAGCCTACCTTGTTTTGAGCATTCTTGCCATGCTGATCACCAAACTGATCAACAAAAAAACAAACCCATAAACTTCCATAAAAACAAGCTGCCACAAAAACCCACACAACAAAAAGCCCCTGATATTCACAAAACTTACTGATACACCCAAAAAAACTTGAATACCCATACTCCCCATATATTCATACTCTCCAACCCTCCCCATGGCCAGCCAATAGCCAGCCGTCAAAGGTGGTTTCTGTGGGGCAGGCAGGCTTTGGAGGACGTTTTTAGTTGAGATGAAATCCACTTTTTACGGAAACTTAGGCGCGACGGCTTTCCGGAGCGTCTTAGTTGCAGTTAAAAGTTAGTTCATCTCAACGTTGTCCGGGCCTGCCCGCCCCACAGAAACCACCTTTGGCGGCGTCCCCCGCCCCATCCCCAATCTCATCCTCTGTTGCCAAAACCCCCATTCTGTTATAAGATAAATGAAAAAAGGAGAAGCCATGAAAATCCATCTGCCAGATAAAGTAATCCACATCATACAAATACTACAAAATGCCGGGCACGAAGCCTATGCGGTAGGCGGATGTGTGCGAGACTCCATTCTGGGGCGTATTCCGGACGACTGGGATATCACTACATCGGCGCGTCCGGCGGAGGTGAAGGCGCTGTTTGGGCGTACGATTGACACCGGTATTCAGCATGGGACTGTGACCGTGATGCTGGGTAAAGAGGGATTTGAAGTGACTACCTACCGGATCGACGGAATCTATGAGGACGGCCGCCATCCCAGAGAAGTGACCTTCACCGGGGAGTTGCGGGAAGACTTGCGGCGCAGGGATTTTACGGTGAATGCCATGGCTTATAATGAGACAGACGGCCTGGTGGATGCGTTCGACGGTCTGGGAGATCTGAAGCGGAAAACCATCCGCTGTGTGGGAGATGCCAGGGAACGGTTCGCGGAGGATGCGCTCAGGATGATGCGGGCAGTGCGCTTTTCGGCGCAGCTTGGGTTTTCCATAGAGGAGGACACACAGGCCGCCATCCGGCAGATGGCATCCAATTTATGCCAGGTCAGTGCGGAACGGATTCAGACAGAACTGATGAAACTGGTAACATCCCCCCACCCTGAGTATTTGCGGCTGGCCTGGGAGAATGGTATTACGGCACAGATCCTGCCGGAGTTTGACCGGGCGATGGAAATGCCGCAGAATCATCCCCACCATGTGTACTCGGTGGGAGAGCATACCCTTCATGGTATGATGGCGGTTGCGCCTGAGAAATCGCTGCGCCTTGCCATGCTGTTCCATGACCTGGGCAAGCCTCTCTGCCACAGTGTGGATGAAACGGGGCTGGATCACTTCTATGGGCATGGGGAACTGAGCGGGGAGATTGCGGAAACAGTGCTTTCCCGGCTTAAATTTGACAATGCCACAAAGGAGCAGGTGACGAAACTGGTATTGTATCATGATTATCCCATGGGGGAAACCTATAAAAGTGTGAGACGGGCGGCGTCCCGTATCGGCCCGGAACTGTTTCCGCTGCTTTTTTCCATAAAAGAGGCAGATTTGGCGGCTCAAAGCAATTATATGCGCGAAGAGAAGAGACGCAGCCTGGAGCAGGCAAAGGCGCTGTATGCTGATATTGTTAACCAACAGCAGTGCCTGACACTGAAAGATCTGGCAGTGGGTGGCAGGGATCTGATCGCGGCGGGAATGCAGCCTGGAAAAGCCATGGGCGAGACATTGGATCGGCTTTTGGAGCTGGTACTGGAAAATCCGGAGTGCAATACAAAAGAATATCTGCTGACACAGATTTAGCGCATTTTTCCGTTTACTGCCTCATAAGATAGGTAATGACCAATCTTAGGGGGTATATACGTGAATGACAGAGCAGTCAGCGTGCTTTCGGAATATGATTTTGAAGTAATCCGGACCTGGAAGGGAAGGGGTTCCATCCTGTTTGAAACGCCGGAAGGATTTCGGATTTTAAAAGAATATACCGGGTTTACAGATAAACTCATTTTACAGAATGCATTGCTTAACCATATAAGGGAAGAGAGCGACCTTATGGTGGAAGAAATCCTTTCTAATAAGGAAGGCATGCTGTGGACGAAGGACCAGAACCAGAATGTTTATATTGTAAAAACATATTTTTCAGGGAGAGAGTGCAGCATCCGGGACGGGGAAGAATGCCGCCGGGCGGTGCGTTTGCTGGCCAGACTGCATAAGGCGATGGTGATGCCGGAAAACTCCGCATGGGATGTGCCGGTGCAGCGGATGGATAAAGAGTATGATAAGCATAACCGGGAACTGAAAAAAGTCCGCAGATTTCTGAGAAATAAAAGCCAGAAAACAGATTTTGAAATTTATTTGCTGCGTCATTATGACAGCTTTATGGAGAAGGCATTTGAGATTGCAGAACAATGGAAAAACTGCCGGAAACCGGATACGAGTGAACAGCCTGCCGGCAAAAGGGTATTTTGCCATGGGGATTACCAGTATCACAATCTGTTGCTGGGTGAAAACGACATGTATGTCATAAACTTTGAAAAATTTGTCTGTGACAGTCAGGTCAGAGATCTGTATCTGTTTCTGCGGAAGCTGTTGGAAAAAAACAACTGGTCTGCCTCGGTAGGGTCAGGGCTTCTGGAAGCCTATCAGAGAGAACGGCCTCTGGCGCAGGAAGAATTGTGTCAACTGTATTATCGTTTGGCATATCCGGAGAAGTTCTGGAAAATCGTGAATTTTTATTATAATGCCGGTAAGGCATGGATTCCAGGCAGAAATATGGAAAAGTTTGATAAACTGTTAAAGCAGGAAAAGGATAAGGAGCAGTTCCTGCGGACAATACTGCCCGGTTAGGCGGGCGTTTATGAAAGGTACAAAAGGAAATGGGAAAACAGGGGAACAGGGTGATTTTTCTGCTTTGTCTGCTTTGTCTGTTTTTGACGGGCTGTGAATATGACAAAGGTGTCAGTACGGGCGGCGGGGAAAGCGCGGCGGCAGCCGGTGAAGAAACAGAAAGCAGCATGGATACCGGATTCCGGATTATGGAGCCGGGGGAATATGATTCCAAAGATACGGCTGTAGTGGTCCGGGTCATGGAGGATGAGAAGAAAATCACATTTCTAAACCGGATTGTGAATAAAAATTATACATTGCATTATGACGGCGCTACGGTCATTACGGATAAATACGGGGAAGCGATGTCGGCGGCACAGCTTGCGCCGGGTGATATTGTAGATGTGAATTTCCAGCATATACCGAAAAAGTGTGTTTCCATTTCCATGTCCCCCCAGGCCTGGAGTGTGGATGTGACATCTGGTTTTGACATGAACCAGGTAAGGGGGCAGATTTCTTTTAACGGGGAACTGTATACACTGGCGCAGCGGATGGTGCTGCTTTCCCAGGGCGAGGAAATCGAACTGACGGATCTGAATGAGCGGGATGTGCTGGCGGTACAGGGAATTGATAATACGGTTTACAGTATTCTGGTAGAGAAAGGCCATGGTTATCTGCGCCTGACCGGGACAGAGTATTTTGTGGACGGCTTTATTGAGGTAGGCCAGGAAATGGTGCAGCGGATTACGGAGGATATGCTGCTGACAGTGCCGGAAGGGGAGTATGCTGTTGTCGTTCGGAACGGCAGACACGGCGGCAACAAAAAGGCTGTTATTTTCAGGGATGAGGAAACCGTGCTGGATGTATCGGATCTGAAAGGCGAAGAGATCAAGACCGGGAATGTATTCTTTACTCTGACACCGGCGGATGCCAATGTATATATAGACGGGGAAAAGATAGATACCTCTACTTATGTGACGCTGGAATATGGTATCCATCAGATGATCGTCAAGGCGCCGGGGTATGAAACCATCAGCCAGTATCTGAAAGTGGGACAGGAAAATGCCAATCTGAATGTGGAGATGGAGCCGGAAAAAGACGCACAGGATGATGATGACGCCGCAGATACGGACAATGGCGGGATCGGCCTGCCAGACATCAATGGCATCTCTGACGGAACCGGGGACGAAGAGAGACGAACACAGATCGGTGAGGCCGCTTCAGAAACAGTCGATGAAAACAAGGAATCGGAGAAGGATAAAAACAGCAATAAAACAGAGAAACAGCCGGATGGAGAGATTGTAGCCGGAAACGGAACCTGGCGGGTTAAGATCAACGCACCTAAAAATGTGGAGGTGTATCTGGATGGCAGCTATATTGGACTTGCGCCGGTAAGCTTTGCCAAAAAAGCCGGAACACATGTCATTTCTCTGCGTAAGAACGGGTATCAGACAAGAAGCTATACCATTCAGGTGGACGATGAGGAAAAGGATATGGAACTGTCCTTCTCGGAACTGGTGAGAAAAACGGGTAGCGGACTGAACGGATTAGATACATCAGGATTAGGAGACGGATCATGGACAAACGATATACTTTCACAGACTTTATTCAACTGATTGAACGGTTGCGGGGAGAAGGGGGATGCCCCTGGGACAGGGAACAGACCCACAACAGCCTGCGCCCCTGTATGACAGAAGAGACAGCAGAACTGCTGGCCTCCATCCGCATCTATGAACAGACCGGCGATGCGGAGAACATGCGGGAAGAACTGGGGGATATTTTATTGCAGGTGGTGATGCACAGCGTTATTGCAAGGGAAGAGGGACTGTTTACAATCGAAGACGTCATTCAAGAAATATCGGAAAAGATGATCCGGCGCCATCCCCATGTGTTTGGCGAGGCGGTGGCTGGTTGTTCAGAGCAGGTACTGGCAAACTGGGAAGAAATCAAGAAACAGGAAAAAGAGGGCAGGCATACCCGGCTCTCTCCTCTCAGGGAGATCCCGGAGGAACTTCCGGCGTTGGCAAGAGCCTGCAAGGTGATTAAAAAAGCGGACAAGCTATACAATGACGGAGAAAATCCGGATACATTCTGGCAGCGGCTGGAAACGGCAGTGTCGGATTTGCAGAGCGCACAGGCCCCGCAGAGCAGGGAAAATCTGTCTCAGAAACTGGGAAATCTGCTCTGGCTCCTCTCCGAATTTGCGTACCGTCACAAGCTGACACCGGAGCAGATACTGGCCGATAAAATCGCTGAAAAAGTGGAGTTTTTAGAGCCAAAATCGGAATAATTTCTTGACAAACACTGTAAATGTGTTTATAAATATATATAGCGTTCCGAGAGGAAGGCCTGTCACAGGAATAAAAACTCATTTAACAGGAGGAATCCATAATGAACAAAACAGAATTGGTTGCGGCTATTGCCGATCAGGCAGAACTTTCCAGAAAAGATGCTGAAAAGGCATTGAAGGCTTTCACAGATATCGTTGCAGACGAATTAAAGAAAGGTGAGAAGGTTCAACTGGTTGGATTTGGCACATTTGAAGTATCAAATAGACCTGCAAGAGAAGGAAGAAATCCTCAGACCGGCGAGCCCATGCCGATTGCAGCTTCTAAAGCGCCCAAGTTCAAAGCTGGTAAGGCATTAAAAGACCTGGTAAATGCATAAGTTGAAACAGGGTGAGACAGTTACTTCGGTGGCTGTCTTGTTTTTATTCAAGACAACAGGTTTACTGGCGAAGCCTGCAATCTGTTGTTCATGACAATAGGTTTGCTGGCGAAGCCTGCAATCTATTGTTTGGTGGAGATTCCTGTATATTCCGGAAAGGAGACAGTCTATGCGGCTTGATAAATTTTTAAAGGTGTCCCGCCTGATTAAGCGGCGCACGGTGGCAAACGAAGCCTGCGATGCGGGCAGGGTATTCTTGAATGAGAAACCGGCCAAAGCCTCGGCCAATGTAAAGGAAGGCGATATTCTGACCATCCGGTTCGGCAACAAAGAAGTAAAAGTAGAAGTGCTGGATGTGCGGGAGACGGTAAAGAAAGAAGAAGCGGCGGAGCTCTTCCGCTATCTGTAAGGCATAAGTCCCCATGTTCCTTCATACAATGTATCAGGAATGAAATGGGGGCTTTTTTCATGGAGGATTTGACCAATATCAAGCAGAAGCAGCATAAACTTATGCTGACCAACAGAAACGTCTGTAATATGAACGGGGTAGTGGATGTATTATCCTTTGATCTCAGCGAGATTCTGCTGGAAACAGACCAGGGGATGCTGATGATCAAAGGAAATGATCTGCATGTAAATCGTCTGAGTCTGGACAAGGGAGAAGTGGATATAGAAGGAAGAATTGACAGTCTGACCTATTCGGAAAACGCCGGATATGGCAAATCCGGAGAATCATTTCTGGCAAAACTGTTTAAGTAGGTGAACTATGAGTCCTGAAATTGAGCTTGAAATCTGTTTTTTGTTCCATTCCTTTCTTATGGGCATACTGATTACGGTTCTGTATGATTTGCTCCGCATTCTGCGGAGAATTCTTCCTCATAATATTCTGGCCATTTCCCTGGAGGATTTTCTGTACTGGATTGTCTGCTCATTGCTGGTGTTTGCCATGCTGATCCGGGAAAATAACGGGATACTCAGATGGTTTGCAGTGGCTGGCGCCATGGCAGGCATGCTGTTATATAAACTGACGCTGGGTGCTTTGTTTGTGAAGTATGTTTCCCTGCTTTTACAGAAGATACTACATATAGTAGGACGGCTTCTCTATATGGCCTTTAAACCGCTAAACCTTGTTCGAAGGCGTCTTGCCTGGATGCGAAAAAAGTCGGAAAACAGGTTGAAGCTGGGGGTTTTGGGCGCAAAAAAGAAGTTGACGGCAAGACGGAAATTGCTTAAAATGGTTCTAAAGAAACGTTGAGACAGGGATTGTTATCCCGGAGATTTTGGCAGATACACACGGATTTGTAGAGGAGTATACTGTTACGCAGTATAAATTCGTTACAGGAAATCCCCGTATTTACAGCATAAAAAGATTGGGCGGTTTTATATGGTAAAAAGAAAGCTGGCTTTTAGAAGAAAGCGGCAGAACAGGCTGGGAATGTTCCTTGTGACGACAGCGGTATTGATGTTGCTTTTGGTGGTAGGGATAAAGAGTATAGAACTTCAGGAAAAGAAGCGCATTTATGCGGCAAGGGAGATTGCCCTGGAAGAGCAGATTGCCGCAGAAGAAAAACGGGCGCAGGAAATAGAAGAATTCCGGAAATATACGAAGACGAAGAAATACGCGGAAGAAGTGGCGAAGGATAAGTTGGGTCTCGTACATGAAGGAGAGATAATCTTCAAAGAGAAACCGTAGATACGGATGGTGATGAAACAGATTACCATCCGTATTTTTTGTCTAAAAGTAAACGTGAAATAAACATTTGTTTGACAAAAAATATGACAAATGTTTGCTATACTGTATTCTTGCAGGGCGGACAGGCTTTGCGACAGCCGTTCGTTGGGATATATCAGGAGGAGTTAAGGGGATATGAGGAAAGAAAATATCGTGAGCAGACAGACGGAGGGGGTTCTGATACCGGCATATGGAAAAAAGAAATTGCTGGGGTATGCGGAGTCTTTTTATGACCTTGCAAAGACATTTACATATAGAGGGGCAACAGAGGGAGAAGAAGAAATGCAGGATCGGCAGACCTGGCTCCTGCGGCGCAGGCTGATGGAGGACCGGGAAATTCTGGCGGATAATTTAAAGGAGGTAGCCAGGATTATCCGGCTTCTGGCGGAAGAATCCTACAGCCTGCATCCTTTGAAACACAGGGAACTGAAAAGAATCATTCGTGTCTGCAAAACGCAGGGGATTTTGGTTCGGAGCATGTACCGGACGCAGGACCCTGTGTGCGGGATGAAACTGGCCGTAAATCTGTGCGTGGACGAACGGCATGTACTGACGGCAGAGGATGCGGCGGAAGTGCTGTCAGATTTATTCCGCAGGCGGCTGCTACCGGAAAAGGACAGCCTTTTTTTCCTGAAAAAAGAATATGAAACCATTGTCTTTGAAGAAGAGGCGGCTTATAATGTGCTGACCGGCGCTGCAAAAGCCACCAGGGAAAATGAGAAGGTGTCCGGCGATACCCATATTTTCATGGAAAAGGGTAACGGTAATTTTATTATGGCGATTTCGGACGGCATGGGGTCCGGGGAAAAGGCAATGTCGGACAGTGAGACGGTGATCGACCTGCTGGAGAAATTTACGGAAGCTGGCTTTTCCAAGGAAACGGCGGCAGAAATGATCAACGGCGCCCTTGTGGCACGGGGAGAAGAGGAGAATATGTCCACCCTGGACATATGCGATATTAATTTGTATACAGGGGAATGCGAACTGATGAAAATCGGTTCTTCTTCTACCTATATTAAAAGAGAGGATGAGGTGGAGCAGATCGACGCGGATACGCTGCCCCTGGGAATCTTCCACAAAATTGATGTGGACAGGCAGGAACGCAGGCTTCAGGATGGCGATTTTGTGATTATGGTGTCGGACGGTATCGTTGACGGCGTGGGAAGCGAAGAAGCGTTCAGGGACATGCTCAGTCAGATTGATATACAGAATCCGCAGGAAATGGCAAACTATATTTTGCAGTTTGTTCTGCATAAAAGCATGGGGAAAGTACAGGACGATATGACAGTATTGACACTGGGTATTTGGGAAAATGCCGGGCCGGAGTTGTATTATTCATGACAGGCCTTTGACTTTTTGGCCTGAATTGTTTATAGTGAGATTATGATTGAAAAAATACTGGAATATATAAACGAACATCAAATGCTGCAGGAAGGCGACACCGTTGTGGCCGGAGTATCCGGAGGGGCGGATTCTGTCTGCCTTCTCTTTGTTTTGCTGAAAATAAGAGAAACCATACCCTTTCGTCTGACAGCGGTGCATATGAACCACAAAATTCGGGAAGAGGCAGGTGAAGACGCCGCTTTTGTGGAAGCGCTCTGCGGGACATGGAACTGTCCATACCGATATATGGAAGCGGATGTGGAAGCATATGCATTGGGGCATCATATGTCCTGCGAGGAGGCAGGCCGTTTCCTGCGCTATCAGGCATTTGCACAAGTTTTGGAGGAAGAGGGCGCAGAAGACGGCAAAGTGGCAGTGGCCCACAATAAAAATGACCACGCGGAAACCGTGCTGTTCCATCTGCTGCGGGGAAGCGGCCTGGCCGGGCTGACAGGGATCCATCCGGTGCGGGGACGGGTCATTCGACCACTGCTCTGCGTTACGCGGCCTGAAATAGAGGCGTTTCTTGAAGAAAATCAGCTTGCCTATTGTATAGACAAGACCAATAGCGAGGATACTTATACAAGAAATAAGATCAGGCATCATATGCTTGCATATGCGGAGCAGGAAGTGTGCAGCCAGGCAGTTTCACATATATATGACACAAGCGTCATAGTCAGGGAGGCGCTGGCATATGTGGATTGCCACACACAGATGGCGATGGAACGGTGTGGGGTAGCTTCCGAAAAAGACATGATATTTGACGTGGCAGCGTTTGAAAAGGAAGAGCCTTTGATACAAAAACAGCTACTTCTTATGGCAATGGAGCGACTGTCGGAAAACAGGAAGGATATTTCCGCAGTACATATCCGGCTGCTGCTGGGACTGTTTACCAGGCAGGGAAATGCCAGTGTGGATTTTCCCTGTGGGCTGCGGGCATACCGGGAATACGGACGGGTGCGGCTTGCCGGCCGGGAGAGGGAGCGCGCAGAATCCGCCCCTGGGGTTTTACGGATACCGGGCGTCACTCGCTGGGGCGGATACCGGTTTGTCTGCCAACTGTTGCCATATGAAAAAAGCCAAATTATTCCGCAAAAAACATATACGAAATGGTTCGATTATGATAAAATAAGTAAATATTTGGTGCTCAGAACAAGGCAGAGCGGTGATTATCTGATGACCCGCGGGGACGGCGGCAGGAAGTCTCTCAAGGCATACATGATCGGGGAAAAGATACCCCAGGCAGAACGGGACCGGATTCCTGTCCTGGCAGACGGGGAACACATTGTCTGGGTGGTGGGACACCGTATCAGCGGGCACTATAAAACAGACAGACAGACAAAGACTGTATTACAGATCAGAGTTACGGGAGGAAGCACAGATGGCGGAGAAGATTAGAGTTTTGTTGACAGAAGAAACAGTGGATGCCAGAATCCGTGAAATCGGAGAGCAGATCAGCCGGGACTATGCCGGGAGGCAGGTACATCTGGTATGCGTATTAAAAGGCGGCAGTTTTTTTATGTGTGAGCTTGCAAAGCGGATTACGGTGCCGGTATCCATGGATTTCATGTCTGTGTCCAGCTATGGCAGTGCGACAAAATCCAGTGGTGTTGTACGGATTGTGAAGGACCTGGATGAACCTCTGAAAGACCGGGATGTTATTATTATAGAAGATATTGTGGATTCGGGGCGTACCCTCAGCTATCTGATCGAGATGCTGCGCGACAGACATCCCAGGAGCCTTTCCCTCTGTACATTGCTGGATAAACCGGATCGCAGAGTTGTGCCGGTACAGGTGGATTATACAGGGTTTCAGATTCCGGATGAATTTGTGGTGGGATATGGCCTGGATTATGATCAAAAATATCGCAACCTGCCCTATATTGGGATTGTGGAACTGGTGTAAACCGTAACTGAGCAATCAGCAGGACCAGGAGCCTGCTTTGCTGCCTGCAGATGTGTTTGCGGGAATCCGCAAATGCATGAGATTGACCGGACGCCCATTTTTGCACAGGAGTATGCGGGCAGGTGCAGAGCGTTTGGAATAAGATGGAAACAAAAGTCTGTTTCCGGGAGGAGTAACATTGAATAAAAACAGTAAAAGCCTGAATACGTATTTTATTGTCATACTGATACTGTTGGGACTTACCTATTTTATCAGTACACTGGGTGAGCGGGAGGATGTTTTTACAAAGGCGGAATTGACCAGGGCGCTGGATGAGAATGTCATTACCCGTGTGGAGATTCAGCCCAACAAGGAGACGCCCACCGGCGTGGTACGGGTAACGTTGACCGATGGCAGGGACCGGGTCGTTTATGTATCGGATGTAAAGGAAATTGAGCAACTTCTGTCAGATTACCAGATCAGCCCCATCATGCGGGATGTACCAAAGGAAAGCTGGTTTATGACCTACATGCTGCCCATGTTGGTGGTACTGATCATAGGGGTCTTTTTCTTTGTCATGATGAATTCCCAGAATTCCGGCGGCAACGGTAAGATGATGAACTTCGGCAAGAGCAGGGCGAAGCTGTCGCTGGGCGAGGGCAACATTACACTCAAGGATGTGGCCGGGCTGAAGGAAGAAAAAGAAGAACTGGAAGAAGTCATTGAGTTTCTCAGGGAGCCGGCCAAATTTACGAAAGTAGGCGCCCGGATACCCAAAGGCATATTGCTGGAAGGTTCGCCGGGAACCGGTAAGACGCTGCTGGCCAAAGCGATTGCGGGAGAAGCCAATGTACCGTTTTTCAGTATTTCCGGGTCGGATTTTGTGGAGATGTTTGTGGGTGTGGGCGCTTCCCGCGTGCGTGATCTGTTTCTGAACGCCAAACGCAACGCGCCCTGTATCGTATTTATAGATGAGATAGATGCAGTGGCAAGACGCCGGGGGACCGGTATGGGCGGCGGCCATGACGAGCGGGAGCAGACACTGAACCAGCTTCTGGTGGAGATGGACGGCTTTGGCGTCAATGAAGGCATTATTGTGATGGCGGCCACAAACCGGGTGGACATTCTGGATCCGGCTATTTTAAGACCCGGGCGGTTTGACCGGAAGATTACGGTGGCTGCACCGGATGTGGGCGGCAGAGAAGACATCCTGAAAGTACATGCAAAGAACAAGCCCCTGGCGGAAGATGTGGATCTCAAGCAGATTGCACAGACGACAGCAGGCTTTACCGGCGCAGATCTGGAAAACCTTCTGAATGAGTCCGCGATTATAGCGGCCAGAGAGAACCGGGGGTATATCATACAGGCTGATATACGCAAGGCGTTCATAAAAGTGGGAATTGGTTCAGAGAAAAAGAGCCGGATTATTTCAGACAAAGAAAAGCGGATTACTGCATACCATGAGGCCGGGCATGCCATTTTATTTCATGTATTGCCGGATGTGGGGCCTGTTTATACGGTATCCATTATTCCCACAGGGATCGGGGCCGCAGGATATACCATGCCCCTTCCTGAAAAGGATGAAATGTTCATGACCAAGAGCCGGATGCTGCAGGATATTATCGTGTCTCTGGGGGGCCGCATTGCAGAGGAAATGGTTTTCCATGAAATTACCACAGGCGCTTCCAGCGATATTAAAAAGGCCACGAAAGTAGCCAGAAAAATGGTGACCCGCTTCGGTATGTCTGAGGACATTGGTCCCATTAATTATGACGATGACGATGATGAAGTGTTTATCGGACGTGACCTGGCACATACGAGAAGCCACAGCGAAGGGATTGCCAATGAAATTGACCAGGAAGTCAAGCGGATTATCGAGGATTGTTACGCAAAGGCCAGGGAGATGATCGAGCAGCACGCGCAGGTGCTGCATAAATGTGCCGAACTGTTGATCGAGAGAGAGAAGATTTCCAGAACGGAATTTGAAGAATTGTTTTTGTGCAATATTAACGAAAAACCATCTGAGAATTTGTGATATTTGTGAATTGCGGGTATGGACATTGGAAGGGACTTTTGCTATTATACTATTTGTAACCCCCCCAATACATTATATAGTTTTTTGCTATACCCCATAAGAAAGAAATACCTTCTCTAAAAAAGACAGCGGATCGAAATGCTGTCTTTTTTACTGTCCGGAGATATGTTATAATTTTGATTATAATAAATTCAGTGAGGTAAAGAACTATGGAACAAGACCGATTCCTGAAAGCACAACAGCAGCAGGAGTACGTTGTGAATATGCGGCCTGTATTGCGTAAAAAGGCACTTTTCAGCGACGCCACAGAAAATTATGTAAAACCACAGGAGCCGGCCCCTTATGATGAAATTACGGTGCGATTCCGTGCGGCAAAGGGCAATATCGACAGAGTATATTTTGTCTGTAAGGGACAGAAAGAACTGATGCTTCCAGAATCATCAGATGAGGAATTCGACTATTACTATGTGAAAGTACAGTTGGAAAATGAACTGCTTTCCTATTATTTTGAAATTATTGCAGGGCGCGTACTCTGCTATTATGACATACGAGGAACAGTCAAATCAGCAGAGGAGCCCTTCTATTTCCGGATCATTCCAGGATTTCGGACGCCGGACTGGGCGAAAGGTGCAGTGATGTATCAGATTTTCGTGGACCGGTTCTGCAACGGGGATACTTCCAACGATGTGCTCACCGGGGAATACAGTTATATTGGGGAACCGGTGATACAGGAAACGAACTGGGACGCCTATCCGGACAGTATGGACGTGCGGAAATTTTATGGAGGCGATTTGCAGGGTGTCATTGATAAACTGGATTACCTGGCAGATCTGGGAATTGATGTAATTTATCTCAATCCCATTTTTGTATCGCCCTCCAACCATAAATATGACATACAGGACTATGATTATGTAGATCCCCACTTTGGAAAGATTGTAGAGGACACAGGGGAATTGCTTCCGGAAGGACAGCGGGAAAACCGCTTTGCGAGCCGCTATATAAACCGGGTGACAAACCGGAAGAACCTGGAGGCCAGCAACGAACTGTTTATTCAACTGGTGCAGGAGGCCCATAAGAGGAATATACGGGTGATTCTGGACGGTGTATTCAACCATTGCGGCTCTTTTAATAAATGGATGGACAGAGAGCGGATTTATGAACATGCGGAAGGATACGAAAAAGGCGCTTACATAGCCGCTGACAGTCCGTATCGCAATTTCTTCCGGTTTTATCAGACCGAAGAGTGGCCTTATAATCATACCTATGACGGTTGGTGGGGGCATGACACACTGCCCAAGCTGAATTATTCCGGTTCCAGAGAACTGTACGAGTATATACTGGAAATCGGAAGAAAGTGGGTTTCAAAGCCATACTGTGCCGACGGATGGCGTCTGGATGTGGCTGCGGACCTGGGGCACAGCCCGGAGGAAAATCATAAATTCTGGCAGGATTTCCGCAGGGCGGTAAAAGGAGCCAACCCGGATGCTCTGATCCTGGCGGAGCATTATGGCAACCCGGAAAGCTGGCTGCGGGGAAATGAGTGGGACTCCGTGATGAATTATGATGCGTTTATGGAGCCGATCTCCTGGTTTCTGACCGGTATGCAGAAACACAGCGACGACTACCGGGATGATTTGCGGGGAAACGCGTTCAGTTTTCTGGAAGCCATGAAGCATCATAATATAAACTTTACCACACCGTCCCGTCAGGTGGCCATGAATGAACTGTCGAATCATGACCATTCACGCTTCCTTACAAGAACCAACCGGAAGGTAGGGCGGACCAATACGCTGGGGCCCAAAGCCGCAGAAGAATACGTTGACAAAGCTGTTTTCCGGGAAGCGGTGGTGATGCAGATGACATGGACCGGGGCACCTACGATTTACTATGGTGATGAAGCCGGTGTGTGCGGGTTCACAGATCCGGATAACAGACGGACCTATCCCTGGGGCCATGAGGATCAGGAGCTGATCGAATTTCATAAGCAGATTATACGGATTCACAAGCAGAACCCGGAAATGAAAAGAGGTTCACTGATCTATTTAGGCAGCGATTATAATTTTCTGGCCTATGGCAGATTTACGTATATGGAGCAGTCTGTCATTCTGATTAACAACAATGATACGGAAATGACAAGGGAAATCAGTGTCTGGGAAGCCGGTATTCCCAAAGAAACCATCCTGAAGCAGCTAATTCTGACCTCTGAAAAAGGATTTACTGTGGAAGAGCGGTATTATCCGGTAAAGCACGGAAAACTTTCCGTTGCGCTGCCCCCCAAAGCAGGACTTGTTCTCAAACATAAGAAAAAAGAGAAAAAGCAATTTCCGGAGTTCCAGTGAGGCGGGAAGTATGAAAAAGGCCTGCACACAGGAACTGTTTATGCCTTTTTCCGTGCAGGCAGCGAAGAAAAGGCGCCGTTTTCCATGGGACTGAGCGACGGCAGGTATATTGGCATCCAAAACCGGATATGCTATCCTGGGTGGAAATCCGTGTCTGTTATAAAAGGAAAGGGAAACTGACTATATGGCCCAAAAAGAATTTTTTTATCCATCGTCAGACGGAATCAATCTGATTCATGCAATGATATGGTTTCCGGATCGGGATACATTTCAAAGACCAAAGGGAATTGTCCAGATATCCCATGGCATGGTGGAATATGTGGGAAGATATGATGAATTTGCCCGGTATCTGAATGCCAGAGGGTATCTCGTGGCGGGAAATGACCATCTGGGACATGGGGAGTCTGTACAGTCCCGGGAGGACTGGGGCTATTTCGCAGCCCAGGATGGAGATGTCTGCGTGATAAAAGACCTCCATAGGCTTACCTATATGCTGAAAAAGCGGTATCCGGCCATACCCTTTTTTCTGTTGGGGCACAGTATGGGTTCTTTTATTGCAAGACGCTGTTTTCTCGCCTTTGGCCGGGAGCTGGATGGCATGATTCTCCTCGGAACGGGAAATCATCACAGAGGTCTGCTGTACGCCGGATTGATGCTGGCCAGACTGTTGAAGCTCTGTAAAGGAGAACGCTATAAAAGCCCATTGCTCAGAAAGCTGATGTTTGGCAGCTATAACCGCAGGATAAAAAATCCCGCCTCAGCCAATGACTGGGTGTGTTCCGATGAAACGGTTATGACAGCCTATAATAAAGACCCTGCCTGCACCTTCCTGTTTACGGTGAACGGTGTGGAAGTTTTGATGAAAAACTTGCTTTTTATCTCAAACAGGAATAACATGGTAAATGTCCCGAAAGATATTCCGATTCTGATGGCTTCGGGAAAGGAGGACCCGGTGGGGAACTATGGGAGAGCAGTAGAACAGGTATATCACATCTATCAGGATGCGGGTATAAGCGATATGACCCTGAGGCTGTTTGAAAATTGCAGACATGAGCTCCACAATGAAATCAATCGGGAAGAAGTCTATGCGTTAATCGGGGACTGGCTGGATGACCGGTCAGAAGCAAACAAGAAAGAGAGCGTATCAATATGTGGTTTGAAGAAGCAGTAGTTTATCAGATTTATCCCCTTGGGATGTGTGGCGCGCCCCTGCAGAACGACGGTGTGTCCGAACATCGTATCCTGCGGGTGCTGGACTGGGTGGAGCATATAAAAGAGCTGGGGGCAACCTGTGTGTTGTTTAACCCTCTGTTTGAAAGCGATGCCCATGGCTATGATACAAGAGACTATAACAAGGTTGATTGCCGGCTGGGAACGAAGGAAGATTTTCAACAGGTGTGCGAGGCTTTACATAAGGCCGGGCTCAGAATTATGCTGGACGGGGTGTTCAACCATGCGGGCAGAGGCTTCTGGGCCTTTGAGGATGTGCGGCAGAAGAAATGGGACAGCCCTTATAAAGACTGGTTTCACATCTCCTTTGACGGAAATACCAATTATAATGACGGATTCTGGTATGAAGCATGGGAGGGATGCAATGAGCTGGTCAAGCTGAATGTACAGAATCCTGCAGTACGGGACTATCTGTTTGAGGCGATCCGGGGCTGGGTACGGGATTACGATATAGACGGCCTGCGCCTGGATGTTGCCTATTGCCTGGACTTGGGATTTCTGGAGGCGCTGAGGGGGCTTGCCGATACCGTCAAACCGGAATTTGTTCTGATGGGAGAGACGCTGCACGGAGACTATAACCGTTGGATGCATGAGCGGGCCTGCCACAGTGTCACCAATTACGAATGCTACAAGGGTCTGTATTCCAGCTTTAATACAGGGAATATGCATGAGATTTCCTACAGTCTCAACCGCCAGTTCGGACAGGAGCAGTGGTGCCTGTATACCGGAAAACATTTGCTGAGTTTTGCAGATAATCATGATGTCAGCCGGATTGCCACGATTCTCGGTGATCAACGGCATTTGGAACCGGTGTATGGTATGCTGTTTGGCATGCCGGGTGTACCTGCCGTATACTACGGAAGCGAGTGGGGCATGGAAGGGGATAAGAAAAACGGAGATCCCACCCTGCGCCCTGCTGTGGAAAAACCGGAGACAAACGAACTGACAAAGTGGATTGGAGCGTTGGCAAAAGCCCGCAGAGAGAGCAAAGCGCTGTGCTACGGCAGTTACCGCAACATAATGGTTATGCCCAAACAGCTTATTTTTGAGAGAAGAACGGAGAATGAGAGGGTGCTGGTAGCCATTAATGCGGATGCGCAGACCTACCATGCAGACTTCAATGCGGAATCAGGCATGGCTGTTGATCTGATTACGGGTAAGGAGCATGATTTCGGCGGCGGCAGCGATTTGCCTCCCTATTCCTGCTCTTTCTGGCTGACAGAATAGAAACGGCGGAAACCGCTGCGCGATGCCGGTATGCTCAGGGATCGTCCATGACCTGGAAAATATAAAATTTCAGATAATAAGAGCTGTCTGATGCCCATAGAATGGGATGATCAGGAGCCTGGGTACGGAATTCCACCTGACGGAGCCGCCTGTGTGCACCATGGGCGGCTTCTTTGATTGTGCGGGCAAACAATTCCGGTTCCATAAAATGGGAACAGGAGCAAGTGACAAGGAAGCCGCCGTTTTTTACAAGCCGACAGCCCCGCAGATTGATTTCGCGGTAGCCTTTCACTGCATTTTTCACAGAATTTCTTGATTTGGTAAAGGCAGGCGGATCCAGAATGACCACATCAAAGGTTTCTCCTTCGGCCTCCAGGGCAGGCAGCAGTTCAAATACATCGGCAGTTTTGAATTTCACCCTCTCCTCCAGGTGGTTTAGCCTGGCATTTTCCTGTGCACAGAGGATGGCCGTTTCGGAAGCATCCACTCCCAGCACAGAGCGGGCGCCTGCAAGCCCCGCGTTCAGGGCAAAAGACCCGGTATGGGTAAAACAGTCCAACACCTTTTTTCCATGACAGAGTTTGTGGATGGAAGCGCGGTTATGCTTCTGATCCAGGAAAAATCCCGTTTTCTGCCCGTCTTTTACATCTACAATATAGTGCACGCCGTTTTCCACGATTTTTACGCGGGTATCAAAGGGTGCACCAATAAAACCTTTGTGTCGTTCCATGCCCTCCTGCAACCTGACTTTAGCGTCACTTCTTTCATAAATGCCGCGTATGACAATGCCGTCATTTTTTAAGATTTCAGAAAGGGCGGACAGAATAAACGGTTTCCATCGGTCAATCCCCATAGCCAGTGATTCCACCACCAGCACATCGGAAAATTTATCCACAATGATACCAGGCAGAAAATCCGCTTCTCCAAACAGAATACGGCAGCAGGCAGTATCGATGACCGATTTTCGATAGTCCCATGCAGCCTGTAAACGTCTGCGGATAAAATCTTCTGTAACCGGGCGGTCTTTATGACGGGACAAAATCCGGACCGTGATTTTGGAACGGGTATTGATAAATCCATATCCCAGGAAATAACCGTCGAAATCCTGGACAGTAATCATATCTCCGTCTGTAAAATCACCGTTTATTGTATCAATTTCATTGTCATAAACCCACATACCGCCGGATTTCAGCGTGCGGCCCTGGCCTTTTTTCAGAGTGACAGTTGCGTTTTTTGTCATAGGAGATTCCTTTCAAAATTTGTCTAAACAACAAGAACTACCGCCTGATAATCCTCAAGTGTGACAGCCTTGTCATTTTCTCCTGTAAGCGTATCATAATTGTTTATGAGTATCTTCTTGCAGGGGGCGGGTAAAACCAGGGTTCGTGGCTCTTTCCGGAAATTGGCAAGTACCAGAAGTGTCTGCGACTGGCCGCGCCGGAAAAATGCCATCAGATTTTCTTCCTCTTCCATAAAAGGCTCCAACTCCCCATATACGATGGTATCCATATAATCCGGATGTTTTCTGAGAGAAATCAGAGCTTGATAAAAGGAAAACAGGGAGTTCTTATCATACAACTGATTTTTGGCGTTAATGGCCGTATAGTTGGGATTGACCCGCAGCCAGGGAGTGCCGGCGGTAAATCCCGCGTTGGCGGTTGCATCCCACTGGAAGGGGGTACGGGCGTTGTCACGGCTGTAAAATGACACACATGTCAGAGCCTCGTCTTCCGTCAGCCCATTGTGGCGCGCCACTTCATATTCATCCTTTGTACTGATATCATCAATTTCCGAAATCGAAGTAAAGGGCAGATTTTCCATTCCAAGCTCCTGGCCCTGATAAATCCAGGGAAGGCCCCGGAGCATAAAGGAAACTGTGGCCAGCAGTTTTTTTGCATGTACCGACAAGTCATTTGCCGGGATATAGCGGCTGACCCCTCTGGGTTCGTCATGGTTTTCGATAATATTGGAAAGAAATCCCACGGGATTGATCAGCCGCTGGGCGCCAAAGCAACAGGACTTGTATGCCTGGGGCGTAATATGGGCAGAGTCATACCAGCCTTTCGGGCTTCCTCCCCATACAGCGGCGCGGAAATCAAACATCGTGGAAAAATAGCCGTCGTCTCCAATGAAATCTGCCAATTCCTCTTCCCGCACATTGAATACTTCGCCCACTGTGAAAGCGTCGTATTTCCGAAATACCCGATCCCGCATTTCGCCCAGGAATTCACCGATTCCTACGGCATCGGAAAGCATGGTTGTGACAGAGGCCAGACCGTCGTCCCTGTCCGGGGGATAGTTGTAATCGGTGAAAGGCAGTGCTTTTTTAATATTGATAATGGCGTCGATGCGGAAACCGGAAAGCCCTTTGTCCATCCACCAGCACATCATTTTATAAATTTCCTCCCTGAGGGCAGGATTTTCCCAGTTCAGATCAGGCTGCTTTTTATGGAAGGCATGGAGATAGTACAGGTCTGTGCCAGGGACAGGTTCCCAGACACTGCCGCCGAAATAGCTGCGCCAGTTGTTGGGCGGCTGTCCGTTGACTCCTTTTTCAAAATAAAAATAGTCTGCGTAAGGGCCATAGGGGTCCTGCAACGCTTTCTGAAACCATTCATGTTCATCGGAACAGTGATTTACCACCAGATCCATCAGTATATGCATATCCCGTTTCCTGGCCTGGGCAATGAGCTCATCCATATCCTCCATGGAGCCTAAGCGGGGATCAATCTTGTAATAATCGGAGATGTCGTATCCCTGATCTGCCAGAGGGGACTGATAACAGGGAGAAATCCAGATGATATCTATGCCCAGTTCCTTTAAATAGTCCAGTTTGCGTATAATGCCGCGCAAGTCCCCGATACCGTTCCCGGTGGTATCCAGAAAACTTTTGGGGTAAATCTGATAGGCCACTTTACCGTGCCACCATTTTTTCTGCATACAATTTTCCTCCTCTATTTCATTCTGCGCATGGTGTGTCTGACTGACCATGTAGTTCGGAATAGTTTTATTGTAACGGCTTTTGGTGATAACTTCAAAGGTTAAACGCGTAACTGATAACAAAAATTGAACTTCAGATTTGTGGATAATGACGAAGAAAAAATGGTTTCAATTTGTATGGAAAAAAGTCGTTTTAAGCAAATATATATAATAAAAAGTCGAAAAAATGAACAAAATTTTAAAAAGCTATTCCAAAATATAAGGGGCAGTGATATGATAAACAAAAATTCAATGGTTAATATTTCCTAAATGAGAGGATATGGGGGACGGTATGAGTGGTGGAAGCAGGCTGAACATGGGGGTGGCAATCCGAATTCTGGCAGCTTTATTGTTGGGGTGTTTTATGCTTCCTTCTTTTGGCGTGTCTGGCGGAGCCCATAGCGCAGAGATTACAGGCATTGCCCTGTTGACAGGGGCAGAGACGGGGAGCGGGCAACGGCTGCCGGCGAACCTGGGGATGCTGTTTCTTCTCTATATACCGGTGTGTATGTTTGTTGTCTGGTGTGTTTATAAGGGCAAACGGCAGAGAGAGGCAGCACTGTTATCCGTATTTTTTTCTGCCACAGGATTGATTGGGTGGGCAGTGGTGTCTGTGGGCATCCTGTTTTATTTGGGAGATTCAGATGTACATTTTATTGTGAAATCAGGATTGCTATGCAATCTTCTGGGATATGTCCTGGTGTTGATTCTGGCGGCTGTGTCCTGCATTACGTTTCGCAACCGGGATTTGTATATCAGCAGAATGTCTTTGCTGGGACCGGGCTTTCGGAGCAGACATGTTCTGGAGGCTTCAGGGTACAGTCTCTGTCCGAATTGCCGGCAGCCCATCAGGCCCGGCTTTGCATATTGTTCCAAATGCGGGGCCAGAGCCACAGGCAGGAAATTATGAGGTATAACGGAAGATGAAGGGGCTGTTGATTGGGAAAATTGCAGGAGCAGGCGCTCTGGGGCTGGTATGTCTGATACTCGCGGGTATGGCCCTGGGCTGTTTTTATAAGCGCCTGCGGGAGAAGCGGGAAATACGGCAGGCGGCGGAGAAGCAACTGCGGGAAGAATCCCTGAACCGTATGATACTGAATGATAACAGTTTGGGAACCGATCAGAAGAATGCGCACAACCCATATGAAGTGCGTTATGAAAACCGCCCCGGCGTACAGACACAGGCTGAAAAAGCCAGAATGCTTGTCAGTCTGGAAGAGAAAAATGAATTGTCGGTCAAAAAATTTGTTCTGGACCCTGCGAACATCATTCATATAGGAAGCAGCCTGTGGGGCAACGAGATTGTGGTACAGGGAGAAGGAATCGGGGAATTTCACTGTGAGATATTTTCTGATGGCGGTAAGGTATATGTTCGCAGCAGGCAGCCGGGCTGTACTACGGTTTTGCTGCGGAAAAAGGAACGGGCGCTTGTGGACGGCCGAGGTCTGCGAATTTTGACCGGAGATAAAATTCTGATTGGGAAAGTGTCTTACAGAATTATACTGACAGTTGCATAAGAGAAAACAGGAGCGGGAAAATGGGTTATAAATTATCTGTATATGGAAGCAACACTTTTCAGGAGTATTTGCTTCCAACGGTGGGCAATGCGGATTATTCCGTGCATTTGAACAGAAAGATTTTCCCGGAGCTGGCGGATGAAGAACTGAAAATGGAAGCTGAATTCGGCCGCTGGCGTTTTCTGGATACTGACAGATACCAGATTCTATATACAAACGGAAAAACAGAGTACACAAACGCATATCTGGAAGACCAGAGCCTTTTATCCATTACCTTCCAAAACGGGTATATGGTTACTGTCCAGTTTATAAAAACACCGGCTGTTTTTACATCGTTTTCCAAATATGACATCCGCGCCATGGAGAGAATTACGGTTGGGCGGGGTGAGGAAAACGATATTGTCAGCACAGGTTCCAAACTGGTAAAGAGACAATGCCATGCAATCCTGGTACGCCGGGAGGGCTTCTGGACTGTGGAAGACCACAGTGAGAATGGCATTTTTGTCAATTCTGTTGGAATAAACGGCAGCAAGCAGCTGGAATTTGGGGACTGCATCAGCATATTCGGGCTGTGCATCGTGTTTTTGCATGACAGGATTGCGGTGAATGACTGCCTTGAGACAGTGTATATAGGTACAGAGCATTTGCGCCGGTCTGTGAACGAGTCAGACAGTGGAGGGGAGACAGAGCCCTGCAGAACGGAAAAAATCCGCTTTCATCGTTCTCCCAGGCAGATATATAAAATAGATGATGACCCCATTGAAATTGAAGGGCCGCCACCGCTGAGACAGGAGTCTGGAAGACCGGCGCTGCTTACCATAGGCCCTTCACTGACCATGGCGTTTCCCATGCTGCTTGGAAGTGGTATGGCAATACTCAGCACCCGTATGAACTCCGGTGCGGGGAGTGCATTTATGTATACGGGACTGATTACGGCGGTTTCTTCCGCGCTGATCGGTGTGTGCTGGGCAGTGGCAAATCTCCGCTATGAAAAGAAGCGGTGCAGGGAGGAAGAACTTCACCGCTTTGAGACATATGGTGAATATCTGATTCAGTGTTCCAACCGGATCAAAGAAAAATACGACCGGAATACAGAGCATATGAAAAAAATGTATTCACCTGCAACGGACTGCTGTGGCTATGACGAAAATACTGTATCCCTCTGGAACCGGAACAGCAGCCACGGGGATTATCTGACCTATCGGCTGGGCATCGGCAATGTACCGTTTCAGGCGCCCATTCAGGTACCGAAAGAGCGGTTTACCATGCTCAACGATTCTCTTTCGGAGAAGCCCATGCTCATCAAAAAGAGTTTTGAAATCTTACGGGACGTGCCTGTCTGCATTGACCTGCTGCGCCACCGGCTGGTGGGGGTAATCGGCGGGGAAGGAAAACAGGGTGGCAGGGAAGTCCTGTATAATCTGTCCGTGCAGGCTGCGGTTTCAAATTGCTATACAGATCTGAAAATCATTTTCATTTATGATGAAAAGGAAGAAGAAGCGGGGGCGTTTCGTTTTGCCAAATGGCTTCCCCATGTATGGAGCGGGGATAAAAAGACGAGATTTGTGGCAGGAAACAAACGGGAAGCCAATGATGTGCTGTATGAACTGACCAATATACTGCGGATACGCATGGAAAATGCCCAGACATTTGGGAAGAAGAGCATTCCCAAACCATATTATCTTTTAATGGTGGCGAATCCGGAATTGCTGGAAGGAGAACTGATTTCTTCCTATATAGTAAAGAATGAAGAATGCATTGGTCTGACCACCGTATTGTTGGTGGAAAACTATGAGGAACTTCCCAACGCCTGCGATTATGTGATCGAAAACAGCGCTGAATTTCAGGGAATGTATACTGTTACGGATAATCTGGAAGAGAGGATTCCCATCCGGTTTGATTTTGTATCGGAAAGCCAGTTGGAATATTTGTCCAGGACATTGGCTCATATAGAAGTAAACGAGGAAGAGCAGGGCGGGGAAATGCCTTCCGCACTGAGCTTTTTTGAGATGTATGGCATTCATCACCCCTCGGAACTTCATGCGGAAACAAGATGGCGGAAAAGCCGTACCTGTGATTCCATGAAGGCGTTGATCGGACAGAAGGGCGGCGGCGCCTGCTATCTGGATGTGCACGAGAAATACCATGGCCCTCACGGCCTGGTGGCAGGCACCACAGGTTCCGGGAAGTCCGAAATATTGCAGACCTATCTTTTGTCTCTTGCCATCAATTTCAGTCCGGACGATGTGGGATTTTTCCTGATTGACTATAAGGGCGGCGGCATGGCCAATCTGTTTGACGGACTGCCTCACGTGATGGGACAGATATCCAATCTTTCCGGCAATCAGGTACACCGCGCCATGGTTTCGATTAAAAGCGAAAACAGACGCAGACAGCGGATCTTTCATGAATATGGTGTAAATAACATCAATCTGTATACACGGCTCTTTCAAAACAGAGAAGCAGCCGAGCCGGTTCCCCATCTGTTCATTGTAATAGATGAATTCGCGGAACTCAAACGGGAAGAACCGGAGTTCATGAAAGAACTGATCAGTGTGGCTCAGGTGGGCCGAAGCCTGGGGGTGCATCTGATCCTGGCTACACAGAAGCCCGGCGGGACAGTGGATGATAATATCTGGTCCAATTCCAAATTCCGGCTGTGTCTTAGGGTGCAGGACAGACAGGACAGCAATGATATGCTGCACCGTCCGGATGCCGCGTATATTACACAGGCAGGGCGCTGTTATCTCCAGGTAGGCAATGATGAACTGTTGGAACTGTTCCAGTCCGGTTACAGCGGCGCGGTGTATGATGAAGAAGTGGGTGAGGTTCGGACCGACATTGCCCGTATGGTCAGCACCACCGGCCGGGCGGCCCTGATCGGCAATTACCTGAAGATGAAGCGGAAGAACAGTGCCCGGCACAACTGGATTGGATCATTGCTGCAGGTCATGGAAACCGTTCTGAAAAGTACCTCTGTGAGATTGGAAGAGGTAGTGTCTGACAGGGATTTGGCGGGTTCCTTTGTGAAGGAAGTGTTCACACAATTTGCGAAACAGGGAATCGGATATCCGGAAAATGAACAGAATGAAAAGCGCCTGCATACGCTGTTGGACATTTGGGGCAGCGTTCGCAGAGAGGATGAGGCAGCGGACAACCTGATCCGTGAAATCATCGCATATGCCGAAGGGCATAGCCTCAGGCTTCCGGAAATAAAAGAAAAAACACAGCTGAATGCAGTGGTGGAATATTTGCGCACAGTAGCGGAGGAAAACGGCTATGATCATAATCTGACGCTCTGGCTGCCGGTGCTTCCCACAAAGCTGTATCTGGATGAACTGGAAGGCTGGCATTGTGATTTCAATGGAACGGACTGGGGCGCCAGAAGCGGTGCATGGAGCCTCCAGGCGCCGGTGGGGCGTTACGACGATCCGGTTAATCAGACGCAGGATACGCTGATTGTGAATTTTGCCCGAAACGGGCATTATGCACTGACCGGTATGGCGGGAAGCGGCAAAAGCACTTTTTTGCAGACCCTTTTATATGCTCTGACCTGTAACTATACACCGGCGGAAGTTAATCTGTACATACTTGATTTCAGCTCAGGGCTGCTGGATACATTTTGCGGTATGCCGCATGTGGGCGGTATGATACGGGAAGGAGAGGATGAGAAACTTTCCAAATTCGCCGTGATGGTGAGGCGTATGATTGCCCGGCGCAAAGAACTGTTGAAAGGCGGAAATTACAGCCAGTATGTGCAAAAACATAAAATTGCACTGCCGGCAGTGTTGATTGTAATTGATAATTGTGCAGGTTTCAGAAGTAAGACCCAGCAAAAATATGATGATTTACTGTTGCAGCTTGTAAAAGAAGGCGAGAGCTGTGGTATGTTCCTGATCATAACAGCCGGCGGGTTCGGGTCACAGGAGATACCTGTCCGGCTGGGGGACAATATCAGAAATGTAATTTCACTGGAGATGAATGATAAGTTCCAGTATTCCGAAGTGCTGCGGAGATCCCGTCTGGACGTTTTGCCGGAGGTGAATGTCAAAGGACGGGGACTGGCGGGGAGAGGCGAGGACATCCTGGAGTATCAGACTGCCATGGCATTTAAGGCGGAAGATGATTTCCGCAGGATGGAACATATCGGGGAACTGGCGGAATGTATGCGAAAGGCCTGGGGCGGTGCAGGCGCGCAAGCCATTCCTGAAATTCCCGCAAAGCCTGTATGGAGTGAATTTTCGCAGTTGGCCGAAGTTAGGCGGATGGCCGAAACGCCATACTTTTTACCCGTGGGGTACAATGCATTGGATGCTTCCGTCTATGGCGTGGATTTGCGGGAAATTTACTGTTATCTGATTTTGGGAAAAGAAAAGAGTGGCAGGAAGAACTTTCTGAAGATTGTAACGCAGGCGGCAGCGATGCGCCAGGGGAAAGTAACACTGATTGATTTCAAAGGGGATTTACGTTCCTTTGCGGAGAAAACGGGGACAGATCTGATTGATACGGACAGAAAACTGTTTGACTTTTTCGACAGGCTTACCCCGGACTTCATCTCCAGGAATCAGTTAAAAAAAGCGGCGGAGCGGGATGGCCTGGAACATGAAGAGATTTACCGGCAGCAGCTTAGGTGGCAGGCACAGTTTCTTCTGATTGCCAATCTGGCTGACTTTTTAAGCCATGTGGAAAAACCGGAGGAAGGCATACAGAGTATGAGCGGTTTTCTGGCAAATGTGCTGGACAAAGGGGCCTTGCACAATGTATTCTGGCTGGCATGCCACGCGCGGGAAGACTATGGCAGGATCAGCAACTATGATGTGTACAATCTGTTTATCCGTGACCGGCGTGGAATTCATTTTGGCGGCAATGTATCAAAGCAGGATATTCTGGACTTTGGCCAGTTGCCGTTCAAAGAGCAGGAAAAGAGCCAGAAGGCGGGTGTGGGACTGCTGCCTGCCAATGACGAAAGTGCAGACCGGATCGTGGTGCCGCTTTATAAGTAAAGAACCGGAGAGCGTGTGAGGAGGAGCATATGATACTGGTAGAAATCCATGTACCGGCAATGAATCGTGCATATGATTTTCAACTGGATGAAAATGCGGATATTGGTTCGGTGATTGACGAACTGGCAGAACTGATTGCCCGGAAAGAGCAATGCCGTCTGGAAAGCGTGGGAGAGCGGTTTTCACTGTGCAGCAGAGAATCGGAAAGGGTACTCCCCGAAGACCGGACACTGTGGGCGTGTAATATCCGGACCGGCAGCAGATTGATCCTGGTGTAGAAGCCACGAAGGAGGGAATGGGATGTTTCAGGTGGATCCACAACCCATATGGCAGGCATACGAAGCGTTGGGAGACGCAGCAGGGACTTTGGGGACAGCAGAAGAGACGGTGCAAACCGTGCTTGGGAACCTGCAGTCCCTTAGGGGATTTGAATCGGCGGTGGAGCGCTGCAGAGGCCGGAAGGGGCGCCTGGGGCAGGAACGGGCACAAATGCGGCAGATGCGGGAAGGCCTTGCGGATGTGCTGGCGCATTACCGTTACCATGAAAACAGAGTGCTTGCCAACGGTGAGCAGGGAATTGCCTGTCACAGGAAAATAAGAGCCGGGGAGGGCTGAAAATATGACAGGAGGGGAAATCGCAGTGAATCCGGCGCAATTAGCATCAGATATAAAACGGATGCGGGAAACTGCATCTGTTCTGCGCAGCAGATTACAGGAATTGTACCGGTATATGGAAGAGCTGGATACCATGTGGGAAGGTGCGGCCAACCATGCTTTTCATATGCAGTTTGGGATGGATCGGGAGCAGATGGGACGCCTGTGCAGGACGCTGGATGGGATGATTGACTGTTACGACCATGCACAGCGCGAATACGGAAACTGTGAACGGGAGGTATTTGCTATAGTGGAGGATATTTCTGTTTAGAAAAGGGGTATGGGATGACAGCGGGCGATGTGGTATTAAAAGTAACACCCGAAATGCTGACAGAGAAAGCAGATCTGGCAGAAGAAACACTGCTGGAGGTACAGCGGACGCTGGAATCATTGGAGCAGACCGTGAAGCGGACCAGGGGATACTGGCTTGGCAGTGCAGGGGAACTGCACCGGAAAATGTACGAAGACGAGAAGACGGCTGCTGAGGAGATTTTACGGCGGCTTCAGTCACATCTCCGGGATTTGCATGGAATTGCGGGAACTTACAGGCAGGCGGAGGAGAATGTCAGAAGCATTGCGGACAGCCTGCCGGTGGATATACTGAGGTAGCAGGGAGAGAGCATGGCTGACAGGAAAGAGGCTGAAATAAATTTCAGAAAAGCTCTGGAACAGGCCGGAAAGCTGGAGGAGACTGCAGAAGCATTACAGCATGTATATAAAGAAACATTTGAAAATGCGATGCAGACGGTTGCGGAGAACTGGAAAGGGGAAAGCGCTTCTCTATATTTGAAAAAAGGGGCCGGACTGCAGGAGGACATCCGGGAAATGGTCTCGGAGCTGAGAACGATTGCGGAGGATATACGCAGAACAGCACGGCGGGTTTTGGATGAGGAAATGAAAGGCGGGGCGTGATGGCGGAAATGGGTTTTCAGGCACGCTCCAGCCCCATACAGAACGGTATGTGGAACAGGCAAATATTTTATGATACAGGAGGGAAAAAGATGGGATTGATTATGGTAACAGCGTCACAGCTGCGGAGCAGTGCAGGGGAACTGCGGGCGTTAAACGGGCGGTTTAAATCCTGCGTGGGGCAGTTGGAGACGCAGGAGGGGACATTGGGAAGCCAGTGGGAAGGCGCAGCCAAAACGGCTTTTCACAATGCCTTTATGACCGATAAGGGAAAATGGGATGAATTTTATCAACTGATTGAAAAATACTGCGGTGCTCTGGAGGAAATTGCCGCCCGGTATGAGAAGGCTGAAACGATCAATGTGGATACGGCTACCATGAGAACTTACTAACAGAGAACAGGAGTATACGACAATGGATGGAATTTTAAAAGTCACACCGGAAACCTTAAAAAGCACTGCCGGAGAGTTTCAGAGCACCAACGGGCAGATTAAGTCCACCACGGACGAGATGGTGAATCTCATCAATGGAATGAAAGTCATATGGGAAGGCACTGCAGCGGAAACATTCATTTCAAAAGTGAGAGGCCTGCAGCCGGATATGAATAAAATTCACAATATGATCAGCGAACATGTGAAAGATCTGACAGAGATGGCAGATACCTATATGAAAGCCGAACAGGCCAATACGCAGACAGGCAGCGCACTTCAGGCCGGTATACTGGAATAAGGGACATTTCGGCGGCGCATGTGTGTATGGACTGGATAACCGGTGGCAGGGGTCAGAGCCTGTGGCCGGTCTGAGGGCGGAGGGCCCGGAAAGCATTGGCGGCAAAATATGGGAGGTATGGATGGAGCAGGGAGCGGGGATTGCATCTGCCAGATTGCAGGTAAACACGGAAGAACTGGTGAGGCAGTCGGAAGAAATTGTCAGATACCGCAAAGAGCTGCAGGGACAGTTTGAGCGGCTGGAAGAGATGATCAACAGTTCGGGAAATTTCTGGATCGGAGAGGGCGGCAATGAGGCGCGCAGGAAATACCGGGCGAAAAAAGAACAGACCGGGGAAATTCTCAGACGGTTTGAAGAACATGTGGAAGATCTGAAAAAAATGGCCGGTGTGTATGAAGAAACGGAAGCCCAGGCGGAGCATATTGTCTGGAGCCTGCCCACCGGAATCCTGGACTGACGGAGATGGAATATGGCGGCAACAGAGATAAGCGTTGATATAAACAGGATAGACCGGATGACAGAAACTATGGCAGATTCGGTCAGTGAAATAAAAAGTACGATGCATCTGCTGATTGAAGGCATGGAATGTCTGGACAATATGTGGGACGGTATTGCCAGTATGGCGTTTTTCAGGCAGTTTGAGAATGACTGCCAGATGCTTTTGGAGTTTTGTGATGATTTGCAGATGTTTTGCGAATGTAATGACGAGGCGTCAAAAAGATACCTGGAGAATGAACGGAAGCTGAATGAGGCGGTTCGGGGATTCAATATATTCGTATTTTGATGGCGACGGAAAAGAGAGAAAAGGGATATGTCGGATTCAATTGAACTGAATTTCAGAAATGCCAGAAAACAGGCCGAGGTTTTGGATCGGCTGGCACAGAGGCTGAAAACCATTTCGGAAAGCGAATATGAAGAAGATGTGGAAACTGTCTGTCAGTGCTGGAAGGGTGAAAATGCAGAAATTCTTGTGAGAAAGATGCGGGATTTTCAAAAGACGTTGAGCAAATCCGCCAGGGATCTGGACCGGGCGGGGAAAACCGTCTGCAAAATCGCAAAGACCAGCTATGACGCAGACCGCACAGCGGAAGCCATCGCACGGATTTTTACCGGTTAACGCAGGTGGATGGCAATGAAACACAGGGTATGGAATACGATCAGAATCACATGTGTGATCGCTGTCTTGTTTTTAACGGGCGGCTGTTCAGGGCGGAGTCGGATAATGGATAATATGAATAAAAGCAGTGAAGGCGCGGAGCGCATCAGAGAAGAGGCGCTTGCGTATCTCGCGGAGCAGTATGATGACAACTTTACCATAACACTTTTGGAAAGCGCGGGTATTTCCATGGACTATGACAGACTGACGGTCCTGTCAGATGCGTATCCGGGAGAATGTTTTTATGTGAATCGCTATGTGAAAGATGGAGAAGAGCTGTTTCGGGATAATTATTTTACATTGTATATGCGCCGGGATGCGGAGCAGTTTTTCTCGGATATGGCAAAACAGGTTAAGGAAGGGACGTCGGTACAGGTGAAATTGAAACTGAGCGTACGTCCTGAGACGATGACAGCGCAGTCAACATTTGCAGATATGGTCAGCCTGCATGGCTCTACCGAGCTATATATTTATTTGTATCATAAGGAAGCCTTTTCTAAGGCGGAACAAACTGCTTTTCTGGAGGCTCTGAAAGAAGCAGAATGCAGCGCTTCCATTATTTTTGAGCAGCAGGGCAGTGGGGTGCAGCAACGATACATGCTGAACCGGGAAATGAAACTGTATCAATTTTGAACGCGTGTCAGGGAGATAGAATATGGCATTATCTGATAATGAACTGATTCTTCTGGACAATCTGATGTATTTTGACCAGGGAAGTCTGGACAACGGGATGACCGTCAGCGAAATTGCTGTCCGTATTCTGGATAAAGTGGCGGACCCTGGATGGGTGGCTGAGAATGATCGCTCTGCGCTGAATACATCGTCGGCTTCATGGAAGCGTATGGCGGAAAGTATTCTTTCCAACAGGGAGCTGGGCAGATATACGATGACAAACTGTGAAATGACATCGGATTCCGGGGATCGGCCGGTGTATGCAGCCTGTTTTGTAGATGACATAAATAATCCCACGGATGTGAATGTAGCTTTTAAAGGAACCACAGGCGGATATGAATGGCATGATAATGGCGAAGGCGCTTATATGACCGATACGAAGTGTCAGATGGAAGCTGCCGGGTATATCAACCGGCTTCCGGAGGCGTATGGAAATCATATAACGGTGACGGGCCACTCAAAAGGCGGCAACAAGGCGCAATATGTGACCATTACCACAGACCGCGTGGAAAGATGTGTCTCGGTGGACGGACAGGGATTTTCTCCTGATTTCTGCAAAAAGTACGCAGATCAGATTCAGGAGAAAAAAGACCGGTTGGTAAATATATGCGCAGACGGGGATTATGTCAATGCGATAGCCATTACCATTGCCAGACAGGTCTATATACGGACAGAAGGAAATGAGAATTATCACAAGCCTGATATTCTTCTGGATGAAAACGGGAATCTCCGGGAAGAAGGAAGCCCCAAATTCTGGCGGAAGCTCATCAATGAATATACCACATACATAACGGAAAATATGCCGGAACCTGCCAGAAGCTTTGTAATCGACGGCGTTATCGGGCTGGTGGAGCCGATCATGAGTGGGGAAGAAGCAGGGGAAGGATGGATTCAGAAGGGAATCGGCGTCGCCGTTGCGCTGAAAACCATATTTGATCCGGACTATTTCCTGAAGCATTGGGCAATGAAAGAAGTACTGGAAATACTGGAAGTATGGTTTGACGAAGGAAAGGAGCTGTTTGGCAGCTTCCTGGAAGGGCTGGCCACGATGCTGTCGCCGTCCGGCTGGTATGACCTGTCACATGTTACCATTTATGTAAATATGATGGCGCAACTGGAGGGGAATATGAGGCGGTATGAGAGACAACTGTACCAGATGGCGGAAGAAACGAGGGCTGCCAGGTGTGCACTCACGGGGATTTCCTATACAACCGTGCGGGTAAGTCTGAACGTTTTGATAAGGAAACTTGAGAAAGAAGCAGAAATTTGCGGTAAAATTGCGGAATTGGTGAGTATGGTGTGTATTTCCTATACACGGACGGATCAGGCTGTGGCAGCGGGTTATGGCCGGGGCTGAGCCAGGTGTTACAATCGATCAGCAGACCGGGATTCCTTTGCATGGGCATGGAAAAGAGGGATGGAAATGAAAAGCTGGCTGAAATATTGTATGGGTATTTTGGCGGGAATATTGTGTTTATCGGTGGTTGTATTGGGCGCGGATGACAAAGTTGCGGAAACTTTTACAGGAGAGAGGACGATTTCCATATATCTCAGAGATATGGACGATGTAGGGACGCTGGAAGCGCAGATTGGAACTTCTGCTGCGGAGGTCGTGGCGGCAGAAACGCTACGGGATGCAGCCATACCGGTGAAAACGCTGATTCTGATTGACAATTCCGTTTCGATTGGAAAGGAACAGCAAAAGCGTACGATAGAGCTGGTACAGGATCTGACGGGAGGCGCCATGGAGCAGGAACAGATTGCACTGGCAACATTCGGAGAGGAGATCCAATATCTGACACAGTACAGCGACAGTTACAGTGAACTCAAAGAGGCATTGACCGGGATTACCTATGGAGATCAGGAAACCTGGCTGACAGATGTGCTGTATGGTGTTTTAGAGGAAGCGGCCTGGCAGGACGGGGAAGAAAACTTTTTCAGAATCGTCATTATTTCTGACGGGGTGGACAGTAAGCCTGTGGGCATTACAAAGGACGAACTGTATCAATATATAAAAGAACATCGGGTACCCATTTATACCATTGGCTGTCAGGGCAGCAACAATGAAGAAGCGCTGGAAAATATGTTTGCGCTGGCACGGATAAGCGGCACAGAGCCATATATGCTGGATGCGGTGGAGCATACGCTGGATATTGTCAAAGGGCTGGCAGTGGATCAGGATATCCTGCGTGTGCAGATTGCGCCTGAGGCCGGGGATATGGATGGAGGACGGAAAACCGTCAGAATCATAGCAGGGGATATGGCCATACAGACAGAGATGCGTATGCCCCAGCAGGTGTTGACAGAGGAACCGGACTCTGTGCAGGAGCCGGAGCCGGTGGTGCAACCGGAGCCGGAGTTCTCCGGGCCTGTGGACGTACCGGAACCTGAGACGCATTCTCCGATGCCGCTGATACTGCTGGGCGGCCTGCTTGGCCTTGCCATGTGCCTTTTCCTCACGGGCGTTTTTCTCCTTGTCCGTAAAAGGAAAGGTGATACGACGGCGGGATTTGAGAGCTATGGCGGCGGCACGGAAGATGGCGGTCTGAGGGATGGGACGACAGTGCTGCTTGGAGGGAACCGGAGGAAATATGATCTGATACTGAGAGACGTGGAAAATCCGGCCCGGTCTTTTCAGACACAGATCAGTGAAGAAGCCGCGGCTTTGATTGGAAGAAATGAATCCTGTGATGTCTGTATTCACTATGACGACCGGGTTTCCGGCAAACACTGTGAAATTGGTGTCCGTGGCAACCGGTTTTATGTACTGGATCTGAAGTCTTCCAACGGAACTTTTTTGAATGAAAACAGAGTGATTACAGATTCGGATCTGATTGCAGGGAATATTTTGCGTCTTGGAGCGGTTCGGTTCCGGGTTGATATACGTTAAAAAGGAGTGCGGGAACCGGGTATCCTGCGTGGGGCAGTATGAAATATGAAATGGTCGGTTTGTGTGAAACCGGTTTGGTGAGAAATGTAAATCAGGACGCTGTTTTCTGGGGAAAAACGGAATGTGGGGCAGTCTGCGTGGTGGCTGACGGAATGGGCGGGCACAGTCATGGAGAGGTTGCCAGCAATCTGATTAAGCAGACCGTTTTACAGTGCTGGGAGACTTTTACAGAAGAAAACTGCCGGAGAGGTTTCTGTGATATGTTCGATTACCTGAAATGTGAACTGGAAAAGGCCAATCAGGCATTGTATCAGGAATATGGTAAAAAAAGGATGTGTGGTTCCACGCTGGTTTTGCTCTTCTGTTTTCAAAATCAATATGGTATATTATATGCGGGTGACAGCCGTATTTATTTGAAAAAGGGGTTTTCGTTTATCAGGCTGACAACAGACGAAGTCTGGGAGAATCAGAAGAATATCCCAAAGGAAGAACGCCAGAATACCAGCCATCCCAATTACGGGAAGCTGGTCAATGCATTTGGCTCTGAGGCAGATCTGCATATGCGTATGATGACAGATGTGCTCAGGGGAGGAGAACTGTTTTTGCTGTGCAGTGACGGACTGTATAAAATGTGCACGGATAAACAGATTAAGGCGGCTATGCGCAGTGTCCGCAGTGGGGGAGACGGAATGAAGGCCGCGCTGATGCGTCTGAAAGAGGAGACAGAAGAAGCGGGAGCAACAGATAATTTTTCTATTATTATGCTGAAGACAGACAGGGAGTAATCAGATGAATATACAGGACCTGTGTCCACACTGCATGAGAAGGCTGAAAAATAATCAGGTGAGATTCTGCCCCATGTGTGGAACGGACAGGACGAAAAAGGCAGTGGTAAAGCATCAGCTTGCCCCTTTTTCCGTTTTAAAAGACAAATATGTGGTGGGCGAGGTGATTGGCCAGGGCGGATTTGGTATCACCTATATCGGACTGGATACGACACTGGAAGTACGGGTTGCCATCAAAGAGCTGTACCCGGACGAATTCTGCACAAGGACGGTATCCGTATCCTCCAATGTGGAGCTTTACAAGGAGAGAGACCGGGAAATTGTTTTAAAATTGCAAAAAGATTTCCTCAGCGAGGCGCGCCGTCTGGGCAAATGCTGCGGACTGCCAGGGGTAGTTGGCGTGCGGGAGTATTTTGAGGAAAATAATACAGCTTATATTATCATGGAATATCTGGACGGTATGAATCTGGAAGTGTATACAAAGCGGCAGGGAGGGAAGCTGCCGGCCCGGATTCTGCTGCCGGCCATAAGGCCCGTTATGGCAACCCTGGTCAAAGTGCATGAGCAGGGACTGATACACCGGGACATCAGTCCGGACAATATCCTCTGCCTTCCGTCAGGGGATCTGAAACTGATTGATTTTGGTGCGGCAAGGGACTGTGATACTGTGGATGAAAAAAGCAGGCTGCTTGCATTGAAGTATGGATATGCGCCGGAGGAACAATGCCACAGGAAGGGGATTCAGGGTCCCTGGACTGATGTATATTCTCTGGCGGCTACGATTTATAAGTGTCTGACAGGTGTTACGCCGCCTCAGTCTGTGGACAGAATGTATGAAGACGATTTGAAACGGCCCAATGCATTGGGGGCAGGTCTTACACCGCCGGAAGAAACTGCATTGATGAGAGCCATGGCAGTCTATGCAAAAGACCGTTTTCGTACCATGGAAGAATTTTACAATGCGCTGTATGGTACCGGGGAAATTTCTTCACCGGCCACTGCCCCGGGGCCAGTGGCAGCCACCGGGTCGATACCCGTGGGCGGACAGACAGCCGCTTCCACACAAAGAGGAAGGGGGCTGCTATTTGTTGCAATCGGGATTGTGCTCTGTGTTGCAGTGGGGACGGGCGGTTTTGTTTTGTTCAAAAGCCTTTCGGAGCGCAACGGAAAACCTGCAGCCGCAGCGGTGGAAACAGAAGAGGCGGCAAATTTGGAACCGGAATCTGTAACGCCCAAAGAAGTCCCTATGGAATCTGCAGATAACGAAGCGCCACCGGCAGACTCTCAGGTGGACGAAGCCAGGACAGGGGGACTTGAGTACCAGGAGTTGGAAAATGGGAATCTGGCTGTGACCGGATATTCCGGAACCGGGGAGGAACTGACCATTCCTGAAAAAATAGATGGAAAAACGGTGGAAATACTCCGTAAACTGGAGACCGATACGGTGAAGCAGCTTACCATACCAGGCAGTGTGATTGCCATAGAAGAGGACGCGATTGTCAGCGGCAGCATTGAGAAAATCATACTCAGGGATGGTATCCAGCGGATCAATGACGGATCATTTCAGGAATGTACCAGGCTGGAGGAACTGACGATTCCCAAGAGTATTGATTATATTGGGATGGGTGTATTTCCGGTGGAGTTTGTGGAAAAACAGAAAGAGATCAGAGGTATTTATTATCTGGATAACTTTGCACTGGCAATTAAGGAAGATGAAAGTGAATTTCGATGGAATGACCATACCATAGGGATTTGTGGAGATTTCTGGAAGCTGTTCCATGGAAGCCAGGAGCTGGAACTGGAATCTCTGGAGATTCCGGAAGGTGTGGTTTTTATTGGGAAAGGGGCTTTTCGCTGCGTGCATGCAAAGGAAATACATGTGCCGGAAAGTGTACATACAATAGGGAAATATGCGCTGGGGTGTGATCCGGATAAGCAACCGTATAGCGATGTGGTCATATTCGGGCCGCCCGACAGTGAAGCCGGTGAATATGCGGAAAAAAATAATATTTCTTATGTAAGCGTCGATTAGAGCATTGCTTTTTTGGAACCCTGACAGATAAATGAGGAGGAACATGATGATTTGTCCAAAATGTAGTAAACATAATTCAGACAAAGCGAAATTCTGCAGTGGATGCGGAACCAGGCTGGCAATAGACCCTGTTGAAACTGTCAGGGAACCGGACGTATCGTTTTGTGGCAACTGCGGAAAACCGCTCAAACCTGGTGCCAAATTCTGTGTATTCTGCGGCGCTGCCACAACAAAGGCAGAAGCATACAGAGCACAGGAAAACGAAAAAGAGGAAACGCCGGAAATTCTGCCCGCCTCTACAGGCAAAGATTACTCCACCACTGTATTATTGCATAAAGAAAAAGACCATGCCGAAGAAGAGGCCACAGTGCTTATGACGGACACGCCTGCATTACCGGCAATACACCGGGCAGAGACAGCCGTTGGCGGGTATCTGCCGCCAGACAGCGGTGAAGCGCCGCGTGGTGGCCGCCGGACCGGAAACGGTAATGGAAACAGGACTGTTATGATTGTGCTGTTGGCGGCGGCCGGGTGCTTGTTGGCAGCGGCTTTTGTGGCAGCATGTATCTATCTGGTGCCGCGCCTGGGCGGCGGTGATAAATCCAGCGATGTGGTGGATGAAGGCAGCGCTGAGACAGCCGCAGGGGAAGCGGAGACGGAAGCGGCAGTGGATATTGTAAAAGAGGAGATACCAAAGGAAGTGCTGGAGACGTTGGAGACACGGATCGGGCAGGGTGCGGAGGCGCTGGAAGACGGTAATTATGAAGCCGAAACCGGTTGTATGGCAATTTTGGAAACAGTCATGGAAGACTGCGTGGAATTTGCGGATCAGTACAAAAAATCAGATGCGTTGCAAGAACTGGCCGCTGACGCTTATGCAGATTATACAGAGGCTATTTTAGGGCAGGTAGCTCTTTTATTTGGACAGGATGTGCGCCCGGAGCTGTATGAACAGATGGAAAGCGATCTGAACGCGGGACTGGAGCAGGCTGAAAAACTCAGAAATGCAGGTTTTGAAATTGATACGGATATGCTGGATGAAAAGCTGGCTTCTCTGGAAAGTGATTACGCGAACCGGTATATTGAGCGATTTAATACGTTTACGGAAGGGGAGAACTGGTCCCGGACGGAAAGCTGGGATCTGATGAACGATGCCGAAAGTATCGGATTGGTTGACTATGGCAATATGGATGACCCGATCACACAGCGCTATGCATATGCGCTGGCACGTGTTACATTAAAAACAGTGGAAACCGGTCTGAATGATGGAAGCATGGACTATGAAGATGCAGTGGAGGAATTGGCTGCGGTTTTAAAGGACAGTGATTACAACCTGCTTTTGATGTATGAGCTGGCAAATTGTCTGAGTCATGCCGGTGCAAACGAGGAAGCGGAGCAGATGTATGGATATGCAGATGAAATTATAACGCATATTTATGAAACCCAGGGAATTCATGTGGGGACAGATTTTCCATTGGACCATTTCTGGAGTTTTAATGAATTTGAAGAAGAATATTCTGTAGACAGCCAAAACGGACTGACGAAAAGCAATCACGAGTGGATTCGGGATTACATGGGCCAGAGAATAGGGTAAAAGGGAAAAATCCATGAAAAAAAACAGAAGAAGCGATACGAACCATTTGGGCAGAAATCTGATTCTGGGGTTTACTGTGCTGGCACTGCTGCTCACGGTTGTGTATGAAATCCTTTGGATGCGGGATGGGAGGAAACAGGCAAGCGATGCTGTGGCAGAGGTGGAAGAAGAAAAAGAGCCGGAAACAGAAGTGACAAAGCCGCCGGCGGAAGAAACCGAAGAAGCGCCGGAAACGGAATATGAGCCTTCCTCTTATCCGTTTCTGACAGAAGAGGTAAAAGTGGAGATACGGGGGCTGTCCAGAGCCTATACCATTGCCTGGGTCAGTGATCTGCACCTGATTACAGACAAAGAAGCGACTGACGATATTCTGGAGACGGATTTGGAAACCATTCGGGAACGCTATGAAACGTTGTCAGTGACGGAGGATGGGGTATATGGGGAAGAGCTGTGGCCGGAGATTGTCCGATTTTTAAATCATGGCCATTATGACGGCATTATTTTTGGCGGCGACATGATGGATTATTGCAGCCAGTCCAATATGGAGGCTTTTCTGAAAGGCTTCCGCGCTTTAAATCCGGATGTGCCGGTACTTTACCTGCGTGCGGACCATGACTATGGTTTCTGGTATGGCGGTGACGGCGTTACAGAAGCTTCGACCCAGGAAATGCACAAAGCCGTGGACGGCGATGATATAGAACAAAAATATCTGAATTTTAATGATGAATTTATGGTCATCGGTGTGAATGCTTCCACGAAAAATCTTCCGGGAGAGGAAATGCGGATTATCCGTGAACAGATGGAAACGGGTATACCGGTGATTCTTGCAACCCATGTTCCCTTTTCTTCCATGATTGAGGAACAGGAGGCAGATCTGGAAGCGCTGTCCATGGAAGTCCGGAATAAAATTTATTACTGGGGCGGCCCGGATTATCAGCCCAATGAAGTGACACAGGAGCTGCTGGATAAAATTTACTGGGAACACACACCTGTAAAACAGGTCCTGTCCGGGCATCTTCATGCGTGCTGGGACGGCATGCTGACGGAAAAAGTGCCCCAGCATATATTTACGCCGGCTTTTCAGGGGGTAATCGGAATCGTACGGGTTGTACCAAAAGAGTAAGAAACAGGAGTGACTCAGCATGGGGCGGATGAACAAAGGGAGCAGCGTGTTAGGACTGGGAATCCGGGTACTGGCGGGCGTCTGTATCTGGGGGAGTTTGGCGTATGCGGAAGAGACGGAGACACTGCCGGTTGCCCCGGGAGAACAGCAGGGGTCGGAGATATTGCCGGGTGTCCCGGAAGAACAGCCGGAGGCGGAGACATTATCGGATGTCCCGGCAGATCAGCCGGAGGCAGTGGCCATGCCCGCCACTTCCGAAATTTATATTCCGGATCCGCCAAGGCGTGCGGTGCGATTGCCGGTGAGCGATATATCGTATGAAAATCCGGTGAATCCTTACGACAGACTGAAAGTGCCGGCACAGATTGTCCGCATTGGGGACTGGTATTTTATTACGGACTGTTACCATAATCAGGTACTTTATACCGCAGGCATGGGAACCGCTGTAAAAGACTGGAAAGTCATGGCCACAGATGTGGAGCAGCCCCATGGGATTGCAGGGGACGGCCAGGTTTATCTGGTGCTGGATACGGAAAATGACCGTGTACTGGTTTTTGAGTGGAAGAAAGGGCGGTTTCAGAACACGCAGAGACTGGACGGTATGGGGAGGAGACCCCATTATATTGTGTATGACGAGCCTACGGAATCTTTTTTTATCTGGAGTTCTTTAACCGGTGAAATGTATATTGTAAAAAAAGAGCCGGAATCGGGCGTTATGTATCTGGCTGAAATCCGAAAAATCAAAGAGCTGGATGGGTTTTATGTCCGTTCTTTTACTATCATGGGGGATCAGATTCTGTTTCCCTCCGGTAACAACTGTTACATAACCCTGGCTGACAAACATACGCTGGAAGTACAGGCCAGATTTCCTGTAACCGGAGAAGTTTCCGGCATGGCGTGTATCATCCCGGCAGGGGGATATTTTTACATGACGGTTTCCAGTGATCTGAATTATAACCAGAATGCGGCAACCATGATACGAAGTTCCAATCTGCTTTTGATGGCCCAGGGTATCTACGAGAATGTATATTCCGCTTTCCCGGAAAAAGGGATTCCCTATTACATAAATCATATGAACGGTGCATATTATATGACCAGCGCCGGAACCAGACATACCGTCTGGAGATTTCAGGTGACAGATGAGGGAATTCAGGATGTGAGGGCGATCTATTGAACAGAGATTCCAGGGAATGGCAGAATCCCGGTTATCCATACAAAGGAGGAGACAGTATGTTTTGTGAAGAATGTGGCACGCAGCTTGAGGAAGGGATGCTCTTTTGCCCGAACTGTGGTATGAAAGTGGAAAATGAACCTGTGCCAAAGCTTTTGGAGGAATCGGCAGGGACGGCCGGGGCGCTTGAAAATGCCGTATATCGGGAGATAAAGGCAGAGGAGGTGGATACGGTACGGGAAGAGCCCTCGGCAGACGATGTATTTACGAAAGCGGTATTCTGCCCCCACTGTGGCGCAGTCAATCACGGTGATGATCCTTTCTGCGCGAACTGCGGCGGTGCTTTGGGGGACTCTGAACCGTCGGCCTCTGCTCCTGCCCGGAAGAGAAAAAATGTTCTGGCGCTGGGCAGTGCCATTGCAGCTGTGTTTGTCGCCCTGGCACTGATTGGCAGCCTGTTTTTGTTCAGAGGAACCGGCAGCCCGGATGAAATCTATTATATTAAAGATTCTGCACTTTGCAGGTCTTCCCTGAAAAAAGTGGAACCTCAGGAGCTGGATGAAGATTTACTGGATGACGAAGTGGAGGCGATCTCTACTTACATCGGAATGCAATATTCGGAAAATAAACAATATCTGTTTTACTTTCATATTGAAAATGATGGTGATCGGGCGCTTTATTATATTGATACAAAAGATAAAAAAGGTGAGCCACAGAAGATTGATTCCGGCGTTCAGAACAGTTTCTATGAGGTTACCCCGGATAACCGGGTGATTTACTGTAAAAATGATAATCTGTACATACATGATCTGCAGGATAAAGAAAAGGTGGCGTCGGATGTGGGCCGTTTCCTGGTATCACAGGATGGCAGTACGGTGGTATGGTTTACACAGGAAGACGACCGGATGTATGTGCAGGATACCGATTTGAAGAATGACCGGGAAAAAATTGATTCCGAAGTGAATTGGATTTACTTTTACAGCGAGGACCTGGATTATATCGTGTATGGAAAGGGAGATTCTCTGTATTTGCTGGAAAATCTGAGCGACCGGGAAAAAATTGATTCGGATGTACTGGATGTGGTTACTACAGTATGTGATAACGATACCGTTCGTATTCTGTATCAGAAGAGCGAATCATCCAAGACATCCATGTGGGATTTTATTGAAGACGATCTGTCGGGAGACGCCGACATGGAAATGCCCAATGAGCAGGATTATCAGACAACCAGTATTCGGAAAAGCTGGGGAAGAACGTATGAAGTGGTGGAAACATCCGATGAATACTATGAAAAGTTGAATGAATATTATGATAAACAGAGCCGTGACAGTATGCGTGAGACTTTGAAACAGATGCCGGCGCCCATGGAAGGAGGCAGTCTGGAATTGTACGACTCTGCATCGGATGAAACCACAACTTTGGCGGAAGGCTGGCTGGGCAATCTGATGAGCTGTGCCGATATGGGTGAAAACACAGTGGCCATCTATTCCCTGGTGGAAGAAGATGACGTATCTGGCCCCAGGTTTTCTGAAATCGTTGAGAAGGGTATTTCTGAGGCAGATGAGGGCCTGAACCGGTCTTTGGAGGAGAACCGGAGATTGTATCTGGCGGTGGGTGAGAATGTGGCTGAGATTTTGGATGAAGAGCAGACTGTGAAAGAAATAGCGGGTGATGGTGAAACCCTGTATGTAGTTGTCTCAGAACAGGACGGGGAGGAAGAACCCGTATATGAAATCGGTGAATTGTCACTGGATGCTTCTGATCTGGGAAATTATACCTGCCTGTATGAAGATGCCTGGAGCATTCTGTCCTGTGAGAATGGAAATCTGGTGTATTGCGGAGAATTTGATCCAGAGCATCAAAGCTGTGATTTATATATTGGTGACAATAAAGTGGATTCCGATGTACATACATATTCTGTACGGTGCGAGGAAAACGGACATATTATTTACTATACGGACCGGGAGGATGATATTGGGACACTGAAATTGTACGATGGCAAAGAAACGAAAAAGATTGCTGACGATACGAGATCTGCCTTGTATTTCGATGACCGGAAAATAGCGGTACTGGTGGATTTCAGCTCCAAACACAACCGGGGCGATCTGAAACTGTACAACGGAAAAGAACTGATCAAGATTGATACAGATGTTTCCAGAATCATTATGCTATAACAAGAAACCAAAGCCTGACGGGCAGCAGTATTTTATCTGCTGCCCGCAGTGCTTCGTGTACTGTCCCGTTCTATCAATGTAACCGGAAGCATAATTCCGGGTTCCACATTCTGCTTTTTCTTCAGCGCATGGAGCGCATCCAGAGCGATTCTGGCACGCAGGGACACATCCTGCCTGACTGAGGTCAGTGTGGGGGATACCAGTGTGCACAGCGGCGTATCATCGAATCCGGCGACGGAAATATCACCGGGGACGGAAATTCCCTGTTCCTTCAGAAAATGCATCAGATCAAGAGCATAATAGTCAGAAACGGCGAAAACAGCCGAATAACTGCGCAGCGCATTCAAATGTTCCAGATAAAACTGCCTTCGCAACGTTTTTTTCATGGGAATCAGCATAAAATCCCCAATCCCCGGATACAATCCCTCACGAAAACCTTCATAACGTTCCTTGTCCATACAATCCTGATTGTCGGAAATGCAAAGGGCGCGGCAATGGCCGGTCTGCCTGAAGAAGGCGCCCACCTGGTGACCGCCGTTATAGTTGTCGATGGTGATATTATAGATACGGTGGGATGTTTCAAAATATCCGTCATATACCACAAAGGGAATGCGCATATGATTCCGCAGATAGGTAAAATCCTGTCTGCAAAAACCGAGAAGCACCAGTCCGTCCAGATTCCACATGGAGGCAAATCTGATAATTTCTTCCGTATCACGGGTTTTTTTAACCATCATAAATTGGTTCCGCTTTTCGATTTCCGCAGAGAGATGATTCAGAGACGAGGCGATAAATACATCTTCCAGTGTATGGGCTTCATATTTTTCGTGGTCGTTTACAACCACGCCGATGATTTTTGAATCGTTTCGCGCCAGCAGGATTCCTGCCATACTGGGAATATACTGCCGTTCCTCCAGCAGGGCCTGTACTTTCTGTACAGTCCGGTCGGATACTTTTTTTGTTTTTCCATGCAGGACATTTGAAACAGTTGCGGTACTCAGTCCCAACTCCTGCGCAATATCACTGATTGTAACTCTTTTTTCTTCCATTTGATTCTTCCATATGTAAATACCCCAAAGTGGATACCGGCGCCCGAATCAATAGGGCCTGAGTTTTTATCCCTGGGATAGCTGATTTTGACATTATTATACTGTATCTGGATTGAGAAAACAAAACAGATTTGAATATTTTCGAATTTTTTGAAACTTTTCCTGTGTCTTCAGGGTCTAATCAACAAAGGTGCATAAGAAGGGAGGTACAAACTGCATATGAGATCTGAAAAAAGTACCATGACAGCGTATGTGGAACAGATACTGTTGTCGGAATATAACAGATATTTCCGGCTGGCCATGAGTTTTGTACACAATGAGGCGGACGCAGCAGATATTGTACAAAGCGGCGCATATAAGGCAATCAGAGGGAGCCGTGCTCTTAGAAAACAGGAACATGCAGGAACCTGGATTTACAGGATTATGTTGAATGAGATATTCCGTTTTCATAAGCCGGGTCATTTCGTTGCCCTGGATGAGATACCCGAAACCGGTTATGAGGACAGGTATGAAAACTTTGATTTAAAAAAGGCATTGGATTCCCTGCCGGCGAAAGAGAAGGCAGTGGTGGAACTGCGGTATTTTGAAGATTTGAAACTGGAAGAAATAGCGGAGATCTTGCAGGAGAATGTCAGCACAGTGAAAAGCCGGCTGTACCGGAGCATGAAAAAGCTGCGGGTTGAGCTGGAGGAGGCGTGAGCGCCCGGACGGGCGGCTATGGCTGTTGCGGGCAACCGGAAAGGAGAAAGCGTATGGAACATAAAAATCTGGAAGAACTGAGAAAAGAATATGAAACAGTGTCCATGCCAATGGAGCATGTTGAGAAGATGAAGGAGGAGATTATGCGGGGAAAAAGAGACGGAAAACGCCGGATGAACGTGATCATTGCGGCCAGATGGGCGGCCGCGGCCGTGGCAACATTTATGATTTTGCCCAATACATCGGCAGGAGTGGCTCACGCCATGAGCAGTATTCCTGTCATAGGCAGACTGGTGGAAGCAGTAACCTTCCGGGATTATCAATATGAGGATGAAAGACATTATGCGGATGTGGAAGTGCCGGAACTGATTGTAAAAGAGAATGTGACAGCCCAGACTGAGGACGCAGAGCAGGAAGAGACACTGCAAAAAACAACGGAGGAAATTAACCGGGAAATTGAAGAGATTACAGAGCAGATTATTTCCGAGTTCCAGGAAGGATTGAAATTAGAAGAAGGCTATCAGGATATTATGGTAAAACATGAAGTCATGCGCACGACGGATTTGTATTTTACGCTGAAACTGATCTGCTATCAGGCTTCAGGAAGCGGCGCTGAGTGGAATTATTTCTATACCATTGACCTGCAGACCGGAGAGCGGATGGCGCTGAAAGATCTGTTTGCAGAAGGAGCGGATTACAGGACAATGATCAGTGATGAAATTAAGAAACAGATGAAGGAGCAGATGGCCGGGGATGAAAATGTGATTTACTGGCTGGACAATGAAGAGATGGAGGAATGGAATTTCCAACAGATTCCCGAAGACGCGTCATTTTACGTGAACGAAAACGATGATGTGGTGATTGCATTTAATGAGGGGGATGTGGCGCCTATGTATATGGGATGCGTGGAGTTTGTCATTCCAAAGGATGTGTTGCAGGAGATCAGGAAATAAGATCTTTGAAAAATTTCAAAAATCGTTTATAGGTATTGTGAACATTTTGGAATGCCGGGTGTGGAGTTCGCGCTTACTGCGGACTCCGCAGATGGACGAAACGACGCTTCGCGTGCTCTGGGTGCCATATCATAGCGCCATGCTCGGCAGTATGGGAACAGACCGTTTTATGTATTTTTTTGAAAAAATCAGTTGACTTTTCAATTTGTATTTGGTAATATAAGTAATGTGCTCATGAGGAATTCCTGAGAGCGCGTACTGCGGGTGTAGTTCAATGGTAGAACACCAGCCTTCCAAGCTGGATACGTGGGTTCGATTCCCATCACCCGCTGATTCAGGATAATACAATTTGGAGTTATACATGCACGAGTGGCTCAGTGGTGGAGTATCGCCTTGCCAAGGCGAGGGTCGCGGGTTCGAATCCCGTCTCGTGCTCTGGTTAAAGTAGCGGAAATGTTGAGTTTATCAGCATTTCCGTTCTTTTTATGTTGTTTCAACTGTTAGACACTTTTAGGCAGATCATAAAGCCTTTGTGATTAAATGGTATGTTTCCGATTCCGTGAGTGGGTTATAGATATATCCCAGCGTAGTGGAAAGATTGTTATGTCCCGGCATTTCTCTGATACAATCAATGGGATCGCTGCAAGTGTGACTGAATCCCCTCCGTTTCCATGATCGGGGCTTTGGGCTTCCCTTACCTGCGCCAGTCAATCCCCACCTGCTTTGCAGGTGCCTGACGGTAAAGGGATGGACAGGCCATGGGGCATTATGGATTTTGAAGATGATCTGCTGTAAAAAGAGCCGCTTGCAAAACAGGCGGCTCTCATGTATAATCTACTTAGAAAGGCGATCGGACACGAGTTCCGATGTGCCCTCAGTAAAATTTTAGCTAATTTAAAGAAATAAGCGTCCAACTTTCTCAGGGTCGGGATGCTTATTTCTTTTTATGGTTGTCTATGTAAGACAGTGCTGAAAAAATGAGCAACAACAATGTAAGAACTTCCATTGTGTCCATAGCACCACCCTCTTTCATAAGGACTAGAGGGCAACCATCGGAAAATCGCATCCTGCTTTCTTTTCGATCGTACAAGTTGATTGTAGCATAGAAGAATGCAGCGTTCAATGGTAACACGTCTTAAAATGTTTTGTCCTCACGGGAATATTACTGGAGGGTATGGAGGAACCGGCCTTCGGGACATTTGAATTCCTATCTCTGCGCCAGTTAATCCCCATCTGCTTTACAGGTGACTGACGGTAAAGGGATGGACAGGCTCATGGGTATTATGATCTTTAAAAATGAACAGCTGTAAAAAGAGCCGCTTGCAAAACAGGCGGCTCTCTGTAAGGCTATGGATTACTTCGGTTTCTGCGCAAAGAAGGCGTTTGCTTTTTCAGGAATTTATTTTCTTCTTCCAAATCTCGTATGCGCTTTTTCAGGATGCGCAGATCTGTAATCTCCGGCACATCTTCTGCGGTATTGGTTCTGCGATGATTGGTGTTAGGCAGTAAATTCTCTTTCATTGGAATGATTTCTGTTGAAAACTCTGCGGTTTCGCTTTTTACATTTCTGATTTCTTTAACGGAACGATCCCACTCCTCATTTAAAGTGAAATCCACCATTTTTTTTCCATGTTTGTCTAAAACACGGTATTTTTCAATTATATTCCATTCGTTGTTTGTAAACAGAATATCATCTACGGAATCTGAAAATGTTTCCATGATATTCTGGCATTTGTAAATTTTGCACAAGGCTAAAAACATATCAGCATTGGTTGAATTTCTTCCGCTTTCATATCCGTAAAGGGTTTTGGCAGAGATCTCAATTCCCAAATCTTTTAATTTGTCGATTACTTCATTTCCTTTTAAACCGTTTTGCTCTCTCAGCCTTTTTAAAATACTGCCTATATTATTCATTGCTGCACCTCTCTTTCTTCATAATATATTAAAAAAAATTGTTATAGTCAATAAAAGTCTTTGAAATAAAGAAATTATTTTGCAAACTATCTTGACAATCTCTAAAACGAAGAATATAATAGGTGCATAATCTCTGAAATAAAGAATACAATGCGTGCGAAATCTTTGAAATGGAGAAAAGAGGTGAGCAAAATGTCTGCAACAAAGAATTTGGCAAAGTACACAAGAGACAGAGCGATCAATCTTTCTGCAATGGCACGCGCAACAGGTATACAATACTCTGTTTTGTATGCAAGTCTTGGGGATAAAAACAGAAACAGACCACTTTCCATAGATGAGGCTATCCTAATCTGTAAATTTTTAGAAGTGAATCCGATGGATTTTGCAGAAGATACAACTGCGCAATAGAGTTTATTTATCCCTTTAAAGTAACCAACGAAGGATGCTCCCGCTGGCATAGTGTGATACTGTTTGCCGGCTATTGTATTGTGCGGTGCCCGTGTTATTTTATGCACAATATCCAGATAATCAGGAAAAAGGAGATCTGTTTTCTGACACCGGCCTTAGGCTATATACGAAACTGATGGTATACGCTTTGCCAGGGGACAAATGAATATGAGGAATACGGGATGCGATTAAACGTTTTATATCAATTTAATGAGAAGTATGTTCCTTATGCGGGAATATCCATGGTTTCTTTAATGGAAAATAATAAAAAGACAGAAGAAATTTACATATATGTGTTGGGCGAAAATTTAACGGAGGACAGCAAAAAACAGCTTACAATGCAGGTGGAGCAGTACGGGCACCAGATTCATTTTATGCATACGGATGCATTGATTGAAAAGATGCGTATGCTTGGTATTCCGGAATACAGAGGGGCTTACGCTACAAATATGAAAATGTTTGTAACAGACTACCTGAATGATGATATTGACAGATTATTATATATAGACAGTGATACTATCATTTGTGGTGATGTTAGTTCACTTATTTTTTTGGATATGGAAAATAAGCCCATAGGGATGGTTCTGGATTCCCTGGGGGCCAGACATAAACTGGAAATCGGATTGGATAAACAAGACGATTATTTTAACGGGGGAGTTATTTTATATGATGTCAGAAAATGGCGTCAGGATAAATGGACTGAAAAAATTCGGGAGCATGTAAAGAATGTCAGAACCTGTTACATGGCGCCGGATCAGGACATACTCAATATAGTGTTGAAAAACCAGATCAAGAAAATAGATATTTCATTCAATTTACAGCCGATGCATACAGTCTATTCCTACCGTCAATATAGCAGAGCATTTGGCCCCCTGCAATATTATTCGGAAGATGAGATTCAATCTGCCGTTGATAATCCCAGAATCCTGCATTTCTTCAGGTATTTGGGAGAGTTTCCATGGCATAAGAGTTCATTGCATCCTTATGTACCGTATTTTGACCGGTATATGGCGTTGTCGCTGTGGAAGGACTATCAGAAGCAGCCTACGGAACAAAATGAACTTATTTTCAAAATTGAGAGATGGCTGTATAAGTATCTGCCCAGAATCATCTTTTTGAAAGTATTTAAAATAAGCTATGAAATTTACATTTGGAAGTCAAACAGAGACTCTTTCAGGAAGAACATAGTAAAATGAGCGGAGATTTCCGGAAATCGAAGGTTTGCATTTATGCAGTGGGTCATAAGCAGTTTGCCATGCCGGTAAAAGATTCCGTGTACATCCCCCTTATGGTTGGTAAGCAGCAGGGAGAATTTTCAAACGGTTGGATATCGGAGCATACAGGTGATCATATTTCGGATAAAAATGTCAGGTACAATGAACTGACAGGGCTTTACTGGATTTGGAAAAATGCAAATGCAGAGATCACAGGGCTTTGTCATTATCGCAGATTTTTTGTCAGGCCCTGCCAAAAGGCCTGGAATGTCTTGACTGGAAAGCCGGTTCAAGTGATTGATGAAAACTATATCAAAAAAGTATTGAGTTCGTATCATGTGATTCTGCATAATAAAACGTTTACATCTGGTGGTAATCAGAATCAGCTGTGTATGAAACAGAAATGTTCTGAAACAGAAAACAGTGCCAGATTGAGCAGAGAGATATTGACGATTCTGGATGATACATTCAAAAGGATGAATCCGAAAGAATTCTCTATATATGAACATGTTATGAACAGAAAATATGCGCATTTACTCAATATGATGATCTGCCATAAAGAAATATTGGGCAGATACTGCGAGTGGCTGTTTCCGCTGTTATATCAGATTGAGGATGAGATAGACAGACAGTTTCCGGGACAGGCACATGCACGATGCATGGGGCTCATTGGGGAACGTCTTCTGGACGTATGGGTATTAAAGGAAAAATTGCGGGTAAAGGAATGCTTTACTATGAATACGGAAAGAAGAGACTGGAAGCCATGGTAAGGGTGTGCGTATGATTGTGGATGGTATTGGAGAGACAAACGTGGAGGAGCAAAATCGTGCGTTTTATAAACGATTTAAAAAAATATAAAAGGTATCTTGCTTACGCGGCCAGGGCACAACTCAAGTCGGAGGTATCCAATTCTTATCTGGACTGGGTGTGGTGGATACTGGAGCCGTTCTTTCATATGCTTATTTATACGGTCATCTTTGGATATGTTTTTAATGCGGCTGAGAAAAATTTCCCGGTATTTATTTTTATTGGGGTAAGTATTTGGGGATTTTTCAGTAAAACGGTCAATCAAAGTGTCAAACTGATTAAGAATCATAAATCGATTGTTACGAAAGTATATGTTCCGAAACAGATTCTGTTGTTGTGTACCATGTGTGTAAACGGTTTTAAAATGTTCGTATCTCTGCTTGTTGTAGTTGCTATGATGGTGATTTTCAAAATCAAGGTTGACTGGCATTTGATTTATATTGTACCGGGGCTGCTATTGCTGGTAATCCTTACCTATGGAATTTGCTGTTTTCTGTTGCATTATGGGGTATATGTGGAAGATTTACAGTATATAGTGGAGATATTGCTCAAAATGTTTATGTATTTTACGGGAATATTTTATTCGGTTCCAAACAGGATTCCGGCGCCTTATGGAGATATATTAAATTCCGTCAATCCAATTGCGTACATTATCTCCACACTGCGGAATGGAATGCTCTATCAGTCTGGCGCATCCCTGACAGTTATGGGAGTCTGGTATGTGGCAGCCGCCATATTGGTATTTCGCGGAACCAGATTGATTTATCAATGTGAGAACAGCTATGTGAAGGTAATCTGATGAGTGAAACAGCAATCGAGGTAAGGGATCTGTGTATTGATTATATACCATATAAGAAAAAATCCATTCAAAAGAGTTTCTTAAAAAAGAATACGGACAAGACAGACATTGTGCATGCGGTCAAGTCACTTTCCTTTTCTGTAGAAAAAGGAAAGATCGTTGGGATTGTAGGAAAAAATGGCAGTGGGAAGTCAACACTGCTGAAAGCGATAGGCGGAATTTTCACACCAGACAGAGGTTCCATTGACTTATATGGGAATACAATCTCTCTTTTGTCCATTGGAGTGGGCTTTAAGCCGGATCTTTCCGGACGGGAAAATATTATGCTGTCCGGAATGCTTTTGGGATTTACAGAAGAGACAATTCTGGAAAAGATGGGAGTAATTATAGAATTTTCTGAATTAAAGAAGTTTATTGATTACCCTGTACGGACATATTCCAGCGGGATGCATTCAAAACTTGCGTTTGCTATATCTGCGACTCTGGAAACAGATATTCTTCTGATAGACGAAGTGCTCAGTGTGGGCGATCAGCATTTTAAGGAGAAAAGCTATCATCGGATGAAAGAACTGATCATGGATGCGCAGAGAACCGTGCTGATTGTTTCCCACAGTGCCAATACCATCCGGGATTTGTGCGATAAAGTACTCTGGATGAATGATGGGGAGTTAGTAACATATGGGCATACAGGTGAAGTCATGGACGCATACACCAGGTATATGAAAAGATTGAAATAGGGATATTGATGTGCATGTAGATAAATTACCGGTAAAAATCAAACTTCCGGATCAGTTTTTCCATGAAGAGATCAGATGTGGACATACAGTTTCAAAACAGATGAAAGAAGTGTGGGCTGTGGAACTGGATCTTCTGTCAGAAGTATTGCGGGTATGCAAGAAACATGGTATTGGCATTTCTGCAGTGCAGGGGACTTTGCTGGGCGCTGTACGGCATAAAGGGTTTATTCCCTGGGACGATGATATTGATATGGGAATGCTCCGTGAAGACTATGAAAAATTATGTGAGGTGGCGCCGTCGGAGTTTAAAGAGCCTTACTTTTTTCAGACAGAATATACGGATCATGGAAGTCTGAGAGGGCATGCGCAACTGAGAAATTCTGAGACAACAGCGATTCTGATGACAGAAAAACAGCGATTCCTGCAATTTAATCAGGGAATCTTCATTGATATATTTCCCTTTGATTATGTTGTGAAGGATAAAGCAAAGAGGCTGAAAGAACAAAAGCACATTATACGATTAAAAAAGATGATCTATATAATTGCATATTTTACAGATCAGTATCACCCTGTTCACAAGGGGATAAAAGGAATTGCATTTGGGGTATTGCATATGATATTCTCGATTTTCCTGGGGAGGTTCAATTATGACAAATTATATCAGAAAATGGAGGATTGCTGTAAAAAACACCGGCATGAACAACTGGAGTATGTATCATTTCTGGAACAACTGCAGAAATGGGACTGTGTGGGAAAAAGGCCCAGGAGCTTTTTTACGGATTTGAAAAAAATTCGATTTGAATCCATACGAATACCAGTGGCAAGACAATCTGTAAAACTGGTCAAACGGATATATGGGGAAAACTATATGGAACCACTTCAGGACAAAAGAACCATGCATGGGGAAGTATACTTTGATACAAGGAATTCCTATGTGAATTATATACGGTGATATAGAGATAAAATGGGAGATTGGCAATGAATTATGCAGTTGTTCTCGCAGGCGGTAAAGGGAAAAGATTCGGAAGTGGTAATATATCAAAACAGTTTGTTGAACTGACAGGTATACCCATGATTGTGTATTCTCTCTTAACAGCAGAGAAAAATACAAATATTCATGAAATATGTGTAGTGGTGGCCGAAAAGGAAGAAAAAAATATAAGGCGCTGGGCAGAAAAGTATAACATAACGAAGCTGAAATATTTTGCGCATCCGGGAAAGGAAAGACAGCAGTCTGTGTATTCCGGACTGAAAGCAATAGCGGCAAATGCCAGAGATACCGTTATGATTATGACTTCGGTCTGCCCGTTTGTGTCTCAGGAAACAATGAATAAACACTATGAAATGATCGTATCTTATGATGCTTCGATAACTGTTGTCAAGGCAACGGATGCAATTACATTCAGCAATGATGGTGAGCGGGTAAACCGGACATTACAGAAGAAAAAATTATATCTTCAACAAGGCCCTCAACTGTATCGATATGGGATTCTTATGATGGGGCACAAAGTGTATATGGAGGATGAGGAGTACCGAAAAATGGATGTAACAGAAGACAGCGAACTGGTGTTGAACATCGGGGTTGAATGCTGCATGGTGAAAGGAGATCGCTTTTGCATTAAGATAACGTATCCGGAGGATCTGGCCATAGCAGAGTCTCTGCATCCATTATTTGAAGAAAAGGAGAGAAAATATTATGATGCACAACATCATTCATGATGATATTCAAAAAATACTGTCATCACCGCTCCCCTTTGAAAAATTGTATGGAAAAACAGTCATTATATCCGGCGCAAACGGTTATGTTCCGGCATATTTTGTATATACATTTCTTGCATTAAACGATTTAAGAGGGGCAGGAATAAAAGTCTTTGCACTATGCAGAGATGAAAAAAGAGCCCGAGAACGTTTTGCAGATTTTACAGGCAGGCAGGACTTTCAACTTGTAATCCAGGATATTTGTAGACCTGTTGATTTGGATGAAGAGATACATGTATATATTCATGCGGCCAGCCCGGCAGGAATTCTAAAAAGGCATGAGGATCCGGTAAATACCTTTCTTGCCAATGTAAAAGGCGCGGAAAATATGCTGAATCTGGCAATGCATCATCCCTGCCAGTATTTTCTGTTTCTGAGTAGTGTTGATGTTTACGGTAAACGGGAAAACAGTGAACGATTAAAGGAAGATATGTCGGGATATTTAGATCCGTTAAATATCAGAAATGTGTATTCCTGTGGGAAAAGAGCGGCTGAAACGCTGTGCAAAGCATATCAGATGAAGTACCATGTACCGGTGTTCCTTGTCAGGCCCTTTCAGATTATAGGGCCCGGGCCCGATCTGAATGATGGCAGACTTCACATTGACTTTATTTCACAAATGCTGAAAGGCAATCAGATTGTGTTAAAAAGTGATGGTACTGCAATCAGGACATTTATGTACATAGCGGATGCAATCATTGCCATGCTTACCGTCATGCTCAAGGGCTCTCCGGGAGAGGCATATAATATTGTGGATGAAAACGGAGAGGCTTCTGTTAAGGAACTGGCAGAGATTATGGCATCCCTAATAGCGGACAGAACGGTTGCAGTTACTTTTGACTATGAAAAAAGAAATACCATAGAAGTGACCGGGGCGTTATCAAAGGTGACAGGCAATTCTGAAAAACTGGCGGCGCTGGGCTGGGTTCCTTTTTATTCATTGACAGAAGGGGCTTTGCGCATGATGGAGTACTATGGATTGAATGTGATCAAAAGGAGAAGAGAATGAGAAAACCAAGATTCAGACAAAGTATGGAAGTATTCGAGAACATGCTGCGGGAGAAGGAACTGATTCTGTATGGAAAGAGTAAGGAAACTGCTGTGGTATGTAAAACATATAAAGTCAAATATATTGTAGACCGGAATGATGAACTCTGCGATATAACAGTTGGAAACGCTAAAATATATTCTCCGGATAAATTATACTGTGAGAACCCGGAAAACGTGATCATTCTGGTATGTGCGGCTGACCGGCATGCTTATGAAATAACCAATGCCATTTATGAAATTGAAGATTTCACTGTTTTTTACTGGAATGTATTAAAAAATACATATTTAAACGAAATATCAAACGGACTGTATGACAACTATGAGAAAATACATATAATTGAAAAAATGCTCTGTGATGATTATTCCAGAAAAGTATTGCGGGAAGTGGTTATCAGAAGAATCATGGGGATGAAAAGCGGCTATGATGATTTGAAAGTCAGAGATGAAATTCAGTATCTGTTTCCGCCGGCATTGTTCAGCAAAACCAGGGGCGCCATATTAGATTGCGGAGGTTATATTGGGGATACGATAGACAGATTTGTTAATAAGCTGGGGGATACTCTGGACCGGATTTATTCATTTGAAGTGTTACCAGAAAACATTGCGGCCCTTGAAAAGAAGAAAAACGAAGTGTCCAAAACATGGAGTGGAGAAATTACCATCGTGCCCTTTGCCCTGGCAGATAAAAGAAGAATTATTTCATTTAATGAAACTGAAAAAAGAGGCGGATGTTTTTCGGCGGATTTTCGAAATACAACCAGGTACAGATATAAAAATCCCATCAGGATATTTGAGGCAGAAGCGGTACGAATTGATGATGTGGTAGGAGATGATGAATCTGTAAGATATATTAAAATGGATATTGAAGGGGCGGAATATGAAGCGTTAATCGGTGCAGAAAAGACAATCAGGAGAGAACGGCCTGGTCTGGCAATTTCCATATATCATAATGTAAACGATTATTACAGGCTGGCAGAATTAATTTTAAGTTATATACCGGAATATAAACTGGCAGTCAGGCATCATAAGGATAAACACGTGGACACGGTTTTATATGCATGGATCTAAAGTGAAGTGTGTAAGGCGGAACTGTTTCTAAGGGGTTCATAATTGGCAAAAGACAAATTTTGGTTTGCAAATGAGGTGTGGATAGAGTGAACAAGGCGCATGAGGAAAGCATTGAACTTTTACATATCATACATGAGATATGCAAAAATAAGGATTTAAAATATACCATTTCAGCCGATACACTGATTGCATATGAAAGAGGTATGGAGTTTGAACTGTGTATTCCAATCATCTATATCGCAACAATGTATCATAATTTTAAGGCGTTACGAGCAGAACTGTATAACTTCTGCAGTCGCCACAATGGATACTCCGTACATGATTATACAAATACAGAGCAGTTTGATACATTTGATCTGTGGTTTGTTAAAGAGTCTAAAATAAAGTTTCATGAGGACAGAAAGAAGGAGTCATTTTATTATGGTACAAGGCTGATTGTAACACCTCTTTTTTATGTGGGAGATGAGGAGGCGGACTGGGAAAAGGCGTATGGGCAGTTTCGGGATACGACTTGTACATTGAATGTCCGTTCTGTTTTGAAGGGTAAGCCATTACGCAGCTTTATCAGGTTGTCCCATAAAAGAAAAATTTCCAATTATTATATAAAGCAGAGGGGGAAGTTCTCTGTTGAAAACATGCTTGCCAGGTATGGCTCCCATGAACGGAGCAGATATGTGGTCTATCCTTATGTGACAGGACGTGACGGGAGAAATCCAAACTCTCTTCCATGGATAGTAAATCATGCATCAAAACATATTACGGAGGATGTATGGAACACGGTTGAGGAAAAAGAATTTTGTGACACTGTTTGCTATGTTGCCGTTCATCCGGAACCGATTATAAAATGTTTTCCGAATTATATTGTCAGGACTGTGCTTAAAAGTAATAAAAGCCAGCTGGCTCTGAACGGAAATACATATCTCTGGAGGGTACAGCAAATCCAGGTTGAACTGCTGGAAGAATTTGACCGTATCTGCAGAAAATATGGTCTGCGCTATAATATCAGCTTTGGAACGCTTTTGGGGGCTGCAAGGCACAAGGGCTTTATCCCCTGGGATGACGATATTGATGTAACCATTCCGTGGGAAGATTATGATCAGCTGGATGAGATTATGAAACTCGAACTTGATCATGAAAAATATTATTTCCGCTGTCCGGCAAATGAAGAGAACAATCATCTGACATTTAAACACCTGGAACGAAAAGGTACGATCTACACCAAGCCCGGCAGGGATAAATTAGATCACCAGATAGGTGTGTTTATTGATATTTTCCCAATGTATCCTTCGTCCTCTTTTGCGGTATTGGATTGGGTGCATGCAAAAGTCTGCCGTTATTGGAGAACGGCTCTGTGGGCGACAGTGGGGGCTGATGCGGAACCAAATCAGAAAAAAAGAAGGTATTATCAGAAGATCGCCAGACCCGGTAATAAAAAGTGTTATGAAAAATTTGTTCGTGCAGCTACTTTTTTTAAGAGCAGGAAATACCTGAAATTCTGGATCGCCATGGATCGCAACCCTTACAAGGTGCCGCTGGTCAGAATGTCAAATTATACCGATACCATTGATATGGATTTTAACGGAAAAAAGTTTATGGCGCCACGGGACTATGAAGCAGTGCTGGATTACTGCTTTGGTCATGACTGGAAAAAGTATCCGACGACCGGTGGGAGAAAGCCTTCTCACAAGGCAATCATGGAAATTGGCGACTTATATAAAAAGGAAAGCGAGGGACAGCTATGAAATATGGTTATATGTTTTATCAGAAACCGTTAAAACCGCAGATGAAGACGCGGCCGGTCAATCTGGGAGATCCAATACAATCCTATGCGGTTAAAAATCTGTATCGGGAGATGGGCATTTCGGAAGAAGACATGGTTCCCGTGCCGCGATATGATGTGGCGGATTATGATGGCGAAGAGTGCGTTTGTGTTGTAAACAGTGCGAGCAATTATGAGGAGTTGGCTTACGACTCTCATTTTATGCCCCCATCTCCCAAAGTGCATGCAATTCCGATGTCTTTGCATCTTCACCGGGAATTGCCAAAGGATGAGCTGGAGTTTTACAGAACATGCGGAGGCGTGGGGTGCAGAGATCTGTTTACGGTAAATTACCTCAGGGGATTGGGGGTGGATGCTTATCTGACCGGATGCCTGACCCTGACTCTGCCTAAAAGAACAGAAGAACAGGCCAGAGCAGCGGATAAAATTTACCTGCTGGATGTACCCACAGATGTGATGAAGATCATGCCGCAGGAGATAAAAGAGGAAGCGGTAACATTAACCAATATTCTGCGGTTTGAAAATCCCGGACATTCTAACAGAATATCTGTTGAGGATGCTTATGAGGAGCATAGAAAGGGAGAAGCGCGGATCGCATTACTCAGAGATACGGCAAAACTTGTAATTACCTCCAAGCTGCATGTGGCTTCCCCGTGCCTGGCTATGGGAATTCCGGTTATTTTGGCCAAAAATCATTTTGGAGACAGATTTGGATTTATAGATCGGTTCATCCCCACATATACCTCTGCCCATTATTCTGAAATAGACTGGAATCCGGCGCCTGTTGATTTTGAGGAAGAGAAGGCAAAAATAAAACAGGTATTCTTCGAGCGTGTGAAGGCGGCGGTCAGCCGGATTGAACTGGAGAAAATGTGGGAATCCAAGAGCCCCCTGTACGAGATTGATTACAATACGGCAACCTCCATCGCAGTACGGAAAATCCCCTTCCCTGAGAGTCCTTTCCGATATGCGGTATGGGGAATTGTTTTATCAGCGGCATATTACCTTGATGAAGCCATGAAAGAGTACATACCGAATGGCAAATTGATTGCCGGAATTGATATTGCAGCGGAAGGGACTTATTGCGGCGAAAAGATTATAAAACCTGAGGATATTCACAAAATTCCGGAAGATGTGGTGATCATTGTGGCGGCGCCGTCTGCAAAGGAAGCTGCAAAAGAAATGCTGCTTGCATCAAACAGACCATTTGTTCTGCTGAAAGGAACCAATGTGGAATGTTATCATCTGTCATAAGCCGGTTTGACAGGCTTTGGGGGAGTAAGAGAAGCCGCTTTTCCTTATGATATTTTTCGGCGTCAATCTCAATATCGGATACCAAATGAAAGAAATAGGCATTACGCTGCTTTGCCAGAGCGGGGATGCTTATTTCTTTTTACGTTGTCTGTGGAATACAGTGCTGCAAACTGTCATGGAGTGGTTCGGGCAAATCTGACGCAAAAAACCGCACAGACATAAATGGTAAAAACATAATATTTTTTTCATGATTATGTATAATCAGACAAATTTATACAAAAACTCCTTATATTTGACGATATAATACTGTGGCATTTGTAAATAAATAATGTTATAATAAATGATAATTGTTTGACTGGAATTTTAAATTAAATAGAAATGGAACGGACGTATGTCCTGAGGTAAGAACATGAAAAAGAGGATTAAGATAAAAGGGAGGCTGAGATCGTATCTTCAGAGTTCCATAGCAATGGGCATTATGCTGGCCCTTGTGAATCTGATTATTTATCTGATGGATTACAGGTCGGGGCTTTTGCTGACCGGGGCGCTGCTGGTTTATTTTGTTGTTGTTTTTATCATGATGTTTTACAACAAGCCTGTGATTATGAATGAACTGATCAGCTTTGCAACACAGTATGGGCAGATTCAGAAGCGGCTGTTACGGGAAATGGAGATTCCCTATGCGCTTCTGGATGAGACGGGCAAAGTGGTCTGGAGCAATAAGGCTTTTGAGGCAGTAATACATAAGGAAAAAGGCTATTGTAAGTCGATTTCTTCCATATTTCCGGCGTTGACAAAGGACAGGCTGCCGGTGGAAGAGGAAGAAGAGACGGAAATGGAGCTGGAATTTGAGGCCTGTGAGTTTTCCGTGAAGATGAAGCGGATTTCACTGAAAGATATGGCGGTTAACAGCGAGATATTTCAGGAGCCTGACTATAAAGGGTATTTGATAGCCCTGTATCTCTATGATGAGACGGCATTGAAGATCGCTCTGCGGGAAAATGACAACCAGTCTCTTGCAGTGGGTATGATTTACCTGGATAATTATGAGGAAGCGCTGGAAAGCGTGGAAGAGGTGCGGCGGTCCCTCCTGATTGCGTTAATTGACAGAAAAGTCAATAAATACATTGCTTCTATGGACGGCATTGCCAAGAAAATGGAAAAAGATAAATATCTGATTATTCTTCGCAAGGAATCGGTGCTGCAACTGGAAGAAAGCAAATTTGACTTGTTGGACGATGTGAAAACGGTAAATATCGGCAATGAGATGGCGGTCACTCTTAGCATCGGCATTGGGCTGGATGGATTGAGTTATACACAGAATTATGAATTTGCCAGGACGGCTATTGACCTGGCTCTCGGTCGGGGCGGGGATCAGGCTGTTGTGAAAACTTCCGGTTCCATCACCTATTATGGCGGCAAGAGCCAGCAGGTGGAGAAAAATACGCGGGTAAAAGCCAGGGTAAAGGCCCATGCCTTGAATGAAATTATTTCTTCCAAAGACAAAGTGCTGGTTATGGGGCACCGCCTGGCGGATATGGACAGTTTTGGCGCAGCCGTGGGAATCTGCCGCATTGCCAGATCTCTGGAACGTAAAGCGCATATTGTCATCAACGATGTGACCACTTCCGTGCGGCCATTGGTGGAGATGTTCCGGAATAATCCGGAGTATGAGGAGGACATGCTGATTAACAGTGCGGAGGCAGTGGAAGCATCAGGCAATAATACAGTGCTGGTAGTCGTGGATGTCAACAAACCCAGTATTACCGAATGCCCGGAACTTTTGCGCACCTGCAAATCCATTGTGGTACTGGATCATCACAGACAGGGTTCGGAGACCATTGAGAATGCGACGCTGTCCTATGTGGAGCCCTATGCATCCTCAGCCTGTGAAATGGTAACGGAGATTTTGCAATATATTAAAGAAGGAATCCGTCTCAGAATTGAAGAGGCCAACTGTATGTATGCCGGTGTGATTGTGGATACCAATAATTTTACCACAAAGACAGGCGTGCGCACGTTTGAGGCCGCTGCATTCCTGCGGAGAAACGGCGCTGATGTAACCAGGGTTCGCAAACTGTTCCGTGAGGATGCTGTGGAATATAAGACAAAGGCCGATGCGGTGAGCCAGGCAGAGATCTATCGGGGCAATTATGCCATTTCCGTCTGCTCCAGTGAGGGGGTTATGAGCCCTACCGTGCTGGGCGCACAGGCGGCCAATGAACTGTTGAATATTAAGGGAATCAAGGCCAGCTTTGTTATGACGGAGTATCAGGGTAAGATATTTATCAGCGCCCGGTCCATAGATGAGGTGAATGTACAGGTGATCATGGAACGGCTGGGCGGTGGCGGCCACATGAACATTGCGGGTGCACAGATGGAAGATGTTTCCCTGGAAGAAGCGGTCCGGGTTATGAAACATACATTGGATACTATGATAGAAGAAGGTGATTTGTCATGAAAATTATATTATTACAGGATGTAAAAAGCCTTGGCAAAAAAGGTGAAATCATTGAAGCCAGCGACGGTTATGCCAAAAATTTTATTTTACCGAAAAAGCTGGGCGTGGAGGCAAACGGTAAGAATCTGAATGATTTAAAGCTGCAAAAGGCAAATGAAGAAAAGATTGCAAAAGAGCAGCTGGAAGCGGCACAGGCTTTTGCGGAAGAGATGAAGACAAAGAAAGTAACTGTTAAAATGAAAGCCGGGGAAGGCGGTAAAGTGTTCGGATCCATCTCTTCCAAAGAGATCGCGCAGGCGGCTAAAAGCCAGTACGGTATGGAAATCGACAAAAAGAAAATACAGATGGCAGAGCCCATCCGGAGTTTTGGCGTATATGAAGTGGGCGTGAAGCTGCATCCCAAAGTAACAGGGCAACTAAAGGTACATGTATTGGAAGATCAATAGAAAGGGACTCTATGGCTGAAATGGAAGAGGCGCTGTTAAAGCGGGTAATGCCCCATAGCGTGGAAGCAGAACAGTCTGTGATTGGTTCGATGATCATAGACCGTGAGGCGATTGTGGTGGCGTCGGGGCTTCTTCGCAAGGAAGATTTCTATGGGAAGCAGTACGGCGTTGTGTTTGAAGCGATGACAGAGTTGAACGATGAAGGCAAGCCGGTGGACTTGATTACATTGCAAAACCGTCTGCGTGAGAAGGATGTCCCGCCGGAAGTCAGCAGCCTGGAATTCGTAAGAGATCTGATTACGGCTGTCCCGACCTCTGCCAATGTAAAGTATTATGCCAATATCGTGGCAGAAAAAGCGACTTTGCGTAAATTGATCCGTCTGAATGAAGAGATTGCCAATACCTGCTATGCAGGGAAAGAGAGCCTGGAATACATACTGGAAGATACGGAGAAGAAAATATTTGAACTGTTGCAGAAAAGAAACAGCAGTGACTATGTTCCCATCCGGGAGGTTGTTATGAATGCCATGAACCGGATTGAAGCCGCTTCCAGAAATAAAGGAGTCGTGACAGGGATTCCCACCGGCTTTATTGACCTGGATTACAGGACGGCAGGCATGCAGCCCTCGGATCTGATTCTTGTGGCGGCAAGGCCATCCATGGGAAAAACAGCCTTTGTACTGAATATCGCCCAATATGTGGCGTTTAAGCAAAATGAGACAGTGGCCATATTCAGTCTGGAAATGTCAAAAGAACAGCTTGTAAACCGGCTTTTTTCACTGGAATCAAAAGTGGATTCCCAGCATATCCGTACGGGTAATCTGACGGATCCCGAATGGGAGAAGCTGATAGAAAGCGCAGGTATCATAGGTAAATCAAAATTGATTATTGACGATACACCGGGAATCAGTATTTCCGAACTTCGTTCCAAATGCCGGAAGTATAAACTGGAACATGGGCTGAAAATGATTATTATTGACTACTTGCAGCTGATGTCAGGCAGTGGCCGGACAGATTCCAGACAGCAGGAGATTTCTGATATTTCCCGTTCCCTCAAGGCGCTTGCCAGGGAATTGAGCGTGCCGGTGATGGCGCTGTCACAGCTCAGCCGTGCAGTGGAGCAGCGTCCCGATCACAGGCCGATGCTTTCCGACCTGCGTGAGTCCGGTGCTATTGAGCAGGATGCGGATGTGGTAATGTTTATCTATCGGGATGACTATTATAATAAAGACACAGAATTAAAAGGCGTTGCTGAGATTATCATTGCAAAGCAGAGGAATGGCCCTATAGGGACGATCAATCTGGCATGGCTGCCGGATTATACAAAATTTGCCAATATGCAAAAATAATTCCATAATCAACATACAAAAGAGAACAGGCAGAGAGCAGGTTCTCTTTGCCTGTTTATGACAATAGAAAGTTTGCAACAACAGGAAGTTTACAAAGGCACTTTCTGCTGTTTCTGGCATTTGGGTAATTGCAGGTGGTTGTGATTGACAGGAGGAAAAGGTATGGAACAGAAAATGTACATGATTTCAGATGCGGCAAAACAGGTAGAAGTGGAGAGCCATGTCCTGCGGTATTGGGAAGATGAACTGGAACTTCCCATCAAACGGAACAAGCTGGGCCACCGCTACTATACACAGGATGACGTAAACCGTCTCAAGCGGGTTAAGACCATGAAGGAGCAGGGGTTTCAGCTAAAGGCGATCCGTAAGGCATTAAAGCAGGAAATCGAAGGGACAGAGGGAGAACCAATAGAAGAGAATGGGGAGGTGACGTCGCTGGTTGGTGAGACACAGGAACTTTCTGTAACTGAAAACGGATCGGGGGTCATCAGAAAAGAAGCTGGTTTGGCCAAAGAAGAGAAAGCATACCGCCTTCAGGTACTGCTTAGGAATATGATTGTGGATGCTATCCGGGAAGAGAATGAAGTATTCTGTGAGCAGATTAAAGACAGTGTATTAAAAGAACTGGACTATCAGTTCCGTTTGCAGGAAGAGCGGGAAGAACTGAGGGAGAATGAACGGATAAAGCGGGAAGAGGAGCATTTCAGGCAGATTGATGAGCTGATCCGGGAGAAGGCGGGTAAAAAGGAAAAAAGAAAAAAGCACTCATTTTTCTGAGTGCTTTTGCAACTTTTCTCTTTATGGTAGTTACTCTTCGGAGATGGAACCGGTAGGGCATGCGCCTGCGCAGGAACCACAACTGATGCATTTGTCGGGATCGATCTGGAACTGTGTGTCTCCCATGCTGATAGCACCTACAGGGCACTGTCCTTCACATGCGCCGCAGCTTACACATCCATCGCTGATTACATATGCCATAATAAAAATCCTCCTTATAATCATGATTTCTTATTGATAAGATTATCAATTAACAAGTTTATTTTAATACAAATGTATGATGAATACAAGTAGAAAATGCAGGAATACATCCGGCTTTTTCTGGCTGTGGGTCAGCCCGCTTCGCTGTCTTTGCGGCGGGCTCTGATACCGTCCAGGATCACCTGCTTTTTCTCAATGACTTTGTTTTTATCCATGGGCTCTACCCCTTCCAGCTTATAGGGAATGCCCAGTTTTTCGTATTTTACCTTTCCCATGGTGTGATAGGGAAGTACATCCAGGGCTTTCAGCGTTTTCAGCCCGCCGATAAAGTATCCGAGTTTGTACAGATAGGTATCGTCATCGGTGATGCCGGGCACCACGACATGACGAATCCAGATAGGTACGTCTTTTTCGGAAAGATATTCTGCAAAAGCAAGAATCCGATCATTGGGCTGGGCTGTCAACTCCTTGTGCTTTTCCGGATCAATATGCTTGATATCCAGCATAACCAGATCGGTAAGCGCCAGAAGTCTGTCCAGTTTTTCCATCCACATACTGTTCTCCGGATTGAATGCTATTCCGGAAGAGTCAATGCATGTATGGATATTTTTTTCTTTTGCGGCGGTAAAGAGTTCTGTAAGAAAATCCACCTGCATCAGTGGTTCGCCGCCGGTAACAGTGATGCCGCCGCCTTTGTAAAAGCTGATATTCCTTTCATATTGCTCAATAATCTCGCCAACTTCCATGAGAGTACCCGCATTCATTTCCCAGGTATCAGGATTATGGCAATAAGCGCAACGCATAGGACATCCCTGCACAAATACGACAAAACGTACACCAGGGCCGTCTACGGTGCCAAAAGATTCCAGAGAATGGATTCTGCCGCTCATATGATTTCAACGCCTTTCTATATATTTGTCTGTTTGAAAAGGTGTGTGGAAAGAACAGGGCACTGCGCCAGCAGTGCCCTGTAAATGTCAGTGCTTTTCGGATCAGGCTCAGATGCTCTCGTGGAATGTACGGGAGATAACGTCTGCCTGCTGTTCCGGTGTTAATTTAATGAAGTTAACAGCATAACCGGAAACACGGATTGTTAACTGAGGATAATTCTCCGGATGTTTCTGAGCATCCAGTAACATATCTCTGTTTAATACGTTTACATTCAGATGATGTCCGCCTTTTGTTGCATAACCATCCAATAAAGCTACTAAGTTGTCAACCTGTGCAGCATTTGTTGCCATGGGAAATTCCTCCTTTAATATTTATTGATTAGTGATAATCATCAAGACCCTGGTGCAGTGTGGGTACACTGCATGCCAGTGGGGTTCGGGAACAGTCCGTACAGCCCATTGTCTGAACATTTGTCGCTTCCTCACTTGTGAGATCAGTGTCCACATTGATGTGGCCCACTCCCATTGCCATGCCGGAATCCAGCATTTTTACAAGATCTTCCACTTTTTTGTCATCCATTGTTTTAACCACTCCCGAATCGTTTTGAATTTACTCTCAATTTATAACAGTGTGCTTATATAAACTGTTTAGTTATTCAGATCAAGTTCGATGTCGCCTGCAAATACCTGGTCTTCTTTTCCAAGAGCGCCAGGGATGATGGTGAAGGTATTGGAAATACCATCCTGAGCATCCTTGAACGGAAGTTTGGATACGGAAGAAAGAGATGCTACTGCACCGTGGGTATCACGTCCGTGCATCGGGTTAGCGCCGGGTGCAAAAGGCTGTCCTTTCTTACGTCCGTCAGGTGTGTTACCGGTTGCCTTACCATAGGTTACGTTGGAAGTGATGGTAAGGATAGAGGTTGTAGGAACACCGTTTCTGTAAGTATGATGTCTTCTGATTGCTGTCATGAATTTGTGTACGATATCCTGAGCAATGCTGTCAACGCGGTCATCATCATTGCCATATTTCGGGAAATCGCCGGTTGTTTTGAAGTCAACGATTACGCCGTCTTCATCACGTACAACTTCTACTTTTGCATGCTTGATTGCAGACAGAGAGTCAGCAACGATGGAAAGACCTGCAACACCTGTTGCAAAATAACGTTTTACGTCTCTGTCATGAAGAGCCATTTCTGCTCTCTCATAGCAGTATTTGTCATGCATATAGTGGATGATGTTCAGAGTATTTACATATACGTCTGCCTGCCATTCCATCATATCAATGAATTTGCTGTAAACATCATCATAATCCAGAACATCGCCTGTTACGGCACGGTATTTGGGACCAACCTGTTTCTTTGTTACTTCGTCAACACCGCCGTTCAATGCATACAGCAGACATTTTGCCAGGTTTGCACGTGCACCAAAGAACTGCATTTCCTTACCGATAACCATGGAAGATACGCAGCATGCAATACCATAGTCGTCACCGTGTGTAACTCTCATCAGGTCATCATTCTCATACTGGATGGAAGATGTGGTGATGGAAATCTTAGCACAGTATTTCTTGAAGTTCTCGGGAAGTCTTGTGGACCAGAGAACTGTCAGGTTCGGTTCAGGGCTGGCACCAAGGTTCTCCAGAGTGTGCAGATAACGGAAGCTCATCTTTGTTACCATATGACGTCCGTCAACACCTACACCTGCAAGGGATTCTGTTACCCATACCGGATCGCCTGCGAAAATCTGGTTGTATTCAGGAGTACGTGCGAATTTGATCAGACGCAGCTTCATAATGAAGTGGTCAACGAATTCCTGAATCTGTTCTTCTGTGAATGTACCATTCTTCAGATCTCTCTGTGCATAGCAGTCAAGGAAGGTGGATGTACGTCCAAGGGACATTGCAGCACCATTCTGCTCTTTTACTGCGCAAAGATAACCAAAGTAAACAGCCTGGATCGCTTCCTGTACGTTTGTAGCCGGTTTGGAAATATCACAGCCATAAGAAGCGGCCATTTCTTTCATCAGTTTCAGAGCTATTATCTGTTCGGACAATTCTTCACGCAGACGGATTACATCGTCAGTCATAACGCGACCGGTGGAATCTTTCTGAGCATTCTTGTCTTCGATCAGGTAATCAATACCATAAAGAGCTACACGTCTGTAATCGCCAATGATACGGCCGCGGCCATAAGCGTCCGGCAGACCTGTGATAATATGGGAAGAACGGCATGCTCTCATTTCTGCATTGTAAGCATCGAAGCATCCGGCATTGTGTGTCTTTCTGTGTGTGGAGAAGAATTCACTGATTTCAGGATCAACTTCGTAACCGTTGTCAGAGCATGCCTTCTCAGCCATTCTGATACCGCCGTAAGGCTGCAGGGAGCGCTTAAACGGTTTATCTGTCTGGAAGCCAACGATTGTCTCTTTGCTCTTGTCCAGATATCCAGGACCATGGGAGGTGATTGTGGAAACCACTTTGGTATCCATATCCAGGACACCGCCTGCTTCACGCTCCTTCTTCTGCAAATCAAGTACTACTGCCCACAGATCTTTGGTATTCTGTGTAGCATCTGCCAGGAAGGATTCATCCCCCTCATACGGTGTATAGTTCTTCTGAATGAAGTCACGGACATTCACTTCCGAATCCCATTTACCGCCTACAAAATCTTTCCATTCTGGTCTCATTTTGAAATAGCCTCCTATCGTTTTTTGTTAAGACTGTTGTTAACCTTATAGCAATTATTATAAGTGCTAAACCCCCGAAACGTCAAGAATCGGCATGTATTTTTTTGTATACAAACCCACAAAAATCATGAATTTTTTATAAATTTTTGTGAATTTCGTGGATAACTTGCCAATCTCTGGTTAAAGTATTATAATGTTCACGAAGCAATGAGCAGTGCGAATTCGATTGACCGCCAATCGGCTGCCGGCAGCCGAATTGGCGGCCAATCGAATTCATAGGGCGAAGCCCGTGAGCGAGGCGAAGCCGAGCGGAGCACTGCGTGGCCAGCCAAAGAACAAGGGAAAAACAAAAAGGCCGGCCGGCAGCCGAATAGGCGGCCAATCGAATTCAAAGGGCGAAGCCCGTGAGCGAGGCGAAGCCGAGAGGAGCACTGCGTGGCCAGCCAAAGAACAAGGAAAAACAAAAAGGCCAGCCGGCAGCCGAATTGGCGGTCAATCGAATTCAAAGGGCGAAGCCCGTGAGCGAGGCGAAGCCGAGCGGAGCACTGCGTGGCCGGCCAAAGAACAAGGGAAAAACAAAAAGGCCAGCCGGCAGCCGAATTGGCGGCCAATCGAATTCATAGGGCGAAGCCCGTGAGCGAGGCGAAGCCGAGCGGAGCACTGCGTGGCCAGCCAAAGAACAAGGAAAAAACAAAAAGGCTGCCGGCAGCCGAATTGGCGGTCAATCGAATTCAAAGGGCGAAGCCCGTGAGGCCAAATACAAACAGGATACAATAAATATCAATACAGGAGGGAACTAAAAATGGCAGAAATCACGAAAGATATGACAATAGGAGAGATTCTCCGGGCAAATGCAGACGTTGCGCCCGTATTAATGGCAGCGGGTATGCACTGCCTGGGATGCCCGTCGGCGCAGGGAGAAACGCTGGAAGAAGCGGCAATGGTTCACGGTCTTGACATTGATGAACTGATGAACCAGATCAAAGCGCTCTAAACAGATACGCCCCTGGTATGGCGGCGTGGCTATGCCATGAGGAGGCCGGGTGTTTTCGCGGCAGCCAAAACAGCGTAGAAACTGGAAAAGAAAAAGAAGCAATTCTGCCAACAGACATGCTTCTTTTTTTATGCATTCATATAATTCGTAACAGAACCTTATACAACATTTTAAATCAAAGCCAGTGACTGCAGTGCCCGGTCAGCAATGAACAGTTCGCAGTGTTCGTTGAGATAAGCCTCGGTTCCGGAGGAATATTTTTCGGCTGTACCGTATTCGGAAATAATGTTGCACACTTTGTTAAATTCTTCCGGAGTGTGGCTGCCCTTTGTAAGTACCAGGGAATAGCCGGCCACATTTTTATTACTGTATAAAGAATTCATGCCGTTATAATAATTTTTTAATACATGAGCAAGGCGGGTTAACTCATTCAAATGAGGAAATGTAAAGATTTTTGTCAAATCCGCATCCATAGCCAGGGATACCGGATCGCTGCCGACAGACAAGTCAGCCAGAGAAGCAGGAATTTCTGCGGATTGCCCTGTTTCTGCCTCATAAGAATTTTTCTTCTTGTTTTCCTGCAGTTTCTTGAACAGATCCAGAACATCGTCGGCGCCTTCCAGATAGTTTTCCGTTGTCTCTTCCAGGCTGTCTTCATCTTCATCGTGGATAGAAGGAGCAAACTTGGAAAAACGGGTATCCAGTTCTTCGGGGTCATCGACTTTGGTTATGATAAGAACAATGCACTCTGCATTCAGAGGAATTGCTTCTATCATTAATGGAGTGTTTTCTGCTTCAAAGCCACATTCAAAAGAAGCCTGCTGCATCATCTCCCGAAACAGATCCTTGGCTTTGTCCGTGCCGTAGGCGAGCTCACTGATTTTTAATTCTCTGTCTACCAGATCCGCTTTTGTTAAAGTGCATCGTATTTGATGATCATTTATTCTCTCAATTTTCATTTAATCACTTCCTTGGATTATATGATACCATTTAATTTACTGTTTTCGATTGGAAATTACTGCAATATCAAAATTGACAGATATGCAGCAGGATAAGGGAACCCGCAAATGGGAATTTTGTTCCTGAGGGCAAAGGCAGGATGTGTGTATCAGTACGGACATCTGTCATTGCCACAAAGGCTTTAACTATTAAGTGTATATTATACTTATTGATTCTTTTAGTCAATAGAAGTGCCAGCAATTCATAAAGTTTTTATAAAATTTGAAAAGTGCTTGTATCCTGCCGGCATTTCAGGTATAATGATTGCCAGAGATGCTTTCGGACAATCTGTATATTGGAAGGAGGCATGGTATCGTTTTACCAGATCAAAGGCATTTAGTTGCTGTCTTACATTAAGTCCAGAAACGGAAAGTTTCATCATCAGAACCTCTGCCTGATGGCATGGGGAAGTCTTATAAGCCTGAGCGTATATGCTGGGTATCAAAATTTTCCTGATTATTCCTTAATGTTATAATTCAAATTTTCACAACGTAGTATTACATTTATTCTATGACATAATACACGTCCGTGCATCTCTTCAGTACTGTTTTCGTACCATCTTTACCGAAAATTTCCTGAAAATCCGAAGGAATAGAATATATCACAGTTGTTTTTTGTCTCCGGATTTTCTAGTTCAGTACAAAGGAGGGATCATATGTGTTACAAAAAGATGAGTTGCATGACATGAGGGTACGGTTGGAGGGAATCGCCAAAAGCGGTGCGGATCTGTATCTGGAGGGCAGAAAAGTATCTGCAGCAGAACTGGCATGGACGTATTGCGTCAATGAAGAGATTGTATACATGCCGGATTATGTGATCAATCAGGATGGCAGGCTGACGGAGCTGAGGTATGACAGAGTCCGGCTGACCTGACAGGCATACAGGGCGGGCATTGTGCGGATATATAACCAGGGTACGCGGTCATGATGATTTGCCGTGCTGTCCTGAAGAGGAGACGGATAACGGGAGCCTTTACGCTGACAATGTGCAATGCCCCACAAAAATACAAAAATCGTCAAAATTGGTAATGACGGTATCAAAATAGTCTGGTATAATGAGGACGGTTGGAAAGGAGTTGGAGCAGAATGAAAAAATTGATTCCGGCATTCGTTGCAATCGTCCTTATTCTGTTGATTGTGGTGGCTGGCCTGGGAATGAAAATCATAGAGAAATACAGTTATTCTGATGAGCGTGCAGACTTGGAAGGGTATTATAATCTCCAAAGCGGTTCGGAAGTGGCGATTGTGCTACAGGATGAAATATTGGAGGATAAGGCGCTGCTGCTGGATGGAACATATTATTTTGCACTGGATACGGTACACCGTTATATGAATGAACGTTTCTATGAGGACAGAGGAGAGAACCTGCTGCTTTATACTACGCCGGATGATATTATACGGACCAGTATTGGCAGCACTGAGTTCATACAGGATGGTGCCGGTCAGGACGCAGGCTATACCATTGCCAGGTATGAAGGGGATATGCTCTATATTGCAGCGGATTATGTGAAAAAATTTACGAATTTTTCATACGAACCCTTTTCCGATCCGAACCGTTTACAGGTGTATACCCAGTGGGGTGAGCAGACGTTTGCGGAAATCAGCAAGGACACGCAGATCCGTTACCAGGGTGGTATTAAAAGTGAAATCCTGAAAGATATTACCAAAGGAAGCCAGGTGGTGGTTCTGGAGGAGATGGAAAACTGGATCAAAGTAAAATCCGATGCCATGATCGGTTATGTGGAGAAAAAGCGTCTGGGCGATATGCATACGGAGAGTATGGAGGCGGTGACGACATATGAAGAGCCTGTCTATACAAACATATCGAGAGACGAGAAGGTCTGCATGGCGTGGCATCAGGTGACGACACAAGCGGCCAATGCCTATTTGTCGGATGTCATGAGCGGTGTGGAGGGCCTGAATACCATTTCTCCCACATGGTTTTCCCTGAGTGACAATGAAGGGAATTTTACCAGTATTGCATCTGTGGATTATGTGGCGCAGGCCCATCAGATGGGGCTGGAAGTCTGGGGGCTGGTGGATAATTTTAATAAAGAAGTAGATTCTTATACGGTGCTGTCTTCCACATCCAAGCGGGCCCGTCTGATTGAAGGGCTGGTACAGGCTGCTGCTGCGTGCGGCATGGATGGTATCAACATTGACTTCGAACAGATCAGTGAAGAGACAGGAGAACATTTTGTACAGTTTATCAGAGAATTATCCATTCCCTGCCGTGCAAACGGACTGGTTCTTTCTGTGGATAACTATGTGCCGGTGGGAAATACAAATCATTATGGCAGAGCGGAGCAGGGACGTGTGGCGGATTATGTGATTATTATGGGATATGATGAACACTGGTCAGGCAGCCAGGAAGCGGGAAGCGTGGCTTCCATAGGATTTGTGGAAACCGGTATTCAGAAAACGCTGGAAGAAGTGCCGGCTGAGAAGATTATCAATGCCATACCTTTTTATACCAGAGTCTGGAAGACGGGAGGCGGTACAGTGACGAGTGACGCCGTGGGAATGGATTCTGCGGATCAGTTCCTTGCCGACCACAATGCTTCTTCCATGTGGGATGAGAGTACCGGCCAGAATTATGCAGAATTTGAAGAAGATGGCTCGTTTTATCAAGTCTGGCTGGAAGATGAGCAGTCCGTTGAGGTGAAGCTGAATGTCATGGCCAGCTATAACATAGCCGGTGTGGGCGCATGGAAGCTGGGGCTTGAAAGGCCGTCTGTCTGGAATGTAATTGATTTGTACTTGCATGGCTGAGAGAACAGAATCGCCTGCGCGATAAAACAGAAACCGTGTTTTCTGATATTGGATTATCAGATATATGAGAACCCGGCCCTGAGGATATGGAACCCTGAGGCGCCGGATTCTTTTTTTTCGTCTGTTTTCATACAGTATTATAAACGGTATGGGATAGACAGAATATCATGGAAAAAAGAGAGGGTAAGATCAGAAAATGGGAAGCGGCTGCCGTGTATCTGGCGATGTTTGCTATGTTTATCATTGCAGGGTTGATGGCAGTCAGAGGGACGGCATTGTTTGTAACAGGCAGTCATGTGGAAAATGACAGATGTATCGTTATAGATGCCGGCCATGGAGGGGATGACCCTGGTAAAATCGGTATTAATGGAGCTCTGGAGAAAGATATTAATTTAAAGATAGCTCAGAAAGTGGCCAAATATCTGGAAATGGAAGGGATACGGGTGGTGATGACCAGGACAGACGGAGAAGGGCTATATGATTCCGGGGCCCAGAATAAAAAAGTGCAGGATATGAAAAGGCGGATTGTTCTGATCGAAGAGGCGGATCCGGTAATCACAGTCAGTATCCACCAGAACAGTTACCCGGAGGAATATGTAAAAGGAGCACAGGTATTTTATTATAAAGACAGTGCAGACAGTTGTACGGCTGCCGAAATTATGCAAAAAAGCCTGATAGCACGGCTGGATCCGGAGAATAAAAGAGAGGCCAAAGCCAATGCAAGCTATTATCTGTTAAAAAAGACTTCTTCGCCGGTGATTATTGTAGAATGCGGTTTTCTGTCCAATTCTGAAGAGGCAGAAAAGTTAAACGATGATGCCTATCAGGAAAAAGTGGCCTGGGCAGTTTATATGGGAATTATGCAATATATAAATCAGTAATTTATGAAATGTGTCAGTACACTGGTAATGGCGGGCTTTCTGATACGCCCATGAGGAAGTCCGCTAAAGGAAAACACTGCGAAATAAATTTTATGGGAGTTTTCTGTCACACGTCTCGGTTTTGGTTGTCTAATGATATACAGGAGGTAAAAACTATGAAGCGATTAACAAACGAAGAATTACTGGCTTTGATTCACAAAGCTACCGAAGGAGACAGTCAGGCGCTTGAAACTGTACTTCTCAGTGTACAGGATCTGGTATTTAATCTGTCTCTGAGAATGTTGGGAACATTTCCTGATGCAGAGGACGCAGCCCAGGACATTTTGCTGAAAATTATCACTCATTTGTCCACTTTTAAGGGAGAAAGCCTGTTTTCCACATGGGTATTCCGTATTGCCGCAAATTATCTGAAAACTTATAAAAAGCATATGTTTGCCAAGTTTCCGCTCAGTTTCGAATTTTATGGAGAGGATATTGTACATGCCAATATACATGAGGCGCCGGATCTGACCCAGGATGTGGAACGATCCGTTCTGGCAGAAGAACTGAAACTGTCTTGTACCAATGTCATGTTGCAATGTCTGGACGCGGAAAGCAGATGTATTTTTATTCTGGGGACAATGTTTAAGGTGGACAGCCATATTGCCGGAGAAATTCTGGGCATAAGTCCTGAGGCATACCGTCAGCGCCTGTCAAGAACCCGCAGGAAAATGGCTGACTTTTTAAAAGAATACTGTGGAGAGTACGGAGCAGGCAAATGCCATTGTGCGGAAAGAGTTAATTATGCAATTCAGAGTCATCGCATCCATCCCGGGCAGCTTGATTTCTCATCTGCAGTACCCGGACAGATTATGATGGAAGTAAAAGAGGCAATGGAAGAAATTGATGATCTGTCACAGGAATTTTCTTTTTGCAAAACATATCAGTCACCGGAAAAGCTGAAGGAATATATAGAAGGATTTTTGCGCAGCGATACTTTTTCCGTGGTTGGGAAAGCCTCTGATGCTGAGGCTGCAAACTGAGGCTTACATACAGCCAATAATCAACTCAACAGTAAGTCAACAAATCGGCCCGCCGGCGCCCATCTGGGCGCTGACGGGCCTTTTTGGGAAAAATCTCTTTATCTCTTTATATAGAAGAAAGATTGTGATATAATCCATGCAGAGATGATGCCAAAGAAGGCATTGTCATAAGTGTTATGCGGAATGGATATGCTATAAACGAAGTGCAGGGACGGGCCTATATGATGGAAACGATAATTGCGAAAACAGGAGAAGAGCATATTGACAGGGTCATCATATCAGAAGCCGGGGCCATCATAAAGAAGGGTGGTCTGGTTGCATTTCCTACGGAGACGGTATATGGACTTGGAGGGGATGCGTTACAGAGAGCGTCTGCCAGAAAGATTTATGCGGCGAAGGGACGGCCTTCGGATAATCCGCTGATTGTGCATATCTGTCAATGGGATGCTATCCGAAAAATCACAAAGAATCTGCCCCATGCGGCAAAGCTGCTGGCGGAGGCTTTTTGGCCGGGGCCGCTTACCATGATACTGGAAAAGTCGGATGTGGTGCCAGTGGAGACCACAGGGGGGCTTTCCACTGTAGCGGTGCGTATGCCGGATCACAGAATTGCACTGGCGTTGATTGAAGCGTCGGGAGGTTATGTGGCAGCGCCCAGTGCCAATGTATCAGGACGCCCCAGTCCAACGCTGGCAGAGCATGTGTGGGAAGATATGAATGGCAGGATCGAGATGTTGCTGGACGGAGGTGCGGCATGTATCGGTCTGGAGTCTACCATTGTGGATTTGACAGCGGACAGGCCGGCTGTGCTCAGACCCGGTTATATTACGAAGGAAATGCTGGAGGATGTTATGGGGGTGCCGGTGGAGGCAGCGGGAGCGGTTATGGAAGAATCTGCCCAGGGGCCCAAAGCGCCTGGCATGAAATACCGGCATTATGCACCTGCGGGAGAGATGACAGTTGTGCGGGGAAAAGAGGAAGCGGTGGTGGCGGCAATTCGCAGACTGACAAGCGAAAAACGCCAGATGGGAGAAACGGTAGGGATTATCTGTGCAAAAGAGACATGGGGCTGCTATGAGGCCGATTATGTTGAAGCCATGGGATCCAAAGGGGATGAACTGGCTGCTGCACAGCATTTATACGCAGTCTTGCGGAGCTTTGACAGCCGTCATGTAACCTGCATATATTCGGAGGCATTTACCGGGCAGGGAATAGGACAGGCTGTGATGAACCGGCTGCTGAAAGCGGCGGGGTATCATATATTGGAAGCAGAAAAAACAGGAGGGAAAGAACTATGATAGCATTGGGAAGTGATCATGGCGGTTTTGATCTGAAGCAGGAGATTAAGAAATATCTGGAGGAAGCGGGATATGAATACCGGGATTTTGGATGTGAGAGTAAGGCATCCTGCGATTACCCGGTGTTTGGACGCGCGGCTGCAAAGGCGGTGGCAGAGGGAAGCTGCGAGAAGGGGATTGTCATTTGCACAACCGGTATAGGTATTTCCATTACTGCCAACAAGCTGCCGGGTATCCGCTGTGCGCTCTGTGCCGATTCGGTATCCGCAAAGCTGACAAGGCTGCATAACAATGCCAATGTTCTGGCAATTGGTGCAGGAATCGTTGGAAGCAATCTGGCGCTGGAGATAGTAAAAACTTTTCTGGAAACGGAATTTTCCGGCGATGAACGGCATCAGAGACGGATTGACCTGATTGAAGAGCAGGCGTAAAGACAGAGTGGGAAGCCCGGCGGTTTTACAGTGGAATGGGAGGAATACAATGGCGAAACTGATAATCATGGATCATCCGCTGATTCAGCATAAAATTGGTATTATCAGAAGGAAAGATACAGGAACAAAAGATTTCAGACAGATGATCAGCGAGATTGCCATGCTGATTTGCTATGAGGCCACAAGGGATTTACAGGTGGCAGATGTGGAAATCGAAACGCCGATCTGCAAGGCTACAGTGAAGGAATTGAGAGGGAAAAAGATTGCAATCGTTCCGATTCTGAGAGCCGGCCTTGGGATGGTAGACGGTATGCTGGGGCTGATTCCTGCGGCGAAAGTAGGGCATATCGGTTTATACAGAGATCCGGAGACTCTTCTGCCAATAGAATATTACTGCAAGCTGCCGGCGGACTGTGCCGAACGCGAGGTATTTGTGGTGGATCCCATGCTTGCCACAGGCGGTTCCTCTTCGGAAGCCATTCAGATGCTGAAAGACCGGGGATGTCAGAAAATCCATTTTATGTGTATTATTGCGGCGCCGGAGGGAGTTGCACTGATGCAGAAGAAGCATCCGGATGTGGACCTGTTTATCGGTGCCCTGGATGAGAAACTGAATGATCATGGGTACATTGTTCCCGGGCTGGGCGATGCAGGGGACAGGATTTTCGGCACGAAGTAATCGGGGCAGTAAAATGAAAAGAGAAGATTATATTTCCTGGGATGCGTATTTTATGGGTATATCCAAACTGTCGGGTATGCGTTCCAAAGATCCCAATACGCAGGTTGGCGCCTGTATCGTCAGCGAAGATAATAAAATATTGTCTGTAGGATACAACGGGTTTCCCACCGGCTGCGGCGATGATGAATTCCCCTGGGAGCGGGAAGGGGATATGCTGGAGACAAAATATGCATTTGTTACTCACAGCGAGCTGAATGCCATTCTGAACTACAGGGGCGGCAGCCTGGCAGGCGCCAGGCTGTATGTATCTCTGTTTCCCTGTAATGAATGCGCGAAAGCGATCATTCAGGCAGGTATCCGTACGATTATTTATGAATGTGACAAGTATGCGAATACGCCTTCCATCCAGGCATCCAGGAAAATGCTGGATGCAGCGGGGGTTACCTATTATCAGTATCGGCCTGCGGGGCGGGAAATCACGCTGGACTTGTAAATGCGATGCGGGAGGGGTGTATCTTTATGAAACGTGCCGGCAGACGGATAGCCGCAATACTTTGTATGGTAATTCTGGTTGCCAGTGCGCCTGGAACGGTTCGTGCAACCACTACGAAGGAAAAGCTGGACAAGGCAAAAGAGGAAAAGAAACAGACAGAAAATGCACTGGAGCAGACGAAAGAGAATATCCAGGGAATGCAGGGTGAGCGTAACTCTCTGCAGGGGGAACTTTCCAGACTGAATGACAATCTTGAAGAAGTCAGCAGAACGCTGGACGAGCTGGAAAGCAATATTTCTGAAAAGGAACAGGAGATTTCCGACACACAGGCTGCGCTGGAGGAAGCGCAGGAAACCGTGGAATGGCAATATGACTGTATGAAAAAACGGATTAAGTTCATGTATGAGAGAAGTGATGCCGTTTATCTGGAAATGTTGTTTTCTTCAGAAGGACTGGGAGACTTTCTGAATAAAAGCCAATATATCGAAAAGATTTCCGAATATGACCATAAAATGTTGGAAGAATATAAGGAAACAAGAGAAGAGATTGAAATTACAAAAGAAAAGCTGGTAGCGCAGAAGGAAGAACTCGACGGACTGCGGGAAAAAACGAAGGAAGAACAGGATAAAGTGGCAGGCATGGTGCAAAATACCGCGGACAATATTGCGGGATATGCGGATCAGATATTGGCAGCGGAAAACATGGCACATGCCTATGAAGATAAAATGAAAGAACAGGAAGCCAATATTGCGGCGCTACAGAAGCAGCTGGCAGAAGAACAGGCGATGTCAAGACTGGCAGCCAAATCAGCCAGACGGGATATTTCCGAGGTGACATTTGCGGAGGGAGACAGAGAACTGCTGGCGCAGCTTATTTATTGTGAAGCCGGCGGGGAGCCGTATGAAGGGAAAGTTGCCGTAGGGGCAGTGGTGATTAACCGGCTGCTCAGCTCTGTATATCCGGATACGATGGTTGGCGTTATTTACCAGAATAAGCAGTTTTCACCTGTGGGAAGCGGCAGACTGGCGCTGGCACTGGCAGAAGGGCGAGCCACACCGGCGTGTTACCAGGCCGCAGACGAAGCCATGAGCGGTGTGAGCAATGTGGGGAACTGTGTGTATTTCCGGACGCCCATACCGGGGCTTACCGGTATCGCCATAGGCGGGCATATCTTTTATTAACCGACTCAGAGCAGACCGGAAAGGCAGGGGCGGATACCTGTTAAGACTGTTCAAATAATTCTATATATTTTGTCAGCTCATGCAGCCTGCCTTCGTAGATGGATGTAAGCAGGCTGTTACAGGACAGGAGGGCGGATTTCAGATGTTCCACAGAAATGCTGCCTTGGTCCAGGGCCGGTACCATTTCATCCAGATCAACAACTTTTACAAATCCGTCAGGATAGATGATGACATCAGCCAGCAGATCGGTGACAACTAAGCTATGCCTGTCACGCTGGTACTCGCTGGTAATGATATCACAATAATAATATAGAAGAGAATCGTCAGCCCGGTAAAATTTACTGACTTTATATCCTTCCTTGAGAAAATAACAGGAGTAACCGTGATGGAGGTCTTTTTTTGGTTTCAAAGCATGCCACTTTGTCACGATCCGCTCGCTGTCCCAGGACAGGATAATATCGTCTTTCAGCAGAATGCATTCTTCAGGGATGATTCGTTTCCGGTAAAGCAGGGGATAATTCATAGGCGTCCTCCATATATATGATAACACATCATGACCGGTATACAGTGCAGGTATTTATCTAAAATGCTACACTTGACATATATAAAAGTCAATGGAAATTCTGAGTTTTCATAAAAAATTCCCAAAGTATTTTCAGGAGAATTTTATATGTTTGTCTTTACAGGAAGGGAATAATTGGATATAATCTGAAATGGGAGTAAAATGGGAATAAGGGAAAACCGGAGGAACGGCTTGAAACAGAAAAAGACAGTATATCGGGCTCTTGTGACGATCAGTCAATTTGGTATTAATATGCTTGTCCCTATTTTTCTATGCTTCTTTGTGGGCTTATTTTTGGATAGAAAAATGGGGACTTCCTGTTTTATGATTCTTTTTTTCTTTATGGGAGCGCTTGCCGGTTTCAGGAATATTTATCTGTTAGCCAGAAGGATTTATGGCGGTACAGAAGAAAGGGCAGGTCATGGAGGAAGAAGGAAAGGGCAGAAAGACAATCCCTGACACGCTGGCAGAGCTGTTTGCCGGAATCACAGCATCAGCCCTTTTGTTTCAGGGAGTCATTGTCTGGCTTGTGAAAGACAGACTTTCTTACAGTATCGGTTTATGGATTGGGGCTGCGCTTGCAGCAGGGCTTGCATGGCATATGTGGTGGACACTGGACCAGGCGCTTGATCTGGGGGAAGCCGGCGCGCAGAAGCAAATGCGCAGGCAGTCGGCACTCAGATACGGAGTGGTGATTCTTGTGTTAGGCGTTTTGATGATGACACAGGCGGCAAATCCTCTGGCAGCGTTTCTGGGTATTATGACATTAAAAGTAGCGGCGTATTTACAGCCGGTTACCCATAAAGTGATTATAAGATTAAGGAGGTGAATCTATGGGAGAGGGAATACTGCTATCTCAGGGAGCTGATGTGGATTTTATGATCCATGGCGTGTTTTCCTACCAGTTGTTCGGGCAGGAATTCTGGATCACAACGACGCATATTTGCTTGCTTATCGTATTATTAGTGATCGTCGGCTTCTGTATTGCGGCCAGCCGGGCTATGAAGCATGCATCGCTTGTACCGGGGGGCTTCCAGAATATTGTTGAGTTGATTGTGGAGAAGCTGGACGGTATGGTGGAAGGCGTTATGGGCAAAAATGCCGCCGGATTTGCGAATTACATCGGTACGATCTTTATTTTTATATTCCTGAGTAATATTTCCGGCCTGTTTGGCCTGAGGCCGCCCACAGCGGACTACGGTGTGACTTTTCCGTTGGGTGTGATGACATTTGCCATCATCCATTTCAACAAGTTTAAACATCAGAAAGTGAGCGGCGTCTTAAAGGGGCTGTGTGAGCCCTGGGTATTTTGGGCGCCCATCAATATCATAGGAGATCTGGCGGTGCCTGTTTCTCTGTCACTGCGTCTCTTTGCCAATGTCCTTTCCGGAACGGTTATGATGGCGCTTGTATATGCACTGCTTTCCAAAATCGCCATTATATGGCCGGCAGCGCTGCATGTATACTTCGATCTGTTTTCAGGCGCAATTCAGACATATGTTTTCTGTATGTTGACCATGACCTATGTGAATGATGCCATAGAAGGGTAAAGGGGAGAACAGCATAACCTGTCTGAAATGTTAATAAATAATGACAATTATTTAAGGAGGAAACAAAACATGGAATTCAACACAAACTTTATTTTAGGATGCTCTGCAATCGGTGCAGGTCTTGCAGTTATCGCAGGTATCGGACCTGGTGTAGGCCAGGGTATCGCAGCCGGCCACGCTGCTGCTGCAGTGGGCAGAAATCCGGGCGCTAAATCCGATATCACATCCACGATGCTCCTGGGGCAGGCCGTTGCCGAGACGACAGGTCTTTATGGTCTGCTGATTGCCATGCTTCTGTTATTTGTAAAACCGCTGATGCCATAAGAAGTCTCTTGAATTGAATCAATAATGAAAGGAGGCAGACATGGACTCATATTTATTTGACCTGACACCACAGCTCCTTCATGATGCGCTGCTGAGTATGATTGCAGTATTTACATTGTTTCTGGTGGCTTCTCATTTCCTGTTCAATCCGATCCGTGATATGCTGAAAAAGCGTAAAGAGCAGATCCGGGGAGACTTGGATGATGCTAAAATCAGCCGGGAAGAAGCACAGCGTCTGAAGGAAGAATATGAGGCAAAACTTCAGAATGTGGAGAAGGAAGCAGAAGAAATACTGAGCGCTGCCAGAAAGAAAGCGCTGGCCAATGAAGCGAAAATTATTGCGGATGCCAAAGAGGAAGCTGTCAGGATTAGAGAACGGGCGGCACAGGAAGCTGAGCTTGAGAAAAAGAAAGCTGCAGATGATGTGAAAAAGGAAATGGTTTCTATCGCATCCCTGATGGCAGGTAAAGTGGTTGCCGCATCCATGAATACGGCGATTCAGGACAGCCTGCTGGAAGAAACATTAAAGGAAATAGGTGATACTACATGGCTAAGCTGATTTCCAAAACCTATGGGGAGGCTTTATATGAGCTTGCCATAGAAGAAAATAAAGTGGATTCTTTTGCGGAAGAGATTGCACTGCTGCGTGGAATTCTGGCAGACAGCAGGGAGCTGAACAGCTTGATGAACCATCCCAAAATCGCAAAGGAAGAGAAACTTCAGGTAATGAAACGTGTGTTTGAAGGCAGACTGGATGCACAGCTGCTGGGATTTCTTTCCCTGATCATCACAAAAGACCGTTACAGTGAAGTGGACAATATCCTCCGGTATTTTCTGGACCAGGTAAAGGAACTGAAAGGGATCGGCGTTGCCCATGTGGCTTCGGCAGAACCGCTGAAAGAGGAGCAGAAACAACAGATTGTTGACAAACTGCTTGAAACCACCGGCTATCAGCAGATGGAAATGCACTACTCAGTGGATAGCGGACTGATTGGCGGTATTGTGATCCGGATTGGTGACCGGGTCGTGGACAGCAGTATCCGGACAAAACTGGAAGAACTGCAGAAGAGCCTGATGAAAATACAGTTGGCTTAAAATAATTTATATAAAAGGAAGCGCACTGAGGTGCGCGCAGGTCATCAATGAATGGTTGATGACAATAGAAAAAGGAAGCGCACTGAGGTGCGCGCAGGTCATCAACCGATGGTTGATGACAATAGAAAGGTGCGTAGAGATCTATGAATTTAAGACCAGAAGAAATCAGCGCGGTAATAAAGGATCAGATCAGGAGATATGCTTCGGAACTGGAAGTATCCGATGTGGGTACGGTTATCCAGGTGGCCGATGGTATCGCCCGTGTGCACGGACTGGAAAACGCAATGCAGGGTGAACTTCTGGAGTTCCCCGGGGAAATATACGGAATGGTGCTGAATCTGGAAGAAGATAATGTGGGCGCCGTTCTGCTTGGCAGCCATAAGAATATTAATGAAGGCGATATTGTCAAAACAACCGGCAGGGTTGTGGAAGTTCCCGTAGGCGATGCGATGCTGGGACGTGTGGTCAATGCTCTTGGTCAGCCCATCGACGGCAAAGGTCCGATACAGACAGAGAAATACCGCAAAATTGAGAGAGTTGCTTCCGGCGTTATTACGAGAAAGTCTGTAGATACCCCTCTGCAGACCGGTATCAAAGCCATTGACTCAATGGTTCCCATCGGAAGGGGCCAGCGTGAGTTGATCATCGGTGACAGGCAGACCGGTAAGACTGCCATAGCCATTGATACGATCATCAATCAGAAGGGGCAGAATGTAAAATGTATTTATGTTGCGATCGGTCAGAAAGCATCTACCGTCGCAAATATTGTAAAGACGCTGGAAGAGTTCGGCGCGATGAATTATACAACCGTGGTTGCCGCAACGGCCAGTGAACTGGCGCCGCTGCAGTATATTGCACCCTATTCGGGATGTGCCATCGGTGAGGAATGGATGGAGAACGGCGAGGATGTATTGATTGTGTATGACGATTTGAGCAAGCATGCTACCGCTTATCGTACACTTTCCCTGCTCCTGAGACGTCCGCCGGGGCGTGAGGCATATCCGGGTGATGTATTCTATCTCCATTCCAGACTGCTTGAGAGAGCAGCCAGAATGAGCGAAGAATACGGCGGGGGTTCCCTGACGGCACTGCCCATTATTGAAACCCAGGCAGGCGATGTGTCTGCGTACATTCCCACGAATGTCATTTCGATTACAGACGGACAGATTTATCTGGAAACAGAAATGTTCAATGCAGGTTTCCGGCCCGCGGTGAATGCCGGTCTTTCCGTATCCCGTGTAGGTGGTGCGGCACAGATTAAGGCGATGAAGAAGATTGCGGCGCCTATCCGTGTGGATCTGGCACAGTACCGTGAACTGGCAGCTTTTGCACAGTTTGGTTCCGAACTGGATGCCGATACAAAGGAAAAACTGGCACAGGGCGAACGGATCAAGGAGATTCTCAAGCAGCCTCAGTATAAGCCGATGCCCGTGGAATATCAGGTTATCATTATCTATGCGGCCACCAACAAATATTTGCTGGATGTGCCTGTGGATAGGATTACTGCCTTTGAAACGGAATTCTTTGAATTCCTGGATACGAAATATCCGGAGATTCCGGAAGCCATCAGAAAAGAAAAAGTGATCTCCGACGAAACGGAAAAACTTCTTCAGAAAGCGATTTCCGAATTTAAACAGTGAGTGGAAAGGGTGATATGTTATGGCCTCGATGATAGACATTAAAAGACGGAAAGTCAGTATTCAGAGTACCCAGCAGATTACCAAAGCCATGAAGCTCGTATCTACGGTGAAGCTCCAAAGAGCGAAACTGCGTGCGGAGCAGTCAAAAGCCTATTTTAACTGCATGTACGAAACCGTTACATCCATGTTGGCCAGAACCGGCCACAGCGAACATCCGTACTTGAAAGCAAGTACAGGAGGCAAAAAAGCTGTGATCGTTGTGACTTCAAACAGAGGCCTGGCAGGCGGCTATAACTCCAATGTAATCAAATTGATCACAAACGGAGGGTTTCAGAAAGAGGAATTGTCGATTTATGCGGTGGGAAAGAAAGGCAGAGATGCCCTTTCCCGATACGGTTATGAAATCAAAGGGGATTTTTCCGATATGATTGAGGAACCGCAATATCCGGATGCGATTCGCCTGGCAAATACGCTGCTTAAAGCGTTTGCCGATGGTGAAATCGGAGAAATTTATTTGGCCTATACCATGTTTAAAAATACGGTGAGCCATGTACCGACGCTCTTGAAGCTGCTTCCGGTGGAAGCGGGAAGTATGGACGGTGTGGCTGCGAAAGAAGATCAGATTCCTATGAATTTCGAACCGGAAGACGATGAAGCATTGAACCTGATCATTCCCAAATATGTAACGAGCCTGATCTATGGCGGCCTGGTGGAAGCGGCGGCCAGCGAGAACGGCGCAAGGATGCAGGCAATGGATTCGGCAACGAGCAATGCTGAAGAAATGATCGGAAAACTGACACTTCTGTATAACAGAGCGCGTCAGGGATCCATTACACAGGAATTAACAGAGATTATAGCTGGTGCGGAAGCAATCAGTTAGTCAATCAGTGAATCCCGATAAAATCAAAGGAGTGAAACAAATGGCAGAAGGAAACAGTGGAAAGATCACTCAGATTATCGGTGCTGTCCTGGACATCAAGTTCAGTGAGGGGAAGCTCCCTGAAATTAATGAAGCAATCCATATTCCTACCAAAGACGGGGGAAAACTGGTTGTGGAAGCGGCACAGCATCTGGGTGACGATACGGTTAAATGTATCGCCATGGGTTCTACCGACGGTCTGGTAAGGGGGATGGAGGCGATTGCCACCGGAGCACCGATTACCGTACCGGTTGGAGAAAATACACTGGGACGTATTTTCAACGTACTGGGAGAACCAATAGACAATAAACCGGCACCGGAAGGGGTGGGTCACGAGCCTATTCACAGAGCGGCGCCGGCATTTGAAGAGCAGGCAACAGAAACAGAACTTCTGGAGACCGGTATCAAAGTCGTAGACCTTCTCTGCCCCTACCAGAAGGGTGGTAAGATTGGTCTGTTTGGCGGCGCCGGGGTGGGCAAGACTGTCCTTATCCAGGAGCTGATCCGTAATATTGCAACAGAACACGGCGGGTATTCCGTATTTACGGGTGTGGGTGAGCGTACAAGAGAAGGAAACGACCTGTACCATGAAATGCAGGATTCCGGCGTTATTGACAAGACGACAATGGTATTTGGTCAGATGAACGAGCCTCCGGGGGCCAGAATGAGAGTGGGGCTTACCGGCCTGACAATGGCGGAGTATTTCCGTGATAAAGGCGGCAAGGATGTGCTTCTGTTCATCGACAATATATTCCGTTTTACCCAGGCAGGTTCGGAAGTGTCCGCACTGCTTGGCCGTATGCCTTCGGCAGTAGGTTACCAGCCTACGCTGCAGACAGAAATGGGTGCATTACAGGAGCGTATCACTTCCACGAAAAACGGTTCCATTACATCTGTGCAGGCAGTCTATGTGCCGGCCGATGACTTGACCGACCCGGCTCCGGCAACTACTTTTGCCCATCTGGATGCGACTACCGTGCTGTCACGTTCCATTGTGGAACTGGGTATTTATCCTGCAGTAGATCCGCTGGAATCCACATCCAGAATCCTGGATCCCAGAATTGTGGGTGAGGAGCATTATCAGGTAGCCAGAGGCGTGCAGGAGATTCTGCAGAAATACAAAGAATTACAGGATATTATCGCCATCCTTGGTATGGATGAACTTTCTGAAGAGGACAAATTGGTGGTGGGCCGTGCCAGAAAGGTACAGAGATTCCTTTCTCAGCCGTTCTTCGTGGCAGGGCAGTTCACCGGACTGGAAGGGAAATATGTTCCCATTGCAGAGACAATCCGTGGCTTCAGGGAGATCATCGAAGGAAAGCACGATAACATTCCGGAGAGCCATTTCCTGAATGCAGGAACGATTGATGATGTCATTGCCCGCGTGAAGTAAGGGGTGAGCATATGGCGGAAGGAAATAAATTTGAATTGAAAATCATCACTCCCGACAGAGTATTCTATGAGGGAGAGGCTTCTATGGTGGAATTCAACACCACAGAAGGGGAGATCGGTATTTATAAAGCCCATGTGCCCACGACAGTCATCATTGCGCCGGGGATTCTGACGATCACCGAAGAAGATGGTCTGAAAGAGGCCGCACTGCATGCCGGATTTGCGGAAATCCTGCAGGAAAAGGTGACAATTATGGCAGAAGTAGTGGAATGGCCGGAAGAGATTGACCTCAGCAGAGCGGAAGAAGCGCGCCAGAGAGCAGAGGAACGGCTGGCCTCCAAAACTCCGGAAACGGATATTGCAAGAGCAGAGACTGCATTACACAGGGCGATTGCGCGGATCGAAGCAAAGAAGAAATAATGATTTTTATGTGAAAACGGTATGGTATCCTGGAGCCATACCGTTTTTTACAGGCTGTGAAATGCCGAAAAGGCAGAAGGGAAATCATTGTGAAGGAGAGTATGAAAAAATACATTTGGCTTTTGACAACCAATTTGTTTATAAGTGCTTTTACTTTTGGCGGTGGTTATATTGTTGTACCAATGGTCCGCCAATTTTTTGTTATAAAAAAACAGTGTTTTACAGAAGAAGATCTCATCAATATGGCTGCCGTTGCACAGTCAACGCCCGGCGCCATTGCAATCAATCTTTCGGCTTTGGCCGGGTATAAGGTGGCTGGTATTGCCGGGGCTTTGATTAGTTGTTTTGCTGCGGTGATACCGCCACTTGTAATTCTCACGTTTGTTTCGGCGTTTTACAAGGTATTTGTTTCCAATGCATATATTACGGCGATTTTAAAAGGAATGGAAGCGGGGGTTGCCGCCTTAATGGTTGATCTGATTATAGATATGTGTTCTATGATTTTAAAGAAACGGTCGATCTTTTTGACAGCTATGGTACCGTTGGCGTTTATAGCAAATTTCGTGTTGGGAATCAACGTGGCTGTTATACTGTTTGTCTGCTGTATGTTATGCATTTTACAAGTGTTTTATAAAAAGAGGAAAGAAAAATGAATACAATATGGGAACTGCTGTGTACATTTCTCAGAATCGGGCTGCTGAGTATTGGCGGGGGTTATGCGATTATCCCACTGATTCAGGAACAGGTTGTAGAGCAAACCGGTTGGATCAGTGAAAAGATGTTTACAGATATTATCACGATTTCGCAAATGACGCCGGGGCCGCTGGCTGTAAATACGTCAACATTTGTGGGGCTTCAGATTGGCGGTATTGCAGGCGCAATAGCGGCAACCGTGGGTTGTATATTGTGTGGGATGATTATATCTCTGACTTTATATCATTTTTTCCAGACACATGAGAAATCCATGTATGTGCTGGAAGTGTTAAACGGGCTGAAATCCGCTTCCCTGGGTTTGATTATTTCGGCGGCGTTTACGATTCTGCTGTTGGCGCTGTTTGGCGGCAATGGGCCGGAGACGGACTTTTCAACGATGAATGCAACTGCTTTGGCCGTGTTTCTCGGTATGCTGGTTTTACTGAGGAAATGGAAGATGCATCCGATTATGGTGATGCTGATAAGCGGCAGTCTGGGGCTTGTATTTTATTTATAAAAAGTGAATTTTGTTGCATGCCATGTTTCAAGAGGCTTCTGTGTCTGTGGCATATGGGTCTGTCCTGTTTTTTATTGTTTTTCAAGCAAGTATCCTTCCAGCCGATAGGAAGAGAATGCGTCCATATCGGTATCGGCATTGGTGTTCATTGTAAAGGAAAGGGTTCCCAGATAAAGGGTGTGCGTTTCATCAATTTCGTATAATTGGTGAGATTCAAAGTAGCGCTGGCTCTCTTGTGTGCCATTCTCATAGATTGTATAAGCGCGCAGAAGGGCGTCAAGGTCGATTGTAAGAGTCCGCAGTGGTTCCTCATGCAGGATGAGCGGATAATGGCTGAGATATGTTTTCTGCGCAGCGTTATCTTGTTGGTCATAGAATTCATCCCGGTGAGAAGAAACTTCGATCAGGTAACAGCGTTGATAGCCTTCGACTGGTATCACATCTGTGGATGCCGATACATGATAGTGTTTTTCAGCATGCTCAAAGTCTTCCTCCTGATTTAGCAGGGTATCCAGAAGTGCAGTCTGCTCTTGCGTTAAGCTGTCCAGATATTGTTCACCGGTATATTCGTAGCTAAGGAACAAATAAGCGCCACGGACACGGCTGTAAAGCTGCCTGTAGGCGGAGGATTCTTCGGAGTCGTCATAAGACAGCGGAAGGTCCAGGAGTCTTTTCTGTTCCTGGGGTGTCATGGCCAGGAAGCGTTCTACTGCCGACTTCTGGCTGAGAAAGGAAACATAATTCATATTTACATATGGCAAACAGCCGCCGGTTAATATTAGTGCAGACAGACATAACGGCAATAGATGCAATTTGTCCCGACGGAAATGCCAGAGCGCAAAAAAAGTACATTCGAAAAGAAGAAGGGCAACAGCGGCATAGCGCATAGGTGTAATGCCGTTTTTCCATATCCGGACCACAATGGAGTAGATCTGGAGCGGCAAAAAGGGCAGAAAGAAATAAGGAAGTCGTCTGATAAAAGGAAGCAACGGATGATTCTCTCTGTAGCAACAGGACATCAGGCATACAGGCATACCCAGAATAAAAAGCTGACCGGTAATGCGGAAGATTTCATTGGATGGGATCTCCTGCAGAATCAGTATTTTCAGCATATAGGCATAGATTACGCCAAAGGCAATGAGCACCATGCCGGAGCATACATATTTGACCAATATCGCCGTCAATGTTCCCTTTTCCGTATCGTCTTGAGGGTAAAAAGAAAGGAGGAAACAACTCATATAATAGAAACCGAAGAGCAGCATCTGAACCTGTATGTAGAAATCCCAGTCCAAATGAAACAGCGTTTCTATAATATTGATAATCAGTGTACTGCCTATCGTCATGAGTGCCCAGAGCAGATTGTATCGTACTGCTTTGCCGAATACAAGTGTTATATATTCTTCAAATGTATAGCTCAGATTTTTGTAGCACAGCCAGATACTGAGAAAAAACAGAATCAGAAAATAGGAAATCGTATAACGGAAAAAATAGGCAGTCCGATTGTCAAAGGCCCAGAAGTTTAATCTGTAAAAAGGAGAGATACAAAAGAAAAAGACAGACAGGCACAGATCTGCAGCCAGCGCAAGGAAATACCATTTTTTCCGCTCTCTATGCAGAAAAAGGCTTTCCACAAAAAAGCTGCCTGTCCCGAAGTAAAACAGAATCAGGGTAAACTGTTCCAGAAAATCCGAAACCGGTAAAGTCTCTGCGAATAATCCGAAAGTCAAGATCAGTGTGAAGAGCCAGATTGTACTGAGTGTAACAGGAAAATGCCTGAAGGGCTGAAGGCGGGCTTTCAGTTTATGTAAGAATGAAATATTTTCTGACATGTCTGTTTCCTCTCATAATTTGTATTGTCTTTTGTTACAAAACAGTATAACATAAATAAATTGGAATGACACATTAAGAAATTATGAAAGTTTCCCCGGTTGCTGTTGTCCTTTTTATGGAAAACCAGTAAAATAGAAAAGAAACCATTGAGGAGCAGCAATCAGCAGAGGCATCGTTATGGAACAGATAAAGGAACTGCTAACAAAATGTATGGGAGATGGATTGTATCAGATCATTGTCAGCCATCCACGGAGAAAAGGCGGCGTATCAAAGATAAAAATACGCCCTGTACTGATTCGGGAAGAACTGTTGTACCAGGAAAGCCGTTTTGAAGGGACGCAGGTATTTCATGAAAATAAAACAGCCGACGCAGTCATTGCATTGATAACAGAAGTGATGGCAGGCGGCTTTAAACAGTTGGATATTTATACCAGGGACTGGGAAGCTACGGCTCTGGTTGGAAAAAAGGGAAATGTGACATTGAAGAAACGGAAATCAGAGGACTTGCGGATACCGGATCTGTCTCACAACCGGAAGAAACAATATTTACTGAAAGAATCGGTTCCGGTCGGTTTTTTGCAGGATCTGGGTGTGCAGACAGCAGAAGGAAAGATTGTCAGGAGCAGGTACGATAAATTTCGTCAGATTAACCGTTTTCTGGAGTTTATAGAAGATGTTCTGCCGGCGTTGCCCACAGGCCGGCCCATTCGGATCATTGATTTTGGCTGCGGTAAGTCTTATCTTACTTTTGCCATGTATTATTATCTGAAAATTTTAAAACACTATGATGTGGACATGATTGGGCTGGATTTGAAGGAAGAAGTAATTCGTTACTGCAATGAACTGAGTAAGAAATACGGCTATGAAAATCTGCATTTTTATCAGGGGGATATCAAAGATTTTGACCGGGCGGAAAATGTGGACATGGTGGTATCTCTGCATGCCTGTGACACGGCCACGGATTATGCGTTGGCCAGGGGGATAAAATGGGGCGCCGGCGTGATTCTGGCTGTGCCCTGCTGCCAGCATGAATTGAATGGTCAGATGCAGTGTGATGCGTTGGAATCGGTGTTTTCCTATGGATTGATTCGGGAACGGTCGGCAGCTTTGTTTACGGATGCCCTGCGGGCGGCGCTGTTGGAAGCGGAAGGCTATGACACGCAGATTCTGGAATTTATAGATATGGAACATACGCCTAAAAATATAATGATTCGCGGTATTCTGAGAAACCGGGATGCAAAGAGCGAAACCGAGCAGAGATACCGGATGCAGAAACGGCAGAAAGCGGCTGCACTTATGACGTTTCTGCATGTTTTTCCGACGCTGGACAGACTTTTACGGGAGTGATATATGAAAAAAATAATCATAAAAACAGCAGTCTGGATTGTAACATTTTTGCTTTCCATATTGATTGTCAGCAGTTTTATGAATCAGGGAAATACGGATATGACGGTGGAAATGGGGAAAGCAACCCTTCCGCTTGTATATATGAGCCAGGGCAATGATAAAATCAACTGTCTCCATGGTTACATGAAAGAGATGCAGGGCAGTACTATGCGGGATACGATCACACCATTGGGAGTGAACCGCAATCTGTCCATTACGGTTGAAAAGATGGGCAGCCATATTCAACATATGAGCTTTGAAGTGCGGAGCGTAGATGGAGAAAGGCTTGTGGAGGCTACGGACATCAGTCAGTTTACAGAGGAAGGAGACTGGATTAAGGCTTCCTTTACCATCAAGGATCTGATTGAGGACAATGTGGAATATAACCTGATCCTTCTGCTTGAGGATGGGGAAGGCAGAACATTCCGATATTATACGAGAATCATCCAGGCAGATGAATATCATGTGGCGGAAGGGCTGGCCTTTGTAAAAGATTTTCATAATAAGACCTATGACAGGGAGGAAGCCCAGTCGCTGACCAGATACCTGGAATCCAACTCGGAAGGCAATAACAGCACACTGAGCCATGTGGACATCCACAGCAGCTTTCAGCAGATCACATGGGGCACCCTGGCGGTGCAGGAAGAGCTGGAACCGGTATATTTTATCAGAGAGATGGGACCGTCCATTTCCAATATAGATGTGTCTTTTGTGGTGAGCACAGGGCAGGGAAAAACAAAATATTATTATAATGTGACGGAGCATTATCGCGTTCGCTACACGGAAGAGCGTATTTACCTTTTGAATTATGAACGGGATATGAACCAGATATTTGAGCGTGAATCGGAAAGTGCATTCGCCAACAACAAGATTATGCTGGGCATCAATGATCCGGATGTGGAGATGGTAGAGAGCGATGGGGGCAATGTGCTGGCATTTGTCAATGAGAACCGTCTGTATACCTATAATATCAGCGATAATGAGTTTGCATACCTGTTTGGATTTTATGATCAGGAAAACGGAGACAGGAGGACACTGCATAAATCACATGGCATTAAAATCCTCAATGTGGACGAGACAGAAAACGTATTGTTTCTCGTCTATGGATATATGAACAGGGGACGTCATGAAGGGGAGGTGGGGCTTCAGGTCTATTACTATAATGGTATGCTCAATACGGTTGAAGAACAGGTATTCATTCCGTCGGACTGTTCATTCCGGCGGGTGAAGGCGGATGTGGAACAACTCTGTTATGTGGACAATAATCACCATTTGTATGTGATGCTGTCCGGCAATGTGTACGAAATAAATCTAGAAAATAAGAATTATAAAACCATTATTGCGGATTTGAAAGAAGATTCCTATAAAATATCGGACAGCAATCTGATGATTGCGTGGAAAAGCGGAGAAGAAACAAGCAGCAGTGCGCTCACACTGTTGAATCTGAGTACGAAGAAGCAGACGGAAATCAAGCAGGGAGCCAATATACTCCTGACACCTCTGGGATTTATGGGGGAAGACCTGATCTATGGCATGACGCGTAAATCGGATATAGAAACGGATAAAAGCGGTAAGGTTGTCATTCCCATGTATGAGATTCGCATTCAGAATGAAAAGGATGAAATTCTGAAAAAATATAGCAGAGAGGGAATCTTTGTCACTGGCGCTGAGATTCGGGATAACCAGATCACTCTGCAACGTGTGGAGAAAAATGAAGAAACCATGCAGTATGTTCAGGTGGATGATGACCAGATCATGAACAATGAAGAGGTAACGCCCGGAGATAATACCATAGAGTTGGCGGTAACAGAGGACTACGAAACGGTAGTACAGATTGCGGTAAAAAAATCCATTGATAAGAAGAGTATTAAGTTCCTCACACCCAAGGAGGTATTGTTTGAGGGCGGCAGAGAGGTGGCCGTTGAAGCCCCGGAAACAGACACAGAACACTATTATGTCTATGGAATCAGGGATATTGAAGGGATTTATACGGATCCGGGAAACGCTGTGATGCATGGCGCTGAAATATCAGGCGTGGTTGTAAATGATGCCGGCGCATATGTGTGGAAAGCCGGAGACAGAAGTATTAAAAATCAGATCATGAAAATATCCGGTGAGGCGGTGGATGAAGAGCGCAACAGTCTGGCAGTCTGCCTGGACACCATACTGGCGTACGAGGGTGTACAGAGAAATACGGCCTATATGTTGCAAAGAGGTACAACAGCGGTGGAAATTCTGCGAAATAACCTGCCGGATGCGCAGATTCTGGAACTGTCAGGCTGTACGTTGAATGCGGTTCTGTATTATGTGGATCGGGATATACCGGTGCTTGCCATGTTGGGAGACGGCAATGCGGTATTGATAGTCGGCTTTAATGAACTGAACACGGTTCTAATGGACCCGCTGACCGGTGAGGTCTATAAAAAGGGTATGAACGATTCCACGGAATGGTTTGAAGAAAATGGAAACAGCTTTATCACTTACATCAGAAAGGCATAGGACGACCCCTGTGATTTAAAATAGACAGGCGGCGCACTCTCTATCGTTGCGCCGCCTGTATATGTTCGGTATATTTTTATGAGAATACCCTGGGGCTGTATTTTTGCAGTGTGAGCAGCAGGATCATACCAAGAATACCACAGGAGATGATTTCTCCGATGCCAACAGTGATGATCAGATACCACCAGGCGTCGGTGAGGCCATAGCCATACGGGGAAGTAAGTACATATGGAACGATGAGTGAGTTGGCTGCAATATTGGGGAGCGGTACGGCCCATTTCCATTTGCGCAGCAGATAAGCGCCTGCTGCACCCAGCAGTGTAGCCAGTGACCCCATGACAATATCCAGAATACAGCATCCTGTCAGAAGATTGCTCAAAAGGCAGCCAATAAACAGGCCGGGTATGGCAGCAGGGGTAAATACGGGCAGGATGATAAGCATCTCGGAGAGACGCACCTGGATGGCGCCGGAAGCCAGACCAAACATATTGGCCACATAGGTCAGCACCACATAGAGAGCGGCAATCATAGCCGCATGTGTCAGGAACAGTACTTTTTGATTTTTCATGTTGATTCTCCTTTAGTTTTGTTTTACGTCAGGAAGGTCTCGAACTGACGTTGTCATATGGGAAAACCCTGATGTTGGATTTTCCGAAAATTCATTATACAGGGAATCGGGGAAAAGTCAAGCCCCGGATTCATTTTTGACATAGCTTTGGGCGGTGAGTCGCAGAGAGACAGAGAACGTATAAAGGGTGGCTGTAGAATCAGGGGTGATTTCTATTAGAATTGTAACCTATGGGGAAATATGATATAATCTGCGTAAAGCGGTTCATTTGCGAAAGGGGATAAAGAGATGAGAAAAACAGTATGTATGGTCATGGCGGTGACAATCGCGTTAATCAGCAGTGTAACAGCGTTTGCCGCTCCTGAAACAATGGCGGACGGAACAATATTTGACGCGGAATACTATGCGCAGAATAATCCGGATATAGCCGCAATTTATGGGACGGACAAAGAAACCTTATTTCAACATTATACCATGTATGGGAAGGCAGAAGGAAGACAGGCTTACGCAGGTAATGAAGTAACCATGACAAGGTATGGAGTGCTGTTGGAGCCAGGGGATGAAAATTACCTCAGGGCAGGCTATCTGGCGGCAGGATTTAACTACAATTTAACACCGATAACAGAGAATGTATACTATACCAATGAAGGCGGCCAGTGGGTGGAACACAGGGAACCTTTAGAAACACCGAGAGTGTCTGATCCGGCGGCGAATTTTGTACGAAAAGACTGGAGCGGTGATCAAAGGTATCAGGATATTAGAAATGAAGTGATCGAACTGGTAGCCGGAAGCGGAGCGGGGACAGAAATGGAGGATGTGGAATCCAGGGTGAAATATTATTCCAGCAATCAGCAGACATATGAGGAATTTTCTGCTCTTTTAAATAATCTGTCGATCGATCTGGTAAAAGAGGGTATTGTAAATAGTTGCTCTCTGTCCAATAGTTATGATTCTTCTGACGGAATCCTCCTGGATCCCTATCGTCCCTTTGAAAGGTATGCGGGCATTTGGATCAATAATAATAGTTTGCAGAGCAGAGAAGTCTACGACGCACATCCGGAAACATGGGCTTATTTTAAAGGTGAAATAACGATTCCTGAACCAGAGCCATATGATCCTGAATTAGACGGCGGAGCCTGGGGAATCAGTTGGTAAGAGATTCTCCGGAAAATCACAGATTTTAAGGCAAAGAAAGAAGCATCCCTGGCCGGGGATGCTTCTTTCTTTAAGAAACATTGACAATATTATAGATCGGATCTATCCACACGCCTGAACCATAGCCGGGCCAGGTAGTTACTTTACGGTCTTCAATATAGAGTTCATGATCCTTCACTGCGAGTTTGCCTGATTGGTATAAGTCTAATGTAGTGGTAGGGGTTGTCCCAAGCCATTCATTCACGTTTTGGCCATTCCAGAAATAGACAAATCTTCCGGGTACTCGTGGATCCTCTATCCAACCGGTGAATTCTCTGCCAGGTCGTACTGCTTTTTCATTGGTTTTTATGTCATAGGGTATGGCCCTGATATCTGAATTGGGCGCATCCACCTGATAAATAAACCACAGACAGGCATAATCATAATCACTAAGGCCGGTATAGAGTGCGCTGCTGATCAGCTCATTTGGGAGACTGTCCACAGAAACCCCTCTTTTTTTATCGGAATCATAATATAATTTTCCGCGCCACTCGTCCGGGCACAGAGGAATGAACTCTTCTTTATAGATCCGCAGACTATAGGTCCAGTCGTTCGCTGTTGTATTTACATAGCAGCTTTCCCATTCAGTAAAATAAGCGCTGTTTGGATCATATGTCATCACAAGATTGCGGGGAACCATATTGACCTTGTCTCCCGCCTTTGCCCGTACGCAAATTGTGGCATATTCCGCGGCACAGACGCGGTCTATCAGATCGATTGTTACATAGCCGTCAAATGGCATGATGATGTAGGCATCCTCCTTCACAATCTGACAGGAAACAGTTTTCACATCAGGGGGCAGACTGCCGTCATCCATTCCCAACGGCCAGTGTGTTGAGGGAAGCATACGATCGACTATATACTGTCCGTTTACTGACATAACGTCTGTTCCGTCTCCGTTTTTCATTTCGACAGTTGTATTATCATCCCAGTCAAAGGAATAACTGTTCACGTGTCCGGTCCAGTTAAAAGGCTTTTGCGGAGACGCCTGAGCCACTGTTCCCAGACTGCACGTCAGAAATACAGTGCACAATATGCTGATCACTTTTTTCTTCATATTAAATTTCCCTCTCTTTCTGTTTGATTATGTTCTGTGTGCGGGGCATCATGGACTTTGTGTTTGTATATAATCAAATGGAACCGGATGAATGGCGGCAGACAGACGCCGGTGCCGGTGAAACCATCTGTTACAAATTGCGGGTTTTATATTTGGAAACTACCCTCTGGATCCGTTCGTTTGGATTTAGCAGGTCGCTGATGGATGTGTCATGATTTAAGGTATCAATTAAATAAGCCACATATTTGCTCATATCACAGTTGATATACCATTCACGCTCCAACAGGTCCGGGGTTTGATAAATCAGGTTGGTGGTCAGGACTTTGTCGATAATTCCGTTTTTGTAAGCCTGGTCAAACTTGCTCAGACCGTTGGTAAACAGACCAAAGGTGGTGCAGATAAATATCTTCCGCGCTTTCCTCTCTTTGAGCGCGGCAGCCACCTCCAGCATACTGTCGCCGGAAGAGATCATATCGTCAATGATAATCATATCTTTGCCTTCTACGCTTGTCCCCAGAAATTCATGCGCCACAATGGGATTGCGGCCATTCACAATGCGGGTGTAGTCCCGCCGCTTATAAAACATGCCCATATCCAGTCCCAGCATATTGGCAATATAGATTGCACGGCTCATGCCGCCTTCATCCGGGCTGATAACCATCATATGGTTGGAATCTATTTTCAGATTCTTGACATTACGCAGCAGACCCTTAATAAACTGATACGAAGGACGTACCGTTTCAAAACCGTGCAATGGGATGGCATTCTGCACGCGATCATCATGCGCGTCAAAGGTAATGATATTGTCCACACCCATGGATACCAGTTCCTGCAGCGCAATGGCACAGTCCAGAGACTCCCTGGTGGTTCGCTTGTGCTGTCTGCTCTCATAAAGGAAGGGCATGATGACCGTAATCCTTCTCGCTTTCCCGCCTACAGCAGAAATAATACGCTTCAAATCCTGATAATGATCGTCAGGGGACATATGGTTCTCATGGCCGCAGAGAGAATAGGTCAGGCTGTAATTGCAGACATCTACAAGAATATACAAATCGGTGCCCCGCACGGACTCCAGGATGACTCCTTTCGCTTCACCGGACCCAAAACGGGGAACTTTGGCGTCCAGCAGGTAAGAGTCGCGCTGATAGCCGGCAAATGCAAGACTGTCTTTGTGTTCGCTTTCGCGTTCTGTTCTCCATTTCACCAGATAATAATCAATTTTCTGTCCGAGACTGCGGCATCCTTCCAGAGAAATGACGCCCAAGGAACCTACGGGGATTGTTTCCAGGTTTCTTTTTTCTTCGCGCGATTTCATGAAAAGTCCTCACTTTCTGTTCTGCATGGTTTTGAGATACATCCGGATATCCGGACCGTTGATTTTATACATATCATAATTGCTTGTTATACGTGAAAAAATACGTTCGGAATATTTATTTCTCAAATCTTCCAGAGAAAGATTGGTTGAAATCAACGTAGGTTTTCGGCGCAGATGCCTTTCGTTCAGGCAGGAAAAAAGCTGCGAGACAACATAGGCAGTCGTATATTCCGTACCCAGGTCATCCACCACAAGCAAATCACATTGATACAGATCCTGGCTGATGGCATATAACTCATCACGGGATTTGCCGGAAAGGGTGTCAATCAACCCGCTGGCACTGAAATAGAGAACCAAATTTCCGGTTTCGATCAGTTCCCTGGCAATACAATTACTTAAAAATGTTTTTCCGGCCCCGACACTGCCATAAAAGAAAAGATTTCGGTAACGGGAACCAAATTCCCGGATAAAGTTATGGCAGGCTGTCACTGTCTGCCGGTAACGCTCCAAATCTTCTCCCTGATAAAATTCATAGGACAGGACGGAAAAATTCTCCTTTTGCAAAGTCTCTTTTATGTTGGACTGCTCATACAGAAGGGTGATGATTTTCTGCTTCAGGCAGGTACATTTCCGGCTGTCCACATAACCTGTGTCTTTGCAGACCGGGCAGACATAAACGGGCTCCAGATAGTCCGGCGGATAACCTGCGGCAGACAGGAGCGCACGTTTTTTTGCGGAAAGGGCGTGAAGTGTATGCCTTAATTCCGTTAAGGCATGGTTGTCCCCATCCAGGAGTTTTTTTGCATGAGCAACAGAAACAGAGGAAACAGTATGGTCTATTTCCTCATATTCCGGGATTTTTTCGTAAATCTCATCCATTTTCTGGAGTTGTATTCGTCGGGAATGATTTTGCCTTTCTTCATATTCACGAAGAATGGAATCATACTGTTGATTAGTCAGTGGCACAAAGTTTCTCCTCTGCGTAGTATCAGTTGCTTAACAGTTCTTTTTCCAAAGCATCAAAATCATAATCCCTCTGTGGGAATTGATTGAATTGATTATTGAAAGAGGAAGAATGGTTTCGGTTTTGTGTCGGTTTCTTTTTCTGGTACGCTGCGTCTATTGCCTGTATGTCTTCGACCGTATGTACATGGGACTTAAACCAGCTCGCCAGTATGGTGTCTGCATATTCAAAACGATGCCTGTCCACAGCAAGGACGGTTCGCTCGCAGGCGATTTCGATAACGGAAAGGGAAAACCCCCATTCTCCGGTCCAACGGGTAATATAGGCGGCTTCCTTTGGCGTCGGATCTGCGCTTTTACCCAGTGCCTTCATAATTGTGTATACATTTTTATCATATTTGCAGGCAAACGCTTTTGCCTGTTCCGGTGTGCTGATATGGTGTTCTGCCCATTCTACAGCCACTTTTTCGATGTAGCGGAAGCTCTTTTTTTCTTTTCCCACACAGTATTGAACCAGGTAATCAATCAAATCTGTTGAAAAGCCCAGTTTATCATAGATAAAAAGCACTGTCCTGACTTCGGAGGCACTGAGGGGCTTGCCGATATACTGTTCCACAATAAACAGAAGCTGTTCTGTTTCTTCATTACTGCGGAATGCTTTTAAGTCATCCAGAGAATAGGATGGCTTTTCCGGTATGGGATCCGAGGGAGGCGTCTGTATGGGGACAGACGGTTCAGGAGGGGCAGCAGATACTTCTGCTTTTTCAGGAAGAACTCCGGCAGATATGGGCGTGGATGTCAGCAGATGGATCGCAGATACATTTTTAGAGGTATCATAGTCCAGTGCCAGCAGGGATTTTTTCTCCCAGTATTTCAGTGCACGCACAATATCTTTTTCCGTATGGTTGAACAGGTCTGCCATATCGGAAATACTGGTATCCTGATTGGCCTGAAATGCCCGCAATAAATACAGGTACACTTTCAGCTGTGCATCGTTGGCATCTGCCATATAGTTGTCAATAAACGTATTGGAGACTGCCGTAAATGCGGCAGACTCTTCCCTGTATATTGTTAATTTCCCCATGGTATCACCCGATTCATCTTTTTGCAGTATCACTCAAAGCAAAAGCATTATATCACAACATCTTCTAAAATGAAACAGTAAAATTTCATGAAAAACCCTGAAAACAAAGGTTTTTCAGAGACTGTGGACAATGTGGAAACTGTGGACAACACAGATGCATTCATGGAAAGGACAACCGCATATAATCGTAAAAATCTGAAAAAAGCGGATAAATATACAAACGAAAATATCCACATAAATAAGTCGTTCGAAAAGGGCTTATTATGTGGATATTGTGGAAAACTATAGGCCAAGCAGATTTTCTCCGATTTTTACTACATCTCCGGCACCCATAGTTATCAACAGGTCGCCGTCTGTGCAATGTTCCAGTAAAAAATTTTCGATTTCATCAAAAGACGGAAAATAAAAGCATTCTTTGCCGGACTCTGCGATTTTATCCTGCAGAGTGCGGGAACTGATGCCCAGCGTGTCTGTTTCACGTGCGGCATAAATATCTGCCAGGACGATTTTATCTGCCAGGGCCAGGGCGTCGGCAAATTCCTCCAGAAAGGCTTTTGTACGGGTGTACGTATGGGGCTGAAAAACGCACCACAGTGTTTTGTGGGGGAAATTTCCGGCGGCTTTCAGCGTGGCGGTAATTTCGGTGGGATGGTGTGCGTAGTCGTCGATGATTGTGACTCCACCGATTTTTCCTTTATATTCAAACCGTCTGTCTGTGCCATGGAATTCTCTGAGCGCTTCCAGGGTAACGGACGAGGGCAGGGAAAGGGCGTCAGCCAATGCAATGGCCGCCACGGCGTTCTGAACATTGTGCTCACCGGGAACCGTCAGGGTAACAGTCTCACTCCTGGCACCACAGTGCAGTGTAAAGGTGGGATGAGCGGTTTCGTCAAAGGTCAGATTGTCATAGAAGTAATCCAGTGCAGGATTCTTCCCATAAGTCACAATGCGGCAGGACAGATCTTTCGTAATGGTGTCCAGCCCTTCCATATCACCGTTGATAATCAGCAGGCCGTCCTCCGGAAGCAGGGCGGCAAACTGATGGAAGGATGCCCGGATCTCATGGATATCCCGGAAGAAATCCAGATGATCTTCTTCCACATTGAGGATAATGGAAATTTTGGGGAAAAAGCTGAGAAAGCTGTTGGTATATTCGCAGGCTTCCGCCACAAAATAACCGGATTTACCAATGCGGATGTTGCCGTGAATGGACGGCAGAATTCCCCCGATGGACAATGTGGGGTCCGTATTGGCCCGGATCAGTATTTCGGATATCATGGAAGTGGTGGTTGTCTTTCCATGGGTGCCGCTGACAGCGATGGGGGTGCTGTAATTGCGCATCATCTGCCCCAGGAGCTGTGCCCGTGTCAGAGAAGGCAGCCCTTTTTTTTCGATTGCCATAAATTCCGGGTTGTCTTCCCGGATGGCAGCAGTGTAAACAACCAGATCCACATCGTCTGTCAGATTGTCCGGGTGCTGCCGGTCATATATGCGGATGCCTTTGCTTTCCAGCAGGTCTGTCAGGGGGCTGCGGCGCAGATCGGAACCGGATACGGTAAATCCTTCGGACACCAGTATTTCTGCCAGGCCGCTCATACTGATACCGCCGATGCCAATAAAATGTATATGGATGGGACTGTTAAAATCAATTTGATACATAGCTTTTTCTCCCGCTTTTTCATATATTTATGATAATAGAAAGTTCGTAAAACGTGCTGCCTGTTGTTTATGACAATCGTAAACTTGTAAAACAGGTTTTCTATTGTTTACATCTCTATTATACGCAGGGCGGAGGAAAAAACAAACAGTAATTTCCAATTTTTTAAAAGATAAGAAGGAGCCGTTGATAAAATTGTAGATTATAATTGCAGAATGTTTGATAAAATTAGCAAACACGTTAAAAAACGTCAAAAAATTTAGATAAAATTAAAAATTATTGTCAAATTTATACAGAAAGATGACAGAAATAAATAAAGAAATTGTAAAAACAATTCACTTTTAGCGCAATCTATGTTATATTATGTCTAAGAAAGATTATGAAATCCAATGGATTGTAAGGAGTGACAGTATGTATAAGAAAGAAATGATTGCCATGCTCCTGGCCGGTGGTCAGGGCAGCAGGTTGGGAGTGCTTACGTCCAAAGTGGCAAAACCGGCAGTGGCGTTCGGGGGAAAATACAGAATCATTGATTTCCCTTTAAGCAACTGTATCAATTCCGGCGTGGATACAGTAGGCGTGCTGACACAGTACCAGCCGTTGCGCCTGAATACACACATCGGCATTGGCATTCCGTGGGATCTGGATCGCAACATTGGCGGTGTTACCATCCTTCCGCCATATGAGAAGAGCAAGAACAGTGAGTGGTATACGGGCACTGCCAATGCTATTTATCAGAACCTGGCTTACATGGAAACATTCCATCCGGATTATGTACTGATCCTTTCCGGGGATCATATTTACAAGATGGATTATGAAGTGATGCTGGAGTTTCACAAGTCCAACGGGGCCGAAGTTACAATCGCCGCGATGCCTGTCCCGATGGAAGAGGCGAAACGTTTCGGCATTGTGATTGCCGACGAGAACAGGAAGATTCAGGATTTTGAAGAAAAACCGGAAAATCCCCGAAGCAACCTGGCATCCATGGGAATTTATATCTTTAACTGGGCTACGCTCAGGGAAGCGTTGCTTTCCCTGGCTGAACAGCCGGCCCTGGATTTTGGCAAACATGTAATTCCGTATTGCCACAGAAAAGGCGCTCCGCTGTATGCATACGAATTCAATGGCTACTGGAAAGATGTGGGGACGCTGCATTCCTATTGGGAAGCCAATATGGAATTGATTGATATTATTCCCGAATTCAACCTGTACGAGGAGTATTGGAAGATTTATACCCGCAGTGAGATTCTTCAGCCACAGTATGTTTCATCCGACAGTGTTGTGGAAAGGAGCATAATCGGAGAAGGCACCACCATACTGGGCAAAGTATATAATTCCGTAATCGGTTGCGGCGTTGTGATTGGAGAAAACACGGTGGTGCGGGACTCCATTCTTATGAACCGCACTGAAATCGGAAAAAACTGCGAACTGAACAAGGCGATTATTGCTGAAGATGCCGTGATTGGAGACTGCGTAAAACTGGGAGTCGGCGAGGAAGCTGAGAATGAAACAGATCCGCATATATACAATCACGGTATTGTGACAATCGGGGAAAAGAGTGTAATACCCGCCAATGTATCGGTGGGAAAAAATTCCGTTATTTTTGGCAGAACCGTGCCGGAGGACTTCCGGGATAACTATCTGGCAGGCGGAAAAACATTGATTAAGGCAGGTGATGAATCATGAGAGCGATTGGAATCGTCCTGGCGGGCGGGAACAACCACCGCATGAAAGAACTGTCACAAAAAAGAGCAGTTGCGGCAATGCCTGTTGCGGGAAGCTACAGAAGTATTGATTTTGTGCTCAGCAACATGTCCAATTCCCATATACAGAAAGTTGCGGTGTTGACACAGTACAATGCGAGGAGCCTGAACGAACATCTGGGTTCTTCCAAGTGGTGGGATTTCGGCAGAAAACAGGGCGGTATTTTTGTATTTACACCGGCTGTTACAGCGGACCGGAGCTCCTGGTACAGAGGTACGGCGGATGCCATTTACCAGAATCTGGACTTTTTGAAGAGCAGCCATGAGCCGTATGTGATTATAGCAAGCGGCGACTGTATTTATAAGATGGATTACAACAAAATACTGGAGTACCATATTGAGAAAAAAGCGGATATTACCGTTGTATGCCGGGATATGAATGAAGATGCGGCGCTGGAACGGTATGGGACAATCCGTATGAATGAGGAAAGCAGGATAGAAGAATTCGAGGAGAAGCCTGTTGTTGCCAGATCACAGACAATTTCCTGTGGTATCTATATTATCAGAAGGCGGCAACTGATTGAGCTGCTTGAGAAATGTGCGGAGGAAGACCGATATGATTTTGTGAAGGACATCCTGATTCGTTATAAGAACTTAAAACGGATTTACGGATATAAAATAAAGGAATACTGGAAGAACATTGCTTCGGTAGAGGACTACTTCAGGGCGAATATGGATTTTCTGAAACCGGATGTCCGAAATTATTTTTTCAGAGAATATCCTGCTGTTTATTCCAAAGTGGATGATTTGCCGCCAGCAAAATACAATGTGGGTTCCAATGTGCGGAACAGTTTGATTTCCAGCGGCTGTATCATAAACGGCACAATCGAGAACAGCGTTGTATTTAAAAGTGCATTCATCGGCAATAATTGCACGATCAAAAATTCTATTATATTAAATGACGTTTATATTGGAGATAACACTTACATTGAAAACTGCATCATAGAGAGCCGTGATACCATACCGGCCAACTCCTGCTATAAAGGCGAAGATGGAATCAAGATCGTAATCGAAAAAAATATGAGGTACAAGTTCTAGTATCGATCAGAGGAGGTCAAGATGCATGAAAATAACAGACGTACGAGTTCGTAAAATTACGAAAGAAGGGAAAATGAAAGCAATCGTATCCATTACGATTGACAATGAATTCGTAGTTCATGACATCAAGGTGATTGAAGGTGAGAAAGGGCTGTTTATTGCAATGCCAAGCAAGAAGGCCACGGATGGGGAATATCGAGATATTGCACATCCTATCAATTCAGAGACTAGAGAGGGCATACAGAAGATTATTTTGGAAAGTTACGAGCATGCATTGTCAGAACCGGACAATGCGGAATGACAGAATGTAGCAGGCATCAGGGAAAAAAGAGGAGTTGTCTTTTGACAACTCCTTTGTTATATTTATAGAACGTAAATAAGCGGCATATGTCAGACGCCGCGAATCACAGAAAGGGACATACATCATGTATATCATTGCAGGTCTGGGGAACCCAGGGAAACGATATGAAAATACAAGGCATAATACCGGTTTTTCCGTCATAGATGTAATAGCAGAGAAACACGGGATTTCGATGATGGAACTGAAGCACAAAGCCCTGATCGGGAAAGGTTTTCTGGAAGGGCAGAAGGTGATTCTGGCAAAACCCCAGACCTTCATGAATCTCAGCGGCGAAAGCCTGCGGGAACTTGTGAATTACTATAAAATAGATGAAAAACAGGAACTGATTGTTATTTATGACGATATCAGCATGAGTACCGGACAGTTGCGCATCCGCAAAAAGGGAAGTGCAGGCGGACATAACGGTATCAAAAATATCATTTCCCATTTGGGACATGATATATTTTTGCGGATTAAAATTGGTGTGGGTGAAAAACCCAGGGCATATGACCTGGTGGATTATGTGCTGGGCCATTTCACCCCGGCGGAGACAAAATGTATTGCAAAAAGCGCATGTATGGCTGAGGAAGCACTGCGCCTGATGGTGCGGGGAGAAACAGATGCAGCCATGAACCAATATAATAAAAAACAAGAGGTAGAGAATGAGAGTACTGACAAAGCCCTTTGAAGAAATGGGAGAATTTCCTGATATTGCGGAACAGTTGCAAATAAGTGGCGCCCATGTGGCCGTGGGCGGCTGTGTGGATTCACAGAAGATGCATATGGTCTATGGGCTGGGCAGCCCTTTTCGAAATAAAGTGATTGTTACGTACAGCGACATCAGAGCCAGAGAGATTTATGAGGACTATAAATTTTATGACAGAAATACGGTTTTGTATCCGGGGAAGGATCTGATTTTCTTTCAGGCAGATGTGCATGGCAACAGGCTGACAATGGAACGGATGAAGGTGCTGCGCAGGATTCTGGAAGGACTGCCCGTCACCGTAGTCACCACATTTGACAGTCTGATGACCTGCCAGGCGCCCATGGATATTCTGAAAAAGGGGATTGTGCCCATCCGGAAAGGAAAAGCGATGCCGCCCGGACTGTCTGCGGCGCTGGTAGCTGCCGGTTATGAAAAGGTGTATCAGGTGGAAGGGCCGGGCCAGTTTGCAGTCAGAGGCGGCATTATTGATATTTTTGATCTGACGGAAGAAAATCCGTATCGCATGGAACTGTGGGGAGATGAAGTGGAATCTGTCCGCAGTTTTGACGTGCTGAGCCAGCGATCCATTGAAAACCTGGAAGGGGTGGATATATACCCGGCCACGGAACTTGTACTGTTTGAAGATGTATTGGAAAAAGGAGTCGCCGCCATTGAGGATGATGCCAGACGCATGATCAATACCCTGCGGGAGCAGTTTCACACGGAAGAAGCACATCGAGTCCGTACACATGTGGAGGAATTGAAAGAGCAGGTGCTGGAATATCGGTCGCTGCTGAACCTGGAAAGCTATATTCGCTATTTTTATGAAGATACGACCACATTTTCCGCATTTTTTGACCCTTCCTCCAGCCTGTTTGTACTGGATGAACCCGCCCGCCTGAAGGAACATGGAGATGCGGTGGAAACGGAATTTCGTGAAAGTATGATCCATCGCGGAGAGAAAGGGGATGTGCTGCCGGGCCAGATGAAGCTGCTGCGGTCAGTGGAAGAGACCTGCGCCGGGCTGACCGGCAGTCATGTGCTGTCCCTGTCCGCAATCAGTCAGAAAAATGTGCTGTTTCCCACAGAGAAAAAGTTTTCCATAACGGCCAGATCCATAGCGTCTTATAATAACAGTTTTGAGCTGCTTGTCAAAGATCTGCGGCGGTACAAAAAAAATGGTTATCGTATTTTGCTTCTGTCCGGCTCCAGGACGAGAGCAAAACGGCTGGCAAAAGATCTGGCAGAACAGGAACTGACGGCATTTTACAGTGAAGATCCGGAACGGGAACTGGCACCGGGGGAAGTGATGACCTGTTATGGACATGTCCTGCAGGGTTTTGAGTATCCTCTTCTGAAATATGTCGTTTTGTCTGAAAGCGATATTTTCGGGAAAGAGAAAAAGAAGCGGAAAAAACGGAAAAAATTTGAAGGGCAGAAAATCCATGATTTTTCCGAACTGAAAGTCGGGGACTATGTGGTGCATGAAAGCCACGGACTGGGTATCTACAAAGGAATCGAAAAGGTAGAAATCGAGCATGTCATAAAAGACTACATGAAAATTGAATACCGGGACGGAGGCAATCTGTACATTCTCGCCACAGGGTTTGACGCCATCCAGAAGTATGCTTCGGCAGATGCGAAAAGACCCAAACTGAACAAACTGGGCACCCAGGAGTGGACCAGGACGAGAAGCAAAGTCAAACATGCGGTGGGAGAGGTGGCCAGGGATCTGGTGGAACTGTATGCCGCACGGCAGCAGAAAATCGGGTACTGCTTTGAAAAGGATACAGTCTGGCAGCGCGAATTTGAGGAAATGTTCCCCTTTGAGGAAACGGAAGATCAGCTCATGGCCATCGAGGCCACCAAGGCGGACATGGAAAGCGGCAGAATTATGGACCGGCTGATCTGCGGGGATGTGGGATACGGCAAGACGGAAATTGCCATCCGTGCCGCATTCAAAGCGGTGCAATGCAGCAAACAGGTTGTATTCCTGGTGCCGACGACCATACTGGCGCAACAGCATTACAATACCTTTCAGCAGAGGATGAAAGATTTTCCGGTGCGGATCGAGCTGCTGTCCCGTTTCCGCACGGCTGCTGAACAGAAAAAGGCCATTGCGGATCTGAAAAAGGGTCTGGTTGATATTATCATCGGCACGCACAGGGTTTTGTCAGCCGATGTGGAATATAAAGATCTGGGCCTTTTAATGATTGATGAGGAGCAGCGTTTTGGCGTAGCCCACAAGGAAAAGATTAAAAAGATGAAGGAAAATGTGGATGTGCTCACACTGACCGCCACGCCGATTCCGAGGACGCTTCATATGAGTCTGGCAGGTATCCGGGATATGAGCGTGTTGGAAGAAGCGCCGGAAGAGAGAATGCCCATTCAGACCTTTGTCTGTGAATACAACGAGTCAATGGTGCGGGAGGCCATTGTCAGGGAACTGGCCAGGGGTGGACAGGTGTATTATGTCTATAACAGGGTGAACAACATTGGGGATATTGCCGCAGCGCTGTCAGAACTGGTGCCGGAGGCTTCCGTTTCGTTTGCCCATGGGCAGATGCAGGAACGTGAGCTGGAGCGGATTATGTATGAATTCATTGACGGAGAAATTGATGTGCTGGTTTCCACCACCATTATTGAAACCGGGCTGGACATCTCCAATGTAAATACGATGATTATCCATGATTCCGACAATATGGGGCTGTCTCAGCTCTATCAGCTCAGAGGGCGGGTAGGGCGTTCTAACCGTACTGCCTATGCTTTCCTGATGTATAAAAAGGATAAGATGTTAAAAGAACAGGCGGAAAAACGTCTGCAGGCCATCCGCGAATTTACGGATCTGGGAAGCGGATTTAAAATTGCCATGCGGGATCTGGAAATCAGAGGAGCAGGTAATTTGCTGGGCAAAAGTCAGCACGGACATATGGAGGCCGTGGGATACGATCTGTACTGTAAAATGCTGAACGAAGCGGTCAAACATCTGAAAGGCGAGTCGGCGGAAGTGGATTTTCCCACTGTGGTGGATCTGGATGTGGATGCATATATACCGCCTTCCTATATTATGAATGAAGTACAGAAGCTGGATATTTATAAAAGGATTGCAGGCGTGGCGGATGAGACGGAATGTGCGGATATGAAAGAAGAGCTGCTGGACCGGTTTGGGGAGATTCCGGTTTCCGTGGATAATCTGCTGCGAATTGCCTTGTTGCGCAGGCAGGCCCACGAACTGTATCTTGGAGAAGTACAGGGGAAAAATGAAGTGCTGACCTTTTCGTTTACACAGAATGCGCCTATCCGAGTGGAGCGGCTGCCGGAACTGCTGGCCGGTTTTGGCAGTAAAATGACATTTCATGCAAAAGGGGAGCCATGTCTGCGATACTGTTATAAAAAATGCGGATTTGTGGAAAAGGACGGCGAGATGCTTTTATCCCTGACAGAACGTATCCTTGAAAAAATGAAACTATTTCTGCTTTCATAACTGTGTGGGCATTTGTGCAATCCTGTTATGCCATGGAGAATTTTATGGTAAAGTGAACAGAAAAAACGTGAAAATCGGTTGAAAGAATAGTCATATTGTACTAAAATAATGACAGGATAGATTCTGACAGTACGGAGTTCGCAGTCAGTGCGAACTCCGGGGTCAATGTTGAATGGCTTTTACAGCACAGGGAGGACATATGAAGAAGATAGCTTATAAGTTTATGGCAGTCATAGGAGTTCTGGTGGCAGTTTCCCTTGTATCCTTACAGATACTGAGCGCAAATATCAAAATTATCAATCAGGAAAGCGCAGAACTGTTCGGAAAGCAGGTTGGGGACCTGAATCTGATCCAGACAATCAACAGAGATTATGAGGAGATTTATCGTGTGACTCTTTGCCATGCCATGACCAATGCGGAATCTTCCATGCGGTCCTATGAGAAACAGATTGCAGTTAGCCGGGAAGAACTGTTGTCAAGCATGGAAGACTATAAAGCGGGGATTCACGACGAGGAGATCGGGCAGGCGTTCCAGGGCTTCGAGGATAAAATCAGTGCATTCCTGAATACGGTGGACAGTATTATTGCCAACAGTGCAGATGGAAAGAAAGATATGGCGATTATCTATATAAATAATACCCTGGGCGTGTCCGTCAGCAACCTGGAAAAATATATTACCCAGTTAAAGGATTATACACAGGAGGAGTTTCAGAAAGGCGAGGCAAAGCTGCTCCGCACTTCGGAAAACAGCAACCGGATTATCCTGGCTGCTATGGGATTTATGATTGCTGCCATGGTGGTAGTGTACTTTATCGCCAATCTACTGATCGTCCGGCCGATCCATATGGCCACAAAGGAATTGCAGGCGATCATACAATCCATTCAGAGTCAAAATGCGGATTTGAGCAGACGGATTACGAAACGTTCCAATGACGAAACTTCGGTGTTGACGGCAGGAATCAATCAGTTTTTGGATATTCTGGAAAATCTGATCCGGAATATACGCAGCTCCAGCCGCCGTATATCAGACGAACAGCAGAATGTATACAACCTTGTGGAAAAAACCCAGGAAGACGCAGACGATACTTCCAGCACTATGGAGCAGTTGGCTGCCGGTATGGAAGAAGTCACCGCTACGGCCACCGTGCTGACCGATCATGCAAGAGGAGCCAGGGAATCGGTACAGAATGTATCGGAGGAAGTTGGTGACAGCTTCCGTTATGCGGGTGAAATGCGTGAACGGGCGGAACAACTCAAGAAGCAGGCGGTGGAGAGCAAGCAGTATGCGGAAGAAGTCATCAGGCGGATTGACAAAGCGCTTGTACAGTCTGTGGAAGGCAGCCGTCAGATTAAAAATATAGCCGTTTTGACGGACGAAATACTGGGTATTGCAGCACAGACGAATCTGCTTGCACTGAACGCGTCCATTGAAGCGGCCAGGGCGGGAGACGCAGGCAAGGGATTTGCCGTGGTGGCTGATGAGATCCGGCAGTTGGCGGATAACAGCAAATCCACAGCCAACAATATTCAGCAGATTTCTCAGAGCGTTGTACAGGGTGTATCAGAATTATCAGAAAATGCATCCGAATTGCTCAGGTTTGTCAATGAGCGGGTTATGACTGATTATGATGAACTGGAAAATACCGGTGTGCAGTATTTACAGGATGCCACAAATGTAATGCGTATTATGGATAAAATTCAGGCGGGTACCAGTGTGATCCGTGAAACCATGGAGGAAATTGCAACGTCTAACGAAGGAATTTCCGAGACGGTTGATCAGAACGCTGTGGGAATTGGCAATGTGGCGCAGAATACCACAGAACTGGCGGCCAGCATGAAGAAGATCTATGCAACCCTTCAGGAAGTTCAGCAGGTAGTGGATGAACTGACAAAACAGGCGGAAAGATTCCGCATTCAGGAAGACGCAGGAAGATGACTGTATGAAAGACTTGAGAGTGGTACTGCTCATATCTTCTTCCCAGGAAGACAGAAGTGCTGTGAAGCGGGTATGGAAAGATGACATGAAATATGAAATCCTGGAAGCGTCAAACGGCTGGGAGGCGCTGGAAATATTACATGACCGGCGGGATGTGGATATTATCTTTCTGGATATTATCCTGTCGGAAACGGATGGGCTGAATTTTTTGAGTCGTCTGAAAAAGAAGGGGGAATATGCACATATTCCCGTGGTGGTCAATACCAATCCAGGAAAAAATGTTCAGGTGGAGAAGGCGCTTCTGTTGGGGGCAGAGGATTTTGTTTCAAAGCCCTATCGCCCGGAAGTATTGAAAAAACGGATTAACAATGTACTGAGCCGGAACCTGCAGGCGCGGGATATGCTGACCAACCTGTATCCGTCACTGGCTTTTTACTACCAGACAAAGCGTATGCTGCTGCACAGCCCGGATACGTCATTTGTCATGTTGTACTTCAATATAAAAGGGTTTACCCTGATTAATGATTTCTATGGGAATGAAAAAGGGGACGAAATCCTGTTGGAACTGGCGCAGGCAATGCGTGAATGGATCGGAGAGAGAGGGACTTATGGCAGAATCATTGCGGATAACCTGGTCTGCTGTATCCCCTCTCTGTCCGGGGATGAAGAGATTCAACTGTACCGCTATGTGGAAGGGCGGATGGAAAATCTCCGCCAGATCTATCACTTTAATCTGGGGTGTGGGATTTATAAAATTGATGATGTCCAGCTTCCGGTTTCTGTTATGTGTGACAGGGCTAAATTTTCCCTGACCAACTGCAGGGAAAACCGGGGAGAACATTACGCTTATTATGACGCGGCACTGGCGGAAAAGTATCGGAATGAACAGCACCTGGTTGCTGATATGGAACGTGCGCTCAGGGAGAGGCAGTTTTATATTATGCTGCATCCCATTTATGATGCGGCTACGGAAAGGCCGGTCAGCGCGGAAGCGCTGGTGCGCTGGAAACATCCAGAGCTTGGCACGATCAGCCCGGATGTGTTTGTCCCGCTATTTGAGCGGAACGGTTTTATTCGGCAGCTTGATTTATATGTATGGGAAGAAGTATGCAGCCTTCTGGCTGAGATGCGAAGTCAGGGAAGCAGGGTATGTCCTGTGTCTGTCAATGTATCCCGGATTGACTTATATGATCCGGGCGTTGGAGATGCCATTGAGGGAATGCTGGAAAAATACGGGCTGCCCAGAGAATTGCTGCGTTTGGAGATTACGGAAAGCGCTTATACGGAGAAGCCCCAGGAGATTATCGAACTGGTTTCCAAACTCCGTCAGCGAGGCTTTTTCATTTTGATGGATGATTTCGGCAGCGGTTATTCATCTCTAAATATGTTGAAAGAGATGGATATTGATACACTCAAGATTGACATGATGTTTATGGAAGAGTTGTCTTCTTCCAAACGGGCGGGCAATATACTCATCAGCATTGTGCGCATGGCGAAACTGCTGAACATCAGTACCGTGGCAGAAGGCGTGGAAACGGCGGAGCAGTTGGAATTTGTTCGAAATGTGGGCTGTGACAAAATACAGGGATATTATTTTTCAAGGCCATTGAGAAAAGAAGAATATGCGAAGCTGATTGCAGAGGAAACACAAAATGATGATGTGAAGGTAGTATATAAAAAAGGCGTACTGTTGGTGGACGATGTGACGATGCTGCGCAAATCCCTGATACAGGCACTGGGAGATTCCTATCAGTATTATGAGGCGGCAGACGGAAAAGAGGCACTGGAAGTTCTGAAGGAATCTGTAAGCCGAATTGGCATCATTATCACAGATATTTTTATGCCGGTGATGGATGGGTTTGAACTGATCCGGGAATTAAAACAGAATTCGGTATATTCCCATATCCCCATTATTGTAATAACGGCCAGCGAAGGCCGGGAGAATGAAATCAAAGCATTGCAGCTTGGAGCTGTGGATGTGGTGACAAAGCCCTATGATCCGGTCATTGTAAGCCATCGCGTCAGAAATGTTATGGAGATGTCAGAAACGGAATGGCTGCAGATGGAAATACAACTGATGCAGGACGGAGGGGAATAACCGACGGCCTGTGGTTTAATGCACACAGCCAAATGGTATACAGCCAAACGCCCGTTTTTATGTATAAATGCGCATAAAAACGGGCGTTGAAAGTTTGCAAAGCGTACTTTCTATTGTACATGACACATGGAAAGCCCGCAAAGTGTTTCTATTGTTGCTTTGCGGTTGTAAGTGCCGCTTTGGTAATGCGGTTGCGGATTTTTTCCATGCGCATATCCAGGGAAGAACTGATTTCCGCACATTCAATCAGTTCTTTGGCAAGCAGGCTGGCCTCCTCTGGCGGGATATTTTTCTTGTAACGAAGTTTATGTTCCAGACTGGCCCAGAAATCCATGGCGATGGTACGGAGCTGGACTTCCACCTTCATCTGTTTCTTCTCCGACTGGAGGAATATGGGGACTTCCACGATGAGATGCAGGCTGCGGTAGCCTCCCGGCTTTGGATTTTTGATATAATCTTTGATTTCTATTAAAGTAATGTCGTCCTGATTGAGCAGACAGTCAGCCAGCAGGTAAATATCGTCCTGAAAGGAACAGACAACACGGACGCCGGCAATATCCCGGATATTCTGTTCTATGGATTCCAGCGTCAGGGGGATATTTTTGCGGCGAACTTTTTTCAGAATGCTTTCCATAGATTTGACACGGACTTTGATGCTTTCGATGGGGTTTCTGTCATATTGCAGTGAAAACTGTTTGTTTAGGACGTTAAATTTGGTTTCGATTTCCATAATGGCACAGTGATAATTGGCCATCAGTGTGTCGATGGGCAGCATGTTTTCCTTCATAAAATCTAAAAATTCATCGGACATAAGGCTTTTGCGGATGAACTGATCCCGTGCCTGTCCAATATAATTTTCTATTCCCATATTTTTTCCTCCGGTGTATCTGATACTGGCCTCTTTTTTGCAGATGCCGGATTTATTTTAGCATAATCTGGCAGTCATGCAAGAAGCCTGGGAGATATTTAAGAAAAATATAATAGGTATAAAAAACCTTCCTTTACAAATAATAGTATCACAAAGTTTCGAAAGAAAGATGCAGACGATGGAGGAAAATCAATATGAAAGCAACAGGAATTGTTCGTAGGATAGATGATCTTGGAAGAATTGTGATACCTAAGGAAATCAGAAGGACTTTACGAATCCGGGAGAGCGACCCGCTGGAAATCTTTACCGACAGAGAAGGAGAAATTATATTAAAGAAATATTCGCCCATTGGGGAGATGAATACCTTTGCAAAGCAGTATGCGGAAAGTCTGGCACAGGTGTCGGGGCATACGGCCATTATCGCCGACCGCGATCAGTTTATTGCGGCTTCCGGCGGCTATAAAAATGCAGTTGGAAAATCTATCAGCAGAGACCTGGAAGAAAAGCTGGATAAAAGAGAAACCTTCCTGGCTTCCAGAGGGGAGAGGAGCTTTATCCAGATTTTTGATGAAATTGACGGAGAGTATATACATGAAGCGGTGGGTGTCATCATCTGTGAAGGAGACGTAATCGGTGCTGTTATCCTGCTGGATGATGACAACCGGAGTAAGATGGGGGAAGTGGAGAAAAAGCTGATTCTATCCGCCGCCGCCTTCCTGGGCAGACAGATGCAGGCATAGGAGGGGAATTTACTCATTCCCCTCTTGCCGGCTCATTTGGTTCAGCAAGTCTATTTTCATATCATATAATTTTTGGGAGAGATCCACATAGACTGCGTGCGGATTGACAAGGCGCCTTGTTTCGTCCCAAAGGGTATCCAGTTCTTTACGGCAGTACTCACGTATGTCCATGGTTTTAGGTGTTTCATAGATGCATTCGCCGTCTTTGAAAATGGGCAGCATCATTTCGCGCATGGTATAGGTGCCCGGAGCCAGACGGGTTTTTTTCCAGGGCGCGTGGGGGTCGAAGAGCAGCAGGGGCTTATCTTCCGACCAGGTCTCGTCCACAAGGCAGATCAGATCCGCTTTGATCTTTCCGCTGTTTTTTTCATAGATGCGGTAAATGGTTTTATTGCCGGGGTTTGTAATTTTTTCTGTATTTTCAGACAGTTTGATCTTGGGTATGAAATTGCCGTCGGCATCCATAATGGCAGCCAGTTTGTATACGCCGCCAAAAGAGGGGCAGTCTTTGGACGTAATCAGATTTGTTCCCACACCCCAGGAAGTGATAGCTGCGCCCTGGGCTTTCAGACTGTCTATCAGGTATTCATCCAAATCATTGGAGGCGGAGATAACAGCATCCGGGAAACCGGCTTCGTCCAGCATTTTACGGGCTTTTTTGGAAAGGTAGGCCAGATCACCGCTATCCAGGCGGATGCCATAATAGGTCAGTGGAATACCCTGCTCCCGCATTTCGCGGAACACACGGATGGCATTGGGAACACCGGATTTGAGCGTATCATACGTGTCTGCCAGCAAAATGCAGGCTGACGGGTATAAGTCCGCATAGGTTTTGAATGCTGTATATTCATCCGGAAAACTCATAATCCAACTGTGGGCGTGAGTGCCCTTGACGGGGATGTCAAAAAGCTGTCCGGCCAGCACATTGCTTGTACCGATACAGCCGCCGATGACTGCGGCTCTGGCGCCATAGATTCCCGCATCCGGCCCCTGTGCGCGGCGCAGGCCGAATTCCATAATACCGTCTCCATGGGCTGCATGGCAGACACGGGATGCCTTGGTGGCAATCAGGCACTGATGATTTAAAATCGTCAAAACGGCTGTCTCAATTAACTGTGCCTGCATAATCGGCGCAATGACCTTGAGCAATGGTTCTCTGGGAAAGATAATGCTGCCTTCGGGAATCGCATAGATATCGCCTGTAAAACGGAAGGTGGCCAGATATTCCAGAAAATCTTCGTCGAAAATACCCAGGCTGGCCAGATAGTCAATATCCTGACTGGAAAAGTGGAGATTTTTGATATAGTTGATCACCTGTTCCAGACCTGCAGAAATGGCGTAACCGCCGGCGTGGGGATTGCTGCGGTAAAATACGTCAAAAATAACGGTTTCGTTCTGGTCTTTGTGTTTAAAATACCCTTGCATCATTGTCAGTTCATACAAATCAGTCATCAGGGTAAGATTTTGTCTGTCCATAATACGCCTCCTGTTCATAGACATGTTGCGCCTCTGCGCATTTACAAACAATCGTATACCGCTCTGAGCGTTTACCATTGCCATGAATAAAAATTCTTATCTCTCATAATAGAAGAATACCGGGCAGAAATCAATGGTCTCTTATAATTTCTTTTCCATAAAACTCTTGACAAGTTCAAAATCCCCATTTTATAATAACTCACGAGAGAGACGATGACGAAGACAGTAAGTTTTTTCCGAACATGACAGCGAGCCGGAGAGGGTGCAAGCCCGGTATCAGTAGGAGATGACCGAATATCACTTTCGAGTCCCGCTGTGGAAATGCGGATGCAGAGTAAATGGCGGCGGATTTCCTCCGTTATGGGAAGCCATATGAACCGATTCCCGGGTAGGGTAGGGGAGAGGGAGTATGCGTAACGGGTGGTAACACGGAACTTTTATCCCTGTCCTATTACGGACAGGGATTTTTGCTTTTCAGGAAGAACAGTATGATGCAGGAGGAAAAAGAATGTACCAAAAAGTATCAACCGATTTGAACTTTGTGGACAGAGAAAAAGAAATCGAAAAATTCTGGCGGGACAATGACATTTTCAGAAAAAGTATGGAGAGCCGCAAAGAGGGCCAGACCTATACCTTTTATGACGGACCGCCGACAGCCAATGGGAAACCCCATATCGGCCATGTCCTGACCAGGGTTATCAAGGATATGATACCCAGATACCGTACCATGAAGGGATATATGGTGCCCCGTAAGGCCGGATGGGATACCCACGGACTGCCGGTGGAGCTGGAAGTGGAAAAGCTGCTGGGTCTGGATGGAAAAGAACAGATTGAAGAATATGGTCTGGATCCGTTTATTTCCAAATGTAAGGAGAGCGTATGGAAATATAAGGGAATGTGGGAAGACTTTTCACAGACCGTGGGCTTTTGGGCGGATATGGACGATCCGTATGTCACCTATCACGATGATTATATTGAATCCGAATGGTGGGCGCTGAAGGAAATCTGGAACCGAGGATTTTTGTACAAAGGGTTCAAAATTGTACCTTACTGCCCCAGATGCGGGACGCCCCTTTCCTCCCACGAGGTGGCGCAGGGGTATCGGGCTGTAAAAGAACGTTCCGCAGTGGTGCGGTTTAAGGCTGTGGGAGAAGATGCATATTTCCTTGCATGGACCACCACACCCTGGACACTGCCTTCCAACCTGGGGCTCTGCGTTAACCCGGATGAAACGTATGCAAAGGTAAAGGCCGCAGACGGTTATACCTATTACATGGCACAGGCATTGCTGGATCGGACATTGGGAAAACTGGCGGATGGAGAGAAGGGAACCTGCGCCTATGAAATCCTGGAAACGTACAGCGGTAAAGATCTGGAATATAAAGCCTATGAGCCTTTGTTTGCCTGCACCGGTGAAGCGGTGGCGAAGCAGAGCAAAAAGGCACACTATGTAACATGTGACAGTTATGTCACAATGACGGATGGTACAGGTATCGTACACATTGCGCCCGCATTTGGTGAGGATGACGCCCAGGTATGCCGGAAGTATGATATGCCTTTTGTACAGTTCGTGGACGGAAAAGGCAATATGACACAGGAGACGCCCTACGGCGGCCTGTTTGTAAAGGATGCGGACCCGGTGATTCTGAAAGACTTGGATCATGAAGGAAAGCTGTTTGACGCGCCGAAATTTGAGCATGATTATCCGTTCTGCTGGCGATGTGACACGCCGCTGATTTATTATGCAAGAGAATCCTGGTTTATTAAAATGACTGCGGTAAAAGAGGATTTGATTCGCAATAACAATACCATCCACTGGATTCCGGAGTCCATTGGGAAAGGCCGTTTCGGAGACTGGCTGGAGAATATTCAGGATTGGGGAATCTCCCGTAACCGGTACTGGGGTACGCCTCTGAACGTCTGGGAATGCGGATGCGGCCATATGCATGCCATCGGAAGCCGCAGGGAACTGGAACAGATGAGCGGCAATCCGGCGGCCCGCACGGTGGAACTGCACAGACCGTATATTGACGAGATTACCGTGAAGTGCCCAAAATGCGGCGGAGAGATGCACCGTGTGCCGGAAGTGATTGACTGCTGGTTTGACTCCGGCGCCATGCCTTTCGCGCAGCATCATTATCCCTTTGAAAATAAGGAGCTGTTTGAAGCGCAGTTCCCGGCGCAGTTTATTTCGGAGGCAGTGGATCAGACGAGGGGATGGTTCTATTCCCTGCTGGCAGAATCTACCCTGCTGTTCAACCGTGCCCCCTATGAAAATGTGATTGTCCTGGGACATGTACAGGATGAGAACGGCCAGAAGATGAGCAAATCCAAAGGCAATGCGGTAGATCCGTTTGATGCACTGGCGCAGTATGGTGCGGATGCCATCCGCTGGTATTTCTATGTGAATTCGGCGCCCTGGCTGCCCAACCGTTTTCACGGGAAAGCAGTGATGGAGGGACAGCGCAAATTTATGGGTACGCTGTGGAACACATATGCGTTCTTTGTGTTGTATGCCAATATTGATGCCTTTGATGCGACGGCCCATACGCTGGAATATGAAAAACTGTCCGTTATGGACCGGTGGCTTCTGTCCAAACTGAACACCCTCGTAAAAGAAGTGGACGCAGACCTGGATCAGTACCGTATTCCGGAAGCAGCCAGGGCGTTGCAGGAATTTGTGGATGAGATGAGCAACTGGTATGTGAGACGGGGCCGGGAACGGTTCTGGGCGAAAGGCATGGAGCAGGATAAAATCAATGCCTATATGACCCTGTATACGGCACTGGTAACGGTTTCCAAAGCGGCTGCGCCCATGATTCCCTTTATGACAGAGCAGATCTATCAGAACCTTGTAAAAAGTGTGGATCAGAACGCGCCGGAGAGTATTCACCTGTGCGACTTCCCTCTGGCGGATGAAAAGATGATTGACCGGGAACTGGAGGAGAATATGGAAGGCGTTCTGGAAACAGTGGTTCTGGGACGTGCAGCCAGAAATACGGCCAATATTAAAAACCGCCAGCCCATTGGCAGGATGTATGTCAAGGCAGATCACATACTGCATGATTTCTACAGGGAAATCATTGCGGATGAGTTAAATGTAAAAGAAGTGATCTATTCCCAGGATGTAAGGGACTTCACCACCTACACCTTCAAACCGCAGTTAAAGACACTGGGCAGACGTTTTGGAAAACAACTGGGCGCTTTGAAGGAACTTCTGGCAGGACTGGACGGCAACAGGGCCATGGATGAGATCAACGAAAAAGGCAGCCTGACAGTTACGATAGAAGGCAGGGAAGAAGTACTGGAGCGGGATGATCTGCTCATTGAAGCCGCACAGTTGGAAGGCTTTGTATCCGAAAGCTATGGCGGCGTTACAGTGGTATTGGATACCACACTGTCAGAAGAACTGATTGAAGAAGGGTTTGTATATGAGATCATCAGCAAGATCCAGACAATGCGGAAAGAAGCCGGATTTGAAGTGATGGATCACATCCTGGTATCTCTGGAAGGGAACGATACCATTGCAGAGATTGTCCGTAAAAATGAAAACAGTATCCGGGCGAAAGTCCTCGGGGATGAAATCGTATATGACCGCTCAGCCACGAACCGGAAAGAATGGAATATCAACGGTGAGAATGTGATGGTTGGAGTGGAAAAACTGTAAAAAAGATGCTATACTCATACCAATAATAGAAAGTGCGCTTTGCAAACTTTCTATTGTCATAACAACAGAAAACACAGACGGCACAGACGGCAATTAAAACAAAAAGAGGAGAAGAACATGTTAAAGAAGCAGGTAAAAAAACTTTCCTTTGATACAGAATTATTTAAACGGAGCGTATTGTACAATGTCCGGACACTGTATCGCAAGACTATGCAGGAAGCTACGCCGCAGCAGATCTTTCAGGCAGTTTCCTATGCCATCAAAGATGCAGTGGTGGATCACTGGATGGACAGTCAGAAAGCATATGAAAAGCAGGATGTGAAGATTGTATATTATATGTCTATGGAATTTTTGATGGGCAGGGCGCTGGGCAACAATATGATCAATCTGCAGGCATATGAGGATGTGAAAAAGGCTCTGGAGGAGCTGGGTGTGGATATCAATGTGATCGAGGACCAGGAACCGGATCCGGCGCTGGGCAACGGCGGACTGGGACGTCTGGCAGCCTGCTTCCTGGATTCCCTGGCTACCCTTGGGTATGCGGCTTATGGCTGCGGTATCCGCTACCGCTACGGTATGTTCAAGCAGGAAATCCGTGACGGTTATCAGGTGGAAGTACCGGACAACTGGCTGGTGGATGGCAATCCCTTTGAACTGCGCCGCCCGGAATATACAAAAGAAGTGAAGTTCGGCGGCTACGTGACGGTACGGACAGATGAAAGCGGCAGACAGCATTTTGTTCAGGAAGGGTATCAGTCTGTTAAGGCGGTTCCCTATGATCTGCCCATTGTGGGCTATGGCAATGGGGTGGTGAATACGCTGCGTATCTGGGATGCCCAGCCCATTGAATGTTTTGAGCTGAACTCTTTTGACAAGGGAAATTATCAGAAGGCTGTGGAGCAGGAAAACCTGGCAAGGAATATTGTGGAAGTACTCTACCCCAATGACAATCACTATGCCGGCAAGGAACTGCGTCTGAAACAGCAGTACTTCTTTATCTCCGCTTCCGTACAGGAGGCCATTGCCAAATATATGAGAAATCATAAGGATGTGCGCAAATTCTATGAAAAGGCCACATTCCAGTTGAACGATACCCATCCCACGGTAGCAGTGGCAGAGCTGATGCGCGTGCTGATGGATGAGCATTTCCTGACATGGGAAGAGGCATGGGCAGTGACCACAAAGACCTGTGCGTATACCAATCATACGATTATGGCGGAAGCCCTTGAGAAATGGCCTATTGAGCTGTTCTCCAGACTGCTGCCCCGTATTTACCAGATTATCGAGGAAATCAACCGCAGATTCGTACAGGAAATCGAGAGAAAATATCCCGGCAATCATGAGAAAGTACGCAAGATGGCAATTCTCTATGATGGACAGGTAAAGATGGCCCATCTTGCCATTGCGGCGGGCTATTCCGTAAACGGTGTGGCAAGACTGCATACGGAAATCCTCAAGAAGCAGGAACTGAAAGACTTCTATGAGATGATGCCTGAGAAATTTAACAATAAGACCAACGGTATTACACAGAGACGTTTCCTTCTGCACGGCAATCCTTTGCTTGCAAAGTGGGTGACGGAAAAGGTGGGAGACGACTGGATTACGGATCTTTCCGCAATCGGCAAACTGTCCCTGTATGCGGACGATAAAAAGGCGCAGCATGAGTTTATGAATATCAAATACCGCAATAAAGTGCGTCTGGCGGCCTATATCAAAGAGCACAATGGCATAGAAGTGGATCCGCGGTCTATTTTTGACGTACAGGTAAAGAGACTGCATGAGTACAAGAGACAGCTTTTGAATATCCTGCATGTAATGCATCTTTACAACCAGTTAAAGGATAATCCGGAGATGGAGTTCTATCCCAGAACCTTTATTTTTGGTGCAAAAGCCGCTGCCGGTTATAAGATTGCAAAACTCACCATCAAGCTCATCAATTCCGTGGCAGATGTGGTGAACAATGACCCCGATATCAAAGACCGGATTAAAGTAGTCTTTATTGAAAACTACAGAGTTTCCAATGCGGAATGGATATTTGCGGCAGCAGATGTATCCGAGCAGATTTCCACGGCCAGCAAGGAAGCCTCCGGTACCGGTAATATGAAATTTATGTTAAACGGCGCGCTGACACTGGGCACTATGGACGGCGCCAATGTGGAAATCGTGGAAGAAGTGGGAGAAGAGAATGCTTTTATCTTCGGACTCAGCTCGGATGAAGTCATTAAGTATGAAAATTATGGCGGCTATAATCCCATGGAAATATTCAACAATGATCCGGATATCCGCAAAGTTTTGATGGAACTGATTAACGGCACATTTGCACCTGACAACCCGGAATTGTTCAGGGATCTGTATAACTCTTTGCTGAATACACTCAGTACGTCAAAAGCAGACACATATTTTATCCTGAAAGACTTCCGTGCCTATGCCGAAGCACAGAAACAGGTTGAGGCAGCGTACCGGAATGAAGCCGGCTGGGCGAAGAGTGCTATCCTGAATGTGGCTTGCTGCGGTAAGTTTACATCCGACCGGACGATTCAGGAATATGTGGATGAAATCTGGCATCTGGACAGGGTAGAGATCAAATAAGGAGGCATAATCTATGATACGTTTGTCCGACGGCGGCGCTTACCTGGTAAACGGAAGCCGCATCGTGGAGGATTCTCCCACAGCCCCGGAAGAGATCAGGAGTCTTACGGGAAACACTGTGACAAAAGAGGAAGGGGCCAGAGAAACAATCAGCTATGGCATACTGGAGCGGCATAATACATCCGGTAATATGGAAAAGCTGAAAATACGGTTCGATAAACTGACAAGCCACGATATTACATTCGTGGGAATCATACAGACTGCAAGGGCATCGGGGCTGGAAAAATTCCCCATGCCCTATGTCCTGACCAACTGTCACAATTCCCTCTGCGCGGTAGGTGGCACGATCAATGAGGACGATCATATGTTTGGTCTTTCCTGTGCCCGGAAATATGGTGGTGTTTATGTACCGCCCCATCAGGCTGTCATCCACCAGTATGCCAGGGAAATGCTGGCAGGGGGAGGCAGAATGATACTGGGTTCCGACAGCCATACCCGTTACGGGGCACTGGGGACAATGGCTATGGGGGAAGGCGGTCCGGAACTCGTAAAGCAGCTTCTGAATCAGACCTACGATATCAACATGCCTGAGGTGGTGGCCGTCTATCTGACAGGGACGCCCAGGAAAGGCGTGGGCCCGCAGGATGTGGCCCTTGCCATAATCGGTGCTGTATTTGAGCGGGGCTATGTAAACAATAAAGTGATGGAATTTGTGGGGCCGGGCGTACAGAGCCTGAGTGCGGATTTCCGTATCGGCATCGATGTGATGACAACGGAAACCACCTGTCTGTCCTCTGTGTGGGTGACGGACGATACCATCCGTGAATTTTATGAGATCCACGGGCGGTCAGAGGAATATGTGGAGCTGGCGCCGGGCGGGGTTGCATATTATGACGGTCTGGTAACGGTGGATCTGGATCAGATTGAACCCATGATTGCCATGCCCTTTCATCCCAGCAATACCTATACCATTGAGGAAGTCCGCAGAAATCCTATGGACATCATCGCGGACGTGGAGAAGCGCGCCAGGGTAAGCCTGGGCGGCAGCGTGGAGTATTCACTGAAAGACAAAGTCATAGATGGGAAATTCCATGTGGACCAGGGGATTATTGCGGGCTGTGCAGGCGGTGGTTTTGAGAACATCTGCGCGGCGGCGGATATTCTGCGGGGGGCTTCCATCGGTGCAGGGGGCTTTACGCTGAGCGTATATCCTGCCTCCATGCCCATCTATATGGAACTGATTAAAAATGGCTGTGCGGCTACGATTCTGGAAACAGGCGCGGTGCTCAAGACCGCTTTCTGCGGTCCCTGCTTTGGTGCAGGTGATACGCCGGCCAACAATGCATTTTCCATCCGCCACTCCACAAGGAACTTCCCCAACCGGGAAGGTTCCAAACTGCAGAGCGGACAGATTTCTTCCGTTGCACTGATGGATGCCAGATCCATAGCGGCAACCGCTGCAAATCAGGGCGTACTGACGCCGGCCACGGAATTTGACGGCTCTTTGCATTCGTATCAATATTATTTTGACGAAGCCATTTATAAGAACCGTGTTTTTGACTCCAAAGGGGTGGCAGATCCTTCGGTGGAGATCCGGCTTGGGCCCAATATCAAAGACTGGCCGGAGATGGCAGAGCTTCCCGAGCATCTGCTTCTGAGGGTAGTGGCGGAGATTCATGACCCTGTGACCACAACGGATGAACTGATCCCTTCCGGGGAAACTTCTTCTTACAGATCCAATCCTCTGGGACTGGCGGAGTTCACCCTGTCCAGAAAGGTGCCGGAATATGTGGGGCTGGCGAAGGACATTCAGCTTGCGCAAAAGGCGATTGCGGAGGGGACCTGCCCTGTGGAGGCGAAGCCGGAACTGAAACCCGTGATGGAGAGCGTGCACACCATGTTTCCGGAGGCAGGAAAAGGCAACATAGGTTTCGGATCCGTTATTTTCGCGGTGAAACCGGGAGACGGTTCGGCCAGAGAACAGGCTGCTTCCTGCCAGAAAGTGCTGGGCGGCTGGGCCAACATTGCCAATGAATATGCCACCAAACGCTATCGTTCCAATCTGATCAACTGGGGGATGCTGCCGTTTCTGATCGACAGAGGCGAGTTGCCTTTTGCAAACCTGGATTATCTGTTTGTTCCCGGTATCAGGAAGGCAGTGGAGGAAGCGGCGCCGGAAGTGACAGCCTATGTGGTAAAGCAGGACGGGCTGGCTCCGTTTACTCTGCGGCTGTCGGAAATGACAGAAGAGGAAAGGCAGATTATTTTGAAAGGCTGCCTGATTAATTATAACAGAGTCTAAAGTTTTTGCCCGCTGGGTCGATATATACATTACAGAGAAGGGCATGTGGCCAATGCCTTTCTCTGCAAATATATGACACTGATGGACCATGGATGGTATTTGATGAGGAACAGGAGGTTCCGTACCCAAATGCTGTCCTTTTTTCATGGAAGAACGGGATATCAGAGAATGGGGGTAATATTGCGAATTAATTCCAGCACGATAGGAATGGAGTCCGCCAGAAGATACACTTCTGTAACAAAGAAAACATCGAGTTTTATGAGCCGTACATATACCGGCTTTTTGGGAAGAAAGGAAGGAAGCCTGACTTTCAACGGAATGCTTTCAGATGATGAGGGCAAAAAAACAGGAAAGGGAAACCAGAAAGACGCCATGCTGGATATGCAGAATAAATTTTCCATGTCCGGGATTTCCAGGATTTCCTCCAGGGATGAAATGGATTCTTATAACCGGATCAGACAGGAATGCATCCGGTATCTGATGACCCTTTTTAGCGGAAACAGGCGTGGCGTTTCCGGTTCCACGTGGGATCAGAGCGGTCAGAGCAGTCCGTCCATGACAACTACAGTGATTTCATCTACCGTCAGCGAGACATACATGGAAGAGGAATGTACTTCGTTCCAGACCACGGGCAGTGTGATGACGGCAGACGGAAGGAAAATAGAGTTTAACCTGGAAATGGAAATGAGCCGCAGTTTCCAGGCCACGTATGAACAGAGTTATGAAATGATGTATCACAACGTACAGACATGCGATCCCCTTGTGATCAACCTGGACGGCAATGTGGCGTCCGTATCGGATCAGAAATTTAAGTTTGATATAGACGGCGACGGGATATTGGATGAGGTATCCAGGCTGAATGCGGGCAGCGGTTATCTGGCGCTTGATAAAAACGGCGATGGAAAGATTAATGATGGCAATGAACTGTTTGGGCCCCAGTCCGGCAATGGATTTGCGGATCTGGCAAAATATGATGATGACGGCAACGGATGGATTGATGAGAACGATGCAATCTGGGAGAAGCTGCTGATCTGGACACAGGATGAAAACGGAAAAGACCAGCTGTATCATATTTCTGAAAAGGGAATCGGTGCAATTTGCCTGAAAAATGTATCCACCGATTTTTCCTTAAATTCCATGGAAAACAACCAGACCAACGCGTATATCCGAAACACCGGCATTTTCCTCTATGAAAACGGCTCGGTAGGAACTGTCCAGCATGTGGACATGGCAAAACAATAGATTGCAGGTTTCGACGGCAAACCTATTGTCATGAGCAATAGAAGCCACGCTTCGAGAGTCTTCTGTTGTCATGAATAAAAAAACACTGTTAAATTTCAGGAACATCGTATAAAAATCCAGGAAACGCTCATATGTATAGTAAGAACACAGCAGGTTCGGGGCGTTTTATGAAGCATATACGTATCAATGGAAAAAGAACTGTATCCAAAGGAAAATATCTGTGGAAGGCAGTTCTTTTTTGCGTGGGAGCATTGCTTTTATATGACAGTTTCCATGAGAGAAATGTGGAGGAGGGGGAAGAAACCGGCACAGGCAGATATGTGGTTGTCCGGGAAAGCCTGGCGGGGCAGGAAGAGGTGCCCCTGGAAGAATATCTGATCGGTGCGCTGGCCGGCAGCCTGCCGGAAGACTTTTCCCCCCAGGCGTGCAGGGCACAGGCGGTGGTGCTGCGCACCAATGCGGTATGTCTGGCAAACGAGACGGGAACGATCCGGATTGATTATCAGTCCCTTGGACAGAAAAGTCTGACGATGGGAGAAATGCGGGAAAAATGGGGAGACGGATATGAAGAACAGTATGAGGCAATGAAAAGTGCGGTAAACGATACAAAAAATCAGATAGTCCTGTATGAAGGAATCCCTGTTGAACTGCCCTTTTTTCTGTTAAGCGCAGGACATACCAGGGATGCTTCTGCACTGCCCGTAAAAGAAACGTTTCCCTATCTGCAATCAGTGGATTGCGGCGAGGATGTATTCGCGGATGCATATGAACAGGAGCGGGTTATGGGAGAACGTGAACTGGGAATTGCGTTGGCCGAAATGTTTGAAGCAGATACGGAAATATTCTGGGAAGATACAGAAGCCGTATATGACCATGCAGGGTATATGACAGAGATCGGATGGAACGGAAAGCGGATTTCCGGTGAACAGTTCCGTGAGAAAACCGGTTTGCCTTCCGCTTGCATTACCATGGAAAAAGATGGAAGGAATTGGCGCATTCTGACAAAAGGGATTGGACACGGGTTGGGGATGAGCCTGTATACGGCAAATGATATGGCCCAAAAAGGGAAAGACTATCGGGAGATTTTAAAATATTTTTTTCCGGACTGTGAAATTGCAAAAAACTGAATAAAAGAAACCGGAACTGGCTAAACTGGGGATGAGGTGATAAGCATGAGAAGGAATCGTTCCACAATGAAAAAAGAAAGAATCATTATGTTAATTTCTTCAGTATTTGTCCTGACTGCTCTGACCATGACCGGTTTTTATGTAAAAGAAAAAAATGAAGCGGATAAAGACGGTTATGTGGTAGACATGAGCGCTCTGGAAAAGAAAACGGAAGAAAAGACAAAAGAAATTGCCGAATCCGTAGAGCAAAATCAGGCCAACGATGCGGTAAAAGGAAATGACCTGGACTATGATCCCAATTTCCAGGAGGCTTCTTCGGGTGATGTAACCAATACCTGGGACAATCAGAAGGATGAAGAAGCAGATTTGCCTGAGGATGAAACCGCAAACAAAGACATTGCGGAAGAAAACGTATCGGAAGATGACAAAACGGAAACAGAAGAAACCAAACCGGCGGATGGAGAAAACCAGCAGTCCGAAGCGGTGGAAACGGCTTCCATGGAAGCTGCAAAGGCCCTGTCTTTTCAGGAAAAAGACAATCTTGGCTGGCCGGTGGCGGGGAATGTGCTGATCAATTACAGTATGGACAAGACGGTGTATTTCCCCACATTACAACAGTATAAATACAGCCCGGCCATTGTGATTGCGGCGACGGAAGGAGAGAATATTACATCTTCCGCAGACGGAAAAGTCTTATCTGTTTTTGAGGACGCGGAAATCGGACAGGCTGTTACTGTGGACATCGGCAACGGGTATGAGTTGACCTACGGGCAATTAGAGGATATTATGGTATTACAGGGCGATATTATCAGCTCCGGTGATGTCATCGGCAAGGTGGCAGCGCCTACCAAATATTACAGTGTGGAAGGGCCCAATGTGTACTTCAGGCTGACAAAGGATGGCAGACCGGTCAACCCGTTGAGCAATCTGGAGTAAGGTTGGCACAGGAAACGATGGATGGCATGTTATACCTATATGGTGGAATGCAGTGATAAAAGCCTGTATACGGGGTGGACCAACGATCTGGAAGGGCGGATCCGGGCCCATAACGCAAAGAAAGGCGCTAAATATACGAAAAGCCGTACGCCGGTCAGGCTTGTGTATTACGAAACATTTGCCACAAAGCAGGAGGCCATGCGGCGGGAATATGAAATAAAGCGTTATACGCGAAAACAAAAACTGGCTTTGCTGTGCCGGAAAAGCGCGGATGCACTGCCACATGTATAATATGGCAAAAAAGAAGCATACTATTTCACTGACGAAAGAGAGGTGATAGTATGCTTTTTATTGCGAACGGAACACTGTATCCCATGACCGGAGGGAAAGAGCGGGTGGAACGGGGCAGTATTGCGGTAGAGGACGGAAAAATCCTGCGGGCAGGCACCGGATTTTCCTATGAGGACATCTGTACGGCGCTGCACCGCCCGGAAGGTGCACGGGAAAAGGACACATATATTGACGCCGGAGGCAACTGGGTGATGCCCGGTATTATAGAATCCCATTGCCATATGGGAATTACCGAGGAGAAGAAGGGCATGGAAGGGGACGACTGCAATGAAATGGTAGATCCCATAACACCCCAGCTTCGGGCGATTGACGCCATCAACAGTATGGATGCCGCGTTTGACGATGCGGTGCGTGCGGGCATTACCTCAGCCATGATCGGGCCGGGCAGCTCCAACGTGGTGGGCGGGCAGTTTGCATTTGTAAAAACGAAAGGGCGCAGGATTGATGACCTGATTGTACGGGCGCCGGCAGCTATGAAAGTGGCTTTCGGGGAGAATCCGAAAGTAAACTATGGCGATCAGGACAAGTCTCCGTCCACCCGTATGGCAATCGCGGCCATGCTGCGGGAAGAACTGACCTGTGCCAGAGCCTATCAGCGGAAAAAGAACCAGGCAGGAGATGACTTTGAGGAGGATTTCCATTATGAGGCATGGCTGCCTGTCCTGGACAGAAAGATTCCTTTAAAAGCCCATGTGCACAGGGCAGACGATATTTTTACGGCGATCCGTATAGCAGAAGAATTTGGGCTCTGTATGACGCTGGATCACTGCAGCGAAGGCCATATGATTGCGGAGGAAATCAAAGCATCGGGCTTTCCGGCCATCGTGGGGCCTGATCTGGCCAGCCGCAGCAAGATTGAGGTACAGAATATGGCATTTAAAACGGCGGGTGTTTTAAATGCCCATGGGGTAAAGGTTGCAATTACCACGGACCATCCGGTTTCTATCATCGCTTCTTTGCCGCTGTGTGCGGGACTGGCGGTAAAGGCAGGACTGCCCCTGATGGAAGGGCTGCGCGCCATTACCATATATGCGGCACAGATCTGTGGCGTGGATGACCGGGTCGGTTCCCTGGAGACAGGTAAGGACGGTGACATTGTAATTTTCGACGGAAACCCCATGGAAATTTTCACTCATACGCTGATGACCATCATCGACGGAAAAATCGTTTACAGGAATACACATTTTTAAGAGGTGAAACGCTTTACCAAACGGGATAAAAATAGTATACTGAAACAATGAAAAAGCGATTTTTAATATGGGTTTGCATCATATCCGTCCTGTTGAGCGGCTGCGGGGCTGCCGGCACAGGAAATGAAACGCAGACAGACGGGCAAATGCCCGATATGAAAGAGGAGGAGGACGGCGCTTCGGGGGAAGTGCCGTCCGCCGTTCCGTGGATTTGTGTCAACAGAATGGGCTATGAACCCGATCAGGAAAAACTGGCCATATTCCGGGGGGAATCATTGCCGGACACCTTTGTGATCAGGGATGCGGAAACCCGGCAGATAGTTTATACCGGTGTCGTGGAAAATAAAGGGAATGATTCTGCGGGAACGGAATATACTGGTTATGGAGACTTTTCGGAGTACAGGATTCCGGGCAATTATTATATTCAGACTGACCTGTATGGAGAGTCCTATCCGTTTCTGATTCATGATCATCTGGAATATTCCCTGTTCCTGCGTGCGTGTGGCAGACTGCATGCCATGCGGGGGAGGGGGAGCAGTGCAGGCTGGGAGTTGGCAGGGACTGGCGAGGATAAGGTGACGGATGCCTGCCGGAGCATGTACCGGCTTCTGCTTTCCTATGAGATGTTTCCCGAAGTGTATACGGATGATACAGGCATACCGGAAAGCGGTAATGAAACGGCGGATATTCTGGACGAATGCAGATATGAGGCAAGGTGGCTGATCGGGCAGGCGCAGGCTGAAGGCAGCAGCGGCAGGACATGCGCATACCTTGCGGCGACACTGGCAAAATATGCATACCAGATCAGAGGGACGGAGACAGAGTTTGCAGGTGAATGCCTGCAGGCAGCGGAGACGGCCTGGAAATGTGCGGAGAAGGATCTGTTTGTTTCAGATGACTTGATTGCACTGGCGGCGGCGGAACTCTATCGTCTCACAGGAAGCGGGCAGTATCTGGGGCTGGCAGAAGAGTATCTTGGAAACAGTACAGAAAAGGCAGGCAGGCTGTCCGACGCGGAGTTTTTCGGCAGCATTACCTATATGAATACCAGGAACGATGTGGATATCGAACTTTGTAACGCCATGATGCAAAAGATTATGGAGGAGGCGGAAGAGATGGCGCAAAAATCCAAAGAAAGCGGTTTCCTGGTTTGCAGTGAGGATGAGATCGGGTTACTTGGCTCAATCCTGGAGCAGACAGTACGGATTTGTGTGGTAAATCATATTATTACCAACCATGAGTACAGCACGGTGATTGAGAATCAGCTTCATTATTTGATGGGACGAAACCCGGACAGCATATGCCACGTTTCCTGGCAGGACGGGCAGGAGCAGACAGGCGATGTGATGGAGAATGTGGTACAGATATCCTCCCTGCTCTTTATTCTCAGCGAACGGTTGAGCAACCCCTGAAGACAGAAAAAGGAGAGTTTGAAAGTATATGAAAATAGTTGTATTGACAGGCGGGATCAGCACGGAAAGGGACGTGTCCCTCTCATCCGGGGCCATGATATATGAGGCGTTGTGCCAGAGAGGCCATCAGACGGTGCTGCTGGATGTATATTTGGGGACCGCTGAGGAAGTATCTGAGGATCTCTTTAAAACATCCAGAGATCTGGTGGCGGGTATGGCTAAGATTGTGGAAACCCATCCGGATCTGGAAAGCGTCAAAGCCCTGCGCCCCGATGGAGACCGGATGTATTTTGGCCCCGGTGTGCTTGCAGTCTGCAGGCAGGCGGATATTGTATTCATGGCCATCCACGGGGATGGGGAGAGCGGCCGGGTACAGGCGGCGTTTGATCTGATGGGGATCCGTTATACCGGGAGTGATTATCTCAGCAGTGCCATTGCCATGGATAAATCCTTATCAAAGGAGCTGTTTCTGCAAAATCAGATACCAACGCCTCAGGGCTTTGTGCTGAAACAGGGAGAACAGGAAACAGAGACGGTATCTTTTCCCTGTGTGGTAAAAGTATGCAGCGGAGGCTCCAGCGTGGGCGTGTACATATGCGAGGACAAACAGTCCTATGAGGCAGCCAAAAAAGAAGCCTATGGGTATGATAGGGAAATACTGGTAGAGCAGTATATCCGGGGCCGTGAATTCTCTGTGGGCGTGATAGCAGGCAGGGCTTTGCCGGCTATCGAAATAGCACCACTGACAGGATTCTATGATTATAAGAACAAATACCAGGCGGGCAGTACGGTGGAGACTTGTCCGGCGGATATTCCGGAGGCTGCGGAGATGAAACTGCGCCGGACTGCAGAAGCGGTGTTTCGCGCATTGCGTTTGAAAGCTTATGCGCGTATGGATTTTATGATGGACGCCCAGGGAAAAATCTACTGTCTGGAAGCCAATACACTGCCGGGTATGACACCTACGTCACTTTTGCCTCAGGAGGCAGCGGCAGAGGGGATGGATTTCGGGTCGCTGTGCGAACACCTGATAGAAGTATCACTTGGAAATCAGAGGGAATAGCAGATGAAACATATGACATTGGAACATATTGCGCAGGCATGCGGCGGCCTCTTTCGGGGCGCGGATGAGGAGCGGGAACGGGAGGTGGCGGGCATCGTATTGGATTCCCGCAGAGTGGAGAGCGGGTTTTGTTTTATTGCCACCAGGGGAGAACGTGTGGACGGTCATGATTTTATCGGCCAGGTGTTGCAAAAAGGCGCGCTTTGTGTGATCTGCGAACGGGTTCCCGAAGGGGTTTCGGGAAACTTTATTATCGTGAAAGATTCTTTGCAGGCATTGCAGGATGTGGCGGCCTATTACAGGAAGACTCTACAGATTCCTGTAATCGGGATTACCGGCAGTGTGGGCAAGACCAGCACAAAGGAATTTATCGCAGGGGTACTGTCCCGCAAATTCCGTGTGCTGAGGACAGAGGGGAATTATAACAACGAAATCGGCGTTCCGCTTACATTGCTGCAGATACGCCCGGAACATGAAATTGCTGTCGTGGAGATGGGAATCAACCATTTTGGAGAGATGCGCCGCCTCAGCCGGATGGCAAGGCCGGATGTATGTGTCCTGACGAACATCGGAGAATGCCACCTGGAATTTCTGGGTTCCAGAGAAGGGGTTCTGCGGGCGAAATCGGAAATCTTTGAATATATGCAGGAATATGGCATGGTGTATCTCAATGGAGATGACGATATGCTGCGGAATATCGAGCGGGTAAAGAACAGAAGGCCGGTGACCTTTGGCATGAAACGGAGAAATGATTATTATGCGGATGAGGTTGTTCCCCATGGACTGTCCGGCAGCAGCATGACAATCCATACCGGAACGGGCAGTTTTCGGGTATCCGTCAACCTGCCGGGAGAGCATATGATACGAAATGCCCTGGCGGCAACCGCCATTGGCAGCCAGTTCGGGCTGACGGAAGCGGAACTAAAAGAAGGCATTGAGGCGGTGATGCCTGTGGATGGCCGTAGCAATATTATAAAAACAGAGCATTTTACCCTGATTGATGACTGCTACAATGCAAATCCGGTATCCATGCGCTCCGCCCTGGATATGCTTGCGCAGGCAGAAGGCCGGACAGTGGCCATATTGGGCGATATGGGGGAACTGGGCGAGAAAGAAGCCAAATATCATAAAGAAGTGGGCGCATATGCGGTACAGAAGAATATAACGGGGCTGATCTGTGTTGGCAGCCTGTCCCGGTTCATGTACCAGGGAGGCTGCAAGGCAAAGGCGAAGTCACTCAGCAATACGTTTGTCCAGTATTATGAGACAAAAGAAGCACTGATGGCCGGAATGAAGAGAGGCGGTCTGGTTCCTAACGGAGTAACGGTGCTTGTAAAGGCCTCTCACAGTATGGGATTCTCACAGATCATAGAATTTTTGAAAAGTACTTAAATCAGTTTTTTGTTGCGATCATACATTTCCTGAATGGTTTTGCGGGTATGGGCGCCCAGGAATTTTCTTTCTTCTCTGGAAAGTCCGTCCAGATGGATGGGCTTTCCGAATTCAATGATAACATGCGCTTTTTTCATGGTTGGCAGATGTGCTTCCCAGACTGCACTGGAATTGTTGATGCAGATAGGAATAATGGGGCATTTTGCTTTTTCTGCCATACGGAAGCTGCCTTCCCGGAAAGGAAGGATCATATCAGGGTTGGTGTTTCGGGTGCCCTCCGGAAAAATGCAGATGGAAATACCGGATTTCAGTTCTTCGATTCCTTTCATAATGGCTTTCATGCCTTCTTTAATATTGTCTCTGTTCAGAAAAAGGCAGTGGATATTTTTCATCCACACAGACAGTAGTGGAAGTTTTTCCATTTCCACCTTGGCCACATAGCCGGTGGGGCGGGGGAAACACAGATAAGTGAGTACAATGTCAAAATAGCTGCTGTGATTGCCTACATAGAGGACAGCCCCTTCCTGGGGGATATTTTCCATACCAATGACGTCCAGAGAAACTCCTGCCAGAACAGAACATCCACGGAAAGCCCATTTTACCATGGCTTGTGTGGTTTTGTTTTTTAAGTCTGGATTATGTTTTCCCACAACCCATTCGATCAAAAGGATGGGGACACTGAAAATAAGGAATAAAATGACAAATGATGATGTAAATAAAAATCGAATCATGTAGAACCTCCTCGTCATATATGGCTGACAGCCACTTTATTATTATATCCAGAAGAGATATAATGTGCAACGGATTCCCGATTTAAAATATACAAATTGTGTAATTTGTATATTTTAATCTTCACAGCATTGCAATTCCGTAAGGACAAATTCCTACATATTTTGAAACGGTTTTTCATATACTGATTACAAAACTCTGTTGGATGATGATATATGAGGGAATGGAACAGATTTACCGGTCTGTTGCGGCAGGAAGGATTTTTGTCCGTGCAGGCGATGAAACGCCGATGGATACAGGTGGCGTTTGTGCTGGCGCTGATTGTGGCTGTGGTGGGATGCGGGAAGACCCAGGGCAAGACCCAGAAGCTGCGGGATCTGAAATTTACGGTGCTTTCTGCGGAGCAGCTTCCGGAAGAGCTGAAACAGATGATGGAGGAGAAAAAAACGGAAAGTTTCCGGCTGACCTTTACAGATGAAAATATACTGTACATATGTGTGGGCTATGGCAAACAGCCCACAGGGGGATACAGCATTTCCGTAACAGAACTGTACGAAACGGAAAACGCCGTTTATGTCCACACCAATCTGCTGGGGCCTACGGCGGAAGAAGCCAGGCAGAAGAGCCCATCCTGTCCGTATATTGTGATGAAGCTGGAAAACCTGGATAAGGCGGTTGTTTTTGAATGAGATTTTTTATATAATGTTGGGAAAAGAGCAGTATAAAGCACGAAATCGGGGTGATTGAAATGAACCGCCTATTGGTTCAGAACGGATATGTGATGGATCCGGCATCGGGGCAGGAAGGATACCGGGATATACTGGCGGAAAACGGCAGAATTGTCCGCATGGGGGATCGGAGAGACTGGCAGGATTTGCAACATATACCGGATGTGCGGATATATGATGCCACGGGCCTGACTGTGGCGCCGGGATTGATGGATGTACATGTACATTTCCGTGATCCGGGCTTTCTGTATAAAGAGGATATTGAGAGTGGAAGCGCAGCGGCGGCCAGAGGAGGTTTTACCACGGTTGTGCTGATGGCCAATACCAGACCTGTGGTGGACAACGCGGTAACACTGGCTTATGTGCTGGAGAAAGGGAGACAGGCGGGCATCCATGTGGAAAGCTGCTGCGCTGTGACAAAGGGGCTCAAAGGCCGGGAACTGACAGACATGGAAGGGCTGCTGGCGGCCGGGGCAGTGGGATTTACCGACGACGGAATCCCCTTGCTGGACGAGGAAATCGCCAGAACGGCTATGAAAGAGGCGGCAAGATTGGGAACAGTCCTGAGTTTTCATGAAGAGGACCCGGCATACATTGCTGCCCCCGGAATCCATGCGGGTGAGGCGGCAGCATACTACGGCATTGGTGGTGCCGGGAGAGAGGCGGAAATCCGTATGGTGGAACGGGATATCCGCCTGGCGGCAGAAACAGGGGCCAGGATTGTCATACAGCATATCAGTGCCAAAGAAACGGTGGAACTGGTGCGAAATGCAAAGGAAAAAGGCATTTCGGTTTATGCGGAGGCAACGCCGCATCATTTTACACTGAATGAGCATGCGGCTATCAGGTACGGCACGCTGGCCAAGATGAATCCGCCGCTCAGGGAAGAAGGGGACAGGCTTGCTATCATCGAAGGACTAAAGGACGGGAGCATTGGACTGATTGCCTCGGATCATGCCCCCCATAGCGCCGAAGAAAAAGCAAAACCTCTGACCCAGGCGCCCAGTGGCATTATTGGTCTGGAAACGGCGCTGGCTTTGGGGATTACGTCTCTGGTAAGGCCGGGATATATGACACTTATGTCACTTCTGGAAAAGATGACGTGCTCTCCGGCCCGGTTATATGGGCTGAACCGGGGGTATCTGGCGGAGGGAGGCCCGGCGGATCTGGTTCTGTTTGATCCCGGGGAGCACTTTCGGATAACGGAGTTCGCCTCCAGGTCCTGCAATTCACCGTTTACGGATATGGAACTTGTGGGAAGAGTAAAGGGGACAGTCTGTGACGGCCGGATTGTATACAGAGAGTAAGGCTTAAACGAAATCGACGTTCAGACAAGCGTACAGATCATATGAAAAGGTTAACAGGAAAGGAACTTTATGGGACAAAAGAAAAAAGTTACCGGTAAGGTGGTGTCACAGAAAGAACTGGCGCCGGGCATCTTCGATATGTGGATCGAAACACAACTGGCCGGGCAGGCTGCGCCGGGGCAGTTTATCATGGTGTATCCCAGGGGGGAGAGCACACTTCTGCCCAGGCCCATCAGTATCTGTGAGGCAGATGTGGAATCGGGCCGACTGCGTATCGTTTACCGGGTGGCAGGGAAAGGGACGACAGAATTTTCCACATATGGGCCAGGGGATGATATTGCCGTTATGGGGACGCTGGGAAACGGATTCCCACTGGAACCGGCGCAGGGAAAGCGGGCGTTGCTGCTGGGGGGCGGCATTGGGATACCGCCGCTTGTGCAACTGGCAAGGGAATTGCCGGGAGAAACAAACATTGTGGCAGGGTATCGGGACAGCCACCTGTTTTTGCAGGAAGATCTGGTGCGCCTGGGTCACTTTTATGCGGCTACAGAGGACGGAAGCATGGGTGTCAGGGGAAATGTACTGGATGCGGCAAGGACATATGACTTGCAGGCAGACCTGATCTATGCCTGTGGGCCCATGCCGATGCTGCGGGCAGTCAAAACCTATGCGCAGGAAAAGGGCATCAAAGCCTATATTTCGCTGGAAGAACGCATGGCCTGTGGTGTGGGTGCCTGTCTGGGGTGTGTATGTAAGACCGTGCATAAAGATGGCCATTCCCATGTGAATCATGCAAGAATCTGTACGGAAGGACCGGTATTTGAAGCAGGCGAGGTGGACATATGATGAAAACGGAAGTGACAATCGCAGGAGTAACATTTAAAAATCCGGTTATGACGGCTTCCGGAACCTTTGGATCCGGTATCGAATACAGCGAGTTTGTGGATCTGAATCAGCTGGGCGCCGTTGTGACAAAAGGTGTGGCATCCACACCCTGGCCGGGGAATCCGGTGCCCCGCATAACAGAAGTGTATGGTGGCATGCTCAATGCCATTGGTTTGCAGAATCCGGGAATCGAAGTTTTTCTGGAACGGGACCTGCCTTTTCTCAAGCAGGCCGATACGCGGATGATCGTAAATGTGTGCGGGAAAACAGTGGAAGAATATGAGGAAGTGGTGGAACGTCTGGGAGATACAGGCGTGGATATGCTGGAAATCAATGTATCCTGCCCCAATGTCAAAGAAGGCGCCATAGCCTTCGGACAGAATGCGGACAGTTTATATGCCATTACCTCGCAGATTAAAAAGAAAGCCCGACAGCCCGTTATTATGAAGCTGAGCCCCAATGTAACGGATATAACGGAAATGGCCAGGGCTGCGGAGGCGGCGGGCGCCGACGCCCTTTCCCTGATCAACACCATAACCGGCATGAAAATTGATATTGCGAAGAGAACTTTTGCACTGGCGAATAAAACCGGCGGCCTGTCAGGGCCGGCGATCAAACCGGTCGCCGTGCGGATGGTGTACCAGTGTGCAAGTGCGGTGGACATCCCCATCATCGGTATGGGCGGCATACAAAGCGGTGAAGACGCCGTGGAATTTCTGATGGCCGGTGCAACGGCGGTTGCCGTGGGGGCGGCGAATTTTACCGATCCCTGTGCCACCATCCATGTCATCCATGGAATCGAATCCTATATGGAACGCAGCGGCGTAACGGATATCCGTGAGATAATCGGCTGCGTCCAGTCATAAAGAACCTCCCTGTGTCATACCTTAGTGTAAGGAGACGCAGGGAGGTTTCAGTATGGAATTAATAAAGAAAAATATACATATGGATCGTATAAAATGCAGGGCAGCAACGCAGATTACGCTGGAGGACGACAGAAACGTACCGGATCAGAAACCGGATATGGAACGTCTTATCCTGGAGCGGGGAAGCGTGGTCGTTGATGAAATCAAACCCACGGAAGATCATGTGAATGTAAAGGGGAAGCTGGAGTTCCGAATTCTCTATATGGCCCAGGATGGCGGCGCGAACCGCATGGAGGGACAGCTTCCCTTTGAGGAACAGGTTTACATGGACGGCGTCAGGAATGGGGATACTGTGGAAGCCGAACCGCTGCTGGAAGATTTGAGCATTGACATGATCAATTCCAGAAAACTGAGTGTGCGTGCGCTGATTGCAATGACCCTTTCCGTGGAGGAATTGTACGATGAAGAAATCGCTGTGGAACTGTACCACGATGAACCGGTGGAAACCAGGAAAGAATTGCTGACATTGACTGAAATTGCTATACAGAAGAAAGATATTCTGCGATTTAAAGAAGAAATTGAAATGCCACAGAGCTTTCCCAATATTTTTGAAATGATATGGGAAGATGTGAAGATTCTGGGCATGACCTTTGAAGCGCTGAATGAACAGATTGTTGCCCAGGGAGAAATACAGGTATTCGTCTTGTATGAAGGCGAGGGAGAAGAGAAACCGCTGAAATGCTTTGAAAAAATCATTCCGTTCCGGGAAATATTGGAATGTCAGGGCTGCCGGGAATCCATGGCGCCCGATCTTTCCTGGAAAATCAGTCACAGCGAAGTGGAAGTGAGAAGCGATTTTGACGGAGAGGAAAGAGTGGTATGCCTGGATCTCGTGCTGGATCTGGATATGAAGCTGTATGAGGAAGAGCAGGTAGAGGCGCTGAAAGATGTATACGGCGTATCCAAAGATGTGCAGGCCGTTGTGAAACAGGGAATCTTCAGCCGGATGATGTTGCGCACTTCGGGACGAACCAAAATAGCGGAACAGGTAAAACTGCCTGCCGGAAGCCCGGAAATGACGGAAATCTGTCATAGCAGCGGAGAAGTGTCGATTGATGATACCCAGCTTGCAGAGGACGGTGTCGAGCTGACGGGAACCCTGACAGTGGAAGCAATATATCCTGCAGGAGAGGAACGGGGACTGGCTTCTTTCCGGTGTGAACTGCCATTTCGATATGTGCTGGAAACACCAGGTATCAGTGAGGCGTGTAATTATGATATAACACCCGTTATTGAACAACTTATGGTTACGGCGCTAAGCAGCAGTGAACTGGATGTGAAAGGGGTACTTGGTTTTGGCTTGCTGGGATTTTGCAGTAGTGAAGAAGATACCATCACGGATATTTCCATCACAGAGCCTGATATGGAGGTTTTGAAAGAGTTGCCAACCATTGTGGCCTATGTGGCAAAAGACGGGGATGATCTGTGGAAACTGGGCAAGAAATATTACGTCCCGCTGGAACAGATACGGGAAACCAATCATCTCAGCAGTGATCTGCTCAAAGCAGGGGATAAAATATTGATTGTAAGATAAGAGAAGCAAATTTTATGAAAAAACCTTCCGGCGCCGCCGGAAGGTTTTTTGATCTGTCAGGCCTGAGACTGTGTGACATCTTCCGTTTTATCGGGTTTTTCTGTTTTGTCAGTCTGATCAGGTTTTTTGTTGTCCGCATTCCATTTATCAAATTTCTCCATAACCGCGTCATAGGTACGGTTGGACAGGCTGGGAAGATCTTTTCCCCAGGTGCCGGTAGCCTGCTTAAAGCCTTTGATAAAAGCGTTTTTCATTTCTTCCATCTTTTCCGGATCTCCACCGGAAAGGGCTTTTGCAAAATCAAGAATACGGTCGGATGTCTGGTTTACACCCCAGTATCCGTCGTCAGCGATATCTGCCTGTGCCTGTGCTTTTGTCTTGGCATCTACGGTAAAATTACCGCCTGCCAGGAATTTCCACATGCTGTCGTCGTTGGCAGTACCGAATGCTTTGCCCTGTCCCAGCATCATCTTCTCTACCAGACTTCTCATCTGGGCCGTGCGGGCTTCTGCATCTGCCTTTAATTTTGCTACAAGTTCCGTATTGGGCTTGTAGGTTGTTTTGACAGGATCTTTCTTTGTCTCTTCCGATTTTTCATAGACTACGCCGGAACCTGTGCCGGCTGCGTTTTCTTCTGTCTTTCCATCGGAAACGGGATTTTTTCCACTGGTACTGTTGTTATACACACTATAATCTGTGTTGGCGCCTGATGTAATTCCGTTTACACTCATGATTAAAACCTCCTTGTCCGAATTGAACTACGTTATGCCTTTTCCTGGCGTTCATTTCTGCTATAGCTTATATCGGACAGAAAGGGTGGATTGTTAAGAGAAAGGGTGGATATTTTTGGATTTTTGCTGATTGGACTTTTAAATTTTCCAAACCCGGTAATACACCTTGACGAACTCTTTCTCATTCTATATAATAAGGTACAATTTAATGTATACAAAGTACAATACTGGACACGTGCAAAAATAAAAGGGAGACAGAACTACCTATGGAAGCATTTACATTACAGGCAATGGCAAAGGTGAATCTGGGGCTGGATGTGATCCGACGGCTGGAGAATGGTTATCATGAGGTCAGGATGATTATGCAGACGGTACATCTGTATGACGAACTGACTTTTGAGACAGCAGATGAGGGCATTCATTTACAGGTGGATCGTCGGGATCTTCCAGGGGACGAAACCAATCTGGTCTACAAAGCGGCAAAGCTGATCATGGAAGAGCATCCGGTGTCAGGCGGTGTGAAGATTACTTTGAAGAAACAGATTCCCATGGCGGCCGGGCTGGCCGGCGGGAGCAGTGACGCGGCGGCAGTATTTCATGGATTAAACCGGCTGTTTTCTCTCGGTATGGATGTGGAAGAAATGAAACGGCTGGGTGTGCGGATTGGCGCAGATGTGCCATTCTGCATTGTGGGCGGCACCATGCTCTCCGAAGGGATAGGAGAACGGCTGACGCCACTTCCGGGGATTTCAGAGGCGCATCTGGTAATTGCCAGACCGGATATACATGTATCTACCAAATATGTATATGAGAATCTTCATGTGGAACAGGTTGTACACCATCCGGATATGGACAGGGTGGAGGCGGCAGTACGCGGCGGAGATATGGATAACATGTGCTATTATATGGAAAATATTCTGGAAACGGTAACAGAGCGGAAATATCCTGAAATATCCGAAATCAAGACACGATTAAAAAACTGTGGTGCAGTCACCGCACTGATGAGCGGCAGCGGGCCTTCCGTGTTCGGGATTTTCAAGACGGCCCATCAGGCTGAAATGGCTTGCGGAGAACTGAAAAAGCAGGGGATTGCAAAGGATCTGTTTGTTACATATTGTACGAACCGGGGCTGTGTGGAAAAGCCACCCTGCTCCGATGGGGAATAGGAAACGGGCGTTATTAAAGGAGCGGGTTTATGAAAATGAGTGAAGATTCCCTGCAGGTAAATATGGACGAATTCCTTCCCCTCAGGGATGTGGTATTTAAAACACTGCGCAGAGGTATTCTGACCGGAGAACTCAAGCCGGGAGAACGTTTGATGGAGATCCACCTGGCAAACAGGCTGGGTGTGAGCAGAACGCCTATCCGGGAAGCCATCCGGAAGCTGGAGCTTGAAGGTCTGGTAACCATGGTCCCCAGAAGAGGGGCGGAAGTGGCCAATATTACGGAAAAGAATCTGAAGGATGTGCTGGAAGTGAGGCAGGCTTTGGAAAGCCTGGCGATTGAGCTGGCCTGTGACCGGATTACCGGCGAAGAAAAGGACGGCCTGAAAGCGAATCTGGATCAGGTGGAATCGGCGGTGCGCACAGGGGATACCGGCGCCATCGCCAGTGCGGATGTGGCGTTTCATGACGCCATTGTGGAAGCATCCGGAAATGCCAGGCTGGTACAGCTTGTAAGTAATCTGGGTGAGCAGATGTACCGCTATCGGTTCGAATATATAAAAGATATAACGAAGCACTCGCAGATTATGAGCGAACACAGAATTATGTATGAGAGCATCATGGAAAAGAATCAGGAAAAAGCGGCACAGATTGTAAAAATCCATATAAACAATCAGGAAGAGGCCATCATGCGGAAGATTCATAAAGACAGAGATGCAGCAAAGGGACATGAATAAATAACCGGGATCTGGCAAAACTTTCCATAGAGATTATAAAATGGAGGGTTTGCCATGATAACACGTATTAAAAATTTCTGTATTCACATATATATAGGACAACTGGCACTTGTGGCGGTTTTGTCCGCCGGCTGGTGGGGGATTCTGTATCCCAATTTCAGTATGACAGAAGAAACTTATGAAGTTTCGGAGGCAGATACGCCTTCCGGAACAGAAAAAGAGGCCAAACCCCACAGGGAGGACAACAATCTCATAATGCCGGGGTGCGAATGCTTTTTTAATATATTGGAAGCGGGACCTGATGAACTGGAAATTGGCAGCCGGTTCTGGGAAACGATCATGGGCAAAAAGTAAAAGAGGAAAAGAACAATGAACAGCAGTGCACCCATAGGGGTTTTTGATTCGGGAGTCGGGGGGCTCACGGTTGTACGGGAAATTATGCGCCAGATCCCCAATGAACAGATCATCTATTTTGGAGATACGGCGCGTGTGCCGTATGGAAGCAAGTCCAGAAAAACGGTGACAAGATATTCTGAGCAGATTGTACGTTTTCTGAGACAGCAGGATGTAAAGGCAATCGTGGCTGCCTGCAACACGGCCAGCGCTTATGCGTTGGACGAGATTGAGAAGGAAATCGACATTCCGGTCATCGGTGTAATCAGGCCGGGTGCGAAAACTGCAATGGATGTAACCCGAAATGGCCGTATTGGCGTAATCGGGACAGAGGCTACCATAGGCAGCGGCATTTATGCGAGATACATAAAAGAACAGAATACAGAGATGGAAGTTCTGGGAAAAGCCTGCCCCTTGCTGGTGCCCCTTGTGGAAGAAGGGCTGCTCAATGACCCTGTGACGGATGAGATTGCCCTGCGCTATTTAAGCAGTCTGATTGACAGCGGCATTGACACGCTGATTCTGGGATGTACCCATTATCCACTGATCCGTGCAACGATCGGAAAGGTGATGGGCGGGCATGTGACGCTTGTGAACCCCGCCTATGAGACGGCGCGGGAATTGCGGGAACTGTTGGAAGGGGCACATATGCTCAACCAGTCAAAACCGGAACTGGGAGACAATCGGTATCAGTTTTTCGTCAGCGACGGTGCGGATAAATTTATCCGGTTTGCCAATTCCATTATCAAATACGGGGTATTGTCGGCAAAGGTAGTGAACATAGAAGAATATTAGAGGTAAGGGTATGACAAAAGATGTACTGCTTTTCATCAAAGGTCTGCAGTTTGAAAGCGGAAATGACGCAGGTGATCTGGAAACCGTTACGGCTGCGGAATATTACAAGAAAAATAACCATCATTATGTAATCTATGAGGAAGCCATGGAAGGCTTCCGGGATACCACCAAAAATATTATCAAATGGAACGGTGAGACGCTGGATCTGACGAAACGGGGCCTGATCAATGTCCATATGATTTTTGAAGAGAAGAAGAAAAATGTGACAGATTACAAAACTCCTTTCGGCAGCATCCTGATCGGAATTGACACCCGGCAGATCAGTGTGGAAGAGGCGGAAGAACAAATCCGTGTCAACGTGGATTATGCACTGGAAATCAATTATGAACATCTGGCAGACTGTCAGATAACCATGGATGTACGGGCCAGAGACTGTTCCTAAGATTCCAGGAGGGCAAAGGAAGGCATCCGGAATGAAAGTGTTGGGCCTGTGAGAAGCTCACAGATGAGACATTTACGGAAATGAGGAAACATATGTTCAGAAAATGGGGATACATAGTATGTGCGGCGCTTATGCTGCTGTGCCAGGGATGTGGGAAAAACAACATGGATACAGCCGGTAATACGATGCACAATACAGAAAGAGCGGATCGGAAAGGCCAGACAATACCCACAGTATCCGAAAGTGGGGGAGCAAAGGCGGACACGACGGAGGAGGAAATGAGAGGAAAAAGGTGGATCACAAAACTGTCAGGCAAAGCAGGGCTGCAGACATTTTCGGCAGATACGGCAGATTTTGCCATAGCGTTGCTCAGGCAGACCTGTGAAACAGAGCAGGGGAATGTGATGATTTCACCTGTGTCCGTGTTATCCGCACTGTCTATGACGGCAGGTGGTGCAAGAGGAGATACCCAGTCACAGATGCTTTCCGTTCTGGGCAGGGGACAGGATATGGACAGCCTGAACAGAAACATAAAGGCCTGGCGGGACGGGCTGATCCATACGGACGGGGCTGATGTAAGTCTTGCAAACGCCATCTGGTTTCCGGAAGAAAAGGAGCGCTTTACGCCAAAGGCAGAATTCCTGGAAGCGAGCAGCTTTTATTTTGATGCGGAAATCCGGCAGGCGCCTTTTGATGAATCCGTTTTGAATGAGATAAATAACTGGACGAAGGAGAAGACAAAGGGGCTGATTCCCAAAATCCTGGACGATGTGCCGGGAGATGCGGTGATGTATCTGATCAATGCGGCAGCCTTCGAGGGCCGCTGGCGTAATCCATATACGGAATCTTCCGTTCGTCAAGGCATTTTTACAAACCAGTCAGGTGAGCAAAAGGAAGCCCTGATGATGAGTTCCACGGAAAAAATATATATAGAGGATGAAAATGCGGTTGGCTTTGTGAAGCCATATGAGGACGGGTACAGTTTTGTAGCGCTTCTGCCCACAGAGGGTATGACACCGGAAGAATACATAAATACTCTGGATGGCCGTCGCTTCCAGTCACTGCTGGCGGAGGCGTCACAGGAAAGCGTGCATGTAGTGCTGCCCCGGTTTGAGGCAGAATTTACCGTGCAGATGCAGGAGGTACTGGCGGCTATGGGAATGGAAGATGCATTCGATCCCGGACGGGCTGATTTCAGCGGTATGGGAGAGTCGGGAACGGAGGGGATCTGTATCAGCCGGGTAATCCACAAAACCTATATCAGTGTGGATGAACTGGGCACAAAGGCAGGCGCGGCAACGGCTGTGGAGATGAAACGGACAATGGCGTCTGTTCCCATGCGGGATGTATGTCTTGACAGGCCGTTTGTATATGCCATCGTGGAAAACAGTACCAATATACCGGTTTTCATAGGGATTTTGAATGACCCGGCATAAGAACAGATACGTACTGCATGAAATGCGGTTGTGTCAGGAGAAGCAGAAATTCCGGCCCCCTCGGTTTGAGGGGGCTTTCCTGCTTCTGGCCCTACAAATCACAGGTGTTCTCCAAAGCAGAAGCATCTTTCCTGTAAAAGTGAAAGGATTCTGTATCGCACCTCTTGACAAATTTCACCATTCACTTTAAAATTTACAGATGAAACCGGTTACAACTATATGAAACATGAAACGATATTAAATCGGGTAATCCCCGGCTTCCTATGTGTTAAGAAGAGGAGGTTACACCATGAAAACTGTGACAATCAATGACATTGCGAAAGAAGCAGGTGTTTCCAAAGCGACAGTATCAAGAGTACTGAACCGCCCGTCTTCCGTGGAAGAGGGCACGCGGAAAAAGGTAATGGCCATCATTGCCAAACGGCGTTATACGCCGTCGGCCTCCGCGAGGAATCTGTCCAGGCAGACCAGCTCTACCGTGGGGGTGATTGTGCCTGAAATTGACAATCCCTTTTTCGGGGAAGCGCTGCGGGGCATTACCAGTGTTCTTGATAAACATCATCTGACAATGATCTGTTTCAATACGGATGATCTAGTTGAAAAGGACAGAAAATCCATTCAGATGCTGAAGGAGCATCGTGTTGTGGGACTGCTGTATGATCCGGCCATAGATTATGACACATCGGATCAGAAAAAGGAAATCAATCATCTGATTCAGGAACTGGAAGGCCCCGTCGTGATCATGGACAGGAATGTGGACAGTCTGTGCGAGTATGACGGTGTTTTTTTTGATGACCGAAGAGGAGTCTGTGAAGCGACGCAGGCACTGATTCATGCCGGGCACCGCAGAATCGGGATTATCAATGCGACGCTGGAACGGGTCCTTGCGAGAATCCGGCTTGCAGGATATAAAGATGCCCTGGAGGCAAATCACATTCCGTTTGAAGAGAAATACTGCTATCTGGGAGATTATTCCAAAGCCTGTGCCTATGAACTGGCCAGCCGTATGCTGGAATCGGATGAACGTCCCACAGCAGTGGTGACCTGCAACAACTGTACCAGCATCGGATTTTTGAAAGCGTTATATGACCATGGATTTACACTGTCTGACGTTGCCTGTATCGGCATGGATCGGATTGAAGCGCTGGACATAGTCAAGAGTGATTTTAATTATGTGAAAAGAGACGCAAATCTGCTGGGAAAAACCTCGGCGGAACTGCTGATCCATCGGATTGCCTTTCCCAATGATGAGATGCGGACTGTGTATCTGCCTCATGAGATTGTCATCAGAAAGTTGTGACAGGAGGAAAAGATGGATTTTGAAGAAAGTTACAAACGACTGACAAAAGCGATTGTTGCGGAGCATGAGGCGGTATTTGAACGTCTGGATATGCGGCAGCTTGACGCTTTTATGGATGAAATAATCCGTGCAAAACATATTTTTGTCTACGGAACGGGCCGGGAAGGAATTTCCATGCGGGGGTTCGCCATGCGGCTGGCGCATTTGGGGAAATCCGTATACTGGCTGATGGATGACACCACTGTGGGTATGCATGAGGGGGATTTGTTCCTTCTCTGTGACGGCAGGGGAGATGTGGGGATTCACAGAAGAATTGTGGAGCAGGCATCCAAAACGGGTGCGAGACTGGCATTTATAACCGGTTTGCCAACAGGGCCGCTGGTAAGACGTTACGGGGATTGTGTTCTGTTTGTACATTCCACTGTATATCTGGATGAAAAGCATGCAGAGGGGGATGCACCGACCCAGCATGATGTGGTAGAGACTGTCCAGCCCATGGGCAATCAGTTTGAACAACATGTATATCTTCTGATGGATGTGATCGCTGTCCTGCTCAAGGACCGGCTTGGCATGTCTTATGAAGACATGGAGGCAAATCACAGGAATATTGAGTAAGTTCCGGAAAGGAGGCTGGTGGCCCAGATGAGAAACAAAACTGTAAAGCATATTATTATTGGCGGCGATCCGGGCGGCTTTGACCTGAAGAATGCCGTTTGCGCCCATCTCAGAGAAGCGGGGTATGATATCTTTGACGTGGACCCGGATACGCCTCAGTTGTTCCAGGATGTGGCTTCCCAGGTGGCCGCAGGCGTGCAGAGCGGCGAGTATGATCGCGGCATAGCCATTTGCGGGACCGGTATGGGTGTCAGCATTATTTGCAATAAGCACAGAGGCGTGTATGCAGCCCTGTGTGAAAGTGTCTACCAGGCAAGGCGTTCCAGACAGGTGAACAATACAAATGTACTTTGTATGGGCGGTTTTATTATCGGGCCGGAAATGGGACAGGAGATGGCAGACGCCTGGCTGGAGGCGGAGCATATGCAAGGGCTGACACCGGAAATGGCAGCGATTGTGAAAAATGAGTTCCATGAACTACAGGTAATGGAAGAAAAAATGTATCATTAATGGTTTCATTTTATAAATTTACCGTTTGGTCAAATCTCCCGCAGCATACGGGCCGGCATTTATTGCCGGCCTGGCAGTCTGCGGGGGATTTGGCTTTTTTTATGATAATAGAAAGTTCACAAAGCGTGCTTTCTATTGTTATCTGTTTCGGGGCAGCCGGTAAGAATAATGAAATATGGTATATATAAACCGGTTACATCAAAAGGGACAAGAAGAGAGAAAATCTCTTCTTTTTTTGTGTAATTCATCTAAAATAAAAACAAATATATTGTAAAAAAACACGAATATTTTATATTTTTACACATAGGATTGACAAAATATTTGTGTGGTACTATCATGAATGTATTGTAACCGGTTTCAATAAAGAAGTGATTTGAGTAGTGTTGGTGCAAAAAAACGTGTGAAATGTGTATTCACGTCAAAAGGAGAGAGCAACTATGAAAAAGAAATTAATGAGTATGGCGCTTTGTGCGGTGACAGCCGCGATGATCTTAACCGGCTGCGGAAATGGTGCGGAGAATACGGACAAAGCCGCAGATTCTGCCGGTGATCAGGCGGCGGAAGGGCAGGCGGAATCTGAAAGCGCAGGGGGCGATCTGTTCGATGTTTCGTCTTATAAATCAGATAAAGACAAATCCGAGTGGACAATCGCCGTTGTCACAAAGGATAATACGGCGGCCTGGTTTAAACGTATGGAAACCGGCGTAAATGAATTTGGAAATGAAACCGGTATCAATGTAATACAAAAAGGGCCTGCCAATGCGGATGCGGCATCCCAGGTAGAGGTTGTGGACAATATGATTGATCAGGGAGTGGATGCCATCTGTATTGTCCCCATTGATCCGGGGGCACTGGAGGCGTCTCTGCAGAGAGCTATGGAACAGGGCATTGTAGTCATTTCCCATGAGGCATCCAATCTGGAAAATACATTGTTTGATACGGAAGCCTTTACGGCGGAAGATTTTGGCGCTGCCATCATGGATTCTCTTGCAGAGGATATGGGAGAAACGGGCAAATATGCAATGATGGTTGCCTATACCACATCCACAACCCATATGGAATATGCAAACGCACAGTACAATCGTCAGCAGGAAGCCTATCCCGATATGGAACTGGTTAACGGTGGTGCAATTCCCACCTGTGAATCAGAGGAGTCGGTGGATACGGCTTATGAAAGAGCCAAAGAAGTACTCAAGGCCAATCCGGATCTGAAGGGCTTTACAGGTGTGGCCTCCACAGACTGTCCCGGCATTGCCAAAGCCGTGGAAGAACTGGGGCTGGATGTAAAAGTCGTGGGTGTGGGTACACCCAATGAATTCAAACCCTATGTCAATTCCGGCACAATCACCAAAGTAAAACTCTGGGATCCGAAAGTTTCCGGTTATGTTATGTGTAAGCTGGCTTCTGACATTCTGGCAGGAGAAGCAATCGGTGACGGCGAAGGATACAATGCGGGAATAGAAGGGTACGAACATATGGCATTGTCCAATGGCGCAAACAGATGTCTGCTGGGACAGGCTGATATTACACTGACAGCAGAAAATATTGATGAGTACGATTTCTAAAGTGTAGTCAAAGACCCCGCAGCAGGCATTGACGCTGCGGGGTTTTGGCTGAATGAGGAACAGGAGGTATCATGGAAAACATATTGTCTGTAAAGGGGATTCAGAAATCTTTCGGTGGTGTCCATGCGCTCAAAGGAGTGGATCTGACAATCAAAAAAGGAGAAATTCACTGCCTTGCAGGTGAAAACGGTTGTGGCAAATCCACAATTATAAAAGTAATATCCGGATTTTATCAACCGGATGAAGGAACGATTGAAATTGACCAAAAAAGGTACTCCGCCATGACGCCGTCCGATGCAATCAGGGCAGGCGTACAGGTTATTTATCAGGATTTTTCCATTTTCCCGAATCTGACGGTCATTGAAAACCTGGCTTTTAATCAGGTACTGGCAAACAGAAAGAAGCTGGTCAATCGCAAAGAATTCAGGCGGATTGCCCAGGAAGCAGTAGCAAAAATCAATTTTGAGGTGGATCTGAACGCACTGGTGGAAACACTGCCCGTTGCGGATAAACAGTTGATTGCTATTTCCAGGGCCCTTCTGGAAAATGCAAAACTGATTATTATGGATGAGCCGACCACGGCGCTGACCAAAAAGGAAGTGGCCCGTCTGTTTGAAATCATCGGGGATCTCAAGAAAAGAGGGATTACTATATTGTTCGTATCCCATAAGCTGGATGAAGTATTTGAGATTTCGGACAGCATTACCATTTTGCGCAGTGGTGAAAATGTGATTTCCTGTCCTGCTTCGGAGATGAATGAGGAGAAATTTGCTTATTATATGACAGGACGGCATTTTAATACCCGGCAGCTTACACAGAAAAAGGAAAAAGGAGAGTTGCAGGAGACGGTACTGGAAGTGGAACATTTAAGCGCGCCGGGATTTGAAGATGTGAATTTTACGCTTCACAGGGGGGAAATCCTTGGAATTACAGGGCAGCTTGGTTCTGGCAGGACGGAATTGTCCCTGTCCTTATTCGGGCTGAACCGGCCGTTTGGCGGAACGATTAAAATGGAAGGCAGGGAAGTGGATCTCAAGGATGTAAATACGGCACAATCTTTGGGAATTGCCCTTGTTCCGGAGGACAGGCTGACGGAAGGTCTGTTCCTGCCTCAGTCCATTATCCGGAATATTACGGTTACGAGGCTGGATGCCCTGGCAAATAAGTTTGGTGTGCTGCATAAAAAAGATGTCATAAAAGAGTCGGAGAACTGGGTAAAGGAACTGGGGGTGGCCACAAAAAACCATGCGTTTCCTGTGCAGACATTGTCCGGCGGAAATCAGCAGAAAGTTGTACTGGCAAGGTGGCTTGCAGGCCATCCCAAAGTGCTGATTCTAAACGGCCCCACTGTAGGCGTGGATATTGGCGCAAAGTATGATATTCACAAGCTGCTCCACCAGCTTGCGGCGGAGGGTATGGCCATCATCGTTGTCTCCGATGATACGGCAGAGGTGATTGCTACATGTGACAGTGCGATCATCATGCAGGGCGGCAGGATGACAGGCAGGCTGGAAAGTGCGGATCTGACGGAAGCAAACCTTGCAAAAGCAGCAATCTGAGGAGGTGTGAGGCGATGAAAAATCTTATGAATAAAGTGATCAGGCAGACGGAATTTTGGGTGTTTGTCATTATTGTAGTATTGGCGCTGCTGATTCAGATGCGCTCAGGGGCTTTCTTTGCCAATAACAATATTGTGGATATTATGCGTTCCATGATATGCCCGGCATTGTATGCGGTTTGCGCCCTGCTGGCGTTTGTCAGTACCGGACCGGATGTTTCGTTTCCTCTGATAGCGGCGTTGAGCAGTTATCTGGCGATTGTGGTTACCTATGGAACCGGATATGACGGCCCATGGCCTCTTGTATTTCTGATCGGTATGTGTTTCGGCGCTCTGATGGGTGCATTGAACGGCTTTATAATCGTAAAATATAAGTTTCCCAGCCTGATTGTCACACTGGGCACTTCCTCTCTGTTCAGCGGGATTTTGCTGGGGGCTTTTGAGGCGGAGCGGATGGAACTGCCCGGCACGTTGCAGCGGTTTGGGAGTATGAATCTGTTGACAGTCAGCAACGAAAAAACAGGGCTGGGTTCTGCGCTTCCCATGACCTTCCTGATTTTGATTGCCGTATACATCATCGCATATCTGATCCTGAACTTTACCATGGTAGGACGGGGCGTCTATGCTGTGGGCGGCGATGAAATATCGGCGGAACGGGCCGGATTTGACGTCAAGAAAATCAGATTCGGAATTTTTGTTATCAATGGCATGATAGCCGCCATCGGTGGACTCTGCTATTCGGTCATGTCCATGAAATACCTTCCCACAGAATTTGCAGGCGGTGAAATGGTTGTCATTGCAGCCATCGTACTGGGCGGCGCACGGCTGACAGGGGGCGTGGGTACCTTGAAAGGCTGTATACTGGGTACGCTTCTTCTGACGATGGTAACAAACAGCCTTATACTGGCAGGTATTTCCGTATATTGGCAGAAGGTGTTTATCGGTGGCATTATTATCATCGGTACGGCGATTCCGGCCATCCAGTATTTTATAGGCAATAACAAAAGTAAAAAAGTGAAGGGCGGTGAAGCGGCATGAAAAGACTGAAAAAAATAGATGATAACGTAATGCGTCTGCTGATCATACTGGTTGCATTTTTGCTCATTGCCGGAGTGACAAAGGGAAGCTCCTTTCTGAAAGTGCCTGTTTTCCAGACAATGGGGAAACAGTTGTCCGAATATGGACTGATGGCGGTGGGATGCGGAATCTGTATGATTTCAGGCGGCATTGACCTTTCCTGTGTGTACGTGGCAAATTTGTGTGGCATTGTGGCGGGGCTTCTGATGCAAAACGAAAATCTTCCCATCGGAGTGGCAGTGCTCATTGCGGTTTTGGTTGGGGCTGCCTGTGGCGCATTTAACGGATTTTTAATTTCCTGTCTTAAAATACCGGCCATGCTTGCCACATTGGGTTCCTATCAGCTGTTTCAGGGAATTTCGGTTGTGATTTCGGGAGGAAGTTCTGTGGGCAATATACCCAAAGCCTATTCCGCCTTTGGCTCTATGACAGTTCTGGGAATCCCGGCGGCGTTTCTGGTATTTGTGGCTGTGATTGTGGCAACGAGTTTTCTGATGGAGAAAACAGTGTTTGGCACAAGGATTTATCTGGTGGGTACCAATGCCAAAAGCGCCATGTTTGCAGGTGTTAAGAATCGGGTCATCCTGACAGGCGCGTATATGATTTCCGGGCTGATTTCCGGTTGTGCAGGACTGTTGTCACTGGCCAGGATTAATTCTGCAAAAGCAGATTTTGGCACCAGTTATACCATGCAGTGTATATTGATTGCGGTGCTGGGCGGGGTGAATCCCAATGGGGGCTTCGGTACCATTCCGGGAATTGCCATTGCGGTATTGATCTTACAGATGTTGTCTTCTTATTTGAATACATTTCCGGACATCAGCAATTATTACAGAGATTCCATCTGGGGCATTGCACTGATTGGTGTGCTGATCATTAATTTTACGATTGAAAAAAGAAAAACGGCCAGACAGGCAAAAATGAACTGATCATTTAAGAAACGAACAAAAATATGCCAGGGCCGAAAGGAGAAAACAGGATGAAATATGGTATTTATTTTGCATACTGGGAGAAAGAATGGACGGCGGATTATAAAAAGTATATTGACAAAATGGCGAAATTGGGGTTTGATATTCTTGAAATCTCCTGTGGCGCTTTCCAGACAGACTATACGACGGATGCACAACTGCTGGAGCTGCGGAAATATGCGGAAGATAAAAATATTCTGCTGACTGCGGGGTATGGCCCCACACCGGCAGAGAATCTAGGTTCTGCGGATCCTCAGGTACAGGAGAATGCAATCCGGTTTTATACGGAAACATTGAGAAAACTGCATCTGATGGGGATTCATACACTGGGCGGCGGGCTTTATTCCTATTGGCCGGCGGATTATTCGAAGCCGGTTGACAAGGCGGGCGACCTGGATCGTTCCATTCGGAATATGAAAAAAGTGGCCGAAGTTGCAGAGGCATACGATATTACGCTGGGGATGGAATGCCTGAACCGGTTTGAAGGATATTTGCTCAACACCTGTGATGAGGCATTGGCCTATGTGGAGGCGGTGGGCAGCAGTCATGTAAAAGTTATGCTGGATACATTCCATATGAATGTGGAAGAAAACAATATGGCAGCCGCAATCAGGAAGGCGGGCCATGCACTGGGGCATTTCCATATAGGAGAGCAGAACCGGCGCGTACCCGGAAAAGGGACTATGCCGTGGGCCGAAATCGGGCAGGCTTTGCGGGATATTGACTATCAGGGCGCGGTTGTTATGGAGCCGTTTGTAATGCCGGGCGGTACGGCGGGGCATGCGATTAAAGTATGGAGAAATATGGTGCCTGATATTTCGGAAGAAGCACTGGATGCCGATGCAAAGGGTGCACTTGCATTTATCAGACAGGTATTTGAGAGATAAGGACACATATGAAAAAATGTATTATTTTTGACATGGACGGGGTGCTTGTCAATACAGAGCCTTTACATTTTCAACTGTGGCAGCAGGTATTTCAGGAAAAGGGGCTGTTGATTGATTATGAACACTATAAGGGATGTACGGGTTCCACGAAACAGTATTTGTTTGCGCTGATCAGGGACTTCTATGGGGTTGATTTCAGCCATGATCCGGACATTCCCAAACGTTTTGTCCAGTTGAAAGTTGCATATTTAAAGGAGCACGGCATTCCGGAAATCCCGGGAGTGCCGGAAGTGATACAGTATCTGCAGGAAGGCGGGTATCTTCTGGCCGTGGCTTCCTCTTCCCCGCAGGATATGATTGAGTGGTTTATGGAACAACTGGGGATTGCCCCTTATTTCAGAATCCTGTTCAGCGCGGAACGGGTGAAACGGCCCAAACCGGCGCCGGATGTATTTCTGCATGTTTCGGAGCGGCTGGGGATTTTGCCCCGGGACTGCATTGTAGTGGAAGATTCCCACAATGGTGTCCGGGCGGCCAGAGCGGCAGGGATGCATTGCATCGGGATTCAGAATCCGGACTCCGGTGAACAGGACCTGACGGCGGCGGACCGGATATGCAGCTGTTTTGCGGAGCTGAAAAATATCTTATAAAACGGTGTCTGTTTCTGTAAAATCATAAATGAAATTTCCGGTTTTGGAATATAATAAAAACACTGCATGCAAATGAGCTGATGCAGTGTTTTTAGATTCATCATAATCGGGAATCCGCGTCTTTTGCTGCCTGCGCCAGTCGATTATTTGACTGGTTTGGCGCCGGCCTTTTCCTGTGCGGTTTCCAGTGCGCGTTTGAAAAAGCCTTTCTTTTTCGTTTCTACCGGTTGTATGGATTTGCCGTGGAGGCCTTTTACGCTGACGATATAAATGCCGCTGACCATGGCTTTGACTTCTTTTTTGACGGGAACGGAATCAAATATCTTCTCGTCGCATACAAGCGACATAATCTGCGGTCCCACTTTCGCTTTTACAACGGGCAGTTTGGAACGGCGCAGGTATTTGGGCGTCTGGTCAATTACGAACTGAGGAAGGCCGGAATCTTTGATCGGCATTCGTTTTTTGTCAATGATCAGCATGGTAACAGACTGTTTGTTGGCTTCTATCTGGGCCTGCTGTTCATTTTGCTTTTTCTGGGCTTTCTTTCCCAGGAAATAAAGTACTATGATTGCAATTACGAGAACTGCCATGATACATAGTAATACAATTGTCCCTGTACTCACGATAGACCTCCTGTATAGTTTTAAAAGTAACATTATTCTACCATTTAATGTTTCAGAAAGCAAGAAAAAGTGGATATAACCAACACGGACGTGGTATAATTGGTTACAATCCGCACTGACGCCGGTTCTGCCATGACAGGGCAGGTGCATGGCACGACTGCGCGTTTTATTGTCATTGTGTTACAGCGGACAGACCTGTCTGTGCTGTTATGTTTACATTGTGGGTATGGAGGAAAATATGGATATAGATATAGTCTGGAAACCCCTGTGGGATGTTTTTGCGTTTCTGTTTCGGCATCTTCTGATAATTAACTGTTTATTATCCATCGTAATTATCTTTTTTCAGAGGAAAAATCCATCTTCCGTATGGACATGGCTGCTGCTTTTGTATTTCATTCCGGTTGTGGGATTTATTTTTTATCTGCTCATCGGAGGCGATATGCACAAGAGCAGGATGTTCCACACAAAGGAGGTGGAGGATCAGCTTCATGAAGCCATACGCAGTCAGGAGGCAAGTATCCGGGCCCGGGTTTTCCAGGAGGAATCTCCCCATTTGAAGAAATATTCCGATCTCATCTATTATAATCTGGAAAGCGCCGGGGCTATGCTGACGGACAATAACAGAGTCAGAATTTTTACGGATGGCAATGAAAAGTTTAATGCGCTGGTGGAAGATATGAAGCAGGCCAGGGAGTTTATACACATTCAGTATTATATCATTAAAAATGATGTACTGTTTCAGCGTATTTCAGAAGTTCTGATACAAAAGGCCAGAGAAGGGGTGGAGATCCGTATTCTCTGTGACGGTATGGGCGGACGGTTTGTCTCCAAAAGATGCTGGAAAAAGCTCCATGACTGCGGCATTCATACGGCGGTGTTTTTCCCTCCCCTTCTGGGACCTTTGAACTTGCGTATCAATTACCGGAATCATCGGAAGATTGTGGTGATTGACGGACTGATCGGCTATGTGGGCGGTTTTAATATCGGGAAAGAATATATCGGGCTGGATGATAAATTCGGTTACTGGCGGGATACCCACCTGCGGATGGAAGGCGCCTGTGTCTCAGATTTACAGATGCGGTTTATCCTGGACTGGAATTATGCAGCCAGAAGTAATCTGCTCAATGAAGAAGACCGGTATTTCAGGCTGCCGGAGGAAAAGCTGGGCAGCAGCCAGATACAGATTATTTCGAGCGGCCCGGATTCAAATCTCCAAAATGTGCGGAACAATTATTTGCGTCTGATCAATAAAGCAGAAAAAAGCATTTATATACAGACACCCTACTTTATTCCTGACGAGGCTATCTACAGCGCGCTGATCGTGGCTGCCTGGTCTGGGGTGGAAGTGAATATTATGATACCATGTAAACCGGATCATCCCTTTGTATACTGGGCCACCTATTCCTATATAGGGGATCTGGTTATGGCAGGAGCCAGATGCTATACTTATAACAACGGATTCCTCCATGCAAAGGGCCTGATTGTGGATGAACAGGTGCTTTGCTATGGAACAGCCAATATGGATATCCGCAGTTTTAAGCTGAACTTTGAAGTAAACGCAGTGGTATACGATGAGCGGGAAGCAGAAAAAATGGTAGAGGAATTCCGGAAGGATTTGCAGGTATGTACATGGATAACAAAGGATCTGTATGTGTCCCGCGGCATTCTGATCCGCTTTAAGGAACAGATCTGCCGTCTGTTGTCTCCCTTGTTGTAAAAAAAGGGATTCCATGTTAAAATTATATTCCATGAAAAGAAGGAGAGATTGTATGAAAAACAGGCTTACCACATTGCTTTGCATTGTATTTTCAGCAGTGATTCTGGGCGGCTGCGGAAGTGAAACAGCAGTGTTGTCCGAAATGAAAACAGAACAGTATGTGACGCTGGGGACTTATACCGGGATAGAGGTATCGGTGCCTGCCCGGACGCCGGTTACTGAAGAACTCAAGTCAAATTATATCAGTTATATTCTGAGCAGCCGCCCCCAATGGGTGGAGGTGGCAGAAGGTGTGCCGGCAAAAATGGGCGACATTACCTATATTGATTACGAAGGACGCATTGACGGAGAACTGTTTGACGGTGGTTCTGCCAAGGACGCCGAATTGCAGCTTGGTTCCCGGTCATTTATCGAAGGTTTTGAAGAAGGGGTCGTTGGTATGTGCGTGGGTGATACGAAAGAGATCAGTATCGCCTTTCCGGACCCTTATCAGCCCAATCCGGATTTGTCGGGTGTCCCGGTGGTATTCCGGGTGACAGTGAATGGGATAGAAACACAGCAGATTCCGGAACTGACAGATTCTTTTGTCCAGTCTCTGAACATCGAGGGCTGTACGAGTGTGGCGGCGTATGATACCTATGTACAGGAACTTCTGGAACAGGAAATGCTGAGTACGTATGATCGAAATGTGGAAGATGCTCTGCTGGATAAGCTGGAGGCAGGCTGCAAATTTAAGAAAGATCCTCCAAAGGCCATGGTGGATGTGTACTATGACAGGGTGATCCGCCGCATGTCCGGTATCGCCATGATGAGTGGTATGACGCTGGAAGCCTATGTCAATGCCCAGGGTTCGGATATGGAGAGTTTTAAAGAAGAGGCAAGGAACGGGGCAGTGGCATCCTGCCGTGAATCTCTGATGCTGCAGGCTGTGGCCAATGCGGAGGGCATTACAGTCAGCCAGGAGGAAGTGGACGCGGAGCTGTCTGCGATGGCGCAGGCAGGCGGTTATGAAAGTGTGGACGTGCTGAAAGAGGATCCTGAGTATGCCCATTACGAAGATTATATTATGTGTGATAAGGTACTGACATTCCTGCGGGAGCAGGCGGTCATCAGTGAATATTAAAAAATGATAAAGAAAGGCAATGAAACAGGCAGGAGGAAGAAATGGAACTGGTAAGTGTGAAAGAACTGTATCGTGAAAAAGAAGCATATGTAGGAAAGAAAATCACAGTGGGAGGCTGGGTACGCAGTATTCGGGATTCCAAAACCTTTGGATTTATTGTATTGCATGACGGCTCATTTTTTGAAACGTTGCAGATTGTCTATGGAAACGGGCTGGATAATTTTGACCGGATCAGCAGACTGAATGTAGGCAGTGCACTCATCGTTACAGGTACATTGGTTGAAACGCCGCAGGCCAAACAGCCCTTTGAGATTCAGGCGGACAGTGTGGTAATCGAAGGGGAATCCACGCCGGATTATCCTATGCAGAAAAAAAGGCACAGTCTGGAATACCTGCGCACCATCACCCATCTGCGGCCCCGTACCAATACGTTTCAGGCGGTGTTCCGCGTTCGCTCCCTGATTGCATTTGCCATTCATCAGTTTTTCCAGGAGAGGGGATTTGTTTATGTGCATACACCGCTCATTACCGGAAGCGACTGTGAAGGGGCGGGGGAGATGTTCCGCGTTACCACGCTGGATATGGAACATCTGCCTTTGACAGAGGATGGGAAACCGGATTACAGCCAGGACTTCTTCGGCAAAGAAACAAATCTGACGGTGAGCGGCCAGTTGAATGTGGAAACTTTTGCCATGGCATTTCGGAATGTATACACCTTTGGCCCCACATTCCGGGCCGAGAATTCCAATACTACGCGCCATGCAGCGGAATTCTGGATGATCGAGCCGGAAATTGCCTTTGCGGATCTGGAAGATGATATGGCTCTGGCAGAGAGCATGATCAAATATATCATCCGTTATGTACTGGAACATGCGCCGGAAGAGATGAATTTCTTCAATCAGTTTGTGGATAAAGGGCTGCTGGAACGGCTGCATCATGTGGCGGAGTCGGATTTTGCCCATGTGACTTATACAGAAGCCATTGAAATACTAAAACGCCACAATGACGAATTTGAATACAAAGTATCCTGGGGCTGTGACCTGCAAACCGAGCATGAGCGGTTTTTAACGGAACAGGAGTTTAAGCGTCCGGTATTTGTAACAGATTATCCCAAGGAAATCAAAGCTTTCTATATGAAGCTGAATGAGGATGGCAAGACAGTGGCTGCCATGGATTGTCTGGTGCCGGGTATCGGAGAAATTATTGGCGGCAGCCAGAGGGAGGACAATCTGGAACTCCTTGTAAAACGGATGGAGGAGCTGGAGCTCAGGCGGGAGGATTACGAGTTTTATCTCGATCTGCGTAAATACGGCAGTGCGCGCCATGCCGGTTTTGGCCTGGGATTTGAGCGGTGTGTGATGTATTTAACCGGTATGGGGAATATCCGGGATGTGGTGCCTTTCCCCAGAACTGTAAAGAACTGTGATTTATAAGTAGTATGTGGTTGGAAGGCAGGGGTAATACATGAAAAAAAGAGTGTTGTGTACATTGTTGGCTGTGATCATCGGTCTGTCTCAGATTATGCCTGCCTGTGCTGCCACGATTCCGGAGCTGAAAAAACAGCTGGAGGATACCCAGAACCAGTTGAATGCCATCAATGGACAGGCCGCAGGACTGGAAGGCCAGAAGGACGCACTGGAAGAGGAAATTGATGAACTGGATGGCGTACTTGTGGAACTGATAAGCAGTATCAGCCTTCTGGAAGAAGAAATCGAGAATAAAAAAGACCAGATCGTACAGGTGCAGGAAGAATTGGACGCCGCTATTATCAGGGAAGAAACACAATATGAAGCCATGAAAAAGCGGATTAAATTCATGTATGAAAAGGGGAACAGCACCTATGCCCAGCTACTGTTTGAGTCCAAAAGCATCAGCGATATGATGAACAAGGCGGACTATATTGAGAAATTGTACGCCTATGACAGAAAACTGCTGATCCGTTACCAGGAGACACGCCAGGAAGTGGCGGATTTAAAAGAGGCGCTGGAAGAAGAAAAGTCTGCGTTGGAAGCGGAAGAGTATGAATTAAAGGAAGAGGAAGCCGCTCTGGAGGAAGCCCTGGAAGCAAAGCGGGCTGAGGCGGACAATTTTGAAGTGCAGATTGCCCAGATACGGCAGTCTGCCGCAGCCTATAAGGCGCTGATCAAACAACAGACGGCTCAGATTAAACAGCTGGAAGCCGAAGAGGCTGCCAGAAGGGCCAAAGAAGAGGCCGAGCGCAAGGCAAGAGAGGAAGCAGAACGGAAAAAGCGGGAAGAAGCCAATAAGAAAAATAACAACAGCGATAATAAAAGTGAAAAGAAAGATGAGAATAAAAATACTACCACCAATGCGAATACGGGTACATCCAAACCTGCCAGTGCAGAAGTGGTTTCCATGATTAACGGTGCGTCCGGCAGCGCCAAAGGCAAAGAAGTAGCTTCCTTTGCCTGCAGGTTTATCGGGAATCCTTATGTGCCGGGAGGTACAAGCCTGACAAACGGAGCGGACTGTTCAGGATTCACCCAGGCGGTATATCGGGAATTTGGGATTTCCATTCCCAGGAATTCATCGGCACAGAGAGGTTGTGGTACAGGGGTGTCCTATGCGGATGCCCAGCCCGGTGATCTGATCTGCTACGCAGGGCATGTGGGTATGTACATTGGGAACGGTTATATTGTCCATGCCAGCACACAGCGGACGGGAATTAAAATAACACCTGCTACATATAAGGAAATTCTGGCAGTGAGGAGGGTTTTATAGCGGCTATGGAATGGGAGAAACTGCTTTGTGATGACAGAATCCGGAGCTATCGGGGCAGCGGTTCCAGTGATTTGCGTACAGAGTTTGAAAAAGACTATCACCGAATTATACAGAGCGCATCATTTCGAAGACTGCAGGATAAGACCCAGGTTTTTCCCCTGGACCGCAGTGATTTCATCAGAACACGGCTGACCCATTCACTGGAGGTTTCCTCCTACGGGAAATCCCTGGGACAGAATATTGCCCGGAGTATTTTAACAAAGATAAGGGATGATACGTTTCTGCCTGCCTATGCAGCGGACATCTGTAATATCCTGCAGTGTGCCGGCCTTTTGCATGATATTGGCAATCCGCCTTTCGGACATTTCGGGGAAACCGTTATCAGAGACTGGTTCCGGGAAAATCTGCACGGCCTTACATACAATGGTACAAAACTGACAGAACTTTTAACACCGCAGATGCAGCAGGACTTTTATGCATTTGAAGGGAATACGCAGGCGCTGCGTCTGGTGACAAAGCTCCATTACCTGGTGGATGAACACGGGATGAACCTGACAAAGGCGCTGCTGGGAACGATTATCAAGTATCCCGTTTCTTCTTTACAAATTGATAAGAACAGCGGAGATATCCGAACGAAAAAAATGGGGTATTTCCACGCGGACAGGGAAGTATTTGAAGCTGTGCAGGAATCATTGGGGACAAATGGACGCAGACATCCCCTGGCCTATATTTTGGAGGCAGCGGATGATATTGCCTATCTGACAGCGGATATAGAGGACGCATTTAAAAAAGGCTGCATTACCTTTGCCGATCTGCTGAAAGAACTGAAAGCCGCAGGCAGTGGCGCGGAAGATGCAGGGTATGATAACATTGTGCAGAAGCTGGAAGCGAAATATGAAAAAGCCGTGGCAAAGGGAGAGGACGCTCCGGAGGAATACGCAGTACAGAACTGGATTGTACAGGTACAGGGCCTTTTGATTGCCAGTGCCACAGAGGGGTTTACACAACACTATGGCGCCATTATGGATGGTGTCCACAAGGTGGAACTGCTCACCGGGACACCCGGGGAACGGATGTCCCATGCGTTGGGGGATATTGCCTTTCGATATGCATTTACCTCCAAACCCATTTTGAAACTGGAAATTGCGGCTGAAAAGATTTTGTATTTTCTCCTGGATGAATTTGTGCGTGCGGTACTGTATTATGACACGGGGCGAAAGCTGACAGCAGTGCAGGAAAAGCTGCTGTCGTTGATCTCCAAAAATTATCTGGCGATTTACAGGCGCTATTCCAGGGAACAGACAGAGCAGGAAAAACTGTATCTTAGGCTGCTGCTGGTGACTGATTACATTTGTGGCATGACCGACAGTTATGCAAAACGGTTGTATCAGGAACTGAGCGGACAGTGGCAGGGATAGATGAAACTTAAAACGAACGGGAAAACCGATTGGCTCAGGCAGCCCGGTTTTCCCGTTTTTGTTTATGACAGGAGACAGTTTTCCAAGCGTACTCCCGCTTGTTGTATTTTACGGTTTTTTTGCAATAAATTTCTGGGTAAACAGATCTTTCCAGATGGCAGGGTGAAACAGGATCAGCAGTGGAAACAGTTCCAGACGCCCTGCCAGCATGTCAAACATCAATACATATTTCGTAAATGGATGGAACAGGCCAAAATTCTGTGTGGGGCCCACCATTTCCAGGCCGGGGCCAATGTTATTGATGGTGGCTGCAACGGCGGTGAAGCTGGTAATCAGATCTCTGTCCTCGAAGGAGACTGCCAGTACGGAGGCGGAAAACAGAATCATAAAGGTGATGAAATATACGTTAATAGATCGTACCACATCGTGTTCAACAGGTTTTCCTTCAAACTTTATTTTTTTGATACTTCTGGGGTGGATATAGGAGGTCATTTCCTTGCCCAGTGTTTTTACAAGGACAACAAATCGGGATACCTTAATGCCGCCGCCGGTACTTCCTGCGCAGGCGCCAATAAACATCAACAGGACGAGTACGGTCTTGCTGGCCTGGGACCACAGATTGAAGTCCACAGTGGAAAAACCTGTGGTGGTAATAATGGAGGCAACCTGGAAAGAGGCATGGGTCAGTGTATCAAAGACATTGCCATACAGGCTGAATGTTTCAATGGAGACGATGGCGATGGCAGCGGCGATGATGCCCATGTAGTATCGTACTTCTTCCATTCCGAATGCCTTTTTAAAATTATGAAAAATTAAAAAATAGTAGGCGTTGAAATTTACGCCAAACAAAATCATAAAGATTGTTACAACCCATTGCAGGTAGGGAGAGTAACTCATCATACTGTCGTTTTTAATGCCAAAGCCGCCTGTGCCTGCCGTGCCCATGGAGGTGGCCAGGGCGTCAAAGAGGGGCATTTTTCCGGCGACAAGAAGAACCAGTTCCAAAATGGTCATGCCAAAATAGATAAAATACAAAATCCGGGCTGTGTATTTCATTTTGGGAACCAGTTTTCCCACGGAAGGTCCGGGGCTTTCCGCCCGCATCAGGTTGATGTTGGATCCGCCGCTCAGGGGGATGATGGCCATGAGAAATACCAATACCCCCATACCGCCGATCCAGTGGGTAAAACTTCTCCAGAACAGTGCCGTATGAGACAATGCTTCCACATCATTCAATATGCTGGCGCCCGTGGTGGTGAACCCGGAAATCGTTTCAAATAAGGCATCCGTCAAAGACGGAATTTCTCCGGAAAGCCAGAACGGAAGTGCACCAAAGAAACTGAGAAAAATCCAGCTCAGTGCGGTGGCAACACAGCCTTCCTTTAAATAAAACACGAGATTTTCCGGTTTTCTGTGCGTCATCACAAAGCCGAGCAGGAGACAGAAGCAGGCCACACCCAGATAGTACAAACCCACAGGCTCTGCGTAAATGATGGCAACAAGGCAGGGAAGAAACATCAGAACCGCTTCCACTTTTAATACATTTCCTAAAATCAGACGTATAATTGAACTGTTCATGACTTCCTCCGCTATTTTAAAATATCCTGAATGTCGTTAAAACCGGTGTGGGTTGTTACAATCATGACCGTGTCGCCCACTTCGATGGAATCGTGGCCGCTGGGAATGATTATAGCGCCGTTTCGGTTGATAAAAGAAATCAACAGGTTCTTTTTCAGAGAAAGGTCTTTCAGCGGAATGCCGGTTACGCCGGATTTTTCGTATACACGGAACTCAATGGCTTCAACCCGGTGATCGAACATGTGGTACAGGGTTTCAATATTGCTGTCCATGGAATCTTTTTTGGCGCGGACATAGGCGATGATGGCTTCCGAGGTAATGTACCGGGGATAGATAACGCTGCCCAGATCCAGCCCGTTGATCACATTCCGGAAAGTCATACGGTTAATTTTTGTAATCACTTTGGCAGTGGATACCTGGCGGGCATACATGGTCAACATAATATTTTCCTCGTCGATACCGGTGAGGGGGACGAAGGATTCTGCGTATTCAATGCCTTCTTCCCTGAGCAATTCTTCATCGGTGCCGTCGCCATTGATGATAACAGCTTTCGGCAGCAGGACGCTGAGTTCTTCACAGCGTTTTCTGCTGCTTTCAATAATTTTTACTGCAATGCCCATATGGAGCAGTTGTTTGGCCAGATAATAAGCGGCTTTTCCGCCGCCGATAATCATGGTATTTTTCACTTGGTTGGTTTTGAAGCCAATATGTTGTAAAAAGGTCCGGGCCATCATTCTGGATGCAACGAAGGAGATAATATCCCCTGCTTCCACCTGGAAATTACCGGAAGGAATGTATACTTCCCCGCCGCGTTCCACAGCGCAGATCAATATATTTTCAGTAATGTCCTTACCCAGCAGGGCAATGGTCATGCCAGCCAGTTTGTTGCCTTCCGGCACTTTGAACTTGACCATTTCGGCCTGGCCGTGTGCAAATGAGTTCACTTCCAGTGCCGTGGGAAGATAGAGAATACGGGCGGCTTCTGCCGCCGCTTCCAGTTCGGGATTGATAATCATGGCAAGTCCCAGCTTTTCGCGCAGATAGCCCACTTCCTTGCCATAATCGGGGTTGCGTACTCTGGCAATGGCTGCGCAGTTGCCCACACGTCTGGCGACTGTGCAGCAGAGCAGGTTCAGTTCGTCGGAATCGGTAACTGCAATAATCAGATCCGTATTTTCAATGCCCGCTTCCATCTGTACACCGTAGCTGGCGCCGTTTCCCACGACACCCATAACGTCGTACAGGCTGCTCATAGCCTGTACGATGTCTCCATTCTGGTCTATGATGGTTATGTCATGGCCTTCCTTTGCAAGCTGCTCAATGAGGGTAGTACCGACCTTGCCACAGCCTACTATGATAATTCGAAGGCCTTTGGGCATATTTTTCTGTGATTTTTTAAACATGTTTGCCTCCTGATACCGTCAAATAATACAAGTATAAATCTCTGCATGGATTATACCACCCCCGGAGAAAAAAAGCACTTACTTTTTATTCATGACAATGGAAGACTCGCGGAGTGTGCTTTCTATTGTTCATGACAATAGGTTTGCTGGCGAAGCCTGCAATCTATTGTTTGTATGAATCGTATAAAATAATACATATAGGCAGTTTTGTATTAAAGGTATATACAAACAATATAAATCGAAGGTGTAATAAGTCCGGGTTTTTTAATATACTTTTCATTGGATATAGACAGTACTATGTGATAAGCAGTGGAAAGTGGGGAATTGACTTGCAAACCGGAGAAAAGAAAAGGTTTGGATTCTTTAAAAGGAAGGAACCTGGTTCAAAAGGGCTGGGGGACCGGCTGCGCTATATTAAAAATAACGGTCTGGCAAATACGATTGTAAAAAAGCGGCATTATATAGAGATGTTGTTTATTGTTCTTATTATCTGGAGTGTTATCAATGCGCCTCTTGTAAAAGTAAATTATGATCTGACAGAATATCTGCCCTCCTATACGGAGTCAAAGATGGCCATCGACCTGATGGAACGGGAGTTTGGCTATCCGGGGACTGCAAGGGTCATGATCACGGATGTTTCCATTTATGAAGCCTATCTGTATAAGCAGAGGCTGGAAAATATAGATGGCGTGGATATGGTCACCTGGATGACGGAAGATGTCTATATGGCACAGGATTTCATTGATCTGGATGCGCAGAAGGACTATTATAAGGACCGCTGTGCTGTGATGGACATCACGTTTGACCAGGGAGACAATGACCAGTTGACCAAAGACGCCATCGCCGGAATCCAGGATATTCTGGGGGAGCGGGGGCGGTTTGCCGGGCCGGCGGTGGAAAATAAATCGCTGGAGGAGACGCTGGATAAGGAAATCCGGATTATTATGGCGGTGGCAGTGGTATTGATTTTGGTGATTCTCTGCCTGACGACGGATTCCTGGTTCGAGCCGGTGCTGTTTTTAACGGTTATGGGAATTGCCATTCTTCTGAATATGGGCAGCAATATCCTGCTTGGAACCATTTCTTTCATGAGTTCCAGTGTGGCATCCGTGCTGCAGCTTGCCACTTCTATGGACTATTCAGTGTTTCTTTTACATACATATGTGCGGCGGAATGAACAGAAGCCCGGGAATAAGGAAAAGGCTATGACGGGGGCGCTGAAGGAATCGGCTGTTTCCATTCTGTCCAGCGCAATGACTACCTTTGTGGGATTTATGGCTTTGCTGGCCATGCGCTTTGGGCTTGGACGGGATGTGGGCCTGGTACTGGGCAAAAGTATTCTGTGCAGTGTGGCGACGGTTTTGTTTCTTATGCCTGCCCTGCTTTTGCGGTTTGGGGACTTAATAGAGAAAACGAAACACAAAAGCATCATGCCAAAGTTTGAGCTGGTTTCCAGGGCGGTATTTAAACTGCGCTATCTGGTGATGGCGCTGATGGTGGTTGTTGTTGTCCCGGCTTATGTGGCACAGAACATGAACAGCTTTACCTTCGGCAACAGTGCGCTGGGCAGAAGCGAGGGAACAAAAGTATATGATGACACGGCGGAAATCGAAGCGAAATTCGGGCGCAGCAATCTGTACCTGATTCTTGTACCCAATGAATCCCCTATAAAAGAGCGGGAACTGGCGGATGAGCTGGAAGATCTGTATTATGTAAAAAGCGTTATGGGCATTGCCAATGTTCTGCCGGTAGGGATTCCGGAGAATTTTGTGCCTGAGAGTATCCGGGGACAGCTCAGGACGGAAAACTATGCCCGAATGCTGATGTATACGAAAACAGATACAGAGAGTGAACTGGCATTTCAGACATCGGATGAAATTCAGGAGATTGTGAAAACCTATTATCCGGAAAATGCCTATGTGGTGGGGAATACGCCATCCACCCAGGATTTAAAGGAATTGATGGTGCCGGATTATGCAGTTACCAATGTCATATCTCTGTTGGCTGTGGCCGTGGTGGTGGGGCTGGCGTTTAAATCGCTGTTGCTGCCCATCCTGGTCCTGATTCCCATTACCATTGCCACGTATATGAATATGACCGTACCCTATCTGCAGGGCGAGAGTTTTATGTTTAACGGCTTTATTATCGTAAGCTGTATCCAACTTGGTGCCACCGTGGACTATTCCATTCTGCTGACCAACAATTATATGTATAACAGGGAGCACGGCCTGGAGAAAAAACCGGCAGCCATTGACGCTCTGCAGAGAAGTATCCTGTCGATTTTAACTTCCGGCACGATTCTGACGGTGGCCGGATATGGTATTTTTTTTATTTCTTCTGTCAGCGCAATTTCTTCGCTGGGACATCTGATCGGGCGGGGCGGTCTGATCAGTATGTGTATGGTAATTCTGGCGGTGCCGGCATTGCTCACTGCGTTTGACGACATTATTTTCCGGGAAAAGGAAGTACGGGACCGCTTGAAGCAGAAGGAGGTTGAACGGCTCAGGAAGAAAGTGCAACTGCGGAGAGCGCAGCGCAGAGAATGGATGCAGCGTCTGGCCGACAGACGGATGGAATGGAAGGCAAAGCGGGAGAGGCCGGCGCCGGAAGCGGGCCGGGAAGAGATAAAACCGGAAACGGAGAACCAAAAGAAGCCCACAGTCCTGAAACTGAAAAACAGTGGGGCAGCAGGAACACATGAGAAAGACAAGGGAGGAGAAAAGGATGTATAAGCAGTGTATAAAACGGGTGTCAACCCTTGGTATCATAACTGCCCTGTTGGTACATATGGTTTCCATGGATGCGGCAGCAGCGGCGCCTGCAGTGCATGTGGATGAATCGGTCTATGTGAATCTGGATTATTACGGAAGTGTGGAAGAGGTCAATATTGTAAAAGGCTGTATGTTGAACGGCAATACCACGATTGTGGACTATGGGGCCTATCACGAAGTGGTCAATATGAGCAATCAGGCAGTTCCTGTAGTGGAGGGCGACCGGGTTACCTGGGATCTCAGCGGCCAGGAAGGCGACCGTTTTTACTTTGAATGCAGAACGGACAGCCTGGCGCAGGAATTGCCATGGGATCTGGATGTCACTTATAAACTGAATGGGAAGGAATGCGGGGCGGACACCCTGGCCGGCGCATCGGGATTGGTGACAATGTTGATTGAAGTATCACCCAATTCCAAATCGCCTGATTATTATAAAAACAATATGATCCTGACCGTGGCGACGGTGGTGGATATGGATAAGCATAACTATTCTCTGGATGCCCCCGGTTCCCAGCTTCAGACGGTGGGGACGAAAAAGGCGGTTCTGTTTATGGCCCTTCCCGGTGAAAGCGGTACTTTCCGGATTGATATAGGAACGGACTGTTTTGAGAGTATCGGATTGATGTTTATGATGGTGCCCGCCACCCTTTCTTCCCTGGACCGTATCGGAGACATCAGAGAAGTCAAGGATCAGGTACGGGACTCCATGGATGCCATGAGTGACAGCGCGGATGTGATTCTGGATCATTTATCTGAAATGAAAGGCAGTCTTGCAGAGACACAGAAAGGCCTTCGCAAGGCACAGGAGGCAAAAGCTGTGTTTGATGCAGGAGAAGGGCAGGTGAAATCCGATGCGGACGCTGCCATTGCTTCTCTGGATGGTATCAAAAACAGTCTGACCCTTCTTTCTGCGCAGACCGTCATTGAAAAAGGTGATTATATAGATGCCATGGAGCGGTTGGAAACTATCCGGCACAGCGTCTATGAGATGGACGCCTATCTGGAAGATATGGAAGAGGCCACGAAAGATTTGCAGGCTTCCATGAAAAAACTGCGCCATACCATCAAAGACGGGTCCGGGGATACGGAAGAAGAAATAGAAGATGCCATCAATTCCCTCAAGCAGATCTATGGTCAGACCGGAGATCCTGCAGATCTGGGGAACTTGCAGGTGGGGGCGGAAATCGGCTATCTGGCAAATTTTGCGGGTGTTCTGTCAAAATCTACGATTCCGGTGCTGGAGAATACGGAAGGCGTCATGCATGAGGTGGAACATCTGACCAATAAGGCCAGCGAAGTGCTCAATGAAAGCTATACCCTGGGCGGCCATATGACACAGGATTATAAAGATCATGTGCTGATGCTGCTGGATGAAACACAGATGTTCCTGGATTATTCCAATGCAAGTGTGGCAGCAGCACAGACGGCGCTGCGCAGTATGCGGACTTTGCTGGATGCCACAGAAACCAGCCTGGATGCGGCTATAGATTCCAGTCTCAGCGGCATGATTGGTATTCTGGACAGCGGTATCGGGATTGCCGGTGGAAGCGAAGTGTTCAGGGATGCCAAAGATACCATGAAAGAAGCGGTAGACGATGAACTGGATGAGATTGAAGCGGAAACCAACATATTGAATATTGATATAGAAGAAAGTTTTCCTTCGTTTACGTCAGATAAAAACAGTGCGCCGGAAAGCATTCAAATCATTATGCGAACGGCGGAAATCAGTGTGGATGAGGAAGAGGATCCGGTGACAGATCTGGAAAAAGAACCTGAGGATATTGGCGTATGGGGCAGGCTGAAAGCAATCTTTGTGAAGATTTATCACTGGTTTGTAAAAGAATAGAGATACGTGCATACTATAAAAGCAAACATCTGGCCGGTATCCGGGCAGATGTTTGCTTTTTATACCTGTGAGAATTATGTAGTTTCAAAACTTGTCAACATGCATATTCCGGATTGTTCATGACAGCATTGAGCTGTCAGAGTATACTTTCTGTCACTTATACATTTTCTCTTTTTTCAGTACATCCTGAAATTCACGGATATCTTTAGAAATTTCCCCGCTTAAAATCAGCATACAAATCAGATTGGGAATAGCCATCAGGGCGTTTGCAATATCCGACAGGTTCCATACCAGATCCAGTGTGGCAACGCAGCCCACGAAAACTACCAGTGAGAAAATAACCCGGTATACCATATTATATTTATGGGTGCCCAGAATGTATTCATAGGCTTTTTCACCGTGATATTCCCAGCCGAGAATCGTGGAGAAGGCAAACAGGGTGATGCCGATGCTCACAAGCCAGCCGCCTGCCGGACCCAGTACGGTGGCAAAGGCAGCGATGGTCAGGGAGGAACCCTGATACAGTTCACCGGTGGCAGGATTTACCCCTCCCAGTACACCGGAGGAGGCGATGGCAAGGCCGGTCATGGTACATACCACAATGGTATCCCAGAAAGTCCCGGTCATATTGATGTATGCCTGGCGTACCGGATGGTCTGTGGTAGCAGCCGCCGCGGTAATTGCAGCAGATCCCATGCCGGCTTCATTGGAAAATACGCCGCGGGCCACGCCGAAACGCATGGCGTTCATCATGGACGCCGTGATGGTACCGCAAAGTCCGCCGCCTACGGCCTGCACGCTGAAAGCCATCTTAAAAATCATGGAAACACCTGCGGGCAGGTTGCCGATATTGCCGATGATCACTATCAGAGCCGCAATCATATAGAATATGGCCATAACGGGAACTACAACCTGAGACACTTTGGAAATGGACTTGATTCCGCCTACGATAATGAGCAGGGAGAGCAGTGTCAGTATGATGCCGATTGCCCAGCTTGGAACGGAAAACGTTTCGTTTAATGCGCTTGTGATGGAATTGGCCTGTGTCATATTACCAATGCCAAAGGATGCAATCACAGTAAAGAATGCAAAGAACCAGCCCAGCACACTGCCCAGTGCTTTGTTTTTAATGGCTTTTTTCATGGTATACATGGGGCCGCCGGACATTTCCCCGTCTGCATTGACACCGCGGTATTTGATGGCCAGCATGCATTCGCTGAATTTGGATGTGAGACCGAAGCAGGCGGATATCCACATCCATACAAGCGCACCAGGGCCGCCGGATACCATGGCTGTGGCCACACCTACGATATTCCCGGTGCCGATGGTAGCTGCCAGCGCAGTGGTGAGGGCGGAGAATGGGGAGATATCTCCTTCGCCGGTTTTTTTGCGGGCTTCTTTGCTCAATGTGCTCTTTAAAGCGTAGCCCAGATTGAGCCAGGGCAAAAAGCCTGTGCGGATTGTCAGGTAAATACCGGTTCCCACCAACAGAACCAGCATGACGGGGCCCCAGACAAAACTGTCTACAGCCGAGACTGCGTTAGAAAGTGTTTCCATAATATTCCTCCCATATGTAACGTATGTTTGTAAACAGTGGCCGAAGTACGGCAGTTTCACAATAGAAAACATGATTCGCCGGTTTCCTATTATCATGAATAAAAAAGGACATAATATACGCAATCCGTTATTACGCCCTTTGTAACAAAATGATTTTAATATAGTAAAGTGGAAAAGTCAAGAAAAACAGGGATTTTTAAACGAAAAACTTCCATAGAAAGGGAGGATGCCAGGTAAATCAGATTTACCTGGCATTATTATGAAAAAGCTATTTATTAAGTAATGTTAGTTGGCGTGTGTTGTTGTATCTTATGGTTATAGTATATGACATGAATTTGGATAAAAAATGTTATGCGAATTAAGTTTCTTTAAATGAACTGTAAATAAAATATGAACGAACAAATGTTTTGGCTATATGATTTCCGGCTCCGGATATTCCGTGCCAAAGCAGTCAACGGTAACACATTTCATCATTTGCGTATCAAAGGGCCTGTTTGAACGGTCCGTGGCTGCGGTGGCAATCCGATCTACCACATCCATGCCTTCGATCACTTTCCCAAAAGCGGCATAGCTGCCATCCAGGTGGGGTGCCGCTTTGTGCATAATAAAGAACTGGCTGCCTGCGGAGTCGGGCATCATGCTTCTGGCCATAGACAGAACGCCTTTTGTGTGTTTTAAGTCGTTGGCGAAACCGTTCTGGTCAAATTCGCCTTTGATAAAATAGCCGGGGCCGCCCATTCCGCTGCCTTCCGGGTCGCCGCCCTGAATCATAAAGCCTTTGATGATGCGGTGAAAAATCAGACCGTCATAAAAACCTTTCCGAATGAGGCTGATAAAGTTGTTTACCGTATTTGGTGCGATATGGGGATACAGTTCAGCCCTGATCTGATCTCCGTTTTCCATGGTAATTGTAACGACTGGATTTTGCATGGTATTTTTGTTCCTTTCTGTTATAATATGTTTTGCAGTGGACAATTCTCTCTGTATTGTAATGGATAAACACTGTTTCGTAAAGGTTTTTGCAACCAGGAGGAGCAATTCAGTGGTAAAGAAAATATTGATTGAGAGCGGCAGGGGTAATGACATCTTATATTTAACAGATAATCTGGCGTTTCTGAGAGCTTTGCTTGCGAAAGGTGAAAAAGCGGCGGCAATTTTGACAGAGGAGAACCGGCATGAGGATTTTACCGGACTTCCATATGCAGTGGAGCAGATCGAAGAGATGGAACCGGAGGACTTTGTGAGACTTTACAGGCGGCTGGCAGGGCTGCCATGGGAGATTCTGGAGACAGAGCGGTGCAGGCTGCGGGAAATGACTGTATCGGATGTGGATCGGCTGTATGAAATCTATGCGGATGCTTCCATCACGGAATTTATGGAGGATTTGTATGAGGATCGGGAGCAGGAACGCAGATATATGGAAGAGTATCGGAAATATATCTATGAATTTTACGGGTATGGCATATGGATTGTGGAGGAAAAAACTTCTGGCCTGGTTATGGGACGGGCAGGGGTTGAACCAAAGGACGGGGAAGTGGAGCTGGGATTTTTGATTGCCCGGCCATGGCAGCGTCTGGGGTATGGATATGAAGTGTGCAGTGCCATACTGGAATATGTGCGGCGGGAAATTGAGTGTGAACGGGTTCTCTCCAGAGTACATCCGGGGAACAGAGCCAGCGTGGGCCTGCTTGAAAAATTGGGGTTTTCCAAATTAAAAGGTGCAGACGGGGCGGAGCTGGAGACGTGGGTGTTGCCGATGGAGAAAAAGAAAGAACCCCATCCTTGTGAGGACAGGGTTTTGGAAAGTTCATCCTGAAAAGCCGGTAAAATTTATACGACGGGAAGCATTTCCGTTATCATAATATCTTTCTGCTTACTTAAATCAATAAACTCGTCGCCGCACTGTACGATGGGACGGCCCAGGCGGCTGCGGTTAATAAATACGACATAGCCGATTTTCTGATTGCTCAGGCGTACAGGGCAGTTCAAATAGGTGTTGGCAGTATTTTCCAGGAAAGTGAGAATAGCACGGGCATCAAATTTACTCAGTCCTACCATTTCAAAATGTTCCAGGACAGCAAAAGGCGTCATAGCTTTGCGGTAAGGCCGATCAGAAGTCATGGCATCATAAATATTGCAGATGGTAACCAATTTTGCAAACGGGTCGATCTGTTCGTCTTTGAGCTGACGGGGATAACCGCTGCCATCACATTTCTCATGGTGCATCAGTGCAGACAGCCGGACGGTTTCGTTTACTCCGAACTCTTTCAGCAGTTCATAGCCTTTTTCCGGATGGGTATTGATAATCTCCCGTTCCTGTGGTGTTAACGGACCGGGCTTCTGGACGATTTCATCGGGAACGGTTAACTGTCCCACATCATGAAACAGACCGCAGGCTGCTGCTAAATGGCAGTCTTCTTCACTGTAATCCAGCCAGTGCGCCAGCATATTGCAGAGAAGCGAGGTATTGATACAGTGGGCGTATATGCTGGAATCATATTCTTTCATATAAATAAGCATTTCCAGAATACTGCTGTATCTGCCTTTTGTATCCAGAAGGGAAACAGTCTGGTTTAATATGGTATCTACATTTAGATCTGTGTTTTTCTCTACAAGATTATTGACAGCAACCTGGAAATAATTCAGGCCTTCGCTGTAGGCCTCTTTGTATTCTTTGATTTCCTGTGTCCGGGCTTCCCTTACTTTATCCGGGAGTTTGGAAATAAAATCGGGGACATGACTGCCGAAGTAGGTGTCACCGGCATTTTCGGCAGAATCCGGGATCTCGTCGTCAATCCAGACTGAGCGGATAGAAAAAACATGCAATAACTGAAGTTTGAGCTCTGTTAACGTGGTTCCTTTTGGAACCAGTAGCTGCTGACCATTCATTGCATAGATATCTTCAGCGGTTACCATTCCTGGCTTTAACTGCTCCAGGGTAATTTTTTTCATATTGTTACCTCACTTTTCTTTAGAAGCTGGTGGTGCTGTCTTTTTATATAAATTATAAAACGTTTCAGGCGGATAGTCAACTGTACCTCCGGGCAATTTAGCCGGCCCTCCGGTTTATATTTTCGGTTTGTATCCCCTGAACTGCAACTGGACAAATCTGTTATTTTAGACTATGATTAAAAGCACATGAAAATCATTACAATAGGAAGTAAGAGCAGGCTGTTTCGTTGGAGGAAATTATGATAGGGAGTCATTATGTGAATATGCTGCAGAAAAAATCTGTCATTCGTGAGTTGTCGGAATTTGCTGCCGCCAGGGGGAAGGAAATCGGTTATGAGAATGTGTTTGACTTCAGTCTGGGCAATCCGTCCGTACCTGTGCCGGCGGCGGTGACAGAGACGATGATACGGCTTTTACAGGAAAAGGACCCGGTGGAGCTGCATGGCTACAGTCCGTCTTTGGGAATTATGCATGTGCGGGAGGCGGTGGCGGCGTCTTTGCAGGAGCGGTTTGGCGTGGCATATTCGGCGGCGGATATTTTTATGACGGCAGGGGCCGCAGGCGCCATTGCCCATGCAGTGCGTGCGGTAACCGTGCCGGGGGATGAGGTGATCACATTTGCCCCCTGTTTCTCAGAGTATTTTCCTTATATCAATGGCGCGGGCGCGGTGCTGAAAGTTGTGCCTCCGGATACGGACTCATTTCAGATACATTTTGAAGCGTTTGAAGAGATGATTTCGGAAAAGACGGCTGCGGTTCTGATCAATACGCCCAATAATCCGTCAGGGGTTGTATATTCCACGGAAACGATCCAAAAACTGGCGGAGATTCTTTGCCGGAAGCAGGAAGTATATGGGCATGCGATTTATCTTATTTCAGATGAGCCATATCGGGAAATTGTATTTGCCGGTGTGGATGCGCCATTTGTATCGGCATATTATGACAATGCAATCGTATGTTATTCCTTTTCCAAATCCCTGTCTTTTCCGGGGGAACGGATTGGCTATGTGGCGGTGAATCCGGCCTGTGTGGATGCGGCCGGGATTGTGCAGATGTGTGGGCAGATTTCCCGTGAGACCGGGCATAACTGCCCGGCTTCCCTGATCCAGCTCACCATAGCGGAGCATCTGGATACAACGGCGGATTTGTCTGTCTATGAGACAAATAAAAATCTGCTGTATGGGGAATTGACAAAACTGGGATTTGCCTGTGTGGAACCGGGAGGAACTTTTTACATATTTCCCAAAGCGTTGGAAATGGATGCGGCAGCATTTTGCGAAAAGGGCAGGAAGTATGATTTGATTATGGTTCCGGGGGATGGTTTCGGGTGTCCGGGCTATTTTCGTATGGCATATTGTATGGATACGGAGAAGGTGGCCCGATCCCTCAAGGTGCTCCGCAGGTTTGTGGAAGCGGAATATCCCCGCAGAAGATAGTTTGCGTGGGAACAGGATTGTTGGAAAGAAGGAATGGCATGTATCAGGCGGGACTGGTATTGGAAGGCGGCGGCATGCGGGGGATGTTTACATGCGGCGTGCTGGATTTTTTTATGGAAAAGGGCATTGTGTTTCAAAACTGTTATGGCGTATCCGCAGGGGCATGCCATATGTGCAGCTATCTGTCCGGGCAGAAAAGACGGGCGTATCATGTGGCGGTGGATTATCTGCAATGCAGGGATTACTGTAGCGCCAGGAGCCTGCTTCTGACAGGCAATCTGTTTCATACGGATTTTTGCTATGAATTGATTCCCAAATGGCTGAATCCTTACGATTTTGAAGCCTTTCAGCGCTATCCCGGCAAAGCATATGCAGTGGTGACCAATATTGCCAGCGGCAGGCCGGAATATCTGCGTCTGCGTGATATGGAAAAAGATATTACGGCCATTCGGGCTTCCAGCTCCCTTCCGCTTGTGTCAAGAAATGTAAAAATCGGGAAGAAACGGTATCTGGACGGCGCGATTTCCGATGCCATACCTGTCCGGAAAGCCGTTTTGGATGGCAACAGGAAAAATGTGGTGATACTGACCAGGGAGAAGGGATATAAAAAAGAGCAGTCAAAGGCTCTGGGATGGATCCGTCTGGCTTATCTGCGGTATCCAAAAGTGTATGAATTGATGAAAAACAGACATATTTCTTATAATCATACATTAGATTATCTGGAGGAACAGGAACAAAAGGGGACTGCTTTTGTGTTCAGACCGAATGGAACGGTGAAAATTGAACGGATCGAAAAGGATAAAGAGAAGCTGACGGCATTGTACCACGAGGGATGGCTGGCAGCGGAAGAAAATTATGAGGCGCTTCTTGCCTGGCTCTCTGGCGGTGGGTCAGACAGATGGGCGAAGAAACGATAGACAGGAGGGGTTTGTTTTGGCGGAAATTTTAAAAGCGGTTTTATTTGGGGTTGTGGAAGGGATTACGGAATGGCTGCCTATCAGTAGTACAGGGCATATGATTCTGCTGGAAGAATTTGTTCAGCTCGAAGTAACGCCGGAGTTTTGGTCCATGTTTCTGGTGGTGATTCAGCTTGGGGCCATTATGGCGGTAGTGATGCTGTACTGGAACCGGATTTTCCCGTTTCGGTTTGGCGGCGGCAGCCTGATTCGGAAAGATGTGTTTTCCATGTGGGTAAAGGTCGTTGTAGGATGTATTCCGGCGGTTATCATTGGTTTGCCGTTTGATGATCTGTTTGAGGAACTGTTTTATAATTACTGGTCCATTGCCATTGCGCTGATCGTATTCGGCATTGCCTTTATTGTCATAGAAAACCGGAACAGAAGGCAGAAGCCGAGAATGAAAACCATTGGGCAGATTACGTTGCCGGTGGCATTTATCATTGGTATTTTTCAGTTGATTGCAGGCATTTTTCCGGGAACTTCCCGTTCCGGTTCCACCATTGTGGGTGCGTTGCTTCTGGGCGTTTCCAGAACGGCGGCAGCCGAGTTTACCTTTTTTATGGCAATTCCGGTTATGTTTGGAGCCAGCCTTCTAAAAATCGTAAAATTTGCCATGGAAGGGGTGGAGGTCAGTGGCATGGAGTGGGGGATTCTGGCCACAGGGTGTGTGGTGGCATTCCTGGTATCCGTATTTGTCATCCGGTTTCTTATGGATTATATCAAGCGGCATAACTTTAAAGTATTTGCCTGGTATCGCATTGTACTGGGTGTGCTGGTGCTGGCATATTTTATGCTGGTCCACTGACCGGATGACAAAATATGGTAGAATTTACAAAAAAAGGTGTTGACAGAGAGGGACATACTATTTATAATATCAGTAATCGTTACTGAAATTAGCGACTCAATATAAAATCATATAAAACAGGAGGAAAAACAATGAAATTCGTATGTCAGGTATGTGGCTATGTTCATGAGGGGGATGCGGCACCGGAGAAGTGCCCGGTATGTAATGCGCCTGCAGGAAAGTTTACTGCACAGGGCGGTGAGATGGAATGGGCAGCAGAGCATGTGGTAGGTGTTGCACAGGGTGTCAGCGAAGATATTCTGGCAGACCTGAGAGCTAACTTTAATGGTGAGTGTTCCGAAGTTGGTATGTATCTTGCAATGGCCAGAGTGGCACACAGAGAAGGTTATCCGGAAATCGGTTTATACTGGGAAAAAGCTGCATGGGAAGAGGCAGAGCACGCTGCAAAGTTTGCAGAACTGTTGGGTGAAGTTGTGACAGATTCCACAAAGAAGAATCTGGAGATGCGTGTGGAAGCTGAGAACGGTGCAACAGCAGGTAAATTTGACCTGGCTAAGAGAGCAAAGGCAGCAAACCTGGATGCAATTCATGATACCGTTCATGAAATGGCAAGGGATGAGGCAAGACATGGCAAGGCATTTGCAGGACTGCTGAAGAGATATTTTGGCTAAGTGACAAGGCTTTGTCACAGGCATATGTAAGCTGTTTTGAGAGCGTATCGGGGATTGCCCCGATACGCTTGTTTTGTCCTGCCTGCCGGATCCTATCCTGATTCCATAATTTTACATGGATTTTACAGAAGGCTCAGATTGATTTTACATAGAATTGTTATGATAAAAGCAGGAATTACACCTGCTTTTCTATGTGAAATGTATATTCAACCGTATGGATGTTCAAAATCATATTGAGGCAGACTGTGAAATATATATTGTAAAAATAATGCTTGTTTATGGGAGATGGAAGCAATGACACTGGATGATTTGGGATTGTTGTTTGAGTTTATCGGAGGACTGGGACTGTTTCTTTATGGTATGCATATTATGGCGGACGGGCTGCAGAAATCTGCCGGTGACAGAGTAAAGTCATTGATGGGATTTCTCACAAGAAACCGTTTTGTGGCCGTGCTTGTAGGCGCCGGGATTACGGCTATCATACAGAGCAGTTCTGCCACGACGGTGATGGTGGTGGGATTTGTCAATGCGGGGATGCTGACATTGACGCAGGCGGTAGGCGTCATTATGGGCGCCAATATTGGTACAACCATTACAGCCTGGATTGTTTCCCTGAGCGAATGGGGAAGCATTTTCAAACCGGAGTTTCTGGCGCCGCTTGTGGTGGGCGTGGGTGCGTTCCTCATTTTGTTTGCGAAGGATGAAAGAAAGAAAAAACTGGGGGAGATTCTGACCGGCTTTGGGATTCTGTTCATTGGCCTGAGTTTTATGTCCGGATCCATCACACCTTACCGTGATGCGCCGGTTTTTTCGGAGGCTTTTCGCATTCTGGGAAAGAATCCTTTGCTGGCAGTGCTCACAGGCGCAGTGGTGACAGCCATTATCCAGAGTTCTTCCGCTTCCGTGGGGATTTTGCAGACACTGGCCATGAATGGGGTCGTCAACTGGCAGTCGGCAGTATTTATCATGATGGGACAGAATATTGGCACCTGTGTAACTGCGATTCTGTCCGGAGCGGGCGCAGGGAAAAATGCGAAACGGGCTTCTGTGATCCATCTGCTGTTTAATGTGATAGGGAGTGTGTGGTTTGGTATTTGCATGTTGATTTTCTTCCGATTTCAGACTCGTTTGGCCACGGCGGCCATCAGCAGTGTGGAAATATCCGTGTTTCACACCATTTTCAATATTGTCAATACGCTGGTGATGTTTCCCTTCGCCAACGGACTGGTACGGATATCCGAACTGATGATTTCAGATCACAGAGAGGATGCGGGAACCGAACAGGATATTACGGCGCAGATGCACCAAAAGCTGGACAGGAGAATCTTAAACAATCCTGCCCTGGCCATTGAAACCGCGATGGTGGAAACTGTCCGGATCGGTATCCTGACAAGAGACAATTTCAAAATGTCTGTGGCTGCAGTACGGGACAACGATAAAGAACAGATCAGGCAGGTATTACAGATGGAAGAAAATATCAATCAACTGGTAAAGCTCCTCACGGCTTTTCTGGTGGAGGTGGACAATCTGTCACTGACGGAGACACAACATCTGACCATTAAAAATCTGTTTTATACAGTGAGCGATATAGAACGTATCGGGGATCACAGCGAAAACATAGCAGAACTTGCAGATACGAAGCGCAGAGATAAAATCCGGTTTTCCGATAAAGGAGAAAAAGATCTGGAAAAAATGTACGATATGACACTGCATACGTTTGAAGCCGCTCTTGAGGCCAGGGAACTGCACAGTCAGGAAGCCGCAGGCCGGGCGCTGTGTACGGAAAAAAGGGTGGATAAACTGGAAAAAGATTTGCGTGATAAACATATTCAGCGTCTTTCCAAGGGAAAATGTACCCCGGAAAGCGGGATTATTTTTCTGGATGTGCTCAGTAATATGGAACGGATTGCAGACCATGCAGACAATATTGCCGGTTATGTTCTGACCGAGAGCTGACAGAGAGTGATCATCTGTGGAAAGTACGGACAAGATGGGAGAATATACAGGATGGAAAAAATATTTGTCATCGAGGATGATGAAAATATCAGAGAGCTGGTGCAGATTGCATTGGAAGGTTATGGATATGAGGTGGAGGCCTTTGAGACTGCGGAGAAAGGGCTGAAACGGATGGAAGAGGCGGCTCCCGATCTGGCAGTGTTCGATCTGATGCTCCCTGGCATGGATGGTCTGACAGCCATCCGCAGGCTCAGGGAACGGAAACCCATCAGAAATATGCCGGTGATTATTCTGACGGCCAAAGATAAGGAATATGACAAAGTGGCCGGGCTGGATGGAGGCGCAGATGATTATATGACGAAACCATTCAGCGTGATGGAACTGGCAGCAAGAGTCCGATCCCTGCTGCGGCGATGCCGGGAGAGCGGGGCGGAGGAAAATGAAGGAAGCTGGCAGCTGGGGAAACTTACCATAGATGGGGCGCTCAGACGCGTTTTCTGGGAATCACGGGAGATTTTGCTTACCTACAAAGAATATGAGTTGCTGACGTATTTGATTGCGAATCGCAAACGTGTGGTGCCCAGAGAAGAGTTGCTGGACAGACTTTGGGATTATACGGCGGATGTGGAGACCCGGACGCTGGATATTCATATACGGACACTGAGACAGAAACTGGGGGATGAAGGGGGCGGTCACATCCGCACAATCCGGAGCGTGGGGTATCGGTTTGCAGAAGACGGGGACAGATAAGAGGATAAGGGCATGAGGAAAGCGGTATTGCTTCGGTTTGGCATGATTCTGGTTCTGGCGCTGGCTGTGAGCGGCATGGTGTCCGGCTTTCTGATGGGGAATAAGTTGCTGGAGGACAATCAGAAAAATCTGCTGCATGTCGTATATATGGTAGAGTATACCCTGCATGGGAAGCAGGATCTGCAGAAAGAATGCATGCAGATTAAAGCGCAGTTAAAAGACGAAAATGTGCGTATTACAGTGGTTGCTGCCGATGGGGCCGTACTGGCGGATACAGAGGCAGCGACTTTTGACGGCATGGAAAATCATCTGGAACGGGAAGAGATCCGTACTGCCTTCAGGGGAGAGACAGGGTATGCCACCCGCTATTCGGATACATTACAGGAGAATATGCTGTATGTGGCGGCACTGTCGGCTTCGGAAGGCTATGTGGTGCGGGTGGCTTCCTCTTATGACGGGCTGAAAGAGTATATCCCTTCTATGCTGCCGATTCTGTTGCTGGGCGCAGCAGCAGCGGCATTGATTGCCTTTGTTGCAGCGGTTCACTTTGCGGGTACGATTGCCGGTCCGCTTTCGGAAATTTCCGCAAAATTGCAGGACAAACATACGGTTCCATGGGATTTTCATTTCCCTGTATACCGGTATGAGGAACTCAATATTATCGGGGAGGCAATCACCGGTCTTGCGGGAGAGGTAAAAGAGCAGATTTCCCGGCTGGAATTTGAAAGAAAGGTTCGACAGGAATTTTTCGGCAACGCTTCTCATGAGCTGAAAACGCCTGTTACGGCCATTCGGGGATATGCGGAACTTTTGGATAACGGGTTTGTGGCCGATGAAGAGAAACAGTCAGAATTTATCAGGCGGATTTTAAAAACTGCGGAACATATGTCCCGGCTGATCGAAGATATTCTGCTGATTTCGCGGCTGGAAACGAAAGATGTGGAGGTAACATATTCCATGGTTCGCCTGGACTTGCTGATCAGAGAAATCTTCGATGTGGTTGAACCTATCGCAAAAAAGCATCAAGTGACACTGTGCAGTCAGTGTGAGGAAGTCACACTGGAAGCCTCTGTGAGACAGATGCGGGAACTTTTGATGAATCTGGTTGTAAACGGCGTTACATACAATCAGCCGGGAGGACATGTATGGGTGGAGATCCGTGCAGATAAAGAAAAGGTGATTATCCGTGTCAGAGACGATGGGGTGGGTATTGGCCGTGAGGACCAGGCACGCATTTTTGAGCGCTTTTACCGGGTGGATAAAGGCAGGAGCAGAAAGCTGGGAGGCACCGGGCTGGGACTGTCCATTGTCAAACATATCGTGGAATATAATGAGGGGGATCTGCGGTTGAAGAGCAGCCCCGGAGAAGGCAGCGAGTTTATGATTTGTATACCGTTTTCCCGGAATATACTGTAAAATGCCTGTTTCTTGACAATCATCCGCTACTCTGCTATACTGCATAAGGCATCTGGGTATTTACATAATAGCAGTTATTAATTGAATGAGGGGATATCCCCGGAGGGAAAATTATGAAGGAGACAAAGAAAACAACAAGGACTGCTGCAAAGGCGGAGCCTGTCAAAGAAGCGGTTAAGGCTGAAGCTGCAAAAGTGGAAAGTGCCGTTAAAAGTGCCGCAGAGAAAGCAAAGCCTGCCGTAAAAGCCGCTGCAGAAAAAGCAAAACCGGTTGTGAAAGCAGCAAAGGAAAAAGCTGCGCCTGTAGTAAAGGCAGCGGAGAAGAAAGCCGCCGCAGCAAAAGCAGCCGTATCCGGAAAGGCAGCTTCGGAAGCAAAGATTACGGTTCAGTTTGACGGCAAGTCCTATACAACGGAGGATCTGGTGCGCATTGCAAAAGATGTCTGGAAATACGATCTGGGAAGAGAAGAGAAGGAATTCAAATCAGTGGAACTTTTTGTGAAACCGGAAGAAAGTACCGTATATTATGTAATCAATGAAGATGTGCTTGGAAACTTCAAAATCTGATATACGAAATAGATAAAACGCCCTGCAGATTACAAATCATGCAGGGCGCATTTTTTATTCATGACAATAGGTTTGCTGGCAAGCCTGCAATCTATTGTTTGTTTATCATCTGTTCTAATTGAGGGTGAGCTTTTCAGCCGCATATTCCTGAGCATAGGAATCGGTTACCAGATCACGGATGTTGGAATCCTTGAAAGAGGCGGCAATAATCCTGCCGGAATCCAGCGCCAGATCATAGCTGCCATCCGCTTTCTGAATCAGATCATTAAACTGTACGACCACCTCTGCATCACAGGCCACACCATCGGCCTGTGACAATGTGGCTTTATAAACCAGCTTCACATCATTGTTATGGGACTTGGAAGTTTCAAAATATTCCGGCTTGAGCACATTCAGATAAGCTGAAATGAGCCGGGGATTACTCCAGCGGAAAGTCGTCTTTCCATTGACCCAAATCGGCATCAGGTTTGCCTCGCTGAAAATACGAAGCCCATATTCCGTTGCATCTCCAAAGAGTGTGGAGGCGGTTTCGTTCAGTATATGTATCTGCTCCTGTGTGAGCTGAGAAGAGTCCCGCAGATATCTGTCCGTATGCTCCACTGTAAATTCTTTTTCATATTCTGACTGAGAAGCCACGGCATATTCATGGGAAATGGCTTCTTCCTCTGAAAAAGACGCTTTTAAAACAAAGGTATCCCCCAGATCATAACACGCTTTCTGCTCAACAATCTCATAACTGACTGTCTGCAGGAATGGGTCAGTGCTTTGATTGGCTACTGCAACAGACAATTCCGGTGCGGTTCCCTCATAAGTAACCGCCACATCCCTGAACAGATCATCCACAGAGAGTTCCCTGCCTTCTGGCAGGCCACTGACCTCAATCTGGAAACTGTCTTCTTTGACACGCAGCTTCTGCTCCTTTGCAGCCTCCTCATCATACAGGAAATGCACCTCCAACAGATCGCCGTTTTTGAGGTTCCCGTTTTCAGAGAGCAGACGGATCTCTGCTTCTTCCAGAAACTCAGCGTATTCTTCTGTCTCCTGAATAGACAGGGCAGCAGTGCCTCTGGAGTCATACCCGGAATAAGTAATATCAATATAATCTTTGGGCTGCAGATTATCAAAACTGAGATACCGCACAACAAACCCGATGATCACACAGGCCGCAACGAGTGGTATCCATGCCGCCCACAGTCTGGTTTTCTTTTTCTTCCTTTTTAAATGGGGCTGTTTTTTCCGCCCGCCAGGTATAGCGGCAGCGGCAGCGCTTTTTGGAACTGTGCGGCCGCCCGGTTCCAGGTTCCTGCGCCTTTTGCCCATAGTCTGTCTGACTTTTTTCGAAGATATGTCCCGTTTTGTCTCTGCGTTTCGCCTGGATTTGTGTTTTGACGCCGTTTCAACCTTTTTCTTTCCGGCGCCGGACTTTTTTTTCAAAGATTTTGAAGTAACTGCCTTGTGTTTTCCAGGTGCTGACTGCAATGTTTTCTGCTTTGTCTGCTTCCTGCTTCCTGTTTTTCCTTTTGCTTTTTCACTGTTTACTGTCTTCATAAATCTGCTTGAATCTCCTGAATAAAATCGCGTGAATTTTAGTATATTGTACTTTGGAAAAATTTGCAATGGGATTTTGCGTTATATTCTGACGGAAACAGGGGCCATACAGAAGAATATGGCCAATCCCCTTCTATTTAGAATATTTTTATAATTTATTTGCGAAAAAGAATTGACAACAAATAAGGTAAGTGCTATTTTAGGTAAAGAAGATGTTAGCACTCAGGAAAGACGAGTGCTAATAACAAGCGGAAAGGGTGATGGAAATGCAGTTGGATGAAAGAAAGATGAAGATTTTGCAGGCCATCATCCACAACTATCTGGAAACGGGTGAACCGGTAGGAAGCAGAACCATTTCAAAATATACGGATCTGCATCTGAGCTCCGCTACCATCCGCAACGAGATGGCTGATCTGGAAGAACTGGGCTATATCCTGCAGCCCCATACTTCCGCGGGCAGGATTCCCTCCGATAAGGGATACCGGCTGTATGTGGATAATATGATGCAGGAAAAGGAACGGGAAGTCGAAGAAATCAAAGGGATGCTGCTGGAGAAGGAAGACAAGATGGAACAGCTTCTGAAACGAGTGGCAAGGCTCCTGGCGATGAATACCAATTATGCCACGATGATTTCTGCTCCCCAGACCAGAAAAAATAAGCTGAAGTTTATCCAATTATCCCGGATGGATGCGAAACAGCTTCTGGCAGTGATTGTGATTGAAGGCAATGTGATCAAAAACAATATGCTGCAGATGAAAGAAGAACTGGACGAAGAAACCATTCTAAAGCTGAATATTTTGCTCAATACCCATTTAAACGGGCTTTCTGCGGAAGAGATCAATTTGGGCATGATTTCTGCAATGAAGCGGCAGGCAGGTATTCACAGCGATATTGTGAGCGAAGTCATCGACGCGGTGGCTGACGCCATCAAGGCGGATGAGGATCTGGAGATTTATACAAGCGGTACCAACAATATTTTCCGGTATCCGGAGCTGGCAGATCATCAGAAGGCAAGCGAACTGATTAATACATTTGAAGAGAAACAGATGTTGACGGAGCTTGTCCGGGAGACGCTGGAGGATGAGAATAATACGGGCATCCAGGTATACATCGGAGAAGAAACGCCGATTAAAACCATGAAGGATTGCAGCATTGTAACCGCCACATATGAATTGGAAGAAGGTATGCGGGGAACGATTGGTATTATAGGGCCGACGCGAATGGATTATGACCGGGTGGTGGATACGTTAAAAACATTGATGCATCAGTTGGATACCCTGTATAAAAAGCCGTAGCGTCCCGAGAAACAGGCGGATTGGCAGTGATGTAAAATATAAAGGTCGAAAGGAAGAAGAGTCGTGGAAAACAGGCTGGAACAGGAAGTGGCGCAGGAGCAGGAAGTGGAACAGATGGATACGGTTTCTGAAGAGGTTGTGGATGCGGCGGCCGAAGATACTACAGAGGCGCCTGAAACAGAGCAGGCCCTGACGAAAGAAGAAATAAAAGCGGCAAAGAAAAAAGCCAAAGCAGAAAAAGCCGAAAAAAAGGATAAATATAAAGAAAAAATTGAAGAACTGGAAGACCGTGTCAAACGGCAGATGGCGGAATTTGAGAATTTCAGGAAGCGCACAGACAGAGAAAAAACACAGATGTTTGAAACCGGTGCGAAGAGCGTTATTGAAAAGATACTTCCGGTGGTGGATAATTTTGAAAGAGGGCTGCAAACACCCGTTCCCGAAGGCGGCAATGATGCGTTTATGGAAGGCATGAATATGGTATATAAGCAGCTTATGACAGAACTGGAGAATATCGGTGTGAAACCCATCGAAGCCATCGGGACAGAGTTCAACCCGGATTTTCACAATGCGGTAATGCAGGTGGAAAGTGAAGAGTTTGAATCCGGGATTGTGGCGCAGGAGTTGCAGAAAGGCTATCTGTATCATGATACCGTAGTGAGACACAGTATGGTGGCAGTGGTACAGTAGTTGATTCCCCGCTGTTTTCTGGGAAACAGACAGAAATTGCGGGCATAGATGCTGGGAAACATATTATTTATATAGGAGGGCTTTATCATGAGCAAGATTATTGGAATTGACCTTGGTACAACGAACAGTTGCGTGGCAGTTATGGAAGGTGGAAAACCGACTGTCATTGCCAATACAGAAGGCGCAAGGACAACACCGTCTGTTGTGGCTTTTACAAAGACCGGAGAAAGGCTGGTAGGCGAACCTGCAAAACGTCAGGCAGTTACCAACGCGGAAAAAACCATTTCTTCCATTAAAAGAGATATGGGTACAGACCATGGAAGAACCATTGAGGATAAAAAGTATTCCCCGCAGCAGATTTCTGCTATGATTTTACAGAAGTTGAAAGGGGATGCAGAAAACTATCTGGGTGAAAAAGTGACGGAAGCGGTAATTACCGTACCGGCTTACTTCAATGACGCACAGCGTCAGGCAACCAAAGATGCAGGCAAGATTGCAGGCATGGATGTAAAGCGTATTATCAACGAGCCTACGGCTGCTGCGCTGGCATATGGACTTGACAACGAAAAAGAACAGAAGATCATGGTATACGATTTGGGCGGCGGTACATTTGATGTGTCCATTATTGAAATCGGTGACGGCGTTATCGAAGTTCTGGCAACCAATGGTAACAACAGACTGGGCGGTGACGATTTCGACCAGAAGATTACCGACTATATGCTGGCCGAGTTTAAGAAAAATGAAGGCATCGACCTTTCCATTGACAAGATGGCGCTGCAGAGACTGAAAGAAGCCGCTGAGAAGGCTAAGAAAGAACTTTCTTCTGCGACTACAACCAATATCAACCTTCCGTTTATTACGGCAACACCGGAAGGCCCTAAACACTTTGACATGAACCTGACCAGGGCGAAGTTTGACGAACTGACCCATGATCTGGTGGAGATGACAGCGATTCCGGTACAGAACGCACTGAAAGATGCAGGCGTAACGGCTTCCGAACTGGGCAAGGTATTGCTGGTGGGCGGTTCCACACGTATACCGGCTGTACAGGAAAAAGTAAAGATGCTGACCGGCCATGAACCCAGCAAGAGCCTGAACCCGGATGAGTGTGTGGCAATCGGTGCTTCTATCCAGGGCGGTAAGCTGGCAGGCGATGCAGGCGCAGGCGATATCCTTCTGCTGGATGTTACACCCCTTTCTCTTTCCATTGAGACAATGGGCGGTGTGGCAACCAGGCTGATTGAAAGAAATACAACGATTCCCACAAAGAAGAGCCAGGTATTCTCCACGGCGGCTGACAATCAGACAGCAGTGGATATCAACGTGGTACAGGGTGAGAGACAGTTTGCAAAGGATAATAAATCTCTCGGCCAGTTCAGACTGGACGGAATCCCTCCGGCGCCCCGTGGAATCCCGCAGATCGAGGTTACATTTGACATTGATGCCAATGGTATTGTCAATGTTTCTGCAAAGGACCTGGGAACCGGAAAAGAGCAGCATATTACCATTACGGCAGGCTCCAATATGTCTGATGAAGACATCGACAGAGCAGTGAAAGAAGCCGCAGAATATGAAGCGCAGGATAAGAAGAGAAAAGAAGCGATTGATGCAAGAAATGACGCGGATTCCTTTGTATTCCAGACAGAAAAAGCGCTGACGGATGTGGGCGATAAGATTGCAGAGAGCGATAAGAGCGCAGTGGAAGCCGATCTGGCGGCATTGAAAGAACTTCTGGAAAAAACAAAAGACACCGAAATGACAGAATCTCAGGTGGCTGAGATGAAGGCTGCACAGGAAAAACTGATGAACAGCGCACAGGCATTGTTCACCAAAGTATATGAGCAGGCGCAGGCAGCAGGCGCAGGCGCGGCAGGTCCTGACATGGGCGGCGCACAGGCAGGCCCTTCAGATGATGCAGGTGCCGGCGATGATGTGGTAGACGGAGATTACAGAGAGGTATAGTACAGAGCGGGGTATGGGGCATGGAACAGGGAAGGATGCCCCATACCTGTGTGGGAAAAGGTAGATTGTTATGGCAGAGCAGAAACGTGATTATTATGAGGTCCTGGGAGTAGAAAAAAGTGCCGATGATGCGGCTATCAAAAAAGCATACAGGGCGCTTGCCAAAAAATATCATCCGGATATGAATCCCGGTGATGAAGAAGCAGAGAAAAAGTTCAAAGAAGCGTCCGAAGCCTATGCCATATTGAGCGATCCCGAAAAGCGGCGTCAGTACGATCAGTTTGGCCATGCTGCGTTTGATAACGGAGGCGGCGGAGGCGGTGGTTTCGGTGGTTTTGATTTTAACGGCGCTGATTTCGGGGATATTTTCGGAGATATTTTCGGGGATATTTTTGGCGGCGGCAGAAGAAGCGGCCGGAGCAGCAATGGACCCATGAAAGGGGCAAATCTCCGCACCAGTGTGCGCATTAAATTTGAAGAGGCTGTTTTTGGCGTTGAGAAGGAAATCGAACTGACCCTCAAGGATGAGTGTCCTACTTGTCATGGAAGCGGTGCAAAACCGGGAACCAATCCGGAAACCTGTTCCAAATGCGGTGGAAAAGGTCAGGTTGTATTTACGCAGCAGTCTTTCTTTGGTACGGTCAGAAATGTGCAGACTTGTCCGGAGTGTGGCGGCAGCGGAAAGGTCATTAAGGACAAATGCGGAGACTGCCATGGCAGCGGATTCATTGCCAATCGCAAGAAAATACAGATTACGATTCCGGCCGGAATTGATAATGGGCAGAGTGTACGGATACGTGAAAAGGGTGAACCGGGTGTCAACGGCGGGCCCAGAGGCGATTTGCTGGTAGAGGTGATGGTACAGCGTCATCCTGTGTTCCAGAGGCAGGATTATCATATCTATTCCACCGTGCCGGTTAGTTTTGCAGTCGCAGCCCTGGGTGGTGAGATTGTAATTGATACGGTTGACGGCAGAGTGATTTATGAAGTGAAGGCCGGCACACAGACTGACACGCGTGTCAGATTAAAAGGAAAAGGTGTTCCGTCCCTGCGCAATAAAGACGTACGGGGAGATCACTATGTTACGCTGGTGGTACAGGTGCCCGACAAACTTTCTCATGAAGCAAAAGAACTGCTGCGGAAATTTGACGAGGTGACAGGCGACAGCCTGAATGCGGCCAAAAAAGCCGAAGCAGGGAAAAACGGCGGGCCGGAGATCAAGGATAAAAAGAAAAAAGGGTTTTGGAAGTAAACAGACAGCATGAAAGAATCCTGCGGAGCGGGATTCTTTTTTATTCTGCATATGGGCCCCCAAAGGAAATAGCCGGCAGACGCAGACGTTTTTTCATATGAGGTAAAGTAAATGACAAAAACAGAATGGATTTCTGACTTTCAGGAAGAAGCAGACAAAATACTTGCATATGTGGAAAGAAATGTGAGAAACCACAAGGACAAGGCAAGTGAAATGAATACAAGACTCAGAGCGTACCGGGATATACAAATAGAAAAAATAAAGCTGAAATCCCGGAAGGAAACATGGGATAAAGAAACGTTTTTAAATGAAATACTGTGTCTTACATATGCCTTTTATATAATTATGCTCACATATCGGAATAAAGTTTGGAAATATGAATACATGGCATTTTCACGTAGAATCGGGGAGATATGGGAACCTTTTTGCAGACTGCCGTTTGAATATCCAATCAGACCATTGCGGATGATCAAACCGCCTGCATTTGAAACTGTACAAGAGCAGATCCGATCTGTCACCGCTTCCTATATTGACAGTTTGGGCCTGGATAAAACCATTCAGGAAGAATTGAAACGACAGTATGAGATTCCGTGGACTATGGTTGACAGCGGCGGAATAAAACTTGGACTGGATTTACATTTTGAACAGAATGGAATACATTATAACTGCGATTTTAAGAGCGGTTTCAGTTCGAATGAAAAGGGGAATACGAATCGCCTGCTGCTTGTGGCAAGTATATATCACTATCTTGGAGAAACTGAAAAAACAGTGCTGTTTGTAAGACAGAATGAAGATGAAAATAATCACTATTTGCAGATGTTAAAAAACTCGCCTTACTGGCAGGTTTATTGTGCTGAAGAAAGTTATTCTGTTATGAAACAGTTTACCGGATTTGATATGCGGCAATGGCTGGACACCCATGCGGACTGGACGAATGATATTGGGGCGGAACTGAGACAACACCTTGCAGACAACGGCCTGCTGAAATACTTGACGTGGTAGGGGCATAACCATATAATTACTTAAGAATAAACTTAAGTGATTCGGAGAGACCATCCAATGAAAGATAAATTCTGTTCCTATTATACAAATTCTGTTCCGATTACCTCCTATATGACTGCCCGGCTGGAAATTCAGGAGAATGATGTGATTCTCGAACCGTCGGCCGGTGAAGGAACTTTTGTAGATGCTGTTCTTGACAGAAATATTCCGGTACATATAGATGCTCTTGAGATTGACAACAATGCAATTCGCGCATTAAAGGCTAAGTATGGCAGCCATACTGATATAGTGATAAGAAAAACAGATACATTGTTTGATAAATTATTGGATCGCTTTCATGCCGAGGGAGGCTATTATACAAAGATTATTGGGAATCCGCCTTACGGTGCATGGCAGGATTATGAAAAAAGAGAAATTCTGAAAAAGAAATATACAGGACATTATGTAAAAGAGACCTATTCACTTTTTCTGTTACGATGTATCTCGGTATTACAAATGAATGGACGTCTTTGTTTTATTATACCGGACACATTTCTATTTTTGAATATGCATATCCGCTTGCGGGAGGTGTTATTAACCAACACCAAAATAAATGAAATATTGATTTTTCCGTCTAAGTTTTTTCCGGGTGTTGGTTTTGGCTATTCCAATTTGTCTATTATTACGCTGGAACGGTGCAATCCTGCTGAAGCGGTAGAAAATACAATCAGGATTATTCAGGGGTTTCACTCTTCTGCAGAGTTTCAGTATGCCTTTGATGAGGAAGAGCGTTTTCCTGCGCATATACAAATATATAAGATGAAGCAAAAAGATATTTTGAAGGGCAGCCAGTGCCGGTTTGCATTGGCAAAATCACAATATGCCGATTTGTTATGTATGAAAAAAACAACACTGGGGAATATTGCGGATGTAGTTACAGGATTTTATACGGGGGATAATAAGCGGTTCATCCGTGTGTTAAACAGCAAGATAAAAGGGGCTAAGGGATATACTTCTGTCAATGAGGAACAAATTTATGAATGCCTGTCAACTGAGGGAATTCAAAATGTGGCAGAAGGATATATCCCTTATATTAAAAGCGCGTCCGGACAACGTTATCTGCATGAAAGGGATACGTGGTTTGTGCGCTGGGATTGTGACACGGTCAGCCATTACCACAATGATAAAAAAGCGAGGTTTCAAAATTCTTCTTTTTATTTTAAAACGGGGATTGGAATCCCGATGGTAAAATCACGTTATATAAGGGCTTTTTTAATGGAAAACAGGGTTTTTGATCAGTCCGTTGTGGGAATTTTTCCCAAAGACAGTCATTATGTGTTTTATATACTTGCGCTTATGAATGCCGATGTGATCAATGACCTGGTTCATATAATCAATCCAACGGCAAATAATTCGGCAAATTATATAAAACAGATTCCCTTTATTGAACCTCCACAGGATATTTTAAGGACCATTCATTTATCGGTGAAAGAAATTCTTTTTTTACTGAAATGGGGAAATACAAATCAGGCAAATAAACTGCACCAGGAAGTCAACCAGACGATCTGCGATTTGTATACATCGAAAGCGCCTGTAGCCGGACCGTAACGATTTCAGCTGCTGTTTTGGATGAATTTTCTTGCATTTCACCCAAAAGAGAGTGATAATAAGCATAGATGCGTCAGGCATCTGGAATGAAATGAGGGGAGGTGAATGGATGGCTTTGGAGGCAGAAGTGCAGCTTGGACGGAAGCTGACAGAATGTCCTGCTGACAAGCTCAGAATTGCCATTCAGACCGGATGGAGGACAATCTTTTGCATTTTGCTGGATATTTCGAATTTTGGAGGCATTGCGGCAATCCGGCAGTGGGGTGATGTGCCGCCGGAGATGTCAACTGTGATTGTCAATCTGGTTTTGACAGTGATATTCGGATTATTTCCGCTGATACATCTCAGAGAATATCTGGCTTTTTATGAATATGGTATTATATACCGGAAGCGGGCTTATCTCTGGTCCTACCTGGGGCAGGCGGAGTGGCGGGACCATACATATGGCGGGATTTTCCGCAGTATTCTGATGGCTACCAACAGGAAAGTTTTTAATGTTACCTATGTGGTAAATGCAAAAAAACAGTTTAACAGGGCATATATGAATTATTGATGAAATGAGGAACGAGAAGGAGACAGGGAAATGTCAGAGACTACATATTATGGGCTTACAGTGCCGCAGATGATTGGCATTACAGTTGGCTTATTTGTGATCATTTTTATTTATGTAATCATTAAAGATAAGATAAACCGGAAAAAGGCGCAGGGCGGTGGAGACAGAGATACTGTGTGGAATATTTTGCAGAACAGCATACCGGAGATTGGCCAGTATACGAGAGCCTATGGATGCTGGGAATGGAGTACCTATCAGGGAAAGAAGACAACTACCACATACTGGTATTATGGGGTGGCATTTAACAATGACCGGCTGTTTGTTGTGCCCCTGTCCTGTGAAGGCGGTGACATCAGTTATTCCGATGCATACTGCATTGAAAAGAAGGATGTTGCCATTGTGAACAGCAAAAAGGGGGCGCAGTGGGTGGAACTGTATGATATGCACCAGAAGGAGCTGCTGTCCATTTCTGTTTTCCCGGAAAATCTCAATGATGATAAATATCATCCGGTCAATATTATACAGCCGGAGGAAGCACAGGCATTTATCCGGTGGAAAGACACCTGGATGGATGAAATCAACAGAGCAAATCATGTGGAAGTGACGGGCAAGATGAAGAAGCCTGTAAAAGTACAAAAGGTCTGAGAGATGACGGGAATTCATGAAATCCGATATACACTGGAACACCGGATGCTGCCCGGATGGTTGTATGGGGAAGGGCAGCGTCTGACAGAACTTCTGACAGAGCGCCCGCTGTTTGTCTATGAAGTCCTGTGTGATATACTGAAAAAAGAAGAACTGGAGAATCCGTATCGGGGAGAAGACTTTGAGACAGAACGTATCTGTGCAGACAGTTCCGTGGATGAGAAGATAACCGTTCTGAAACTGACATTGCCTGAACCGGAGGATGCTCCGCTTTGTTACAGGATTTATATGATCTATAATGACGGGTTTACACATGTGGGGTATTTTACTGTAGAGAAAGGAAACGGGCCGGTGGCAGACGACAGGCATTTCCTCTGCAGTTGGGATCTCCAGATGCATCTGAATCATGGCTGTTGCCTGCCGGAAGAGGAATTGCAGCGTGTACTGGCTCTTTACAGGCAGGGGCAGTGACAAACGAAAGACAGAGAAAGGTATCCTGTAGGGCGGCGCGTGCAGCGCCGCCGTTTTTATGGGCAGACCCGTGCAGAGAAAGTCAGCCGCCAGGCAGCGCAGGAATTCCCCCGGCGGGTGACGGAAGCGGGCATTCCCCTGGTTGATGATCCGAAAGAAAGCGTTTATCTCATCAGGAGGTTTTCCTGTTTTGCAAACTGATCCACACAGACTGTATCACCCATCACTTCCCGGCATGCCTGCAATACCAGATCCGGACGGGCCTGCGTGCTCCATTTGACCAGAGTGAGACAGCGGTTTTCGATTTCAATGCCGGTGATACCGGTGGGGTGCACGCAGCTTCCGGTGTTACAGTAAGGAGAATGGCTGGTTCCGATCATGGGATGGTGTGTGTGGCCGGTAATCAGGACGCGATCATGGTCCACTGCCCATTTTACCAGCCTTTGTTCGGATTTTTTCTTTTTGCGGTTGTTTTTTGCGGCGCTGGTGGGATCGGGAATACCCAGCTTTTCCAGTGGCCGCCAGAGATAACGCACCAGAAAGCGTGACAGCGGCCAGAAGGTGCTGTTGAGCGGGTCGGCCTGGTGACCGTGGGTCAGATAAATATCTTTACGGCCCTTTGTATCCTTCAGTATGATTCCGGCGTAAAACGTGATATCCGGCCAGAGGGGATGTTCCTGTAAGGTGCGGTCGCAGTAGTAGGTATGGAAATGGTTTCTGCCACTGTGGCTTTTGATTATGTCATGATTTCCATAGACTGCATACATCCGCCCGGCAGCATAGAAACGGGCAAGAAGTTCAAAACTGCGGGGATGGATTTCCTTGATCTTCTGTATGGAACGGTTTTCCCACAGTTCGTCCCCGTCTCCCAGTTCCAGACAGGTGAATCCCCGGCGATAGTAATATTGCAGAGCCGCCAGGTAGAGATACTCGTTGTTTAGAAAGTTGTCATTGGCATTGCCCACACCTCTGTGGCAGTCGCTGAGAAGTATATATTTGGAACACGAATGCAGCGGCAGGCACAGCGCGTTTTCGAAAGCTCTGGAAATGCGTCTGTGACTGCAGGCTGTGGGGGAAAGGGGGAAGGTCATCGACGGCTCCTTTTCGGACAGTGGAATTTCTGTTTCCGGCATCTTTTGAAGCGAAGCATATGCCGGAAGGATGCGGGCAGAAAGTAGTACAGGTAAAGCAGCTTATCCAGTGTACAGGAAAACGGTGCGGTTACATGTCTGTACAGGGAACAGAACAGACGGTTTTCAAGCTGGGACAGCCAGGTACAGAAACAGGGTCTGTGCTGTGTGGTACAGGGCCGGGCGAAGGTGAAGCTGACAGTGAGGTCACAGATAAAGAGTGAGCATTCCATATAACCGCTGTGGATCAGCCCTTCGAGAAAACATTTGAGCATACAGGCATTGGGAAATGTCAGAGATACTTTCATGGTCAGATCACCGGGTTCGCAGAAATGCCCTACGTCAAAGCCTGTAAGCCACCAGCGGACACCGCGTATGGAAAACAGAAGTCTGCATTTGTAAAATAACTGCATGGACATATACAACATCTCGTCATTCTCCACACTGTGGAACAACGACCGGTCATAGTCCTGGGGCGAAAGGATGGTATCGGCGTGGTATATGCCGATTTCTCCGCCTGTATTGATGCCATATTGTCCTTTCCAGAATTCAATCAGCCAGGTACGACCCATGTAATTAAAATAGATGGGTTCGCAGTCGAATACCATGTTAAAACAGGGCGCCGTTTTGTCAAACAGGGCGCAATAGCCGAATTCCCGCTGCCATGCATCCTGCCTGGAGGTGATGATATCCTGATCCGGGAGGTAGGAAAAACCGAACGGCTTGAGCAGACTGTTCAGAGTGCATATTTTTTCGCAGCATTCCATACAGCGGATTTTCCGGATGATACAGTTTTTCTTTCGGTAATTGATGATCAGAAAAAGTATACAAATAATGATACATATTCCGAAAAAGAGATACATAGGAAAGTCCTTTCAAGGGTTTATTTATCATATGTAGTCGAATGGATGCGGGGAACGGGGAAACGGGAAATAATTTTGTAAAACCGGGAAAAATGTGTTAGAATAAAAACCGATACATTTCCGGAATGAGATTTTGGGCCATGTCGGAGGGAACTTTATATGAAATGGAAAAAATTTATGATAGAAACCACTGTGGAAGCGGAGGATATTCTGATCAGCACCCTGTATGATATTGGTCTGGAGGGTGCCCAGATAGAGGACAAGGTACCGCTGACAGAACAGGAAAAAGAGCAGATGTTTGTGGATATCCTGCCGGAAGGGCCGGCGGATGACGGAGTTGCGATTTTGAGTTTCTTTGTGGAGGAAACGCCGGACGGGAAACTGCTCCTCCAGGGCGAGCCTGCGGACACACAGGTCATACTGGATAAAGTCCGGGAAGAGCTGGACGCTTTACGGGAGTTTATGGATATCGGGACAGGCACCATCACGCTGGATGAGACAATGGATATTGACTGGATCAATAATTGGAAGCAGTATTTTCACCAGTTTACCATAGATGACCTGCTGATCATTCCGTCCTGGGAAGAGGTGGGCGAAGCAGACAGGGATAAGAAGATTCTGCACATTGATCCGGGTACGGCTTTCGGTACGGGTATGCATGAGACGACGCAGCTCTGTATCCGTCAGCTTCGAAAATATATAACAAGAGAAACCAGGCTGCTGGATGTGGGAACGGGCAGCGGCATTTTATCGATTGTTTCCCTGATGTATGGGATTCGGGAAGCGAAGGGGACAGATCTGGATCCATGTACAGTGGATGCGGTTTCGGACAATATGACGGCCAACGGGATTTCTCCGGATCAGTTTGAACTGATCATCGGAAATATTGTGACAGACCAGGAAGTCCGGGAACAGGTGGGCTATGGCTGTTATGACATTGTTGTGGCCAATATACTGGCGGATGTGCTGGTACCATTGACGCCGGTAATTGTGGATCATCTGAAGCCGGGCGGAGTCTATATTACTTCCGGTATTATAGATGAGAAAGAAGAGACTGTGAAAGAAGCCATCACAGGGGCGGGCCTGCACGTGTTGGAAGTGACCTGCCAGGGCGAGTGGGTCAGCATAACGGCTCAAAAAGAAAATGTCTGATGACAGCAGATTGAAATACGCCGGAGGGGGATGTCCGGTGTCAGAGGGAAATAAAATATGCATCAGTTTTTTGTAGCGCCGCAGCAGATTGCCGGGAAATGTATCCGGATTACCGGAAGCGATGTCAATCATATTGTCCATGTTCTGCGTATGCAGCCGGGTGAGGAAATTTCAGTCAGCAACGGAGTGGATGGAAAGGAATACCGATGCCAGATAGACAGTTTTACCCAGGAGGAAGTACTTTGTACCCTGCGCTTTATCAAAGAGGAAGGGGTGGAACTGCCTGCCCGGATTTATCTGTTCCAGGGACTGCCCAAAGGAGATAAGATGGAACTGATCATCCAGAAAGCCGTGGAACTGGGTGTATATGAAGTGATACCGGTGGCGACAAAGCGTGCTGTTGTGAAGCTGGACCAGAGAAAAGCGGCAGCCCGGTTGACCAGATGGCAGAGTATTGCGGAGGCAGCGGCCAAACAGAGCAGGCGCCGGATCATTCCTCAGATACATGATATATTGTCCATGAAGGAGGCGGCTGCTTATGCCAGAGATATGGACTGTAAGCTGATCCCATATGAACTGGCGGAAGGGATGTCCAAAACCAGGGAGCTGATCGGCGGCATCTGTAAAGGAATGCAAGTGGCAGTGTTCATCGGCCCCGAAGGCGGATTTGAGGACCGTGAGATTGAAATGGCAAAGGATGCAGGGATTTTGCCCATTACCATGGGAAAACGGATTCTGCGCACGGAAACGGCGGGGCTTGCCATCCTGTCGTGGATAATGTACCAACTGGAAGGGGAAGCATAACATAGCTATAGATAGATGAATGGAGTGTCTGAAAATATGGAAGTATATTTGGATAATTCTGCCACCACGAGAGCGTATGACTGTGTGGCGGAACTTGTTGGCAAAGTTATGGTGACAGATTACGGCAATCCTTCCAGCCTGCACATGAAAGGTGTGGAAGCGGAGCAGTATATCCGGTATGCAAAAGAGATCATTGCAGGGAATATGAAAGTCCTTGAAAAAGAAATTGTCTTTACTTCCGGCGGTACGGAATCAGATAATCTGGCATTGATCGGCGCTGCTTTTGCAAACAGGAGAGCAGGACGCCATATCATTACCACCTGTATTGAACACCCGGCGGTTATGCAGACTATGCATTACCTGGAAGAACAGGGATTTCAGATTACGTACCTTCCGGTGGACCGCGACGGCGTAATCCGCCTGGAGGATTTGCGGTGTGCCATCCGGCGAGATACCATTCTGGTGTCCATTATGCATACCAATAACGAGATCGGCTCTCTGCAGCCCATTGGAGAAGCCGGTGCTTTGATTCACAAACTCAATCCGCGCATTATTTTTCACGTGGATGCAATACAGGGGTACGGTAAATTCCGGATCTATCCCAAAAAGATGCAGATTGATCTGTTGGCCGTCAGCGGACATAAGATCCATGGGCCAAAGGGTGTGGGATTTCTGTACATCAATGAAAAAGTGAAAGTTCTGCCGATCGTATACGGAGGCGGGCAGCAGAAGGGAATGCGTTCCGGTACGGAAAATGTGTCCGGCATTGCAGGACTTGGAAAGGCTGTGGAAACGGTATATGAAAATCTGGAAGCAGAACGGATGGCCATGTATGATCTGAAGGAACGGTTTGTCCAGGGCGTGTTACAGATTCCGGATGTCAGGATCAACGGCCTGACCGGGGAAATGAGCGCGCCCCATGTGATCAGTGTTTCTTTCCGGGGTGTGCGGAGTGAAGTATTGTTACATGCTTTGGAGGAAAAGGGGATTTACGTGTCGGCAGGCAGCGCCTGCGCTTCCAATAAGGCGCCCAGGCCGTCCGATACCCTGCGCGCCATCGGACTGGAAAAGGATCTGCTGGATTCCACGCTGCGGTTCAGTCTTTCCGTTTTTACCACCCAGGAAGAAATAGACTATACATTGCAGTCTCTGTATGATATTGTACCGGTGCTGCGAAAATATACAAGACATTGAGGATTCCCGGACGGACCCCGACACTCCCGGATCAGGGAATGGGCCGGGGAATCCGGTAAAGATTGGAGATACTATGTTTACTTCATTTTTGATAAAATATGCGGAAATCGGCGTGAAAGGGAACAACAGATATCTGTTTGAAGATGCACTGGTACGCCAGATCCGTCACGCTCTGAAACGGTGTGACGGAATGTTCAAGGTACACAAAAACCAGGGCAGGATATATGTGGATGCCCTGTCGGAATTTGATTTTGAAGAGACGGTGGAGCAGCTGCAGACTGTTTTTGGCATTTCCGGTATCTGTCCGGTGATGGCAGTGGAAGATCAGGGATTTACCCGGCTTGGACAGGATGTGGTTTCCTATATGGAAAAGGCGCATGGAGAGCAGATCGGTTCAGAACAGGGCATGAGCTTTAAGGTTGTGGCCAGAAGGGCCAGAAAAAATTATCCCATGCACTCCGGGGAAATCAATGCCGAACTGGGAGGAATCCTTTTGGATGCTTTTCCGTCTCTGCGGGTGGATGTGCACAATCCGGACATCTATCTGAATATTGAGGTGAGAGAGAAAATCTATCTGTATTCCAGGATCATACCAGGCCCCGGCGGCATGCCGGTGGGAACGGGCGGCAAAGGAATGTTGCTTCTGTCCGGTGGGATTGATTCACCGGTGGCAGGGTATATGATTGCCAAACGGGGTGTGAAGATTGATGCGGTATATTTTCATGCGCCACCCTATACAAGCGAACGGGCAAAACAGAAGGTGGTGGATCTGGCCGGACTGGTGGCCAGATACACGGGCCCGGTGTACCTGCATATCATTCAGTTTACGGATATCCAGCTTGCCATTTACGAAAAATGTCCTCATGATGAACTGACCATTATCATGCGCCGGTACATGATGCGGATTGCGGAGCAGATAGCAAAGGAAACAGACTGCCTGGGACTGATTACCGGAGAAAGTATCGGCCAGGTGGCATCCCAGACGATGCAGTCTCTGGCAGCCACCAATGAAGTGTGCACATTGCCCGTCTACCGTCCTCTGATCGGGATGGACAAGCAGGAAATTGTGGAAATAGCCGAAAGAACAGGCACATATGAAACGTCTATCCTGCCATATGAAGACTGCTGTACTATTTTTGTGGCAAAACATCCGGTGACAAAACCCAATATCAGTGTGATCAGGAAGCATGAACAGAATCTGTCAGATGTGATTGACGGGCTGGTACAGACGGCACTGGAGACAAAAGAACTGATTGTGGTGGGAGGAGATTCTGCAGTATAAGGTCTGTGGACATGATACGAGGCCCAATGGGTACGGGCTTGCCGTAATTGGGAAATAACTATGGCAGAATGATAAAAACGGTGCACCTCCCGATACACCGTCTGCCCGTATTACAGAATCATTCTATGATATAAGGTTTTAAAATGTTTAACACTTCGTCGATATCGTCTTCCGCGTGGATATTCAGATCAATGGGCTTGGATAAATCCAGACTGAAGATGCCCATAATGGATTTTGCATCTATGACATAACGTCCGGAAACTAAATCGAAATCGTAATCAAAACGTGTAATATCGTTTACGAAAGACTTTACCTTATCAATGGAATTTAGAGAAATCTGTACTGTTTTCATTGGAAACCCTCCTTTTGATTCAACTTTTCAATACCTTAATACTAATGGTAATGTATGTGAATGTCAAGGTTCAAACCTGATAAAATATGGAAAGGAAAACTATGAAACGTGTGGCACTGCACAATCTGGGATGCAAGGTAAATGCTTATGAACTGGATGTAATGCGGCAAATGTTGCAGGAAGAGGGATATAAAATTGTGCCCTTTGACGAACCGGCGGATATCTATATTGTCAATACATGCACGGTAACCAATATTGCCGACAGAAAGAGCAGGCAGATGCTGCATAAAGCCAGAAAGCAGAACCGGGAAGCCGTGGTGGTGGCAGTGGGCTGCTATGTGCAGACCGGCAAGGATGCCTGTGAGGACGAAAGCATTGATCTGGCAATCGGCAATCATCAGAAAAATGAGTTGATCCCCATACTGGAAACATTTTTGCAGAACAGGGAGAATGGCTGTGGGCATACGGAGGCGGAGCGGGTTTCCATACTGGATCCGGAACGTCCGGTGCCCTATGAGGAGATGACTCTGCGGGTAAGCCCGGAGCATACAAGAGCTTTTCTGAAAATCCAGGATGGATGTAATCAGTTTTGTTCTTATTGTATTATTCCCTATGTCAGAGGAAGAGTCAGAAGCCGCAGGCCGGAAGCGGTCTGCCAGGAAGCCATGGCTCTTGCAGACACAGGATGCCGGGAAATTGTCCTGACAGGGATCCATCTCAGTTCTTATGGGATGGATCTGGTGGAAAAGCGGAGCGGGGAAAGGCCGGGTGAGACTGCATACAAAGAAGAATGTCTGCTGCGCCTCATTGAAAAACTGCACGAAATAAAAGGGATTGAACGGATACGGCTGGGTTCGCTGGAACCCCGTATTGTGACAGAGCGGTTTGCGGAGCGTCTGAGCGGGCTTGCAAAGGTCTGCCCCCATTTCCATCTGTCTCTTCAGAGCGGATGTGATGCGACATTAAAGCGGATGCATAGGCAGTATCTGGCGGGTGAATACTATGAGAAGGTATGCATTCTGCGATCAGTGTACACAGATCCGGCCATTACGACAGATGTGATTGTGGGGTTTCCGGGTGAAACGGAGGAAGAATTCGGGCAGACAGAGGCTTTTCTGGACCGGGTGGGGTTTTATGAAATGCATGTGTTCAAATATTCCCGGAGACAGGGTACCATTGCCGCCGGGATGCCGGGACAGATCAGTGATGTGGTGAAAGCGCGGCGCAGTGAAGCCCTTCTGGAATTGGACAGACGGCAGTCCCGCATGTATCGGGAACGTCTGATGGGACGGGAAAAGGCGGTTCTGTTTGAAGAACCGGCAGTATTTGACGGCCGGCAATACATGCTGGGCCACACCATGGAGTATGTGAAAGCGGCGCTGCCATCAGAAGAAAACTTATCGAACAGGATTTTAAACAGGAAAATTACAGGTTTTTTGCAGGAAAATATAGTTCTGTTGCAGTGAATTCTTGAAATTTTCCAATAAATAGAGTATACTAGGGTCACTTAATAAGATACTATGAATGTAAAATTACCTTTATGGCATAGATTGGGAAGCGGCCTTCTCAGATAACAGACATGGCTTTTCATACAGTACAGTGACAGGAAGAAAGAGGAAGTGACAGGATGCAGGATTTGGGAAATACACAATTTTTTAATGTAGAAATCGAACCGGAAAACGGTGTCAAGATTATATTGTCAACAGTATATGAGGCATTAACGGAAAAAGGCTATAATCCTGTCAATCAGATTGTAGGATATATAATGTCCGGAGATCCCACTTATATTACCAGCCATAAGAATGCCAGAAGCCTGATTATGAAGGTGGAGCGGGACGAACTGGTAGAAGAGATGCTGCGGGAATATATCAAAGGAAATCATTGGAAATAAGACAGATGCGGATTATGGGACTGGACTATGGGTCAAAAACCATGGGCGTGGCGGTGAGCGACGCTCTGCAGATTACGGCCCAGGGAATCGAAATTATCAGAAGAAATCAGGAGAATAAACTGCGCAGAACGCTGGCCAGGATTGAAGAGCTGATTGTGGAGTATGATGTGGAACGGATCGTGCTTGGCTTTCCGAAACATATGAACGGCACAGAGGGAGAGCGCGCGGAGAAATCCCTGGAACTCAAGGAAAAACTGGAGCGAAGGACGGGGCTTCCCGTTATTCTGTGGGATGAGCGTCTGACCACGGTGTCTGCGGACAAGGTCATGCAGGAAGCAGGTATCCGCAGAGAAGAGAGAAAAGAGCATGTGGATCGGATTGCCGCTGCACTGATATTGCAGGGGTATCTTGATTTGCAGGCGAACACGGGCTTACAGGAGCAGCAGGGAGAATAGATTTGGAAAAGATTGTTTTTTATCCGGAAGGAGAGGAGCCGGTATCTTTTTTTGTACTGGAGCAGACCACGATAGCCGGTAAAACATATATACTTGTCACAGAGACGGAAGACGGAGACGGAGATGCCCTGATTCTCAGGGATATGGCCGGGCCGGAAGATGAAGAAAACGTATATGTGGAAGTAACGGAAGAAACAGAACTTTCTGCAGTGGCAGAAGTTTTCAGCAAAATACTTGAGGATGTAGAGTTTATAGAAGAAGATTCCGAGTGAACGGATGAAATGAGATAAGAGTTCCATACGCTTGCAGCCGGAGAGGGAAAGAAGCGGGATGGAAACAGCTTTTGTCGTCACTTAATCCGGAGGCGTATGCCCTGTCATCGGGAGCCGGACTCTGCATGTACATAGTAGAAAGAATGTGGAGGTAAATTAATTGAAGAAAAAAGTGAATAGTGGTTCCGCGCTGAAAGTGATTCCTTTGGGCGGGCTGGAACAAATCGGTATGAACATTACTGCCTTCGAGTATGAAGACAGTATTGTTGTGGTAGACTGCGGTCTGTCATTTCCCGATGATGATATGCTTGGAATAGATCTGGTGATTCCGGATATTACCTATCTGAAAGAAAACCAGGATAAGGTGAAGGGGTTTATGATTACCCACGGGCATGAGGATCATATCGGGGCGCTTCCTTATGTCCTGAAGGAAATGAACGTGCCGATTTATGCCACAAAACTGACTATGGGTATCATTGAAAATAAGTTAAAGGAGCACAATCTGGTAAAGGGCACGAAGCGGAAGGTGGTCAAATTCGGACAATCCATCAATCTTGGCAAGTTCAGGATTGAGTACATTAAGACCAATCACAGCATCGTGGATGCGGCGGCACTGGCCATTTATTCTCCCGCAGGTACGGTTATCCATACAGGCGATTTTAAGGTGGACTATACACCGGTATACGGAGATGCCATTGACCTGCAGCGGTTTGCGGAAATCGGAAAAAAAGGGGTTTTGGCTCTGATGTGCGACAGCACCAATGCGGAGAGGACAGGCTTTACCCAGTCGGAGCGTACACTGGGCAGAATTTTCGATACGATATTTTCAGAGCATAAAAGTACGCGGATTATTATTGCGACTTTTGCCTCCAATGTGGACAGAGTGCGCCAGATCATCAATTCCGCTTATAAGTTTGGGCGAAAAGTGGTGGTGGAAGGCCGCAGCATGGTCAATATTATTGAAATTGCCCAAAATCTGAACCGGATTCAGATACCGGAAAACACATTGATTGATATAGAAGAACTGAAGAATTATCCGGATGAAAAAACAGTGATTGTTACCACCGGCAGCCAGGGAGAAAGTATGGCGGCCCTGAGCCGTATGGCAGGGAGCATCCACAAAAAGATTTCCATCAAGCCGGGGGATACCGTTATCTTTTCATCCCACCCTATTCCCGGCAATGAAAAGGCCGTGACAAAGGTGATTAACGAGTTGTCCAGAAAGGGAGCGGACGTTATTTTTCAGGATGTGCATGTATCCGGACATGCCTGTCAGGAAGAAATCAAGCTGATTTATACACTGGTACAGCCCAGGTATGCAGTGCCGGTTCACGGAGAGTACAAGCATCTGAAAGCCCAGGCGAAGCTGGCACAGGATCTTGGCATTGAAAAAGAAAATATCTTTATTTTATCATCCGGAGATGTGCTGGAACTCAGCGAAGAGAAGGCGGCAGTAACCGGAAAAGTGCCGGTGGGCACGATTCTGGTGGATGGCCTTGGAGTGGGAGATGTGGGGAATATCGTCCTTCGTGACAGACAGCATCTGGCGGAAGACGGTATTCTGATTGTGGTACTGGCGCTGGAAGGCGGCAGCAACCAGCTTGTTTCCGGGCCTGATATTGTATCCAGAGGGTTCGTCTATGTGAGAGAATCCGATGCGCTGATGGAAGAAGCAAGAAATATTATTGAGGACGGAGTACTGAATTGTCTGGACAGAGGTATCAGCGACTGGGGAAAAATCAAGTCCGTGATTAAAGATTCCCTGGGAGAGTTCGTATGGAAGAAAACGAAACGCAGACCCATGATTCTGCCGATTATTATGGATATTTGAGAGAAGGGTTGAGGGCCGGCTGACAAAAATCAGTGCCGGTAAGTGTGATAAGCGTATGAAAGAGACAGACAGGATAATACACGAATTTACGGAAAGACTGAAAGACACACAGGAGTATAGACTGTATGAAATCAAGCGGGATAAAGTGAGAGAATATCCCGGATTGCAGGGAGAAATCAACGAATACCGCAGAAGAAATTTTATGCTCCAGAATTCCGGAGGAGAAGTGTTTGATGAGATAGATGCATTCGAGAAGGAGTTCGAAGAGTTTCGTTCCAATCCTGTTGTGGAGGAGTATCTGCAGGCAGAACTGGCAGTATGCAGAATGGTGCAGAATATTTATACACAGATTGCGGAAGCCATTGATCTGGATCTTTCTCCTGAACTGTAGGGGAGAAGGGCCTGCATATTTCCACAGGGAAAAGGAGGAGAGACATGGGAGGAAAACAGATTGTAGGAGCCGTATTCGGAACGGTCATGAAGGTTGTGGTTGCAGCAGTCGTATTGATGTTCATTTATCGCTATTCCATTATGGCCTATGACTATGGGTACAGAATCTTTGGGGAAGAGCCTGTGGATGCGGAACCGGGCCGGGACGTGTCCATACAGGTGGCGGAAAGTGATGATGCGGAAGACATTGGGCTGATGTTGGAACAGAAAGGACTGATCCGGGATGCAAAACTGTTTATGATTCAGGAGATGTTGTCCGGCTCGGAAAGCGAGATTACAGCGGGCACTTATGAGCTGAATACTGCCATGACAGTGGAAGAAATGCTGGATATCATGCTGTCCCCTGTGGAAAAGGAAGCCGATTCGGAGGAATGATATGACAGAGGATGAACGGTTTAAGGTATATATCAATTCCCTGGACAGAGAGAATCCGTTATGGCTGGAAGAACTGGAAACGGATGCCCGCCGGGAATGCATACCCATCATCCGCAGAGAAACACAGAGTCTGCTGCGTGTGCTGCTTGCCATGCGCAGGCCGGAAAAGATTCTGGAGATCGGAACAGCCATTGGCTTTTCTGCGCTTTTTATGAGCCAGTATGCACCGCCGGACTGCCACATTACAACCATTGAAAAGTATGAGAAGCGGATTCCCGCAGCAAGGGAGAATTTCCGCAAGGCCGGAAGGGAAGATCGGATTACACTACTGGAAGGGGATGCGTGCCGGATTCTCCCGGAACTTATGGAGTCTTATGATTTTATTTTTATGGACGGGGCGAAGGGGCAATACATCCACTTTTTGCCAGAAGTATTACGTCTGCTTGGAGAGAACGGCATTCTTGTGTCAGACAATGTACTTCAGGACGGTGAACTCATACAGTCCCGTTTTGCAGTGACCAGGCGAAACCGGACAATTCACGAGAGAATGCGGGAATACTTGTATGAACTCAAGCATAACGAAGCGCTGGAGACCGTTATACTCACGCTGGGAGACGGAACGGCTGTCAGCGTCAGAAAGCAGGTATAAGAGAAGATGAGAAAAAAACCGGAGTTGTTAATACCGGCCAGTAGTCTGGAAGTATTAAAAACGGCTGTTATTTTTGGCGCGGATGCAGTGTATATTGGCGGGGAAGCCTATGGCCTCCGGGCAAAGGCCAAAAATTTTTCTGCCGGGGATATGGCGGAGGGAATCCGGTTCGCCCATGAGCGGCAGGTAAAAGTATATGTGACTGCCAATATTCTGGCACATAACAGAGATCTGGAGGGGGCTGCCCGGTATTTTGCGGAATTGAAAGAACTGGGGCCGGATGCCCTGATTCTGTCGGACCCTGGTATGTTGATGACGGTAAGAGAGGTTTGGCCGGAAGCGGAAATCCATATTTCCACACAGGCCAATAATACCAATTACAAAACGTATCTGTTCTGGCACAGGCAGGGAGCAAAACGGGTCGTATCTGCAAGGGAATTGTCTCTGGAGGAAATCCGGGAAATCCGGGCGCATATACCGAAAGAACTGGAAATTGAGAGTTTTATTCATGGCGCCATGTGTATTTCCTATTCGGGGCGCTGTCTTCTCAGCAGTTATCTGGCGGGAAGGGATGCCAATCAGGGCGCCTGTACCCATCCGTGCCGCTGGAAGTACGCGGTGATGGAAGAGAGCAGGCCGGGTGAGTACATGCCGGTTTATGAAAATGATCGGGGTACGTTTATTTTTAATTCCAAAGATTTGTGTATGATTGAATATATACCAGAGCTGGTGGAGGCGGGCATTGACAGCCTGAAAATAGAGGGCCGGATGAAAACGGCTCTGTATGTGGCGGCGGTCACCCGGACTTACCGGAAAGCGCTGGATGATTACTTTATTTCTGAAAATGCGTACAGGGCCAATATGGAATGGTATCGGGCGGAGATTTCCAAATGTACTTACAGACAGTTCTGTACAGGATTTTTCTTTGGAAAACCTGATCAGAGCGCACAGATTTATGATGCCAGTACCTATGTGAATGAATACGTCTATCTGGGAATTGTGGAAGCAGTGGATGAGCGGGACCGTGTAATGATTCACCAGCGCAATAAATTCTGCAAGGGGGATAGAATTGAAATTATGAAACCCGATGGCAGGAATGTATCTGCATCTGTGCATCGTATTCTGGATGAGGACGGTATGGAAGTGCCGGATGCGCCCCATCCCAGGCAGGTGCTGTATCTGGAGCTGAGTGAGAGGGCGGATGTATATGATCTGCTCCGGGTAGAAAAACAGAAAGTATAAATTGGGGCTTGCAATTTTGGAAAGAATAGAGTATCTTATAAAAAGGTTATAGAGTCTGTTATCGTATGACAGGTGTAGAACGAGGGCGTTCCAACAGGGGGTTGGAGCGCTGTTTTTCGTCATACCGGAAAGTGTTTCAATGCCCGAAAAAGAATTGCACAGCGGTGGATTGAACAGACTCAGGATACTGTTTTGGATGAACAGGAGGAGATGTTATGAAAGAAGTTGTCAATGTGGAGAAAATTTTTGGGGAAAATGTGTTTACACCGGGAAAGATGAAAGAACGTCTGCCCAAAAGTGTGTATAAAGCGGTGAAACAGGTCATGGACCATGGCGGCGAGCTTTCCCTGGAAGACGCGGATGTGGTGGCAAAGGCAATGAAAGACTGGGCTGTGGAAAAGGGGGCAACCCATTATACCCACTGGTTTCAGCCATTGACCGGTATTACGGCGGAAAAGCATGACTCTTTTGTGGCGCATCCGGATGAAGACGGGAAAATGCTTATGGAGTTTTCCGGAAAAGAGCTGATCAAAGGGGAGCCGGACGCTTCTTCTTTTCCTTCAGGCGGACTGCGGGCCACTTTTGAGGCAAGAGGTTATACGGCGTGGGACATTACGTCCCCGGCATTTTTGAAGGAATCGGGAACCGGCGTAACACTCTGTATCCCCACCGCGTTCTGTTCCTATACGGGAGAAGCGCTGGATAAGAAAACACCGCTGCTGCGCTCCATGGAAGCCATCAGCGAACAGGCACTGCGGATTGTACGGTTGTTTGGCAATACAACTGCCAAAAAGGTGGTTGCTTCCGTAGGGCCGGAGCAGGAGTACTTCCTTGTGGATAAAGAAAAATATCTGCAGAGAAAGGATCTGATTTTTGCGGGCCGGACACTGTTTGGCGCACCTGCGCCGAAAGGCCAGGAGATGGAGGACCATTATTTTGGCGTAATCCGGGAACGGATCGGTTCCTATATGAGAGATCTGAACGAAGAACTTTGGAAGCTGGGGGTTACCGCAAAGACGCAGCACAACGAAGTGGCACCTGCACAACACGAACTGGCGCCCATTTATGAAACTGCGAATATTGCGGTAGACCACAACCAGATTGTAATGGAAGCCATGAAGCGTGTGGCAATACGGAATGGTCTGCGCTGTCTGCTGCATGAAAAACCCTTTGCAGGTGTGAATGGTTCCGGTAAGCATAATAACTGGTCGCTGGGAACCGATAATGGAATCAATCTGCTGGATCCAGGCGAGACGCCCAATGAAAATATTCAGTTTCTGCTGGTATTGGCCTGTATTTTAAAGGCGGTGGACACCCATGCGGATTTGCTGCGCCAGAGCGCATCAGATGTGGGAAATGATCACAGACTGGGTGCCAATGAGGCGCCGCCGGCCATTATTTCCGTATTTTTGGGAGAGCAGTTGGAAGATGTGGTAAAACAGTTGGTGGAAACGGGAATTGCAGCTACCTGTAAAGAAGGGGGCATTCTGGAGACGGGTGTATCCACGCTGCCTGACCTGGAAAAGGACGCCACAGACCGTAACCGGACATCACCCTTTGCCTTTACGGGTAACAAGTTTGAGTTCCGTATGGTAGGTTCCGCCGATTCCATTGCCAGCCCCAATACCACATTGAATGCCATTGTGGCGGAGGCGTTCTGCGAGGCAGCGGATGAACTGGAGCAGGCGGAAGACTTTGAACGTGCCGTCCATGATCTGATTAAGGAATATTTGACGAAACATCAGCGGATTATTTTCAATGGAAACGGTTATTCTGATGAGTGGGTATCGGAAGCCAGAAAACGGGGACTTCCCAATATCAAATCCATGGTAGAGGCTGTTGAGACACTGACAACGGATAAGGCCGTGCGGTTGTTTGAGAAATTCGGTATTTTTACCAGAGCGGAACTGGAGTCACGTGAAGAGATTCTCTATGAAACCTATGCAAAGACCATCAATATTGAAGCGCTGACAATGATTGATATGGCATCCAAACAGATATTGCCGGCCGTTATCCGGTATACCGGTTCCCTGGCGGACACGGTAATTGCGGTGAAGGAGGCAGGCGTACAGCCCCATGTGCAGGCTGAACTTCTGCGGGAGACCAGCCGGCTGCTGGAAGAAGCAAAACAGGCACTGGAGAAATTAAAGGTGGAAGATGCCAGGGCAATGGCTATGCCGGAGGGGAAAGAACAGGCCTTCTATTATAAGGATGTGGTCAAAGAAGCTATGGAAGCGCTCAGAACACCCATTGATGCTCTTGAAATGATTGTAGATAAGGAAATATGGCCTTTGCCGTCCTATGCGGATATGATGTTTGAAGTATAAGAGCCAGGAAGGAAAAAAATTCAAATTTTTTTGAAAAAAGTATTGCATTCTGGAATAAAATCATGTATTATGTATGAGTGGCTTGCAGAGACAAGTCATTCATACAGACAATGGGCTATCGCCAAACGGTAAGGCAACGGACTCTGACTCCGTCATTTCAAGGTTCGAATCCTTGTAGCCCAGTGAGAGAATACCCGGTGGATCATCCACCGGGTATTTGTATTCATGGCAATCGAAAGTTCGCAAAGCGTACTTTCGATTGTCTGTAATTCATATATTCAAAGAACACAGTAGAAAATCAGAATTTACCTGTAATCCTCCACAAGAAACATAGGTTTAATCGACATAATCTCATCATACTCTTCCTGTTCTACCGTAACGGAGGCGTTGAGTTTTTTCAAATCCTCTTTGACAAGATGCAATGCTTCTTCGGCAGTCACAGCCCGTGCGTCTTCAATGACCCGTATCATCCGTGTCAGAGTCACAGGATGGGCATATCTGGCGGGCAGGGGAAACTTTGCGTATCCTTTCAGAAAATGTTCCATATTCTCACAGGCTTCCTGCCATTGCCGGTCTATAAAGCGGCGGTTATTTCTGCCGGTGGGCAGTACATTGGCACTGGCAAATAGAAAGATGGCAGCCAGCCCGAACAGTGTAAAATAGATACCGAATCCGGCTTTTGTCAGGATGGCATAGACCCCATAGAGCGCAGCCGCCGCTCCCAGCAGAACGATGGCAAGAGCCGCCCAGCGATAGGCGGGGTTGGAACGTTCATTGACCCGTTTTGCCTTTGCGCTGCGGCTGAGAGCTTGAAAAAGCATGGGCCGTTCCTCCAGGTAATCACGGGCTTTTATAAGTCTGTGCACTTGTTGCTGTGCTTCTTTGGAAAGAGCCGGCCGGATTCTTGCAGCTTCTTCCTGTGCCCGTTTTGCCAGTTTTTTCTCCACCGCTTCACTGAGCAGAGGAATACCGGGGTGATACCGGCGGATATCTTCCAACAATTTATCTACATGTTCTTCGTGCTTAAAAAGGCACTGCTTTTCCTTTCCGCCATCATAGATAACCACCAGATAGGGGAGGGTGGCAAAAATCCCTTTTCCGGTAAAGCCGCCTTTACTCATGGCAACCCGTTTAAATACCCGCTGAATACAGGAAAATGGAATATAATATCTTCGATCGAGATAAAAGCTGTTCAGATACAGGGCTTTTTCACCTGTGCCGCAGGGACCGTATTTCCGGCATGCGGATTTGTCCATTTTCAGGTCGTTTGGGGTGAGGGTTTCTTTTCCCAGGGGAATCGTGTAGGTGAACATGGAAAACTCCTTTATACTGTATGCAGATCAGTACTGCAATGTTTTTCTGTATTATACTTCCGGCAGGAACGGTTGGCAAGGAGGAGACTGTGAAAAAAGGGGGCGATCCAATCGCCCCTTTTTCCTGGTTCCTTTTGCTTTTGTCTGATTTATGTGTGTTAGATTTGTTTATAACAATGGAAGTTTGCGAAACGTGCTTCCTATTGTTTTTTGATACTGCTGTAATCCGGCCGGGGGTTGCGCGTCTTAATGACAAACATAAATGCACCCAGGAATACCACTGCCAGAACAATTCCTACAGGATAGGCGATTCCTGTTCCCAGATTGAGACATTCGGGGGCGGCGAAAAAGTAGGTCATAGACACTGCACTCATGAATGTGGCAGGTACGGCTGTAATCCAGTAGTTTTTCTTTTCCATAAAGAGATACATGCTGGCTGTCCAGAGGACGATCATGGCCAGTGTCTGGTTGGTCCAACTGAAATAACGCCATACGATGGAATAATCCAGCTGGCTGACAAAAGCGCCCACTGCCAGAAGCGGTACGCAGAGAATCAGACGGTTCTTCCATGCCTGCTGTTCCATGCCAAGCCAGTCGGCCAGCGTCAGGCGGGCTGAACGAAATGCTGTATCTCCGGAAGTGATGGGACATACGATAACACCTACCATGGCCAGCGCAATACCGATGCCGCCCATCGTCTTTGCACATACATCATAGATTGCCGCAGACTGTCCGGCGCCGAGGGCTTCATTCAGTCCGGTGGAAAGGCCGCCGGATACTTCATAGATTGCACAGCCTGCCGCTGCCCAGATCAGGGCGATTACACCTTCTGCGGTCATGGCGCCGTAAAATACGAAATGGCCCTGTCGTTCACTTTTCAGACAACGTGCCATCAGCGGGCTCTGGGTAGAGTGGAAACCGGAAATGGCGCCACAGGCAACGGTGATGAACATAAAACTCCATACCGGTGTGCTCTTGGGATGCATGTTATAAAAGTGGTTCCAGATTTCAGGAATCTGATATTCCGCATGGGTGAAGATGCCAATGCCCACACCGATTGCCATGACAATCAGACAGATGCCGAAAAGCGGATATATCTTCCCGATGATTTTATCGATGGAAATAAAGGTTGCAATAAAATAGTATGCCAGAATGATAAAGGTCCACATTTTTACATTGGTGAGCATTCCACTGCCGCCGGAATTCCCGATCAGGGTGGTAATCAGACCGGCAGGCCCTACCGCAAATACGGTTCCAACCATGACAAGAAGTACTACGCTGAAAACGCGCATAATGTTTTTCATAATGCTGCCCATGTAGATTCCTGTTACTTCGGCAATGGAGACACCCTCATTGCGTGCGCTGAGCATGCCTGAAAAATAGTCGTGGACGCCGCCTGCCAGAATGGTACCAAAGGTGATCCAGAGAAATACAATGGGTCCCCACAAAGCACCCTGCATGGCTCCGAAAATGGGGCCCAGACCGGCGATGTTCAGCAACTGTACAAGGAACAGCTTCCACTGAGGCATGACGACATAGTCAACGCCGTCGTTAATCCGTACTGCCGGTGTTTCCCGGTCGTCCGGGGCAAATGTGTTGTCTACAATTCTGCCATAGACAAAGTAACCGCCGACTAACAACACAAGACACAGAAAAAAACTTAACATGATACTCCCTCCTCTTTTTTGCTGCCTGATGGGGCAGCGGTTTTATGTATTCTGTCTGATTTTATTATAGTACACCGGAAATAAATTGTAAAATATTTATAACAAAAAACGAAAAAAGAGATTTTATGGAAAAGCATTTTTGACCCGGAATCTTTTTTGTGGTATGCTATTAAACACATTGTGGACAGAAATGTATAATATGGAGGGAACGGAAATGTACACATTTCAGAGCAGGGTGCGTTACAGTGAGACAGACAGCAATGAACGGTTAACGCTTCCGGCAATCACAGATTATTTTCAGGACTGTGGGACGTTTCAGTCGGAAGAACTGGGGTTGGGCGTACAATATTTGCAGGAGAGTTATCTGGCATGGGTTCTGTCGGCATGGCAGATCGTGGTAGAGACGTATCCCAGACTGTGTGACGAAATCCGCATCAGTACATTTCCCTATGGTTTTAAAGGGTTTCTGGGATATCGAAATTATACGATGGACCGGTCAGACGGGACGCGGCTGGCATATGCCAACGCCATATGGACACTGTTAAATATGGAAACAATGAAACCGGTGCGCGCTACGGAAGAGATGATGAGAAAATATGTATTGTCAGAGAAGCTTCCTATGGAATATGCACCCAGAAAGATAGGCGGGGCGTTGTCAGGAGAATGGCTGGAAGGCTTTTCGGTGAAGCGGTATCACCTGGACAGTAATCATCATGTAAACAATGCGTGGTATGTGAAAATGGCGTTTTGCTGCATTCCGGAGACAGCTCATATCAGGCAGATGCGGGCAGAATATAAAAAGCAGGCCCTCCTGGGAGACTTCATTTTGCCCAATGTGGCAGTTTTGGAGAACCGATATATTGTGTCCCTGTGCAGCGAAGAAAAAGAGCCTTATGCAGTGATAGAATTTACATGTGAAGCATAGAATGAAGGAGACAGTATGATTCAGTTAGGAAAAAGACAGACACTTGTGGTCGTAAAAACGGTGGAGTTTGGCGTGTATCTGGCAGAGAATGCAGAGTGCGCGGCGCAGGAGAAGGTATTGCTGCCGGGGAAGCAGGTGCCGGAGGGCGCGAAAACAGGTGATGAAATCGAAGTTTTTATTTATAAGGATTCCAAAGACCGGCTGATTGCCACAACCCGAATGCCCGCGCTTACGCTGCATCAGGTGGGGGAACTGACTGTGGCACAGGTGGGGAATATCGGCGCATTTCTGGACTGGGGGCTGGAAAAGGATCTGCTGCTTCCGTTCCGGGAGCAGACTGCCAAGGTGCAGGCAGGTCAGAAATGCCTGGTGGCGCTTTATATTGATAAAAGCAGCCGCCTGTGTGCCACGATGAATGTATATCCATATCTGGATACAGACAGTCCCTATGGGAAAGATGATCGGGTGGAAGGCACCGTATATGAGATCAGCCGTGAGTTTGGCGCCTTTGTGGCAGTAGACAACCGATATTCCGGACTGATCCCCAAAAAGGAACTGTATGGGGAAATTCATATCGGTGAACGTATCCGCGGTCGGGTGACGGAGGTAAAAGAGGATGGCAAACTGAATCTGAGCATCCGGGAAAAGGCATATCTGCAAATCGGTACGGATGCGGAGAAGGTGATGGAAGCCATTGAGCGCTGTGGCGGAGCACTTCCTTTTAATGACAAGGCAAGCCCGGAGGTAATCCGCACAGAGATGCAGATGAGTAAAAATGAGTTTAAACGGGCAGTGGGCCATCTGTTGAAAGCCGGTAAAATCACCATAACGGAAAAGGCAATTCTGAAAAACAAGAACTGAACATATTATAAAAAAAGAATAATGCATTTGTAAAAAAACAATTATAGACTTGCATTTTCCGGAATTTTATGTATAATCTGGAATATAGAGAAAGGAGAGGAGAATTATGAAAGTACAGAATATCAAAGACATTGATAAGTTTTTTAAGGTTATTGATTCCTGCATCGGCAAGGTAGAGCTGGTAACAGGAGAAGGAGACAGACTGAATCTGAAATCCAAATTATCCCAGTATGTTTCCATGGCCAATATCTTTTCTGACGGAACGATTTCCGAGCTGGAAATTCTTGCTTACGAACCGGAAGATATCACCAAATTAGTTAACTTTATGATGGAAAGCTAGGCGTAAGGAATGAACAGCAAAAAAGTAAATTGGTTCTTTTTAACAACCATTCTACTGCATTTTCTTATTGTAGTATTAATGGTTGTTTTTCGTTCTGTGTTCACATTAGGCATTATTGCTAACTTTATTGTCAGCAGCGGCATGATTCTCTTGCCGGCGCTTTTGTTTCTCGCTTTTTCCGGTGATCATTTTGTAGAAGCGGTAGGATTTCACAAAATAAAATGGTCCTCTGTTGGCATGATCGTGCTCTTTACTTTTTTGACAATGCCTCTTACTACCGTCATTAACACAGTTTCCATGTTTTTTGTGGAAAATGCAGTAATGGAGATCAGCGGGCAGATTTTGGAGATTCCTTTTCTGCTTGCCTTTTTCTTCATGGCTGTCAGTGCCCCGGTGTGTGAAGAAGTGGTGTATCGGGGAATTGCCTATCGGGGATACCGGAAATCAGGAACGCTTTTGCAGGCGGCTGTTTTGTCTGCGCTGATTTTTGCAACGGGGCATATGAATTTCAATCAGGCGGCATATGCATTTGTAATCGGCATCATGCTTGTATTTTTGGTGGAAGCCACTGGAAGTATTTGGGCTTCTATTATTTATCATGTAATTTTTAACGGATACAGCGTGTGTATTATGTATCTGTCTAAAGACATACTTTTAGACGATACGATTTCCGAACTTCCCAGTGGTTGGACGGAACAGGATTCCCTGCTTTACGGGCTGGGAGTGTCCCTGGTGATGGCGACGATAATGACTTCCATTGCAGTCTGCGTACTGGTTTGGATCGCAAAGAATGAAGGGCGGAGCGAACGTCTGAAACAGTTTTGGACAACCCGCCATAATAAAAAAGAGAAAATGATTACAATTCCACTGATCGTGGCGATTATCCTGAGTATTGCCTACATGGTGACGGATGTAATTTTATATAAAATAATGGTATGAGAGAAATCAATATTTTAGGATTGAGCCTGCATGATTATACGTTGCGGGAGAAAATGCGTATGCTGGACGGATTTCTGGACCATGGAGTTCCGGGTACCGTGGAATTTGTCTCTGCAAAGGTGTTGATGCGGGCGGAGTCGGATGCCAGACATAAAGAATGGCTGGAATCCATGGACATTATAGAATACTGTGATGCGGATATTCTGCGTGCAGCCGGAATCACGTCCAGAGGACGGATGCGTGAGATTGAAAACAACAGTTTTCTATATGAATTGCTCAGAAGGCTTGTACGGGAAAGGCGTCCTGTTTATTTGCTTGCAGATTCACAGGATGCAATGCTTGCGCTGGAGTCGGATATACAACGGGAACAGATAGAGATTGTTGGAAAAAATATTCTGTCCTCTGATGAAGGCGCTGCCAGTGCGGATCAAATTATCAATGATATCAATGATAAGGCGCCGGATGCCATTTTGACATTGTCAGACTGTTTTGTCCGGGAAGCCTTTATTTATCATAATAAAAACAGGATCAATGCAGGCATTTGGGTAGGGCTTTCCAAAGAAGGGCCCGTGGCGGGCCCGGACAGGAAACGGATGTATGTGTTTGTGACAAAGCTGCAGAAGAAATTGTTTCAGAGAAAAGTCCATCGGTATGAGAATCAGGGAAAGACGGAAAATTAAAGTTCCGTCTTTTTGTACATATTTCGTTGTGCAGGTTGCCGAAGCTATAAAAGGTAAAAAAATGAAAAAAGCGTAAAAAATGCATAAAATATACCATATTCCCTGTAGATTTATTTGTAGATATATATTAAAATGATACATGGACAGAGTAAATCTGAAAAAATATCCGGATGGCAGCATTTGACAGATTATGCAGAATGCATAATTTTCCGGAAAAGAGAAGGAGCAGGGGAAATGATTTCTAATCAGATTTTACAGAACACAATCGAAGGGTTGAAGGCAATATCGCGTGTGGAGTTCAGTATCATCGATACGGATGGTAAAGTAGCCGCCTCCACATCGGACAATATGAGCGAGTTTGAAAAATCCGCTCTGGAGTTTGTAACTTCTCCGGCGGACAGCCAGGAGATTCAGGGATGCCAGTTTTTTAAAATTTATGATGAGCAGCAGTTGGAATACATTCTGGTAGCCGGAGGAGCAGGGGAAGATCTGTACATGGTAGGTAAAATGGTGGCTTTCCAGATTCAGAATCTGTTGACCGCCTATAAAGAACGCTTCGACAAGGATAATTTTATTAAGAATCTTCTTCTGGACAATCTGCTGTTGGTGGATATTTACAGCCGTTCCAAAAAACTGCATATTCCGACAGATGTCAGGCGGGTGGTCATAGTTGTGGAAGCTGAGAACGGCAAAGACAGCAACGCCCTGGAAATCATCCGGAATCTCAAAGAAAATGCGGGCAAAGATTTTGTGACGGCGGTGGATGAAAACAATGTCATAGTAGTGAAGGAAATTGCCGATGGAGACGGCAATGCTGAGATAGACAGAAAGGCAGAAGAAATTGCCTGCTGTCTGGAAAAAGAAGGTATTGGCAATGTACATATAGCTTATGGTACAATTATAGGGGAAATCAAGGAGGTCAGCCGTTCATATAAAGAAGCGAAAATGGCATTGGATGTGGGCAAGATATTTTTCAGTGAGCGCAATATCATTGCGTACAGTGAACTGGGGATTGGCCGCCTGATTTACCAGCTTCCGATTCCGCTCTGTAAAATGTTCATCAAGGAGATTTTTGACGGCAGGAATCCGGACGAATTTGATGAAGAAACTTTAACAACCATTCATAAGTTTTTTGAAAACAGTCTGAACGTTTCCGAAACATCCAGACAACTGTTTATTCACAGAAACACCCTTGTATACCGGCTGGACAAGCTGCAGAAGAGTACGGGGCTGGATCTGCGTATTTTTGAGGATGCCATTACGTTCAAAATCGCCCTTATGGTTGTTAAATATATGAAATACATGGAAACTTTTGATTTTTAGAAATATACAGGAGAAAAAGAGTTGGCAGGGAAAAGACGGGTAAGAAGAGGGTCATCCGAATCAAGGGATATTATTGTATTGGACAATGTAAGCAAATCCTATTCCACAGGGGCGCCAGCGCTGAACGGTGTCAGCATCCGGATTCGGCGGGGTGAATTTGTATTTGTGGTGGGGGACAGTGGATCAGGCAAGTCTACGCTGATCAAGCTGCTCCTGCGTGAACTGACGCCCACCTCCGGCGGTGTGTGGGTAAACGGTGAGGATGTGGTGCGTCTGCGGCATCGCAAAATACCAAAATTCAGGCGCAATCTTGGCATTGTATTCCAGGATTTCCGTCTGTTAAAAGACCGCAATGTTTATGAAAATGTGGCTTTTGCACAGCGCATCATACAGGTGCCCACCAGGGAGATCCGGAAAAATGTGCCGGCGATCCTCTCTATCGTGGGGCTGGCCGGAAAATACAAGGCAAAGCCCAGGCAGCTTTCCGGAGGGGAACAACAGAGAGTGGCGCTGGCAAGGGCATTGATTAATAAGCCTTCTATTTTGTTAGCAGATGAGCCTACGGGGAATCTGGATCCTAAGAATTCCTGGGAGATTATGAAGCTGCTGGAAGAGATTAACCAGAATGGGACCACTGTGCTTGTGGTAACCCATAACCGGGAAATTGTAAATGCCATGAAGAAGAGAGTCGTTACAATGAAAAAGGGTGTGATTGTAAGCGACGAAGAAGAAGGCGGTTATATTGATGAGGATTAGTACACTTTTTTATACGATAAAACAAGGTTTTGTAAATATACTCAGGAATAAATGGTTTTCACTTGCGTCTATTGCTACTATTTCGGCCTGCCTGTTCCTTTTTGGGCTGTTTTATGCCATTCTGACCAATTTTCAGCATGTGGTGCGTACAGCGGAAGAGGGCGTGAGTGTTACGGTATTTTTTGATGAAGGTATCAGTGATGAACGGATACGGGAGATCGGGGATATGATCAGTAAGCGGGTGGAAGTGAGAGAGCTGAAATTCAAATCTGCCGAGGCAGTATGGGAAGAGTTCCGCGTAGAGTATCTGGGAGAGTATGCGGATGGTTTTACCGAAAATCCCCTGGAGGACTCCGCGAATTATGAAATTTATCTCAGCGATGTGTCCATGCAGAGCACCCTTGTCACTTATCTGGAATCGGTAGAGGGAGTGCGGCAGGTGAACCGCTCGGAGATTACTGCCAATGCCCTGGGAGGCATCAATGTGCTGATTGGATATGTTTCGCTGGGGATTATCATTATTTTGCTGGCGGTTTCCATTTTCTTGATCAGCAATACGGTTATGATCGGTATTTCCGTCAGAAAAGAAGAGATCAACATTATGAAATATATTGGTGCCACAGACTTTTTTGTCAGATCGCCTTTTGTGATCGAAGGAATATTGATTGGCCTGATGGGTTCCGTGGTGCCCCTTGTATCCATTTATTATATTTATACCAATGTCATTGTGTACATCAATGACAGATTTCAGATCCTGTCCGGGCTTTTGAATTTTCTGCCTGTGGAGGAGATTTTTTCCAAACTGATGCCGGTTTCCATTGCAATCGGTGTGGGCATCGGATTTTTGGGCAGTGTCACAACAGTTAGAAAACATTTAAAAGTTTAATTGAGGGCATTGCATGAAGAAGAGGCGGAATATACTGGCGTGCCTGTGTACGGTTTTTCTGTTGGCCGGGATGGCAGCGCCCTCGTTTACGAGCCGGGCGGATTCCAAAGCGGATAAAATCCAGGACAGTATCAAACAGAAACAGAGCGCGATAGGAGAGGCACAGAAGCAAAAACAGGCTCTTGAGTCCGGTCTGACAGATGTGAAAAAGCTGGTGCAGGAACTGGAGAACACGAAACAGAACCTGAAAGATTATGTGGAGAAGCTGGATAAAAATCTGGACGAAATAGAAGCGAAAATCAAGGAATTGAAAGAGCTGATTTCCGAAAAGGAAGAGGAGATCGAAGAGACGCAGCAGTCACTGGCTGAGAGCATGGAGGTGGAAAAAGAACAATACGCCGCCATGAAAAAGAGAATTAAGTTTATGTATGAACGGGGGCAGACATTTTATCTGGACATGCTCTTTACGACCGATAATTTCGGAGATGTATTGAGCCGCACGGAATTTATTGAGAAAGTAGCGGCTTATGACAGAAAGAAGCTGGAGGAATATCAGGAAACGGTAGCCCAAATAGAAACCTTTAAAGAAGAGCTGGAAGCGGAAAAGCTGGTGCTTGACGCGGCAAAGGAGTCGGTGGAAGAGGAAGAAGCGGCGCTCAATGCCTTAATTGCTTCGAAAGAGAAAGAAATCAAAAATTATGATGCGGACATCAGCAATAAATCACAGGTTGTACGGGAATATGAAGCGGAAATTGCCGCACAGAATGCGACGATAGCGGCTTTGGAACAGGCTGTGGCAGCAGAGAAAAAACAGCTTGAGGAAGCCAACCGCCCCAAATATGACGGCGGCAGATTTAAGTGGCCTGCGCCATCCTACACAAGAATTTCCGATGACTATGGAAACAGGATTCATCCAACGCTGGGTGTGCAGCAGTTCCACAATGGGGTGGATCTGGCAGCGCCCAGCGGGTCGCCTATTCTGGCAGCCTATGATGGAGATGTGGTGGCGGCAGATTATAACGGGAGTATGGGTAATTATATTATGATAGACCATGGAGATGGCCTGTATACGATCTACATGCATGCATCTGCATTGTATGTATCGAAAGGCACTCATGTGGCAAAAGGGGATCAGATAGCGGCAGTAGGTTCTACGGGACGTTCTACAGGTCCACACCTGCATTTCAGTGTACGTCTGAATGGCAGTTATGTAAGTCCGTGGAATTATTTGTCGTCATAAAGAATAAAATCTTTTTAGAGGAATTGACAGGAATGGGGAACATGTCAGATAAAAGAAAATTTGTAAACGGGCTGATTGCGGGCCTGCTTCTGGCGGTCATTATTGTATCCGCCACATATGCGGGTCGGGAAGCGGTGACAGCATGGAAACGGCACAATGATACAGACAGTGATGCAGGCAGCGGCGAGGTTGTCAGTGCAAGGACAATGCAGAAGCTGCAGCTCATCGAAGAGATAATTGAAGAGAACTATGCATTGGATATGGTGGACAGCAAAGCCATGGAAAATGGGATTTATCAGGGATTGATCAGTTCTCTGGGGGATCCGTATTCCGCATACTATTCCGCAGAAGAGATGCAGGAGCAGCAGGAAAAACTGGATGGGGTATATTATGGTATAGGCGCTTATGTGCGTCTGGATGAGTCGCTGGGGTTTGCCCGTCTGGGTGAGATTTTCCCTGACAGCCCCGCCCAGGAAAGCGGGCTGCAGGAAGGCGATCTGATCATGCGGGTGGACGATCAGTATACGAAAGGTATGAGTCTGGAGAATGTGGTCAGTCTGATTAAAGGTGAAGAAGGAACGAAAGTTACGCTGACCATTATGCGCGAAGGAGAAGCCGATACAAGAGAGGTGGAAGTGGAGCGCAGAGAAGTACCCAAGCAGACAGTTTCCTTTGAGATGATGGAGGATCAGATTGCCTATATCAGAATCACGGAATTTGATAAGGTTACAGTAGATCAGTTTACCGATGCCCTGGCGACGGCCAAAGGTTCCGGTATGCTGGGTCTGGTGCTGGATCTTAGGGATAATCCCGGAGGCAATCTGGCGGCAGTCATAGATGTGGCCAGAAAGTTACTGCCCAAAGGGCTGGTGGTCTATACGGAGGATAAGGCGGGCAAGCGCCAGGACTATAATTGTGACGGAGAAAATGAGCTGACCGTACCGATGGTCGTATTGGTCAATGAGGGCAGCGCCAGTGCGTCGGAAGTGTTGGCAGGCGCCATTAAAGACTATGGAAAAGGGAAACTGCTGGGAACCACAACCTTTGGAAAAGGGATTGTGCAGAAATATCTGGCTATGTCGGACGGTTCTGCGGTGAAGCTGACGACCAGCAAATATTATACACCTAAAGGTAATAATATTCATGGAATCGGGATTGAACCTGACGAGAAACTGGAACTGGATTTTGAACGGTATGTGGAGGAAGGGTACGATAATCAGTTGGAACGTGCAAAGGAAATATTGGTGACAGGAGAGTAGGGAGCAGAAATGCTCCCTTTTTTACTCATGACAATAGGTTTGCTGGCGAAGCCTGCAATCTATTGTTGTATGGTAACAGGACATTGTAAAGGGTGCCTTTGACTGTTTATGGGACTACCTTTTCCGGAAAGCATTTGCCTTCCGGGGATTGCCTGACCTGTATAAGAGAAAGGGATGGTGACACAGACGCTGTTTCATGTGTGGATCCGTGGATTCGTACTTTTTTAGGGAGGAATGCCAGGAACCAGGACATGATAAAAATGTGAAAATATCGAACATATGTTTTGAAAACCGTGGACAAATACAATGGAAGGTGATACAATAATAGCATATTTCACTGAACATTCAGTTCTGTTTTGAATCATTCAAACTTGCAGTGATTTGCTGTTCATGACATATAGAAAGTTCGCAAAGCAGGCTTTCTGCTGTTTAAGACAATGGAAAGTTCGCAAAGCATATTTTGTATTGTTTATAGAAATGAAAAGGAGCCATCATGAAATTTCTCCATATTTCGGATCTGCATTTAGGAAAACGTGTCAATGAATTCTCCATGACAGAGGATCAAAGATACATTTTGTCACAGATACATTCTATAGCGGAATGCGAAGCCGTGGATGCTGTGATTATATCAGGGGATATTTATGACAAGCCAGTCCCTTCAGCGGAAGCGGTACAGATATTTGACCAGTTTCTGACTGCGCTGGCAGATTGTAAAAAGCGTGTGTTTCTTATCAGTGGGAACCACGACTCTGCAGAACGGATTGCCTTTGGGGCGCAACTTATGAGTGGCAGAGGCGTTTATGTATCGCCGGTTTATGACGGGCTTATAAAGCCCGTTACACTGACAGACGAATATGGAGAACTGTCCGTATATCTGCTTCCGTTTATCAGGCCGGCAGCAGTGCGCCGTATAGTGGAGAAAGAAGCAGAGCAGGGCCAGGAACAACATCTGCCCGAAAGCTATCAGGAGGCAGTGGAATTTGTGATAAACCGTATGCAGGTTGACAGGGAAAAACGGAATATCCTGGCAGTCCATCAGTTTGTAACCGGAGCGAGGCGTTGTGAATCTGAAGAGATTGTGGTAGGCGGCCTGGACAATGTGGACATGGAAGTGTTTGACGCATTTGATTATGTTGCCCTGGGCCATATCCACAGTCCACAGTTCATCGGGCGGGAAACAGTCCGCTACTCTGGGACACCGCTGAAATACTCTTTTTCCGAGGCGGAGCAGGAAAAATCCGTTACCATTGTGGAATGCAGGGAAAAGGGACAGACACAGGTGTATACAGTGCCGTTGCATCCTCTGCGTGACCTGCGCGTGATCAAAGGAACCTATCTGGAACTGACGGCCAGATCGTTTTATCAGGATATGAATACGGAAGATTATATCAAAGTCATACTGACGGACGAAGAGGATATTCCGGACGGGATACAGAAACTGCGCATTATTTATCCCAATCTGATGCAGCTATCATATGATAACAGCCGGACAAGACAGGATCGGACAATCGCAGCGGTGGAAGCGGTGGAACGGAAATCAGAACTGGAATTATTTGAAGAATTTTACCAACTGCAGAATAATCAGCCAATGAGTACAGAACAGAAAACATACTTTACACATCTTCTGGAAGGAATACGGAGCTTACCATTATGAAACCAATCAAACTGACCATCAGCGCATTCGGACCCTATGCGGGGAAAACAGAGCTTGATTTTAACTGTCTGGGCGGACAGGGACTGTATCTGATTACAGGGGATACGGGAGCCGGAAAGACCACGATTTTTGATGCAATTACCTACGCGCTGTACGGGGAGGCAAGTGGTGATGTGCGGAAGGCGGATATGTTCCGCAGCAAATATGCAAAAGAGGAAATTCCCACCTATGTGGAACTTTTGTTTGACTATGGCGGCAAATACTACACAGTCAAACGAAATCCGGAATATTTGCGGCCCAAGGGAAGGGGCACCGGCTATACGATGCAGAAAGCGGAGGCGGTTTTACTGTTTCCGGATGGAAGAGAGCCAGTGACCCGTGCCAGAGAGGTCACAAAGGAGATTACCGCTCTGATTGGGCTGGATCGAAGACAATTTACGCAGATTGCAATGATTGCGCAGGGGGACTTTCAAAAACTGTTGTTTGCGAACACAGAAGAACGTGGCGCCATTTTCCGCCAGATATTTCATACAGGCGGATACCAGATGATTCAGGAACAGTTAAAGGCTGATGTGAGACGTCAATGGAAGGAATACGATGAACTCAGACGCAGTATCAAACAATCTATGGATGATATTGTCTGCATGGGCGATACCCCTGTTTCCGCCAGATTACGGCAACTGGGCAAAGAACAATTTGACGGAAGAATTGGCGATGGCATGACATTGCTGGAAGAACTGTGCGAGGAGGACGGACAAATACTGGAAGAGCTGAAAGCAGAAATCCGGAAACGGGAATTGCAGATTCAGTGTGAGGACCAAAAGCTCGGCACACTCTACAAAGTCCGTCAGCAGAAAGAGGCACTGGAAAGCAGCCTCATGGAATTGAAAGAACAAAAACCCAAATTACAACAGGCAGAAGAGACATTCCGGGAAGCGGAACGCAGTGCCGGTGTATGTGAATCAATTACCCGGCAGGTGGACGAGCTGACAAGTAATCTGGAACTGTTCGATAAACTGCAACAGGAACAGGAAGAGAAGGCAAAAGGAGAACAGGAACTGCAACGGCAGGATGTGGAGAGACAGCTACTGACAAGGGATAAACAAAAGCTGGAAACTGAACTGGAGGCGGCGCAGGAAGCGTTGCAGAAACTTGCTGTGGCGGATGAAGAGGGAAGACGTCTGGCAGAACAAGCAGAGACTGTTACCCGGACCCGTGTTCTTTTCAGGCAGCAGCGTGAAAGTCTGGCCCAGGAATGTGATGCCCGGAAACAGGCTGAGACAAGCCTGGCTCAAAGGGAAAACAGACTGGCAATGCTGGTGGAAGAAATCCGGCAATATGACACAACGCTGACAGAACTGTCCATGTGCGGTGGGGCATTAGCAGAAGGGCAGGGCATCCGGGAAGATATGGATGAAATCGGGGAAGCGCTTGCAAGTGAGGATACACAATACAAAGAATTAAAACAGAGCATATTACAGGAAGAAACGCTTATAAAAGATTTACAGCTTGCAGAATCGCTTTTACGGGAAGCGGAGAAAAGATGCCTCAGCGAGCAGGAAAAGCTCCAGGGCGTTGGGGAAGAAGAACTGAGATGCCAACACATGGTAAAAGAGTGCCAGGCGCGTCTTCTGGCTTTTCAGGAACTTTCCCGAGGTCTCTCTGCTCTGAAAAAAGAGGTGTCAGAAACGGCATTTGCATATGAACGGATACAGAAGCAGATGCAGGAATGCGAGGGGGAACTGTCTCTTCTAAAAAAAGAACAGGCACAGATATCCGGCACAGACAGCAAAATTCTGCAACTGAATCAGCAGAAGCAGAGTCTGGATGAACAGAAAAGAATGCTTGTAGAATTGTCTGCAAGCTATGGAGAGCTGGAGGATGTGCAAAAGAGACTGTCACAGATGCAAATGGAGTATCAGCATGCACTTCAGGAAAAAAGACAGGCGGAATCCGCGTACCATAGCATGGAACAAATGTTTCTGAATGCGCAGGCGGGGCTTCTGGCACGAGATCTGAAAGAGGGCGCAGCCTGTCCTGTATGCGGTTCCATCCATCATCCCATACCGGCAGCAATTCCGGAAACCGTACCGGAGAAAACAGAACTGGATCAGGAAAAAAAGAAGCTTGCAAAAGCGCAGGCAAAAGCCGAACGCCTGAGCGCTTCGGCAGGCCATCTGTCCGAACAGCAAAAGAACCTGAATGAGAAAACCAACTTGCTGGCAGTACGGTTTTTCGGAGACGAAGAAAGTAAAACCGTTCTTCTGCCCCAGGCACTGCATCATGAAAAGGAACGGCTGGAAAAAGAAGAACAGGAAATCAATGAGAAGCTGGACCAGGCAGAACAGTGTAAAATTCGAAAAGAGAAATTGGAAAAACAGATCAAAGAAAAAGAAACCAGCCAAAAAGAGTTGATGCCTGTTTATCTGGAAAAAGAGCAGGATTTTTCGGCGATAAAAGGCCGCTATACGGAGAAGAAGCGGCAGTGGGAAACCGAAATCGCTGCGATGCAGATCCCGGATACCATCCCGGTGAATGGGGAGGATATAGAAGATTACTTAATCCGGCAATTACAGGAATGCAAAGAAAAACGGGAGACAGCGCAGTCAGAAAAACAGCGTCTGGACAGCCTGATACAGGAGCGGATAAAACAAGAGGCGGAAAAAGAGACATTACAAAAAAAGGTGGAGGAAAGCAGGCGGAGAAAGGCTGATTTTGAAGGCCGGGAAAAATTTCTGCAAGAGCGGATCAGGACGGACAGGGAAAAGGCAGAACGGATTTTGAGACAGGCAGAAATATTCCTGCATTGCCGACAGGCGAATGAAAATGACAAAGCCGATATAGATTTCCGGACTGTTTCCACAGTGGATGTGACAGGTTTACGAACCTATATCAGCTCATACGCCAAACAGCTGAAAGAACGGGAACATTTTCTTACGGGGGAAGTAAACAGGCAAAAAAACATGGAAAAAGAGAGACAGGCCAGGGAGGAATGCCGGAATCAGTGTACGAAAGAAGTACATGAGCTGGAAAAAAAGCTGGAAGGCATCAGAGGCAGACTGACTGAAAAGAAGGAGAGCCTTTACCAGTCGCTTATGAACCATGGCGTTGTGTCACGAGAGGAATCCATAGATGTGTTGACTCCGGACATGACAGAGGATGCTTTGAATGATATGGCCTCTTCTGTGGAGGAAAAATTAAATATGAAACTACATACCCTGGAAGCCGCTCTGGAACAAAACCAAAAAGATTTGCAAAGTAAGGCAAATCTTGAACAGGAGATTTTGGAGAAACACAGACAGCAGCAACAGCTTACAGAAAAACTCAGACAAATGGAACTGTCTGTCACAAGAAATACCGAAAAGTTATATGCCAGAAACGAGAAAATCGAAGAACTGACAAAGCATCTGAAAGCGCAGAAGAAAGAAGAAATCGTGGAAAAGATCCGGTTTCTGAGAAAACAGAGGGAAGAACTGGAACATATACTTCGGTCTGCGGAGGCAGAATATAAAGACTGCCAGAGAATTTACGAACGACTTAATGCCACTGTGGAAACATTAAAAAAACAGATGGCCGAAGAAGGAGACGACGAACCGGTTTCCGAAGCAGAGACGGTGTCCCGAAAGAACCAGTGGCAGCAGGAGAAGCGGGCGCTGGAAGAGAAACGGGATGAAAAAAATGCGGCATATGTAAGAAACCATGCAATCTTCCGGCAGGTGAAAACAAAGCAGAGCGAGATAACGGAAGTGGAAAAAACATATCAATGGATGAAATCGCTTTCTGATACGGCGAACGGTATGTTAACCGGAAAACAGAAAATAGAATTTGAAACCTATATCCAGATGACCTTTTTTGACAGGATTATTCGAAGGGCGAACCTGCGTCTGCTTACTATGAGCAGCGGCCAATATGAACTCAGGCGTATGGAAGAGAATGAAAATGCCAGTAAAAAGGAAAAGGCCGGACTGGAACTCAGCGTTCTCGATCATTATAATGCAACAGAGCGCAGCGTAAAGACACTGTCCGGTGGAGAGGCTTTTCAGGCGTCACTTTCTCTGGCGTTGGGGCTTTCCGATGAAATTCAGTCAAACGCCGGCGGTATTCGCCTGGATTCTATGTTTGTGGACGAAGGGTTCGGATCTCTGGATGAAGAATCACTGAGCCAGGCGATCAGGGCGTTGGCGCGTCTGACGGAAGGCAATCGCCTGGTAGGTATCATCTCCCATGTGACGGAACTGAAAGAGCAGATTGAGAAAAAGATCATTGTCACGAAACACCGGGGGAAAGAGGGGATTAGCAGTGAGGCGGTGATTGTGGCAGGGTGAAAAGGAAAGACGCCGGCTGTATTGCAGCCCCCTGGGTGCCTGACCTCATGGTCTCTCTCATAATTTCGTTCATAGTTTTCATACAATCCAACGAAACAGTCTTGTGCTTGTGGCTTTACGGCCCATGGCACAAGACTGTTTTCCTGTCGCTTTACCTATAATTGTGTTTCTGAAGCCGTTTGATTGTTGACAATGAACAGTGTTGTAATTGCTCGTTATGTTCGTTTTTCTTGTTGTAATTATAAGATTAGCAGCTCTGATTCTCATAATCCATATCAAACCTTCGTATTTGTTCAAAAGTTATCTGTCTTTTTTCTCATAATAAAAAACCACGCCTGTTTTCTATAGAGTTCAAATCCATATTTTTCATAGAGTCTCACGGGTCCTCTGTATTGATAATCCCGTTTCGTATCTGAAAATGGATAGCCTTCAACATATAAGTACCCCTCTTCTTTTGCATCTGCCAGAAATCTTTCCATGACAGCTTTTGCAAGTCCTTTTCCGCGATAATCCGGTGCAATATCTATACAATATAGAACTTTTATACGCCCTTTTTCAGTTTTATCTGTTAAAAACTCCTCGTTCACACAGAGCGGCTCATAACCGGCCTTATCACCGGCATTGCACCATCCGACGATTTTAGCTCCATCATATAAAAGATAGCCAGTCATAATTCCCTGCCGGACAAGCTCTTTTGCTTTCTGGCGGCGTTCATCTTTTAAGATGCACTTCTCGTCTTCCTCTCTGCGCAGATGGCTCTGAAGACAATAACAGGCAGACCATTCCTCGTGATCTGAAAATGCATCATTATCAAAATAATACAGAAAATCCTCCGCCATTTCCGGTGTCAGTTTCTTTATACAAATATCCATTTCTATCTCCTTTGACTTTGTGGTATAGGCTCTTAAATCTCAAACGCAGCTATTTGTTTTGGCCATTGAAGTTCTCACCCTCATTCATTGCCATGTAAGAAATACGGAACTATATTTCGGGTAAAGATGCTGGAACCAGATATGGTCATTGTACCCCTACGACGAAAAGGAAAGTAATATCCTTTAGAAAGCCAGGATACGGGCAAGCTAAATCTCATTTAAAAACACAGAACAAAAGTTCGATTTTGGCCTGTACTTTTTCTAACTTATGTGTTATAATGAAAAACCAACTGACCGGTTAATACGATTGGTATTTGTTGGTATTACCAAAAGGTGACAGTTGCATTTCAAAAATGTGGTTTGTCTGAAAATATCACATCATGCGGCCCACATTCATGTGATTGTTATTTTAATGCTTATTTGCCAGCCTTGCAAGTCTGTTTTACATGAAACCAAAACTGCCTTGCATGATTTCGGTTGAATAGATGAACTTTTTTCGGTTAAAAGTTTGGAAGTTTTCATATGCCGGATAAAAGAGAGAATTCACAATCAGTTGCTGTCAGCGTCCATAATAAGACGGTGACGGAATAAGTCTGTGGAGGATTGAAGGAGATGTTCCCTGAGAACGCAGTGGAATATTTTGTGTCCTGATAAAGGGATGGGACGAAAACCGCCTTATTTAGTGTTGTTTGGTGTTGCTTGTACCGTATTTTGCGGATGAAATAGGGGAATATGGGCGAAATAACACTAGTACAGAATTGCTTAAATAATAATGAATAAATGTTGCTTTTTTATTGTAGTCGGTGCATAATAATTCTATCACTAAAGAATGGATGGATTACTATGCGAAGGAAAACAATTGATACTATCCCGGTTTTATCTGATG
>CAJUSK010000012.1 GCA_910589075.1 uncultured Lachnospiraceae bacterium
ATTTCGGATAATTCTGCTTTGCAATCAATGCTGTCCCGTTTTCCATAACAGCAGACACAGCATCGTACCTTAGCACATACTTAAAATGAATCAGGTATGACCTGTGCGGTCTGAAAAAATCCTCTCCGGCTTTTTTCTCCAAATCGGACAGTTTCCCATAATATTCCGTATCGCCGTTTATGGTATGAATGATGACCTTACGGTTGAATACTTCCGCATAGGTAATGTCCCTAAACAGTATTTTTGTATGGACTCCCCCTGCCTGTATCATCATGTAGTCCCCATCATCCCCATCCCTGCCCTTATTCCTGCGTCCGATTTCCAACAATGCGTTTCCAAAGACCTCATCAAATTTGTCATCGGATAAAGGCTTGACCAAATAATGAAACGCCCCTACGTCAAACGCCTGAAAAACATACTCCGGCGCTGCCGTAACAAAGATGATGAGCGCATCCCTCCGCTGCCTGCGGAAAAGCCCTGCCGTTTCCATGCCATCCACCTCTGGCATCTGTATGTCCAGAAATAAAATGTCCGCCTGCGTATTGCCTTCCAACAGCTCCCTGCCGGAAGAAAACTGTTCTATTACCGCAGAAGGAAGTATTTTCCTTACTTTTTCTTCCAGCAGTTCAAGCATAAATGTTTCGTCATCGCAGATGGCCACACAAATGGCGTCTTTTGTGATCCGTGCGCCAGTATATTTCCTGCCAATAAAGTCCTCCATAGGTACAATCTCCTTTATGTAGATTTTTTGTAATCCATGCCATATGACAAAAAACAACACTTCTTAATATTATATCGTAAAAACTGTTTTGTCCTGATACGGCAAGTTGTAAACAGACCTTGTTTTGTTGTGAAAAATATGCTTTTGGGCACTCCTTTTCATCTTTTGCTTTTCATCCGCTAGCCAAAGCTATCCTCATTATTCCTAAATAACGGGGTAGATTGCACACCCATTTCAATCGTTATGTGCTGCGGAACATGCGCCATCAATATTTAACACACAAGACGTCACATAGCCGATATAGGGGAAACGCAAACCGCCGTGTAAGCATATTAACTCTGTTTTCCCCGCTTTCCAACTTATTATTTTCTGAACCACTATAAAAATATCTTTGAAATACAAAGAAATGAATTGTGAAAACTTAAGACATGAGAAAAAGGACTGCCGAAACAGCCCTCTATGATTTTATCACTTATCCATTCAATTTTTACCTTTTTACTCATATACAAACAGGGAAACTCTGAGGGTGGGTAACTTTTACATGGGGTTTCACCCCCATATGCATTAACTTAGCTGAAAGCAGCTTATATAGGGAGCTTAGCAGGAATCCGCTTAACGCAGTCATCTTTTTTATCTATTGATTTTCGTTTGATTTTATTATTTTTGCAAAATTCCAGGCAAACGAAAAAGCCGAAAGCCCTTAATTTATCGACATTCAGAAAAGTTAGTGCAAATGGGTTTCACCCCACCCCTTTACCCCTCTGTTTACCCCTTTTACCCCCTCTTACACCACCCCATTTCGGAATGGGTTTTTTCTATAATAAGGGGGTACTTTTCTGCGACTATGCTATTCTCCATCCCCTATCTGATTTAGCATCTTTACCAATATTTGAGGAAGCGGCACTCCAAGCCGATTTATATTCTTTAATATAGCAAGCCCTTCATTTGAAATGTAAAACAGAATAACTGTCGTCCGAATTGCATAACTGCTTTCAATGATTGTACCTACAATATTGGAGACAATCACCAAAATAAATATCGCTGCTTTCTTAAACATATTCTTTAGCAAAAACACATTGGAACGCTTCTCCTCCCCCACGATCACAAGAAGCATTTCTGCTATGTAATTTATTACCATAAATACAATCAGCGCAGATAGAAATTTATCAACCCCTCCCAATAATTGAATAATGTAGTCTGCCATATTCATCCCATCCTTTCTCATAATAATCTAAATATCATCTGCATGGCTTGTCCCATATCATGTTTGCACATATAAAATAGCCAGAGCAAATTATCTGGCAGGTTTTATACCCTGTCCCAATAATCTGCTCTGGCTATTAGTGGCTGTCCTATCTGACGCCCTGTTGCTCAGTCAGCAAACATTCCCTTATTCATTCACAACCATTTTGTAAACTTCTTTTTCCCGCAAAGTTGGCTCTGCGGTCATTTTATCATAATCCACCAACAAAAATGTATGACATTTGCTACACTGAATAGAGGATTTTCCTGCAGCATCTTCATACGCTAAAATCTTCCCCTTACTGCAGCAAGGGCATTTGATTACCCCTTTGGTTTTTATCCCTTCCATTCATAACACCTCCTCAATTAAATGGCAGTTCTTCGTCAATGCCATCTGGTATATTCATAAAACCATCCGATGCATTGTTCTTTTTAGGATTTAAATACCTATCAATCAAACTTTTTGCCGATTCAGATATTACAAAATCTGATTCATGCAACTTGACAGATTTAAAAAGTTCATCACATTTTCCCTTCAATTTATTACTCTTATCATCAAAAGTTGAGCAAATCAACTCTAGGTCTGGGTCATTACTATCATAGTAGTTTTGATTATAATCCTCCCTTCCTGTATAACGATACAGTTCATATCCCTTTTCACCAAATTGATCTTCAAGCGGCAAAAGATAAAGTTGGCCTATACTGGTTTCTGCGGAAAAAATGTCATCCGTAAGCCCTACTGCCTTTGTTTCATTTGCATTCCCATCTGGAGCGTACTTATACCGCTTCGTTCCGTCCAGTCCGCCTTCTTCCAATTCCCTGAAAAATATTCCTACATGATCTTCTTCCTTATTACCTTGATTGTTCCAATGAATCGTTGCTTCATCAGTCTCCTGCTTCAATTTCTTAAAAAAAGCAATTACATCACATAGAGATTGGGTAGGAATCTGAAAATCAATATTTAAAAGATCATCGACATTAACTTGAAAAATCGCCGATATTTTCCAAACAATATCCACAGATAATCTTTTCTTTGAATCCGGATTCACTGTTCTGGAAACATACCCTGCGCTCACGCCTAGCAGTTCCTCAAGGTCAGAAATCCGCAGACCATGCATCTTTAGCAAATAATCCAAATTACTGCCTAGAAACTTGGAATCATAGTTTGCCTGTGCATTTATAAACCCATTAATAAAGTTTTTCTGCTCCTCTAGCTTTTGTTCTATCTCCACAATTCTACTTTCTAGTTTAGGTGTTTCTTCATCATCCAATTCCAAATCCAACTGTAACGAACTGATTTTTTTTGTCAGTTCCTCGGAATTCCGTTTTGCCAAACCATAGTCTTTAAAAGATTTAATCGGATGAACTTTAATTTCCTCACTCATATTTATTCCTCCGCCTTGTTTATTTGACTATAGATTACCACAGTCATATTGTATTGTCAATGGTACGAATAAACTTTTTATTTGAATTATTTTCGCTGTACGCTGACCATTCATTTCAATAGCCATAGTCATTTCTACACTTATCTACACAATTTACTAAACTAAATTTTTGTTGCAAACCCTTTAAACAAACAGGCAAAACTCCAAACTATCACGGAAACTCATATACAAACACGAAAACACCAAGCGTTTTCCGTGTTTGTATCATATCCCCCGTTTTTCAACAGCATTTTCCGTCAAACTAATACGCCTTTCAGCCAAATCCGCCAATATCCTACTCCTTTTTACCTTTCCGTTTTATACTATCACGGAAACCCCGGACTTTTGCGTGATAGTATACTTTTGCCTGATAGTACGATTTTTTCCCCTATCGCCATCCTATCAGCGGCATCCAAAAACATAAAAATAGGGGTCCACCAGCCATTCCAGTGAACCCCACCAAGCCTTAAAAACCTTGATTTTAAGCCATTCTTAAATACTTTCGCCTGTTAGTACCAAAAATCCTATGGCATCATTTGGAAATTGCCGCCTGTGCCGCTGTTATACTTTGATGACTTTTTACCCCTCAGGTGAACGATTCACCCCTTTTACCCCACCTGTGCAGAATTTACCCCACCTAATTTTCGGTTCGACAAATTGCGCTTTCATCGACAAATCCATGCCCTTCGGTGTGGCACAATTCATTAGAGCAGTCTTAAAGCAGTATCAACTCATGCGACTCATCTGTGTCTGATACAGTCTGCCTGGCAGCAAACTGCGAAAAACGATTGCCTCGATAAAAAGATAACAACCATTCCTCATTTTCTGCTTCTAAAAATGTCACTATGTTCCCGCCCAGATACTGTATCTCTTTAATTTTATCCCATGCAAGTTTAAGGAGTTCTGCCCCGGTGATTTCTGTTCCACCACTCTCCGAAAAATTTTTGCCAAGTTGGGCAATAAGGTATACCGACATGGTATACGTATTTAAACTTTCATCCAGTTCACTAATCCGTAACAATTTTGTTTACATGGTATTCTCATCGTTTCACCCCTTACCGTCAACGGCTTTAATGCAAGTGTAAAATATCCAAGCAGCCTGACATCCTCTGCTGAAACTACAAGATGTGTAACAGACTGGTTCTTTTTGGTAAACTCTATGGCATTCATTTTCAAAAACCATACAACATCCGGATTCTTCGGACATGAAAAACCGGAAAGCAGTTCAACAAGTGCTGGCTCTCCGGCTTCTTCATCATTCCCTAATGCCAAATACTCACGGACATTGACCGAAAAAACTTATCATTTTCCGGCATTTTCTATCTCCTTTATTTTCATCTTCCGTAGCCGCATCATCTTCCTCAATTCGGACTCTCCCTTTATCTCTCTTGCAGCCACAGGTATATGAGCAGGACTGTTCCTGGCAGATTTTTCAATCGCATTGACAAACATCTCCACCTGTTCTTTGCCGGAAATAATAAAGTTTTTCGTAATACTTGAAGTCGCCATAATAAGCACCATCCTTGTTGGTATGGTTCTTCCGTTACAATTCATACTTTTCTATCATAAAAATCTGTCCGGTTTATTGTAGTCTATCCACTTCCATCAGAAATGGTTCCAAATATACCAATCCAGAATTGGTATGTATCCACACCTGCTTACCACTATCTGTGGCATTGCACTTCTCATAAATATAAATACGTCAAGACTCTGTTCTTATATTTTACAACTATCCCAATTCTATGAATTTACTACTTCATTTACCATTAAATTTCTTGAAATTACATGAATTTATGACAATTCCGGAAACACCTCAAATCCCTGCGTCCCCATAAATCCCCATTCCTATCCAATCTTCTCCAAATCATAAGGCGTAGCCTGATAAACGTAATAATTTAACCAATTGGAATACAACATATTACAATGCGCCCGCCACTGCAGATTCGGCCGGATGGTACAGTCATCTCCGGTATAATAGTTTTCCGGCATTGCAATCTCCAGACCTTTATTTTTATCCCGCATATATTCATCATGTAACGTTACTCTGTCATACTCCGGATGCCCCATCACAAAAATCTGACGCCCACCATCTGTCATACACAGATAAATACCCGCCTTCTCAGACTCCGCCAACACCAGCAATTCCTCACAGGCATGGATATCCTCATTAGATACTGCCGTATGCCTGCTGTGAGGAGCCAGGAAAATATCGTCAAATCCCCGTACCAACGGCACTTTCCGGTTCATAACCCGGTGCTCAAACAGACCAAACAATTTACTCTCCAACAGATGTTTACGAATACCGAAATGATGATACAGCCCTGCCTGGGCGCCCCAACAGATATGAAATGTGGAAGTTACATGCTTTTTGGTCCAGTCCATAATCTCACACAGTTCCTTCCAGTAATCCACCTCACAAAACTCAATCTGTTCCACCGGTGCGCCGGTGATAATCATACCGTCGAACTTCCGCTGACGCAATTCATCAAAAGTATTGTAAAAGTTATTCAGATGGGTAACAGGTGTATGAAGAGACACATGGCTGTTCATCTTCATAAACGTAATATGAATCTGTAATGGTGTATTGGATAATGCACGCAAAAGCTGGAGCTCCGTATCCTGTTTCACCGGCATCAGGTTCAGGATGCAAATTTGCAAAAGACGGATATCCTGATGAATGGACCGATTCTCATCCATCACAAATATATTTTCATTTTCCAGTATTTCTTTGGCGGGAAGATCGTTCTGTACTTTAATTGGCATGGCCGGTACTCCTTTTTAAGGTATTATTCTAAAATTCTTTCTTTTACAGAGACAGTGTAAAGCCTACCACACAACCATTTTGCAGTGTATCTGATAAGCCTGCCACTCAACCGTTTTGCAGCGTATCTGATAAGCCTGCCACTCAACCGTTTTGCAGTGTATCTGATAAGCCTGCTGCTCAACCGTTTTGCAGTGTATCTGATAAGCCTACTGCTCAACCGTTTTGCAGTGTATCTGATGGGCCTGCCGCTCAACCGTTTTGCAGTGTATCTGATGAGCCTGCCGCTCAACTATTCTGTAGTGTATCTGCTTACCCTGCAATCGGCGGAATCAGGCTGGCCCGGCTTTACTCTGGCGCCGGAGGGAATCCATGTTGTTTGCATATACTTACCATCATCAGGATCTCGACAGATATTCCTCCCGGAAGGTTTCTTCTGAAACGATGGGAATCCCCAGTTCTCTGGCCTTTTTATTTTTAGAGGAAGAGGAAGCAGTATCGTTGTTAATTAATATATTCGTTTTGGAACTCACACTGCCGGTTACTTTTCCGCCCCGCTTTTCAATCTCTTCCTTCAGAGCATTTCTGTTTTCATAGAACTGCAGGCTGCCAGTTATGACAATGACCATATCCTGTAAGGTGAGCTCCTCTTCTGCTGCCTGCTCCACCTCTATATGCAGTTCCGGCAACAGCAGCTCCAATTCTTTCCGTTTTTTTTCATCGGCAAAATAAGCATGGAATGCTGTGGCAATCACCTCGCCAATGCCGTCTATCTCGCTTAATTCCTCCACCCCGGCATTGGTAATCCGATCCAGATCACAGGAAAAAGACCGACAGATAACTTTTGCATTGGCCAGACCGATATTTTCGATGCCCAGGCTGTACAGCAGCCGGGGCAGAGTGGTATTTCTCGCCTGCTCAATGCCTGTGAGCAGTTTCTGAAAAGATCTTTCTCCAAATCCTTCCATTTCCACAATGGTCTCCCGGTGCCGATCCAGATGAAAAATATCCGCATAATGATGAATCAGGCCTTTTCCGATAAACTTTTCCAGCGTGGCTTCTGAAAGGCCGTCCACATTCATGGCATCTCTGCTGGTAAATAATGTAAAGGATTTGATTTTTTTAGCGTCACAGTCAGGATTGATACAATACAGCGCCTCCACATCATTGGTTTTCCGAATTGCAGTGGCACCGCCACAGACCGGGCAGAGGGTGGGCGGTGCGATACTATTGCTCTCTGTCAGGTTTTCGGCAATCTGGGGGATAATCATATTGGCCTTGTATACCATAATCCGATCTCCATATCCCAGTTTCAGTGCCTTTACAATGCTGACATTGTGTACAGACGCCCGGCTCACCGTAGTTCCCTCCAGCTCCACAGGATCAAATATGGCCACCGGATTGATCAGCCCGGTACGGCTGGCGCTCCATTCAATCTCCTTTAATGTGGTTTCCGCCTGTTCATCCGCCCATTTAAAAGCAATGGAATCCCTCGGAAATTTGGCTGTCGCCCCCAGCTTACGGCTGTACTCCAAATCGTCCAGAGACAGTACCAGTCCGTCCGATGGAATATCATATGTCTTTACAGCCTCCTCAAATACCGCAACCGCCTCTGATACGGTATCTCCTGTCACCATCCGATATTCCACAATATCAAATCCCTGGTCCTTTAAAAATAACATCTGCTTTTCTCTTGAATGATCAAATTCCATCCCCTGTGCACTGACAAGTGAAAAAGCATAAAACCGAACCTTTCTTCCGGCCGTTATCTCATTATTCAGCTGACGGACCGAACCGCTGCACAGATTCCGGGGATTTTTATATTTAGCCGCCGCTTCTCCGATTTCCGCATTAATCCGGGCAAAATCAGAATAAGTAATCACCGCTTCCCCCCGCAGCGTAAGCTGTCCCCGAAAGGCAATCTGCAGGGGAATATTCTGAAACACCCTGGCATTATTGGTAACGATTTCCCCCACTTCTCCATTGCCGCGGGTAACCGCCTTTGCCAGCTTACCATTCTGATATTGTAATACGATGGTCAGACCGTCCAGTTTCCAGCTCAGCATAGCCCGGTTCTCTTTGAGAAATTCCCGCAGTTCTTCTCTGTCCTTTGTTTTTCCAAGAGAAAGCATCGGCGTTTCATGCCGCTCTTTGGGCAGTTCTTCCACCGCCTCATATCCGACACGCGCCGTCGGGCTGCCTGCAAGCACCACCCCCGTGGCAGCTTCCAGAGCCTCCAGACGCTCATAAAGTCTGTCATATTCCAGATTGCTCATAATCTCCCGGTCCTGCGCATAATAGGCCCTGGACGCTTCATTCAGTTTTTGAGTCAGCTCTTTCATCTCCTCAAGCTGACTTGTCTCTGCCTGTTTTGTCTCCTCTGCCTGCCCTGTTTCTCTCTGTTCCATACTCTGCCCATCTGCCTCTCTTTTCTGCCACTCTGCTTAATATTTCCATCGCCTGTTTTGCTTTTCTTTCATACGCTTTTCATCTTTATGGCTCATCTTGCTTTTATGGTTCTGTCATTTCGTTTTACAATCCTGATTCCCGATTTCCCCGTTTTTTACAGCCCCATTCTTCTGCCATCTCTGCCAGCCCAATTTGGTTTTCTATGCATCCTTGTTTGTCCGCATCCCAGCTTTTACGCGTCTTTGCCTGTCTGCATTTCAACTTCTACGCGCCCTTGTTTGCATTCAGTTTTTATTCGTCTTTGCCTGTCCGCATCCCAGCTTTTACGTGTCTCTGCCTGCCCGCATCCCAGCTTTTATGCGTCTTTGCCTGTCTGCATTTCAACTTCTACGCGCCCTTGTTTGCATTCAGTTTTTATTCGTCTTTACCTGTCCGCATCCCAGCTTTTACGTGTCTCTGCCTGCCCGCATTCCAGCTTTTACACGTCTCTGCCTGTCCGCATCCCAGCTTTTACGCATCTTCACTTGTCCGCATCCCGGTTTTTATGCATCTTTACCTGTCTACATTCCGGCTTTTACACATCTTTACCTGTCCGCATTCCAGCTTTTACACGCCTTTGCCTGTCTGCGCTCCGACCTGTTCTCTTGCCCTGCTTCTGCCGGAGCTGACGCTTCCGGCTCCTTCACACATTCTGAATCCCTGTACAACCGATCGAGTTCTTCCCCCTCCAGGCGCCGGTACTCTCCCGGTTTCAATCCGCTCAGGGTGATATGCATGACCCGGATGCGTTTCAGATGGACCACATCCATAGACAATGCCCGGCACATTCTCCGTATCTGGCGGTTCAGTCCCTGGGTCAGTGTAATATGAAATGTATGGGTCCCCTTTTTTTCTGTCCGACAGGGCCGGGTTTTCACATGCAGCTCCGGCAAATAAACGCCTGCTGCCATTTTTTCCAGAAAATCCTGTGTGACCGGCAGTCGGGTCCGCACCACATATTCTTTCTCATGTCCATTGGAACCTTTCATCATACGCTGGATCAGATCACCGTCATTGCTTAAAAGCAACAGACCCTCTGAATCCTTATCCAGCCTGCCGGCATAAGTAACACGCTCAGAATACCCGATTTCCTCCGTTACCATACGCTCCGCAAACCGGTCTTTTTCCGTACAGGTCACGCCTGCCGGCTTATAATAGGCCAGCACTGTCCGTCTGTCTTTGCCCGCAACCGGTTTGTCGTCCACCATAACACGGTCATCCGGCCCTACCCGCATTCCCACATCGGCCATAGCGCCGTTTACCCTGACACGTCCCGAAGCGATGAGTTTATCTCCATCCCTCCTGGAACAGATTCCGCACTGCGCCAGATATTTATTCAACCGTATTTCTTCCATCGGTTTTCTCTCCTGCTTTTTCCTGCCCTGGAAGCATCCCATCCCCCGCAAGATAACCCGTTCCCCTGCAAGGGCAATGCTTTCCTTCTATCATAACAATAGAATCCACGCTTCGCGAGTCTTCTATTGTCATGAACAATAGATTGCAGGCTTCGCCAGCAAACCTATTGTCATGAACAAAAGAGATTCCCGTAATCAAGAATCTCTCCTGTTTGTCTTTAGTCTTTTTTCGCCGTTTTCTGTTTTGTTTTCTCTTCCTGGCTTTTCTTTACCAGCCAAAACGCACCATATCCCGGCATTTTCACGCCTCTGGCTTCCATTTCCTCACCGGTGATCAGATCTGTATAAATGCCATCATCCTCATTGATCCAGGCGATTTTTTCATGTTCACTGAAATTGAACAACGCCACCAGTTTTTCCTCTCCTCTGCGGCGAACCAGTCCCAACACACAGTCATCCCATGTATCAATGGTCCATACATCCGCATCAGAATGAAATACCGGCAGGCTCTTGCGAATCTGTTCCAGCTTCCCGATCCCAGTGAAAAGCCGCTCCTGCACGCTTCCCGCTTCCGTCCGCTTTGCAGCCAGCTCCCAGGGAAATTTCCCTCTGTGCAGATATCTGGAATCCTGCTGTTTATCCGGATCCTCATGATAGGAATAATCATTCTCCTGGCCGATTTCATCTCCGCTGTAAATCACCGGAATTCCCGACTGGGTAAACATATAGGCATGCAGCATCAGATCCAGGCGGACAGCCTCCTCCAGCGCCGCCTCGTCCCTTTCATAAGCTGCTTTTTCAATGCCGCATAAGGAAGCTGTCGTTCCGCACAGTCTGGCATCTCCCGATACCGGATCGGAATTATACAGCTCTCCTCTGGCAAAAGAGTCCGGATACTGCCCGGTCAGAAAATCATTTAAAAATTTCTTATGGCTCACTTCACCGATGCCAAACTGCATGAGCCAGCGGTAATCCAGCCCCCAGCCTATATCATCGTGACAACGCAGATAATTCAGAAATACATATTCCCGTGGCAGTCCGTTCACAATGTCCATCTGCAGCCGCAGCAGGCGGATATCTCTCGTGGCAACTGTATTCCATGTACTTGCCATCGTGGTTACATTATAAAGCATATGGCATTCCGGCTTTTCCACGGTTCCGAAATAAGGCGCTACCTTTTCCGGCTCCATAACCACCTCGCCCAGCAACAGCACGCCCGGACATACAATTTCACCGATTATACGCATCATACGTACAATGGTATGCACCTGCGGCAGATTCCGGCAGGACGTATGCAGCTCCTTCCATATATAGGGAACTGCATCCAGACGGATAATATCAATTCCCCGATTGGCAAGATACAGGAAATTGTACATCATCTCATTGAATACTCTGGGATTTCTGTAATTCAGATCCCATTGATACGGATAAAATGTAGTCATCACATGATACCCGATATCCCCATGCCAGGTGAAATTTCCCGGCGCCGTGGTGGGAAATACCTGGGGTACTGTCTTTTCATACTCTGCCGGTATCTCTCCGTTATCAAAGAAAAAATACCGGCTCATATATTCTCCGTCACCCGCTTTGGCCTTCCGGGCCCATTCATGGTCTTCTGACGTATGGTTCATCACAAAATCCATACAGAGATTCAGTCCCTTTTTATGACAGGCCTCTGCCAGTCGGTCCAGATCCTCCATGGTTCCCAGATGCTCCTGTACCTTCCTGAAATCGGAAACCGCATATCCGCCGTCCGAACGCCCTTTGGGCGTATCCAGGAAAGGCATCAGATGAATATAATTCACATTACACTGCATGAGATACTCCAGATTTTCCTGGACACCCTTTATATTTCCCGCAAAATTGTCTATGTACAGCATCATGCCAAGCATATCGTTCCTGCGAAACCAACCCGGCTCCTGTTCCCTGGCCTGATCACTTTTTTTCAGTTGCCCGCTTCTCTTTGTATAATATTCGTACAGTTCCGTGCACAATTCCGCAAACATATCCGAGTTGTCATACAGTTCCATATAGAGCCAACGCAGCTCGTCGTGATGCCTGGAAAGCCGTGCCTGAAACACTTCATCCGCTTTTGCCATCCTTATACCCACCCTTTCCTTTTAAGATTCCAGTGTATACATCCGATACCCAGCCTCAATATCGGTCTGTATTCTATTGTCCAGACCATATACCACATTGCTGAGTACATATTCCCCATCGTTGATAAAAATCTCAATCAAATGATGATCCACATAAATATCCAGATGGTACCCTTCTTTGATCTCCGGTGTCATAAACTGCAGGCGATAGTCCGTATGCCTGCCGAATACATTGCTTCTGTCCGTACAGATATGGCAGCCCCGGCGGAAAATCCAGTAGCCTCCGATTCCAATAGACTCTCCGTCTCCGATATCCACACTGATCTTATAGCCTGCCCTGTCAGCCTCCGATACATAGAGGATCTGTTTTGTATACATCTTTTCAATGTTGGGATGCACCCGGAAATAAACATGCCCCTTCCGCAGTTCCACGACCCTGGGAATGCAGAACATCCCTGACCAGGCTCCGTCCACCGGCTGTGGCATACGCATCCATGCAACCATGGTTCTGCGCCCCTCTTCGTCCAGTGTGGTCTGGGCCGCATAGAGATCCAAACCGTAATCCACGAACTGATAGGTATTCGGAATCTGCATGGTGCAGGTTGTCTCCTCAAATTCCACCGGCATACAGATGGTCTGGGCCGTATCTTTTTTCCCGTCCTTCATAATTTCCATGGGAGAAAGCAGCAGCACACCGCCGCCCTCTGTCTCAAAATAGTCCGGACATTCCCACATCCATCCAAACCCGTTTTTCCCTGATACGGCATTGACAAACTTCCAGTCCGTCAGATCCGTACTCCTGTAAAACAGCAGTTTTCCCAGGCCATCTCCGTCTGTGCTGCCCAGAACCATATACCAGGCATCCGAGCCCCGCCACACTTTCGGATCTCTCGTATGTGTCCGGTCCCCAGGCCCATTTTCTTCCATACAGGGGATGATCACGGATTTATTATGAAAGTTGTCGAAACGCATCCCGTCTCTGGAGGTGATCAGCATCTGGGATGACAGAAATTGTTCATTCCGGCAAAGGTGAATATTGTCCGGGTCCGGCTGATGATAATGAACGCCTGTATAATACAGATACAGGCGGCCTCTGTATTCCAGTGCGCTGCCCGAAAAACATCCGTTCTGATCCTCATACTTCGTCGGAAACAGAGCAATCTCCTGATGTTCCCAGTTCACCAGATCCTTGCTCACCGCGTGCCCCCAATGCATGGTCCCCCACTGGGGCGCCCATGGAAAATACTGATAAAACAGATGGTACTTTCCCCTGTAATAAATAAAGCCATTGGGATCATTGATCCAGTTACCCGGCGACTTTAAATGAATTTTATCCTTTTGCATAATCACCCACCCTTTATATACATTTACAAGTTTTATTATACAGAGAGAGGGTATTGTGTCAATACCCCCTCTTCTAAAAAAAACCTATATATCTGCATCAAATTTATTTTACTGCGCCGGCTACCACGCCGCCGATAATCTGCTTCTGTAATACAACGTACAGAACCAGAATCGGAATCACACATAACAGCAGTCCCGCCATAATTGTTCCATAGTCCGCGGAATAGGTACCATAAAAACTGTAGGTGGACAGCGGAAGGGTCAGCAGTTCCTTCTTGCTCAGAACCAGTGACGGCAACAGGAAATCATTCCAGAATGCCAGAGAGTTCAGGATTACCATGGTAGAGATAATCGGTTTCAGCAGCGGGAACACAATCAGGAAAAAGGTCTGGGAATGGGAACAGCCGTCAATACAGCTCGCCTCCTCCAGCGCAATGGGGATATTTCCCTTGATAAAACCATGAAACATAAACACCGACATGGCCATGGAAAATCCCGTATGCATAAAGATCAGCGTCAGCCTGTGCTCCAGTACATGCAGCGTACCGCCATAAATACTCACAAGGGGAATCATGATTGCCTGGAATGGGATAATCATAGACGCCACCATCAGCGCAAAGGTGATGTCGGAAATTTTATTTTTATTGCGGACAATATAATATGCCAGCATTGCCGCCAGAAGAGTCACCAATATGGTGGCGCTCACTGTGACAAGCAACGAATTTTTGAAGGCGTTCAGGAAGTCCATCTGCACAAATGCCTTTACGAAATTGTCAAAGGACAGTCCCTTGATCGTAAACAGCCAGGAAAAGGGATCTTTGATAATATCTCTTTTCTGCTTGAGTGAATTGATCACCACCATCAGGAACGGGAACATATATCCCAGGAAAATCACTACCAGTACGGCGATTGCCAGCGCATTCGCCATTTTTCGTTTACTGCCGCCAACTGTCGTCTGCTTCATTATGCTTCCACCTCCTGTTTCTTGGTAAAGTATACCTGAAGGCCGCTGATACATGCCACTACAATAAAGAGGACGAATGCCTCAGCCTGCCCCAGCCCAAACTGCCTGGATGTAAAGGCCTTCTCATACACATGCATTGCCGCCATCTCCGTTGTTCCATAAGGTCCTCCTGCCGTCAGGGACAGGTTCACATCATACACCATAAAAGCGCGGGACAGGGTCAGGAACAGGCAGATGGTAATCGAGGACATCATAAGCGGCATCACGATATTGGTCATCCGCTTCCACCCGGAAGCCCCGTCAATGCTGGCCGCCTCCATAACATCTTCACTCAGGCCCATGAAACCGGCCACATATATCAGAATCATATAACCCGAAAGCTGCCATACAGTTACCAGTACCAGCGCTGCAAACGCCTTGCCCGGCGTGGAGAGCCAGGAAATACCAAACAGACTCCAGCCCGTGGATTCGCCCACACTCACAAAGGCTCTGGAAAACACAAACTGCCATATGTAACCCAGAACAATACCGCCGATCAGGTTGGGGGTAAAAAAGCCTGCGCGGAAGAAATTCTGTCCTTTGATGCCCCTTGTCAGAAGATATGCGATGGCAAAGGCCATGACATTCACAAGTACCACAACGACAACTACATATTCAAAGGTCAGAATCAGGGATGACCAGAACTGGGAATCCCGGATAACGCCGCCAAAGTTTCTAAGTCCGATAAAATTTTTCGTGCTTGCCACACCATCCCAGTCTGTCAGCGTCAGATAAACACCGTAAACAAACGGGATCATTACCACCGCAAAGAAACAGAACATGCCCGGTAATCCAAACATGCAGAAATCTTTTGCATTGTTTTTTGATTTCATATTGATCTTTCACTCCTCTCTGCTCTGATGCAGGCACAGATTTCCCATCAGTTCTGCTGCGCCCAATACTCCTCAATAGACTGAATCAGTTCCGTCCTGTCGCTTCTCCCGGCCAGATACTTCTGCATCGCCGCTCCCAGCACCGCCCAGTGGTCATTGGGAACAATCACCGAAGAGTTAAATGCCTGGTCCGAGTGGACTTTTTCATAAATATCCGCACTGAGAGGATCCATCGGCTCATAGGGATTATTCGCAAACGGAGGGATCACGTTACACGTCTTCACCAGCATCTGCTGACCGATTTCGCTGAACACGATCCAGTTCAGGAATTCTTTTGCCGCCGCCTGCTGCTTTTCATCCGCCACAATCCGATCCAGCATCACCTGTTTGGACGGAGATGCCTGTATTTTCAGATTCGCAAAATCTGTCTCATCGTTGTTCATAAAATAGGGAAGGAATCCATAATCATCATCCGTCTCCGCACCTGCTTCCGCCAGGTTCGGCCATGCCCAGTTCCCGTTGAACCAGAAGGCCGTCTTGCCGTCCGCCAGGTCAATCGCCATTTCGTCATAGTCCGCACCCAGGGGATCTCCCTGTGCCACATTGTATGTCCTCAATACATCAAACATATTCAGGAAATCGTTCAGCCTGTCATACCCTGCCAGATCCAGTGTACCGGCCTTGATATTCTCCACGGTCTCCTGTGCGCCCGGGGTGGTGCCGTCATACAATTCATATATGTACTGCAGGTGATGGGCCCCCAGTGACCAGTCTTCTTTTGCCACAGAAACGGGCCGTTCCATACCGGCTGCCTTGAGTTCTTCCAGAAGAGCCACAAAACTGTCCTGTGTCCTGACAGACGCAGGGTCAAACGATCTGCCCAATGTCTCTTCAATCACAGCCCGATTATAAATAATGCCTCTGCCTTCGATACAGAGCGGGAAGCAATAGACCCTGCCGTTCACCTCGGTCAGGTATCCTTCTGCCTCTGCCACCCAGGGTTCGTCTGACAAATCTGCAGCCTTTTCCTCCGCAAGAGCAATCACATCTGTCGTGTCCAGAATCGCCAGCGTAGGGGGATTTCCCGAATTATACAGACTGACCACTTTCGTATACGGGGAATCGCCGTCTGTCACAGGCATGACCTCCACATGGACACCTGATTTCTCCTCATAGGCCGCACTCATTTTTTCCAACGCCACCTGGATTTCGGCTTTCGAATTCAAAAGGGTGATACTGGTTCCGCTCAGAGAACTGTCATACTGAAAGGAATCCACAGACGTATCAATGGGAACCTCTTCCACCACTTCGTTGGGATCATCCGGATCACTCGCAAAACCGAATGTACACCCGGTCAGTGAAGTTGTCAGAAGCGCCGCCGTCAGCGCCGACACAATGACCTTTCCCGAAATCTTCCTTTTCATGCAATTTTCCTCCTCCTTTTTGCATATTGCACAGTTTCCCGCCGCCGGCAAAACGGATCATCTGGCAGCAAAATCTTACCCATACAGACGATAAACCAGGTGAATACGCCTGTATGGGTAACCAGTTAAGTAACCGATTACTTTTCGTGATTATAGTAGCATATTGCCTTTATCGCGTCAACACCCGAAATAAATTTTATGAAAACCTCCCAAATTACAATCTTTCCCTCTGTATACTTTTTACAAAACCGGTTACTTTCAGTTCACATAACCGGTTATTGATTGAAATACCCCCTTTTTTCTGCTATACTGAAACTCATCAATATTTGTTTATCAGAGGGTCGTATGGGTAAGAAAAAAAATGTAACTTTTGATGACATTGCGAAATTTACAAAGTTTTCAAAAACTACAATCTCCAGATTTTTCAATAATCCTGACTCCCTTACACTGGAGAATCAGGAAATTATATCCAATGCGCTGGAAGAACTAAATTATAAAGAGAATAAAGTGGCAAAAATACTTGCCAACGGAAAAACAGAATTTATCGGCATTGTCATCCCCAGCATGTTTAATCATTATTATTCAGAAATGTTAAACCAGATATTGCTCACCTATGAGACATTTGGTTACAAATTCCTTGTTTTTGTGGGGAATGAGCGGGAAGACGTGGAACGACGTTATATTGAAGAACTACTGGCCTACAAAATAGAAGGGATGATTATTTTAAGCTATACCATCCCGTCCAGGGAATTGGCGAACCTCCAGCTCCCGATTGTAACCATAGAACGGGAAGACCAGTATGTATGCAGTGTGAATACCGACAATTATATGGGTGCGGTACAGGCTACCAGTCTCCTTGCAAAACACGACTGTGATGTTTTCATTCATACCAACTCGCCCATACCGCCAAACCTGCCCGCTTATGGGCGTATCCGCGGCTTTCTGGACACCTGCAAGGAAAAAAATTTAAAACATCGGATTATCTTTAAACCTTTTGAACACACCTATGAACAGACCCAGAACTATCTGCAGGAAATATTAAACGAGCTGGAACGGGATTTTGCCGGCATGAAAAAAGGGATTTTCGTTTCCAACGATACCCACGCCAATATCCTTTTGAACCTGCTCGTGAGAAACTATGGCACACTGCCCCAGGACTATCTGATCGTAGGATTTGACAACTCTCCTATTTCCACAGAAGCCGTAATCCCCATCAGCACTGTAGGGCAGCAGATCGACAGGATCGCCTTTGAAGCCGTCAGCCTGCTGGTAGAACTGATGAACGAGCGAAAGAAACGAAAACCGGTCCCCTTACAGGAGCCCGTCCATAAAGTGGTGCCTCCCGTTCTCATCCGGAGAGAAACAACGGAAAAGCAAAAAGAGCCGCACTGACATCTGATTCGGCCGTTGCTTCCTGTCACTGCCGCAACACCACAAAAAACACAAAAGACAATCGAGAGTCCCCCAGGGCACTTTCGATTGTCCGCAAAATCTATTTTTTTCCGACTCCCCTGGTGGCCACAACCGGCACGCCCGTTCCGGCCACATCCTCCAGCAGCACATCCCCTGCCGCCACCGGCGCCCTGACCGCAATTCCATGCAGCACCTCCATACAGGCAAATATTTTATCTTTGGGAATCTCCGTCCGGGTTTTGACCGGAACCAGCGGGCTTTCACCGCCCAGCACCCTGACTGTGGAAGTGATGGTTCTGGAAGGGTTTGTCACTTCCTTTTCCCCGTAAGCCTTCCCCTTAGGACAGGTATTACCGCTTACTTCCACAATCTGTCCACCGTCCATAGTAATTGTCAGAGCACATCCCATAGGACAGCCGATACAGATCAGTTCTTTCTGTTCCATAGCGATGCATTACTCCTTTTCTGTTTTTATGGTGATACACTGCAAATCCGGACAGGCCAGAAGGCTGCTTTTGTGCAGGATAACTTCTTCCATTTCCCCCGGCGCCATCACCCGCTTCTTTTGATGCAGCACTCTTTCGCCGTCTAAATACACACTGACGAACCGATCCCGGTATACACCTGCCACCCTAAAGCGCACCGTCAGATCCGCTTCCATCCGATCCGGGCAAATGAACTGAGGCACCGTATAACGTACCCCTTCCATGGCCGTAACCGGAATCTTTCTGCCATTCTGTGCCAGTCTCCCTGTGACATAGCCGGCCGCGTTTACCCCGGCTCTGGCTGCTTCTTCGGATACATAGTCCACCAGGTCATGGACATGCAGTACATTGCCGCAGGCAAACACACCCGGAATGTTCGTTTCCAGGCTTTCATCCACCACAGGGCCGCCTGTCACTCCATCCAGCACAACACCCATCCCCTGGGACAGCTCATTTTCCGGTATCAGACCCACAGACAAGAGAAGGGTATCGCAGGGATAGTCTTCTTCCGTTCCCGGTATGGGCCTGCCGTCATCGTCCACCTGCGCCAGCGTAACGCCTTCCAGACGTTCTTTTCCCCGGATATCCACCACCGTATGGCTGAGTTTCAAAGGGATGTCGTAATCCTCCAGGCACTGTACAATATTCCGTTTCAGGCCGCCGCAATAGGGCATCAATTCTGCCACAGCCTTTACCTTTGCCCCTTCCAGCGTCATACGCCTGGCCATAATCAGACCAATATCCCCGCTGCCCAGAATCACCACTTCCCGCCCGGGCATATAGCCTTCCATATTGACAAGGCGCTGGGCCGTACCGGCAGAAAAAATACCTGCCGGCCTGTACCCCGGAATATTCAGCGCCCCTCTGGCCCGCTCCCGGCAGCCCATGGCCAGAATCACGGCCTTCGCCTGAATTCGGAAGATCCCTTCCCGACGGTTCATGGCCGTTATAACCTTATCCCGGCTGATCTCCATTACCATCGTATCCGGCATCCACTCAATCTGCAGCGCCCTGGCCATTTCTATATAGCGTCCTGCATATTCCGGCCCGGTCAGCTCTTCCCGGAAGGTATGCAGGCCAAAGCCGTTGTGAATACACTGATTCAGAATACCGCCTGCCTCCCGGTCCCGCTCCAGTATCAAAATGCTTTCCACGCCCGCCTTTCTGGCAGCTATGGCGGCGGCAAGTCCCGCAGGTCCGCCGCCTGCTATCACAATATCGCAGGATTTCATAAATCCCCATTCTCCCTTCCGGCATTCTTTTTTGTAGTCCCTGTTACCATGCGGGAGACACCGCCGCTTTTGGTCACTTCCTCCATCGGCACAGCAAGTTCCCGACTAAGCAGCTCCATCACCCTGGGCGCACAGAAGCCTGACTGACATCTCCCCATCCCCGCTCTGGTACGGCGCTTGACGCCGTCCAGAGAGACGGCTCCCAAAGGCCTGTGAATGGCATCCAGGATTTCTCCCTCCGTAACCGATTCACACCGGCAGATGATGGTTCCATACGCCGGATTCTCCCGGATCAGCCGATTGCGCGCTTCCATACTGAGAACGGACGGATTGAGAATCCCTTTCCGGCGTCCCATGAACTGTTCCTTTGGCTTCAGACCCATTTTTTCACCAAGCATCTCCGCCACCATCTCCCCGATGGCAGGAGCGCTGGACAGCCCCGGAGATTCTATGCCTGCCGCGTCGATGAACTGCGGGGCATCCTCTGGTTCTCCGATGATGAATTCATGCCCGTCTTCATGGGCACGCAGCCCTGAAAAGGAGGTGATCACCTGCCGCAGCGGAATGTCCCGCACCGTCAATGCCGCTTTGGCGGCTACCTCCCGCAGGCCCTCTGCTGTGGTGTTGGTACCTTCCCGATCCTCTGTATCCAACGCCGTAGGCCCTACAATGAGATTGCCGTGTATGGTCGGTGCTACCAAAACGCCTTTCCCCAACCGGGTGGGCAGCATAAAAACGGTATGGCTTACATGGCGTCCGGCGCTGTGATCCAGCAGAAGGTATTCTCCCTTCCTGGGCGTAATATGGATCGGATGGCTGCTCACCATATTGTGAAGCAAATCACTGTAGACGCCCGCCGCATTCACCACATACCGGCTCTCCAACACGCCCTGGTCTGTCTCCAGCCGATAATACCCATCCGCATTCTGAATATGGAGAACCTTTGTTTGAAACCTGAATTCCACACCGTTGACACAGGCGTTTTCAGCCAGGGCGATGGTCATGAGAAAAGGGCAGACAATACCGCCCGACGGCGCATATAATGCCCCTGTAACGCCCTCCTGCAAATGCGGCTCCAGTGCAAGCGCTTCTTCCCCGGAGAGGATGCGCAAACCCTTTACCCCATTGTTCCTGCCCCGCTCATACAAAGCCTGCAATGCCGGCATATCTTCTTCCTGCAGGCAGACAGTCAGCGATCCGTTTCTTCGAAAAGGAAAATCCAGTTCCTGTGACAACCCATCCATCATTTCATTTCCCCGGACATTCAGCCTGGCCATGAGAGAGCCTTCCGGCGCGTCATATCCGGCATGGATAATGGCGCTGTTCGCTTTGGACGTACCACAGCATACATCTTCGCATTTCTCAACCACACATACGTCCACCTGGTATCTGGACAATTCTCTTGCAATGGCGCACCCGGTCACACCTGCGCCAATAATACATACGTCGTACATACACGACCTCCCGTTTTTTTTGGTTTCCCGGCAAATGCGGATTACGTCTCTTCCCTGGCCCAGCCATAGGCACATTTCACCGCCCGATTCCATCCCCGGAGCGCCGCCAGTCTTGCACTGCTCTCCATTTCCGGGCCAAACACCCGGTCAATCTGCCAGTTTCTGACCACTTCCGCCTTGCTTTTCCAGTAGCCAACTGCCAGCCCCGCCAGATAAGCCGCCCCCATGGCCGTCGTCTCCACACATACCGGCCGATGCACCGGCGCGTCAATGATATCCGCCTGAAACTGCATCAGGAAATTATTGGCACTGGCGCCGCCGTCCACTTTGAGAGCGCGCAGGGGAATCCCTGAATCCGCCTCCATGGCCCGGATGACATCATGTACCTGATAGGCCAGAGATTCCAGTGTGGCACGCGCCACATGGCACCGGTTCACACCACGGGTAATCCCCACAATGGTTCCCCTTGCATACTGGTCCCAGTGGGGAGCGCCCAGACCGGTAAAGGCAGGCACCATATAACAGCCGTTTGTATCTGCCACACGGGCCGCCAGCGCTTCCGACTCTGCCGCCGTATCAATCAGCCCCATCTCATCACGCAGCCACTGCACCGCTGCACCGGCAGAAAAAATGGAGCCCTCCAGCGCATACTCGATCCCTCCGTCCAGTCCCCAGGCAATGGTCGTCACCAGCCCGTTTTGAGAACGAACCGGCGTATTTCCTGTATTCATCAGCAGGAAACACCCTGTGCCATACGTATTCTTTGCCTCCCCGGCAGTAAAACAGGTCTGCCCGAACAATGCCGCCTGCTGGTCGCCCGCAGCACCCCCAATGGGAATGGGCCCACCGAAAAAGACAGGGTCCGTCTCCCCATATATGCAGCTGGACGGTTTTATTTCTGGCAGCATACAAACAGGAATATCCAGCTTCTTTAAAATTTCCTCATCCCATTTCAAATCCCGGATATGGAACAACATCGTCCTGGACGCATTGGAATAATCGGTTATATGAACCCTGCCCTTCGTGAGTTTCCAGATCAGCCAGGTTTCCACTGTGCCAAAGAGCAGTTTTCCCGCCTTTGCCTTTTCCCTTGCCCCTTCCACGTGATCCAGTATCCACTTTACCTTTGTGGCGGAAAAATAAGCGTCAATTACCAGCCCCGTTTTCTCACGGAACATATCGGTCAGCCCTTCCCCTTTCAGAAGGTCGCAATATTCCGAAGTACGCCTGCACTGCCATACAATGGCATGGTAGATTGCCTCCCCGCTTTCCCTGTCCCATACAATCACCGTTTCCCGCTGGTTGGTAATGCCGATTGCCGCTATATCTTCCGCCGTAGCGCCGATTCTGGACATGGCCTCCACCGCCACACCGAGCTGGGTGGACCATATTTCATCCGCATCGTGCTCTACCCAGCCCGGCCTGGGAAAATACTGGGTAAATTCCTTCTGCGCCACACTGCACATTTCTCCCTGTTCGTTAAACAGAATACACCGGTTGCTTGTAGTTCCCGCGTCCAGCGCCATCACATACTTCCCCATCCTGTTCCTCCTTTCCGTCTGCCTGTATCTGTCTTACATGCTGCCCTGCTTTCCGTCTGCCTGTATCTGCCTTACATGCTGCCCTGCTTTCCGTCTGCCTGTATCTGCCTTACATACTGCCCTGCTTTCCGTCTGCCTGTATCTGCCTTACATACTGTCCTGGTTCCTGTCTGTATCGCAAATAGAAGGCTCACTGCTTTTTCTCCACGCATCCGCTGCAATAACCATACACTTCCACCTTATGGCCCGTGATCTGAAATGTTTCTCCCTCATCCTGTAAATCCATCTGGCGGATGGGGCATTCCCGCAGAGGAATCCGCTTATGGCATTTCAGACAGATGGCATAATGACAGTGTGTTCCTTCATTCCATTCATACACCGATGTGTCCGTCCCCGGCAGTGTCGTCCTGCTCACCAGCTCTTTTGCTTCAAAGGCCTGCAGTACCCTGTACACCGTGGAAACAGCATAACCGCAACAACCGTCCTGCCGTAAAATTTCCTGATAAATGTCCGACACACTCATGGGATGATGCGCCTGTGTCAATATCTCATACACCCGCTCCCGTTGTCTTGTCTTTTTCAGGCCCTGCCACACTGCTCGTTCCCCGTTCATTCCTTTTCCTCTTACAGTTTTACATTTTATAGCATTCCCACCGCATTTACCATCATGCCACAGACTGTGCCGGTAATATACAGTCCTGCCAGAATCCCCATATTTTCCTTCCAGTTATGGTTAACCCGGAACAATACCAGAAGGCCGATACCGGAACCGGTGAGCAGTCCACTGAGCATTGCGCCAAAAGTAAATACCCCTTCCAGATACAACTGGGTAATCATCACCGAAGAAGCACAGTTGGGAATCATCCCCAGCAGTCCCGCCGCCAGCTCTCCCACAATGCCATATTGAAGAAACAACCGGGAAAGGGCTTCTTCTCCCACCACATGCAGCAACAGATTCAGTCCGAATGTGACGAGAAAAATAAAAAAAGTCACCTGTATGGTATGATAAAATGCAGGCAGAAGTACCCCATGGCCCCCGGCTTCACCAGAGCAGTGGCAATGGTGGTGCATCTCCCCCGAATCAGTCACTTCTTTTTCCTCTCTGCTTCGACGCAGCAGCAGATCAATCAGAAATCCCATCCCCATGCCGATCACAATTTTACAGACAACAATCCGCCCAATCAGATCCACCGGAGCCACTTCCGAAATCAAAATGGGCAGCATCTCATCCGAAGTGGACAGATAGATGGAAAACAAAGTGCCCAGCGTAATCACCCTGCCGGCATACAGGCCGCCGGCCGCCGCAGAAAATCCGCACTGAGGTACAATTCCCAGCACAGCCCCGATCAATGGCCCGAAACGACCGGATTTTTCCACAATCCCTTCTGCCAGCCTCCCCGTCCTGTGCGCCAGCCATTCCATAAACACATATGTTACAAATAAAAAAGGCGCCAGCCGCACACTGTCCATCACAGTGTCCATAATCATCTCTCTCATAGTTCTTCTCCCAGCCCATGCATTCTGTATAATCGATTATAAATGCAAATGCAATTCATTTGCATTAAGGAGTATAGCATAGATCTCACTGGCTGAAAAGACTTTTTTCAAAAACATCCGGCGCCTGCACACCGTCAGAACCCGTACTGAAAACTTTATCAACACATCATTTACGCCCTGAAAAGAAAACGGTACAAAGCCTGTCATGCGTACCCATCACGTGGCATCATCCACTGCCTGTAGACGCCGCCCATATGGAACATGTTTCCCGGACTTTGTACCGTTTATCATTTTGTCTGCTGTTTTTGCAGATACTTGTTACAGTATTACTTTTTTAGGACACTTCTCCTTACAGATTCCGCAGCCCGTACATTTGTCATAATCAATTTTTGCATGGAAATTCTCAATGACAATGGCATCATTGGGACAATTCTTTTTACAGAGCTGGCAGGCAATGCAGCCTGCCTGACATGCTTTCATGGTCACAGGCCCCTTGTCGGCAGAGCTGCAGGCCACCTGATGCTTTGCCTCATAGGGAATCAGTTCAATCAGATGTTTCGGACAGGCTTCCACGCACTTGCCGCAGGCTTTACACGCTTCCTTGTCCACCACTGCCACACCGTCCACTATGTGAATGGCGTCAAAGGGACAGGCCGCCACACAGCTTCCGTATCCCAGACAGCCGTAACTGCAACTCTTAGGGCCGCCTGCCGGCACAAAGGAAACCATCCGGCAATCCTGGCTGCCATAATATTCATAATCCGTCTTTGCCTTTTCACATGTACCGATACACTTTACAAAAGCCACGTTTTTCACGCCGGCCTGCGCTTCCACGCCCATAATTTCCGCAATCCGGGCCCCTGTGCTCTCTCCGCCAACCGGACAGGCATTCACCGGCGCCTCCCCTTTGGCGATTGCCGCCGCCAGACCGGAACAGCCCGCATAACCGCAGCCGCCGCAGTTATTTCCGGGCAGAGCACCCAGTACGGCTTCTTCTCTCTCATCCACCTTTACTTCAAACTTAATCGCGGCAATCCCGAGGAACAGGCCGATAAAAAGCCCCACCAGCCCCACCACTGCCGTCGCTGTTATAATTCCCGCCATGCTTTTCCTACCCCCTTAACAATCCTGCAAACCCGCAGAACGCAATGGCCATCAGCCCTGCCGTCACCAGTACAATCGGCATTCCTCTGAAAGACTGGGGCACATCATTGTATTCCATCTTCTCACGGATACCTGCCAGAATCACAATGGCCACCGTAAAACCGGCCGCCGTGGCAAATCCATTGACCACACTGGTCAGAATCCCATACTGTTTCTGAACATTTTTCAATGCCACGCCAAGAACGGCACAGTTGGTTGTAATCAGCGGCAAATACACACCCAGCGCCACATACAGCCCCGGCATAAACTTTTTCAGAATCATTTCCACAAACTGTACCAGCGCCGCAATCACCAGGATAAAGACGATGGTCTGCAAATAGGTAATATCAAAGGGAACCAGTATAAACTTATAAATTGCCCCCGCCACTGCAGACGCCAGCGTAATGACAAAGATAACCGCCGTTCCCATACCGGCTGCCGTCTCCACCTTTTTCGACACGCCCAGGAACGGGCATAAACCCAGGAACTGGCTGAGCACCACATTGCTCACCAGACTGGAACCAATCAGGATCACCAGTAATTCTTTCCATGTTGATGCCATCCTACTTTACCTCCCCTTCCCCTTTGCTTTCACCGTAAAATCTGCGGGCGCAGCCGCTGTCCCCACAACTTGCACAGTCGGAATTGCAGCCGGACTGAATTTTGGACATGTCCCTGCCCTTTTTCTCTCCGTTTATCTTAATCTTATTCTGAATCGCCGTCAAAACTGCCAGCACAAAAAATGCACCCGGCGCCAACACAAAAATACTGAACGGCACATAGGATTTTGGCATAAAGTGAAAACCGAACACTTCACCTGCCCCCAGAATCTCTCTGACCGCACCGATCATCGTCAGTGCTGCGGAAAATCCCAGTCCCATACCGATACCGTCAAACAGGGATGGAATCACAGGATGTTTGGAAGCATAGGACTCTGCTCTTCCCAGAATGATACAGTTTACCACAATCAGGGGAATATAAATGCCGAGGGCATCATACAAAAACGGCAGATATGCCTGCAGCACCATCTCCACCACCGTGACAAAGGAAGCGATAATCACAATAAATGCCGGAATCCTCACCTTGTCCGGGATGATATTCCGCAGCAGGGAAATAATCGCATTGCTCAGTGCCAGTACCACCATCGTCGTCAGTCCCATGCCCAGCCCATTCATGGCGGAAGTGGTAACTGCCAGCGTCGGGCACATGCCCAGCATCAGCACCAGTGTAGGATTCTCTTTGAAAATTCCGTTATACAGCCGTTCGCCTGCACTGTTTTGGTTCATTGCTCAACTCCCCCTTCCAACACGTTGTGAAAATAGCAAAGCCCTGCGTTTACCGCCTCCACCACGGCATTGGTCGTGATGGTCGCGCCGCTGATGGCATCAATCTGATCCGCAGACGCTGCGCCCGTCTTTGTATAGGCAAACACAGAAGCCTGCTTTTCTGCAAACTGCGGTTTCAATACCTCTTCCGCACGCATACCCAGTCCCGGCGTTTCGGAAATGGCCAGCAGGGAGATTCCGTTCAACGTACCGTCCATACGGATTCCCATGGAAAACCGGATATCTCCGTTATAACCGTCATGGGATGTCACAATCATCACATAGCCCAGGACATCGCCTGTGCTGCTTTGAGCCTTCATAACCTCTTCAATGGAAGCCTTGTCATAGCCCGCTTCCAGAATCGCCCCGTAGGAGGCATCCCCGGCTTCCGCCACCGTTTCAAAGGCCGACGCATCTGCAAATACTTCCTGACACGCCTCCTGTTTTGCCCTGGCTTCCTGCTGCGCAATGGGTTCCTTCGTCACATCATAGACAAATCCGAGAACAGCGCCTGCGATGACGGTAATGGCAAACAGGATTGCCGCATCTCTCAGCATATTTTTCATGCCTTCTCCCCTCCTTTACCGAACGCTTTTGGAAGCGTAACTTTCTCAATCAAAGGCACCAGAAGGTTGCCAAGGATAATTGCATAGGAAACCCCTTCCGCTCCCGGTGCAAACAGGCGGAAAATTCCGGTCATAATGCCCAGGAAAATTCCAAACACATACTGTCCCCGCTTTGTGATAGGTCTTGTCACATAATCCGTAGCCATGAAAAATGCTCCCAGCATCAGGCCGCCGCCTGCCAGTTGGGCGGAAATATATGCGCTGTCAAAGCCCCTGCCGCCAAATAACACAACAAAAATCACAAAACTTACAATATAGCTGCCCGGAATCCGCAAATCGATAATATCCAGCAAAATCAGGATACAGGCGCCAAGCACAATCGCCACCATGGAAGTCTCGCCGATGGTACCTCCGGTACGCCCCAGGATCATGTCCATCACATTGACGCTCTCCCCCGCCTTCAAGGCCGTCAGAGGCGTTGCGCCCGTATAGGCATCACATTGAAAATTCGTCATAATCGAAGTAAAGGAAATCAGCAGAAAACAGCGTGCCCCCAGCGCCGGATTCATAAAGTTCTGACCCAGGCCGCCAAACAACATCTTGACCACCAAAATGGCAAACACACCGCCGACCATCCCCAGCCACAGAGGCGCCCCAGGCGGAAGATTCAACGCCAGCAAAAGTCCTGTTACGGTAGCCGACAAGTCATTCACGGTCACCTTTTTCTTCATGAACAGTTCATATATGTACTCTGTCAGCACAGTGGACGCCACTGTCACCAGAATTAAAATCAGTGCATGCAATCCGAAATTGTATACGCCAAAGATAGTGGCCGGAAGCAGTGCCAGTATCACTGCCCCCATGATCCCGCCGGTCGTTGCTTTGGAACGGATATGCGGATTGGATGACACCTTCATCAAATCACTCATCACGGTACCTCCTATTTCTTCTTTTTCGCCAGCTGCATTTTGCGCATGGACTTGATCACCTGCGTCAGTGGTCTTTTTGCAGGACAGACAAAGCTGCAGCAACCACACTCACAGCATTCCATTCCGTTATAGGCAAGGAATTTCTCTTCCTCCCCATGCTCCGCAAAATCCGCCAGTTTGCTGGGCAGTACCCGGCCCGGACATACTTCCACACATCTGCCACAGTTAATGCAGGCGCTGGGGGCATATCTGGCCACTTCGTCTTCTGTCATACAGAGCAGGGCTGACGAGGTTTTCGTCGTAGGCACATCCAGTCCAAACAGAGCAAAGCCCATCATCGGACCACCGGACACAATCTTCTCCGGCTGCGTTTTAAAGCCTCCTGCCTCCTCAATCAACTCATGATAGTTGGTTCCGATCCGGACAATAAAATTGCGTGGATCAGCTACCGCATCTCCTGTCACGGTTACGATCCGGTGCATCAGCGGCTTACCTTCACGTACCGCCTGATAAATGGCCACAATCGTATCCACATTGTCTACAATACAGCCTGCATCCGCCGGAAGCATGCCTGAATGAATGGCCCGTCCCGTGGAGGCATAGATAAGCTGCCGCTCGGCTCCCTGGGGATATTTGGTCTGTAGCTCTTTTACCTGGATATCCGGCTCATCCATTACCAGCTTTTTCAGCAGAGAGATACAATCCGGCTTATTATCCTCCACGGCCAGAATCCCTTTGGCATGGTCGAACAGCCGCAGAATTACCTTCATACCCTCTACCAGTTTCTCCGGCTCTTCCAGCATCCTGCGGTAATCCGACGTCAGATACGGTTCACATTCCGCACAGTTGGCAATGACATATTCTATTTTATCAGGTTCCTTCGGGGACAGCTTGACATGGGTGGGAAATCCTGCGCCGCCCATACCCACAACGCCTGCCTCACGGATCATCCCCACGATCTCTTCCTTTGTCAGTTCTTCCAGCGGCCTGCAGGGACCGTATGTAACCTCTTCATACAGACCGTCATTGTCCACGACAATACATGTAACCATATCCCCCGTCACCACACGCCTCGGCTCAATCGCCTTCACCGTACCGGACACTGTGGCATAAATCGGAGCCGATACAAAACCGCCCGCTTCCGCTATTTTCTGCCCGGTCAGCACATGGTCCCCTTTCGCCACAACAGGCACCGCAGGCGCTCCGATATGCTGTGACAGAGGATATACAAGCTCCCCTTTCGGTAATATGGCTTTGATCGGTTTATCTTTGGACAGATCTTTTCCGTCATATGGATGAATTCCGCCCGTAAATGTCAATTTCGCCATTTTTTACCCCTCTTCCTTTCTCTTTTGATAGATTTTATCAGAACGGCTTACACCGTTTATCCTCTGTTAATCATACTATTTTTTTTGCAAAAATACTACTATTAATTTGGGAATCATGCTATAATCCAGACAAGATCATTCTATACAGGAGGTTTCAGATTTTCATGCGAACGATACGTAGACAACTGACTGATATACATCTGCCCTATCCGCTGGACCGGGAAGCGCCCCTGTCCAAAATCCTGTTCATGGATATTGAGACGACCGGTTTTACCGCCAGAAATTCCATCCTGTATCTGATTGGCTGTGCCTTCTTTGAAAACGGACAATGGTATACCATCCAATGGCTGGCCACTTCCGGTGAAGAAGAAAAAGAAGTCATCCAGGCTTTCTTTTCCTTTGCGTCAGATTACACCCATTTGATCCATTTTAACGGAAATAATTTTGATCTGCCCTTTATTTTACAGAAATGTACCCGATACGGTCTTCCCTGTAACTTCTCCGGCTTTACCGGAATCGACATTTATAAACGGATTGCTCCATTGAAGGACTTTTTGAAACTGCCCAACTGCAAACAGAAAACACTGGAGCAGTTTCTGGGAATCCACCGGGAAGACCCCTTTGACGGCGGCCAGCTGATCAGCATCTACCATGAATTTGTTAAAAATCAGACCGGCTATGCATACAATGCCATCCTCTGCCACAATTATGACGACCTGGCAGGCATGTTCCAGATCTTGCCGGTTCTTGCCTACAGCGATATTTTCTGCGAGCTGACAAAGGCAAAAAAAGTACAGGCCAACTACTATCAGGATCTGCATGGGACAAGGCATCAGGAACTTTTCATCAAACTCAGCTTCCCGACCCCTCTCCCCAAAGAAATATCCTGCTCCGGAAACGGCTGCTATTTTACGGGAAAAGAAAACGTGGGGACCCTGCGGGTGCCGCTGTATGAAGAAGAAATGAAATATTTCTATTCCAACTACAAAGATTACTACTATCTCCCGCTGGAAGATGTGGCGATCCATAAATCCATCGCTTCCTTTGTTGACAAAGAACACCGGGTCCAGGCCAGAGCCCAGACCTGTTATACCCGCAAATATTCTTCTTACCTGCCACAATGGGAAGTCCTGTTTGAGCCATTTTTCAAGCGGGATTATAAAAGTCCGGAAATCTTTTTTGAAATCACAGATTCCTTTAAACAGGACCGGAAAGCCTTTCAGATGTATGCCCTCCATATTCTGAAAAAAATGATATAAGAACAACACTGGGAAATACGCTTAGCGAACTTTCCAGTGTCAGAAATACAGAAGGGGAATCCGCATTCGTCCGGATTCCCCTTCTGTATTTCTGACTGTTTTATCCCATATCACCAGGCGGTTTTTCTGCAGCCGAGGCAGTGATACATCCTGAGAAAACCAGCGCATTCCACCTGGTCAGGACTCACAGCAACGCTTCCCGTACCCGCTCCAGATTGTCCCTGATTGCAATATGCTGCGGACAGGCTTCCTCACATTTCCCGCATTTTATACATGCATCCGCATGTTTGAGCCCATGACCTCCCACCAGCCACTCTGCCTGTTTCTTCGCCGCACCCGGATCACCATAGAGCGTTAAATAATTCATGGCCGTAAAAGAACCGGAAATGCCGATCTGCATAGGGCATACTTTTGCGCAGTAATTGCAGTTCGTACATGGAATCAGCGGAATCTTTTTCAGTTCCGCCTGGGCCTGTTCCAGCGTTTTTCTCTGGCTGTCAGTCAGACCGTTAAAAGACTTCATATAGGACAGATTATCCTCCATCTGCGCCACATTGCTCATGCCTGAGAGCACGGTAATCACACCGTCCAAGTCCGCCGCAAAACGAACCGCCCAGGATGCCACGGAACGCTCCGGCTCAGCGGCTTTCAAAATCTGTTCCACGGATGCAGGAGGCGTTGCCAGCATCCCACCTTTTACCGGCTCCATAATAATGACGGGCTTTTCATGCTTTCTCGCCACTTCATAACAGCGCCGTGACTGTACCGCAGGGTTATCCCAGTCCGCATAATTGATCTGAAGCTGTACAAATTCCATTTCAGGATGCGCAGCCAGAATCTCCTCCAGCTCTTCCGGAGTGGAATGGATAGAAAATCCCACATGCCGGATCAGTCCTTCCCGTTTCTTCTCCTGCACCCAGTTCCACATATCAAAATCGTCGAAATAATGGGATCTGCTCTCACCCAGGTTATGTAACAGATAAAAGTCAAAATAGCCCGCTCCTGTCTGCTTCAATGATACATCAAACTGAGCATAGGCCTCCTCTTTGGTCTTGCAGTTGATCCATGCAGCATTTTTAGTGGCCAACTGATACCGTTCCCTCGGATAGCGCTCCACCAGCGCCTGGCGGATTGCATCTTCGCTCCCCGCATACGCCCACGCCGTATCAAAATAAGTAAATCCGGCCTCCATGAACAGATCCACCATTTCCTTTACCTGTTCCACATCAATTCCCCCATCATTTTGGGGCAAACGCATCAGACCAAATCCCAGTTTCCCGATCTCCTTACCCAAATAGTCCATCCTTGTACTCTCCTGTCTGAAAATATATATTGTAAGTTTACTTCTTTACCGCTATAATCAGTATAACAACTTCGTGTAACTCGAAGTCAACTGTTTTTAGAAAGAAATCCGGCGAAGTCTGATTGGCAAAAAACGACCAACGGACAAAGGAGATACAGATGGCCTATACAATGAAAGAATTTGCGGAATTATTTCAAATAAGCGAACACACTGTCCGCTATTATACGGATATTCAACTTCTGCCCTGTCAGAGAGATGCCGGAAACCGCCGGATATTTGATGAAGAATCCGTCAACTGGATGCGCGGTATCCTCTGTCTGAAAAACTGCGGGACACCCATCAGAGATATGAAAAAATATTTTCATCTGTGCCGTCTGGAAGAATCAGAAGAAAACCTCCGGGCCCGATATGAGATTATACTGAATCAAAGAGAGCTGGCCCGCAAAAAAGCGGCGGCAGCAAAAGCCGCAGCCGAATATATGGATTACAAAGTGAAACATTATGAAGATATTCTGGCCGGTCTGACGGCAGATGACATGAATCCAAACAACTGGCCCCAGGAAGCCCGACAACCAGAAAAAACACAGCCCTGCAAAAACACATGATCCAGTCTCCCCATTATTTGCCATAAAAAACAGCCCGTTTCACCGGACTGTTTTTTCATCTCATACTTTTTCATAGAAGAAAGAATTTTTCCTCTCCAATCCAATCTCCTTGTAATTGATAATCTGCTCTGTACTTCCAATAAACAGGATACCGCCTTTTGCCAGGCTCTGCTGAAACTTCACGAACACTTCGTCTTTCGCTTCTTCCGTAAAATAAATCAGCACATTTCTACACACAATCATGTGGTATGCAGTCGGATATGTATCCTTCAGCAGATTGTGTTCCTTAAATTCCACTCTGGATTTGATCTCATTGGAAATCTGCCACGACGGACCGACCTTTGTGAAATATTTTTTCTTTAAGTCTGCCGGAACACTTGCTATACTCTTTTCTGTATACAAACCAATCTTTGCTTTCTCGATCACCTGTTTATCCAGATCGGTAGCAAAAATCTTAATCTGATTCAATGGCAGATGCCTGGAGAGCGCCATCACAAGAGAATATGGTTCATCCCCCGTAGAGCAGGCCGCACTCCATATCTTCAGACTCTTGCCAAATTTCCGTATCAGTTCCGGAATCACATCTCTGTCCATAACATCCCACTGAGAAGGATTCCGATAGAACTCAGATACATTGATCGTCAGATAATTTACAAATTCCTCAAATTTTGCTTTGTCGGTTTTCAGCAGCTGCACATAATTCTCATACCCCACGATGCGGTGTTTTGAAATCAACGTGTCGATACGCCGTTTCATCTGCTTTTCCTTATAAGCATTCAAGTTTATTTTAGTTAAATCAAAAACCGCTTTTTTAAAATATTCGTAATCGTATGCCACGTCCCCGCTCCTTGAAATAAACTCCTATTCCGCAGCATCTTCCTGCGCAATGACTGCATCAATGTCAACAGAAACTACATCCGCGTCTTCTTCCTTTGCTTCCTTCTGCTCCGGAACAAGCAGCGCTTTCATACTCAGGCTGATCTTTTTGCTTTCTTCGTTGAAGTCCACAACCTTCGCCGTAACACTCTCGCCAATTTTCAGCACATCTGAAGGTTTCTCAACATGCTCTTTTGAAATCTGGGATACATGCAGCAGAGCATCCACACCGGTTTCCAGTTCCACAAATGCACCGAAATCTGTCATCCTTGCCACTCTGCCCGTTACCACATTGCCTGCAGCATATTTGGAAGCAGCATCTTTCCACGGATTTTCGTCCGCAAATTTCAGGCTCAGGGCAATCTTTGTTCCGGAAATCTCTTTGATGAGCGCTTTTACTTCATCGCCCACTTTAAATACTTTTCTGGGATTCTCCACTCTGCCCCAGGACATTTCGGAGATATGCAGCAGCCCATCTACGCCGCCCAGATCAATAAATACACCGAAATCTGTTACGTTTTTAACCGTACCTGTTACTGTATCGCCTTCTTTAATCTTGGCGAACAGTTCCTTCTGCATCTCAGCCTTTCTTGCAAGAATCAGCTGTTTGCGGTCACCGATATATCTTCTCCTTCTGGGATTATATTCACTGATTACAAATTCAATGTCCTGACCGGCATACTTGCCCAGATCCTTCTCATACGTATCCGATACAAGGCTGGCAGGAATGAAAATCCGTACCTCTTCCACAATAACACTCAGTCCGCCATCCAGGACCTGAGCCACTTTGGCAGTTAAAACTTCCTGGTTATTATATGCTTCTTCAATGCGCTTGTTGCCTCTGTCAGCCGCAAGACGCTTATAAGTTAAAAGAACCTGTCCTTCACCGTCATTTACCTTAAATACCTTTACCTCCATTGTATCGCCTACATGCAATACAGTTGTCAGATCAACATTGGGTTCGTTGGTATATTCATTTCTGGTCAGAATGCCATCTGATTTGTATCCGATATTAAGAATCGCTTCGTCCGGTTTCACATCAATGACTGTGCCTTCGACTACCTCTCCTGAATGTATAGTTTTAAATGATTCATCTAACATTTGTTCAAAAGTTAACTCTGACATAATTTTGAACCTCCTCAATAATATAATTCGGGGTAGATGCCCCCGCAGTAATACCTACTCGAAAAACAGATTCAGGGAAGTCTAATTGCAAGTCGTCCAGTGTCTGTATAAAACAGGTATTCTCACATTCCCTCCTGCATATCTCGTACAGCTTGGCTGTATTGGAGCTGTGAGTTCCGCCTATTACTATCATAGCATCAACTTGAGAAGCAATCAACTTTGCTTCCGCCTGTCTCTCCTCAGTTGCGTTGCAGATTGTATTCGCAACACTAATATTGTAACCTTTTTTTTGAATAATTTCAACTAATTCTTGAAATTTATTGTAGTTAAATGTCGTCTGGGATACAAGGCATATATCTTTCCCCGGCGGACAGTCCAGATTTTGCGCTTCTTTTTCCGATTCAATCACAATCGCTGGTGTCTCGGACCAGCCCATAATCCCTTCTACTTCCGGATGTCCCGGATTGCCGATGATGATAATCTGCTTTCCCGCCCGGCTCTCCTGCTCCACAATGGTATGAATCCGTTTCACAAAAGGACAGGTGGCATCCACACAGGTAAGTCCCTGTTTTTCAATTCTGCCGCATACTTCCCTGGGCACGCCATGAGAACGGATAATCACCGTCCCATCTTCCAGCCTGTCCAGATCCGTGTCCTTTATAACAGAAACGCCTTTTTCCTCCAAATCCCTGACCACCGCTTCATTGTGTATAATCGGTCCATAGGTATAGATATGCCCGCCCTTTTCCACCTGCTGATAAACGGTTTCCACAGCCCGTTTCACCCCAAAACAGAAACCAGCGCTTTTTGCAAGTATCACTTCCATCACAGCATATCCTCTCTCAGCACAGCGCGATTACCGCCTGTGCCGCTTCCTCAATGGTCATATGGGATGTGTCAATCAGCCTCGCATCCTCTGCCTGTATCAGGGGAGAAATCTCCCTTGTCATATCCTGATGATCCCGCTTTTGTATATCAGCTTCGATCTCGGCAAGGTTACAGTTCTCCCCTTTTGCAGTCAGCTCGTCAAAACGCCGCTTTGCCCGCACCGACACATCTGCCGTCAGATAGACTTTCACCGCTGCATTCGGCAGCACACAGGTGCCAATGTCCCTGCCATCCATAACCACATTTTCCTTTGCAGCCAATTCCTGCTGCAGCTTCACCAGCTTCGTCCGCACCCTGGGATTGGCAGAACTTCCCGACGCCATCCGGCTCACCTCTTCGGTCCGAATCAGCCCGTTTACATTTTCTCCATTTAACAGTACCACCTGCTCCCCGTTCTCATAACGGATTGTAATATCTGCTTTCTCACATGTCACATCAATTTTTTCCGTTTCGTCCGGACGAATTCCCTGCCGCAGCAAAAACAATGCCATGGCACGGTACATAGCGCCCGTATCCACATAAATATAGTTCAGTTTTTGTGCAATTTTCTTTGCAATGGTACTCTTTCCCGCCCCTGCAGGTCCGTCAATCGCAATATTATGACTCATATTCTGCCTCCTGTTTCTCAATCTATGCCCTTTAAAGGGCCGCGTGTTCTCCCGCCAGATAGCCGGTGGACCAGGCTATCTGCAGATTAAATCCGCCTGTCAACCCATCCAGATCCAAAATCTCACCTGCAAAATACAGTCCCGCGCATTTGGTTGATTCCATCGTGGAGGGATTTACCTCTTTTACATGCAGGCCGCCTCTTGTGATCACAGCCTCCCCATAATCCCTTGTCCCGGTCACATGCATCTGCCAGTTTTTCATCAGGGACACAAAGCCCTTTCTCTCTTCTTTTGTAATTTCATGCACCGGCTTTTCCGGGTCGATACCGGACAGCCTGATCATAATGGGAAGCAGCCTGGCGGGAAACAGGCCGCCCGTGGCATTTTGGAACTGTTTGTTTTCCCTGCCTGCAAAGTCCCGCAGAATCCTCCGGTCTAACTGGTCCGGTGTCAGTGCCGGTTTCAAATCCAGCTTCAATATGCACCCGTCTCTCTTTTCCGCTTCCCCATAATAACTGCTGGCACTTAAAATCAAGGGGCCGCTGACACCGTAGTGGGTGAACAACATCTCCCCAAATCCTTCGTAAATGGTTTTTCCGTTCTTTTCGTTGCGCAGAGAAGCCTTTACATTTTTTAATGCCAGCCCCTGTAATTCCCTGGGTTCAGGTTCCCGAACCACCAGCGGCACAAGTGAGGGAGCCGTTTCTACAATGGAATGTCCCCATTGCTTTGCCATGACATACCCCTCACCTGTGGATCCGGTGGAAGGATAGGAAAGCCCGCCCGCAGCCAGGATGACGGCATCGCCCTCGATCCGCTCTCCCTGCTCCAAAATCACGCCATCCACCCGTCCATCCCGGACCGAAATCTCCCGCACCTTTGTATGAAGCCGGATTGTCACATGATGTGCCTTTAAATGTCTCTCCAGTGTGCGAATGATGTCTGAAGAATGATCCGAGAGCGGAAAAACCCGGTTGCCCCGTTCCGTTTTCAGGGGACATCCGTTTTTCTCAAAAAACTCCATTGTCATAAAGTTAGAAAAACCATAAAAGGCACTGTACAAAAATTTGCGATTGTGTACAATATTCGCAAACAGTTCTTCCGTATCGCAGGCGTTGGTCAGATTACACCGGCCTTTGCCCGTAATAAACAGTTTTTTGCCTGTCTTTTCATTTTTTTCCAGAAGCAGTACCTCTGCACCACATTCCGCAGCCCGGCAGGCTGCCATCATACCGGCAGCACCCGCGCCCACTATTATTACCTTCTTCATCGTTCCACTCTTTCACCGTCACAGAGGTTCTTCTCCTATAAAATTGATTTCATCATTCATATAGATCTGATAATTATTCCAGGTGTCTTCCAACATCTCCAGTTCCTGGCGGACTTCCTCCGGGCGTTTCATACACAGCGCCACCACCAGCGCATTGATCACACTCAGAGGCGCGACGAGAGAATCCACAATGGAAACCATATCGCTTCTGGCCAGCAGGTTACAGGAAGAATACAGATTCATGGGAGAATGGACACTGTCCGTAATGGCAATCACTCTGGCGTTTCTGTCGTTTGCAAATTCCAGCGCCTTCAGGGTGCGCATGGAATATCTGGGAAAACTGATACCGATCACAACATCTCTTTCATCAATCCTGAGCATCTGCTCGAATATTTCACTGACGCTGGTTGTCCTCACCAGTCTGACATTCCCCCGGATCATATTCAGATAAAAGCTTAAAAAATCAGCCAGGGGCTCACAGGTTCTGATACCAATGATATATACGGTTTCCGCTTCCAGAATAATATCCACCGCTGTTTCAAAAGCAGAGGGGTCCAGATTCTCTATGGTATCCCGGATTTTTTCCATATCGGATGCAAGAACGGCAGTTAATATTTCGGACTGTGTGCTCTTCCCATATTTCACATGCATTTTCTCAACGGTATTCAGCTTACTTTGCACCCATTCTTCCAGAGCCTTCTGAAATTCGGGATAACCGTCATATCCCAGCCCGGAAGCAAAACGCACCACAGTGGATTCGCTGATTCCCAGACTTTCTCCCAGCCTGGCAGCCGTCATAAACACTGCCTCGTCATAATGTTCCAGTATAAAGGACGCAATCCGTTTCCGGTTCCTGCTCATGGAAGCATATTTCCCATTGATCCGGGTGATCACATCTTCTCTGTTATCCCCCATATCTACCCCATCACTTCCGTAAACGCCCGATAAATGCTGATCAACAGTTCTTCCGCTTCCGGTTCCGACAAATCAAAGTCTCCTGTCAGAGCCATACAGGCAGAGCCGTGAATAAAAATCCAGATCTTCATAAACAGTTCGCCCGGATTTTTCACACCTTTTCCTTTTGCCCGCGCCACTTCCCTGCCTACCGTCCCGTTTTCGCCATTCAGCAGTTCATACATACTCTTCCCGGCCCTGTGTTCCGACATAAAAAGCAGGCGGAAGATATGTTTTTCCTCTGAAGCAAAACGAATATACGCCATTCCCAAATCAATAAACGGAAGATCTGACTTCTTAGGGTAGGCCGCACAGAACGCTTCAAAAAAGGCTGCCGCCCTTATGTACACCTTTCCGATCAACTGATCCATATTTTCATACAGCCGGAAGATTGGTTGAGTGGAGCATCCTGTTTTTACTGCCAGCTTCCTTGCCGTAACCTGTTCAAAACCTTCTTCCTGCATCAGCGCAAACGCGCTGTCAAGAATCATACTCTCTGTAACGCTCGCTTTTCTTGACATCGTTCTCTCCTTTCCCTATCTTCCACAACTGATAACATATGTTATTTTAGCCTGCCACGTGGGTGCTTGTCAAGATTGATTCTTCTCTACCGGAATGTCACATACTGTCCGGGATAAATCAAATCCGGCTTCCCGCCCCCATTCTCTGCCGAAAAATCCCGGAACGAATATCCCGGCCCTGCACATTCCTCCTGGTATTTTTCATAAATACTCCACAGAGATTCTCCGTATTTCACACAATGGACATATGGCTCCTCATGGAATGTCCCCATCATCACTGCCAGCGTGTAATGACATAAATCTTTATTTTCCGCCTCTTTTCTGATCCGGGAAGCCATGTACCAGCCCCCTGCTCCCTGCTCCATCAAAGGTATTGCCAGCGTCAGCTCATAGGTGTTTGTTTCGCCTGACCAGACCAGATAATCATACCACTCTCCCTGCTTTTTCCTACAGTCCCATTCCACTTGCCGGTCTGCCCCGGAAGGGAGCAGGCTGTCAAAGCCGGCGCCCTGTTCCTCCACAAGAAAACGCACCTGCTCCTCCTCTGTAAAATCCATCTCCGGCATCTGACTGATCCAGATCCTGCCCCTATCCTCCGCCGGTTCCCCCGCCAGCTTCCAGTAACCACTCTCCGCAGACCAGATCCGGTATTGGGCATCGTCCGATACCGGCGCCCCCTGTGCCATAGTCACCTTTGTAATATCTATGGAGGCAACCGCGACCATTTCTCCGTCATCGCCGGTTGTAACCAGCACATAATCTAATTGCCACCAGCTGGTGTCGTCCTCCTCCCGTTCGCTTTTGCCGCCGCCCGTAAGAAGCAGCCGATAGGTTCTGTCCATGGGAGAGATTTCCGGATACCACGATAAGAAGTTTTCCAGTGGCTTTTGAAAATACCCTTCCAGAATCAGCTTTCTCGCCTGCTCCATACCCGCGTTGAACTCCGGGCAGTCCTCCCCTTCCACCCGATGCCACTGTTCCTTCGCTTCCCGTTCTCTTGCGCCGGGATACGTTGTGGAAAAGATTGGAACGCCAAAGGCTCTGGTTCCCCCTTCCGGCACCGAAAAGCGGACATTGTTCAGGCGCATGGTTGATACTTCTTCCTCCCGCAGGCTTCCGTCACTCTGCTCAACAAAACGGGTTTCCGAAAAAGTATCCATAATATTACAGGTCAGTCCTGTATACTGCTGATTGGCAGGCAATGCTTCCCCACTGTCCACTACTTCAATGGGCGCAAAGGAGGAAGCAGAAGTCTCCTTTTCTTCATTCATGTCCTCCACTTCTTCCCGGCCTGAGCAAACCTGCTCTCCGCGCCCACTGTTCATAACCGCAATGCCGGTTATCAGTACAATTCCCAGAAGCACACCCACTTCCAGGATCTTCTTCCTGTATCTGCCCGTTTTCATGTATCTCTCCCCTGTTTTTCGTTTCAGGATATTCTTCCTCTGTACTGTGCTATGGGAAACCTTAACGAATTTCCCATAGGATAAGCAAAATGCCGGAGAATCTGTTTCTTCTCCGGCATTCATTCAAACCCTTTCCATGATCAGCTTCACCGATTATACAGGATACGCTCCGTTCTTCGTATCAGCCTGTGCAGGATCAACCTTTTCCTGCTGCGCCTGACGGTATTTGAAGAAGTCGGTGGCAACCTGCGGGAAGAGCGCATAGGACAATACATCTTCATCCTGCTGCTTCCATTCTTTCATCTCGGACTCCAGCTTATCCATCTCATTCTCAATCAGGTCTGCCGGGCGGCATGTAATTCTCTTCTCACCCGGAATAACCTTATCAATAATTTCCTGATTCATGGGTTTCACAGTCTGGCCATATTCACCTCGAAGCACTGCCTTTGTCTCCTTTGTAGCCATCTTGTATCTCTCACCCATCAATACATTAAACACGGCCTGTGTACCCACGATCTGAGAAGACGGTGTAACAAGGGGCGGCTCACCCAGATCTTTACGAACTGCAGGGATCTCACGAAGCACATCGTAATATTTATCTTCTGCGTTCTGCTCTTTCAACTGGCTAACCATATTGGAAAGCATTCCGCCCGGTACCTGGTACAGCAGTGTCTTAATATCCACGCCCATAACCTTGGGATTGAGAAGGCCGCTTGCAAGGCACTCATCTCTGTAAGGTCTGAAGTAATCTGCAATTTCTGCCAGGACGTTCTGGTCATAACCCGTATCATAGGGAGTTCCTTTGAATGTCTCAACCATAACTTCTGTTGCCGGCTGAGATGTACCCATTGCAAAAGGAGAAATTGCACAGTCAATCACATCCACGCCTGCTTCCACTGCTTTCAGATATGTCATGGAAGCCACACCGGATGTATAGTGAGTATGAAGCTGAATCGGCAGCTTCGTTGCGCTCTTCATGGCTGCGATCATCTCGGAAGCCTTATAGGGAACCAACAGGCCTGCCATATCCTTGATACAGATAGAATCAGCACCCATCTCCTCGATCTTCTTTGCCATGTCCACCCAGTATTCCATTGTATAGGCATCGCCCAGCGTATAGGAAAGGGCAATCTGCGCATGTCCTCTGCCTTCCCTTGCCTTGATCTTATTGGTGGCATTTACTGCTTCCTGCAGATTGCGCAGGTCGTTCAGGCAGTCAAAAATACGGATAATATCAATGCCGTTGGCAATGGATTTTTCCACAAAACTGTCTACCACATCATCCGCATAAGGTCTGTATCCCAGAATATTCTGTCCTCTGAACAGCATCTGCAGTTTGGTATTCTTAAAACCGTCTCTGATTTTTCTCAGACGCTCCCAGGGATCTTCTTTCAGAAAACGAAGAGAAGCGTCAAACGTAGCGCCACCCCAGCACTCTACTGCATGGTAGCCTACTTTGTCCATTTTATCAATGATGGGAAGCATCATGTCGGTAGGCATTCTCGTTGCAATCAGTGACTGATGTGCATCACGCAAAACCGTTTCCATGATCCCAATAGGTTTCTTTCCTTCCATAATTTCCATTTTCCTCCTGTCCTTGACTGTTAAATATAGGAATCTTAAAATACACCGAATACGGCCATAAATGTTCCGGCTGCCACTGCAGTACCGATAACACCTGCCACGTTAGGTCCCATTGCATGCATCAACAGGAAATTGGTAGGATCTGCTTCTGCACCAACCTTCTGTGACACTCTGGCCGCCATAGGCACTGCAGACACACCTGCGGAACCAATCAGAGGATTTACCTTGCCGCCTGTCAGCTTGCACATGAGTTTTCCAAACAGAACACCCGCTGCCGTACCAAATGCAAAAGCTACCAGTCCCAGAATAACGATAAAAATCGTTTCCTTATTCAGGAATGCTTCCGCACTTGTGGTCGCTCCCACAGAAGTACCCAGCAGGATAACTACGATGTACATCAAAGCGTTGGACGCTGTATCCGTAAGCTGTCTTACCACACCGGATTCCCTGAACAGATTACCCAGCATCAACATACCAACCAGAGGCGCTGTTGTAGGAAGAATCATACATACAACGATAGTAACGATAATCGGGAACAGGATCTTCTCCAGTTTGGATACCGGACGAAGCTGTCCCATTTTAATCTTTCTTTCTTTTTCCGTTGTCATCAGCTTCATAATCGGAGGCTGAATAATCGGAACCAGTGACATGTACGAGTACGCAGCCACGGCAATCGGCCCCAACAGCGCTGTCTGTCCCAGCTTACCTGCAAGGAAAATGGAGGTAGGGCCGTCAGCGCCGCCGATAATAGAAATAGCAGCCGCTGCCTTATCGTTGAAGCCCAGAGCAATCGCGCCGAAATAAGCCGCGAAAATACCGAACTGTGCCGCTGCACCCAGCAGGAAACTCTTAGGGTTGGCAATCAATGGACCAAAGTCTGTCATGGCGCCCACACCCATGAAAATCAGGGAAGGCAGGATAGCCCATTCATCCAGCACATAGAAATAATACAACAAGCCGCCCACACCGTTTGCAGAGTCTGCAGCATGCATCATAATATCCGGATAGATATTAACCAGCAGCATACCGAATGCTATCGGGGTCAAAAGGAGCGGTTCGAATCCTTTTGCAATAGCAAGATAAAGGAATACACAAGCCACTACAATCATAACGTAATTTCCAACAGTCAAGTTGAAAAATGCCGTCTGATGTACCAGATTGTCTAATGTTGTTGCTATATAAGACATTTTATCGACCTCCTGTTGTCGTTCTCACTTCGACAATACTGATTAGTTTAATGTTGCGAGTAAAGCGCCTGCCTCTACCGGATCGCCAACTGCCACATCAATACTTGCCACCGTACCGTCCTTGGGAGCAACAACAGGGATTTCCATTTTCATAGCTTCCAGAATGACAACAGGATCACCGGCTTTCAACGCCTGTCCCACACTTGCTTCCAGCTTGAATACTTTACCTGCTGCACCGGCTTCTACACGGATGCTGCCTGCTGCGCCTGCTGCCTTGGGTGCGGGAGCGGGAGCTGCTTTCGGAGCAGCTTTGGGCGCTGCCTTGGGTGCCGCTGCAGGTGCGCCTGTGGATGCACCTTCTTCTACTACAACATCATATACGTTTCCATTTACCGTAATGGTATAATTTTTCATTTCAATTTCCTCCTGTTCATTAAGCTCTCTGCCATTTATTCGTGCCTGCTCTTCTGATGCTTCTTACCACAAAACCGTCTGTGGAAGATGCACCTTCGCTGGCTGCAATTGCTGCTGCAATCACGGCAACAAGTTCCAGATCATCTGATAAATCCTCTTCTTCAACAACTGCCGGTGCCGGCGCGCTGCTAACTGCCGCTTCTTTTTTCACTTCTTCCGGCTGATTTCCCTTTTTGGAGAAAGAAGCCTGGATTCTGGGAATAAACACAAATGCTGAAATAATGATGCTGATCAGTATCAGTACAACGAATACCGTGCCCATACCGATGGCCGTATTCATCAAAGCCTTTACCATCAGTTCGCCAAAGCTGTACTGCACATTGGTCGTAACGGAACTAAGCATCAGATCCTTATCCAGCAGAATCTCAACTTCCGCATTTCTGAGCGTACCGCTGACGTTTACGGTAATGACCGTAGAATCTTCACTGATATCTGCCTCATGGCTGATGATATTCTGATAACTGCCCATATCTGCCTGTGCGGCTTTCCAACTGTCGAATGCGGCAGTAATCACTTCATCCTGTGCAAACTGCGCCTCCATGTTGCCCTGTACGATGGCATTGATGTCTTCCACCAACTGGTCTCCGTAAGCTAGTGCTTCTTCCTGCGTAAGCTTCTGTTCGGACGAATTTGCAGTTTCCGTCTGGGAGCCGCAGGCTGAAAGGCAAAGGATACAAGCAATCATACCTAATATCAATGTCAGTTTTTTCATATTAAGTATCATCCTTTCTTTATTAAACTGTTCCATGCTTTTTAGCCGGACGATCTTCTCTCTTTGTGAATAACATCTCGAACGCGCCGATTATGTATTTCCTGGAATCAGCCGCTTCAATGATTTCATCCACATATCCTCTTCCTGCCGCACTCTCTACGCTTGTCTGCAGCTTTTCGTATTCTGCCGCGCATGCATCAATGGCTTCCGCTCCCTGTCCGTCGCAGAGGATCCGGGCAGCCAGTTTTGCATCCATCATACCGATTTCCGCATCCGGCCATGCGATGGTGATATCTGCGCCGATTGCTTTGGAGTTCATGGCTACATAGGCACTGCCATATGCCTTTCCGATAATCACATTTACTTTGGGCACGGTAGCACCGGCAAATGCCGCTGTCAGTTTCGCTGCCACCTTTGCAATGCCTTTTTCGGAGCAGATGGTGGCTTCATAGCCTTTCACGTTGGTCAGAGACAGAACAGGAATCTCAAAAGCATCGCAGAATGTTATAAAGTCCGCTGCTTTCTCACAACCTTTTACGGTCAGCACGGCGTCAAATTTCTCTGCCACATTGCCTTCTTCATCGCATACTTCTGTCCGGTTGGCAACCGCACCTACGGTAACGCCGTTTAATTTGATAAATCCGGTTACCATCTCTTTTGCATAATTCTCTTTTATCTCAAAAAATACATGATGATCAGAAATTTCAGACAGTGCAATGGAGGTGTCGCCTACGCAGTTGGCAAGATCCGCACTTGCCCTGTTCAGGTCATCTGTACATTCTTCATAGGAAGCATCGTCTTCATTGTTGGCAGGAAGCATTGTAACCAGGTCACGGATTTTTGTAAGGATGTCCGCTTCGTCAGCTACCACATCCACAATGCCTGACTCTTCGCTCTGGAATGCTGCAGATGCGTTATTACATTTATCAGCCGTATTGCCTTCCAGGGCATTGGCGGAATTCACAAAGAGTTTTCCGTTCTTTCCTTCCATAAAGGTAAAGTCTGTCAATGTGGGGATCAGGGCAAGTCCGCCGCCGCACGTTCCAAACACAGCCGTAATCTGGGGAACCACGCCGCTGGCTTCGACCTGTTTTCTATAAATTTCTCCAAAGCCGTTCAGTGCGTCGGTGGCTTCCTGCAGTCTGAGCCCGGCAGACTCAATCAGCCCGATTACAGGCGCGCCGGTTTTCAGCGCAAGCTGATACAGGTTTACAATCTTCTTCGCATGCATCTCACCCACGCTGCCGCCCAGTACGGAAGCATCCTGGCTGTATACATACACAAGATTCCCATTAATAACTCCATAACCGGTGATTACACCATCGGAAGGAGTCTCTGTCTGTTTCAAATTAAAATCCGTTGCTCTCGCTGTAATGCGCGCACCGATTTCAACGAAACTGTTTTCATCGAGCAAAGCTGCTATTCTTTGACTCGCTTGTGAAGTAGTACTCATTTTTCAGCCCTCCATTTTATATAAATAATAACAATAGAATCCACGCTTCGCGAGTCTTCTATTGTCGTGAATAAAGCAGAATCCTGCGTGGCAGGATTCTCCGCCTGCGGCGGGTCGCTTTATGCAAATTACCCCTTCCGCCGCAGTGCGATTAAAAGCATAATAAAACAAATCCTGCAAAAAGGCATACTTCGCCTTTTGCATCTGAAATAGTATATCATAAAAGAACCTGTCTGACCAGTTGAAAAATGCAAAAAATTAGAAAAATATAAAACCTGTCAGAGCACCTTCTATACGATCAGAAACCTGCCCCATACAAACCGAAATACATAGGGGAAATCAACTCTTTTCACAGATTCTCCGGCATACACTTCCTCCTCTGCCAGAAACAGATGCAGTCCCGACGGGCTGGTCAGATAATAGGAAATACTGCCAATGCGCATCCCCTCTTCCACCGGCGCCTCCAGGGACGGGCGCAGCCTGGCCTGTGCCTCCACCGATTCTGTCTGTTTTGTCAACATACGGATAGGCAGCACGTTTCCAGCACGCCTGGCAGAAACAGATACATCTTCATAGGGACTCCCGCTCTCGGATGCCCCCTCCAGCACAGGTATGTCCGAAAGCGTTGTTTCCGGCATAAATTCATGACAATCATACTGCTCCAGGCCATATCCGAACAAATTTTTGCAGTCCGCCCATTTCCATGTTTTATGATTGGGCCAGCCGCAGGCAAGCAATGCCAGTGCAAACCGTTTCCCGTCCTTTTCCAACGCACCCACATAACAGTACCCGGCATTATTCGTAAAACCTGTTTTTCCCGTCAGTGCACCGTCCATCATGGTCAGCAGGGCATTGTGATTGACACAGGTATGGCTTCTTTTTCCCGACTGGTCCGAAAACGAATAGGAAGGTGACTGGGTAATTTCCAGAAATGCTTCCTTTTTCTCCGACTGTGTGACACAATATCTGAGTATCGCCGCCAATTCCTCTGCCGTGGTGGAATGGATTCTTTTCATCCCGCTCTCACTTTCCACTTCCGCATCCAACCCGTTCGGTGTCAGAAAACAGGTATTTTCACAACCGATTTCTCTTGCCTTTTCTGTCATCCGGTCACAAAATGCCTGCACCGCTTCCCGGCTTTGTTCTCTGGTGCGCTCCTCCGCCTTTGGAAGATTCAGACTGTCCGCGCCAATATGTTCCGCAATCGCCACTGCGGAATCATTATGGGATTCCAGCATAAGAGAATAGAGAAGGTCATTCATTGTATAGGCTGCTCCTTTTTGCATTCCCAGATGTACTTTGGGCTGTCCTGCCGCATAGGCAGAAATTGTCACCACATCTTCTCTGTTTCCTTCCTCCAGCGCAAGAATACAGGTCATGATTTTGGTGGTGCTGGCCATCGGAAGCACTTCGCTGCCATTCTTTTCAAACAGCACCCGTCCGCTGTCCATATCCAGCAGCACTGCCGCCTGGGCATGCAGCCTGCCTGCAAGCTCTTCTTCACCCCCATCTTCTGAAACGCTCTCTTCCGCCTTCCCGACCGTCTCCACATATCCGCCCTCTCCGCCCGCTTCTTTTTGTCCCTTCTTGCCCGATACCAGCAGCAGGGCTGCCAACAACAATACAAGCAGCCCCATTTTCATTCCTTTTTTCCCGATCATACGATCCGTCCATATACTTCCTTATCCCCATATATATGAAAAAAGCATACCGCTTCATGCCTTTCGAAACGGTATGCCTTGTATTTTCTTCAATATGTCCGGCGTTATTTTGCTTCCGGATACTCAAAACAGAGCAAACGATAGGGCTCCTCATCCTCTTCGATTTTGGGGAATCTTCCCATTTCCTCATAGAAACGGTTATCCGTATTATCGTCATTGCACATGGACACTTCCCCGATCAGCACGTCGCCCGTGCCCGGCTTCACATCAAAATCATGATACTGGTGCGGCCACAGGGTAATGCTTTCGCCCGGCTTTAACTCCACGCCGGTTCCGGCAGGCACATAATAAGAGCGGCCGTCCGAATTGACCAGTACATCCTGATCGTCAAAAGTGCCGTCCCCTTTGTCGTTATACACGTGAATAATCAGCGTGCCGCCGCCCCGGTTGATAATATCTTCGCTTTTGTTCCAATGGAAATGCATGGGAGAATGCTGTCCTTCTTTCAGCATCAACAGTTTTTCGGCATATACCTTTTTGTATTTCGGATTGTTCTGATTGCCGTTTCTGAGCGTAATCAGGGCAAACCCCAGTTTCTCCCAGTCGCCCTGGCCATAATCCGTAATATCCCACCCCAGCATGTTGTCACGGATCTCGTCATATTCATGGCTTTTATCCTGCCACTCCTGAGGTGTCCAGTTGCAGAACGGAGGCAGTTCAAAGCCATGCGCTTTGACCAGCTTTTCCATATAACGGATACAGTTGTTTACTTCGGAACGTTTCATAAGCAATACCTTCTTTCATCTGTTTTGTTTTTATGAAGCAGGGTCTGGGTGAACGCATTCACCTGCCCGGTTCATTCAAATATCCACTTTCAAATCAATCTCTTCTTCTGCCTGGTGCCTGAAATCTGCGATCTGATCCGCATCCAGCGACGGCAGTTCATCCAGGGAACGGACACCAAAACTGCGCAGAAATTCTTCTGTCGTGCCAAAGAGCAACGGACGCCCCGGCGCATCCAGCCGGCCCACCTCTTCCACCAGCTTCAGTTCCACCAGACGATTCACCGCATGGTCACTGTTCACACCCCGCACCCGCTCCACCTCCAGCCGGGTCACGGGCTGTTTATAGGCCACAATGGAAAGAGTTTCCAGCAACGCATCTGTCAGCACATATTTCCTGGGCGTCCTGGCTATCTGAGCCAGGTACTCATACATCTCCCCCTTTGTACACATCTGATACGCATTCTCCAGTTCAATAATGGCAACCCCTCTGTCCTCTCCATCCAGCTTGTCCATCATGCCCCTGATAATGTTTCGGGTTTCCTCAACCTCTTCACCGATCACCTCAGCCAGTCTGGTAACCTCCACAGATTCACCCATCGTAAACAGAATCGCTTCGATTACGGCTTCCGCTCTGTTTTTTTCCAAATCTTTCAACCTCTTCTTTCCATACTCTGCTCCCTGCCCTCCCTTTGACGGGCACTATGCGGCCTGCGTATGGGTAATGATAATCTCATCAAATATATGTTCCTGCTCGATATGTATTTTCCCCACCTTCATCAGTTCCAGAATGACCAGAAACGTGACGATCACTTCCATCCGGCTGCCCTGCTTCTGCAGAAGGTCCCGAAACCGCAGACATCCCCGCTCCCTGATACATGCTTCGATTTCCGCCGACTTTTCGTCCATATTAATCTCATCTTTTTCGATTTTTCCGTACCGGCTCCTGATGGGATCGATTCTGTCCTCCTGCTTTTTCAGCACATCCCGGAAAATATGATGCAGACGGCTCAGTGTTATATCCCCAAGAAGCCGCCCGTAATCCACAGGCTCCCGATACTCCGCAATCTCCTTTGGAAGTGTGGGTTTCTTAAAAAGATTCCGGCCTGCATCCAGATGCCGGTCTTTCAGTTCAAACGACATATATTTATACATTTTATATTCCAGCAGCTTCTCCACCAGCTCAGCCCTGGGATCCTCTTCCACCCCATCCTCATCCACTTCCCTGGGAAGGAGCATCCTGCATTTGATATCAATCAGGGTGGAGGCCATCACAAGAAATTCACTCATGATATTCATATCCTCCATTTCCATCTGCCGGATATAGTCCAGATACTGGCGGGTAATTTCCACAATGGGAATATCATATATATCCACTTTGTTTTTCTCGATCAGATGCAGCAGCAAATCCAGCGGGCCTTCGAATGCCTGTAGTTTGACTGTAATCGCCATAATCTCATGCTCCTCCCTGCTCCGGCAGAAGTGTAACGACCACGACTTCGCCAGGATTCCACATACGGACAGGCAGGGTATGTGTGCCCAGCCCTCTGCCCAGTATCATCACACTGTGATGCAGATCGAACCTGCCCCCGTCATATTTGGGAAACAGGGTTGCGGCCGGAGAGGCAACACCCCCCAGCACAGGCAGCCGTACAATTCCCCCATGCACATGCCCGGACAGCACCAGATCCGCGCCCCAGTCAGCATACTCCTGGAAATAGACGGGATTGTGGGCAAGCAGAATCTGAAAATAATCTCTGTTTGCATGCCCCACGAGCCTGTCCACATAACCGGCCGGCATCTCCTTTTTCCGGAAATGCCGGAAATATTCCCGGCTGATCTGCAATCCGCACAGATCCACATGTACCTCCGGCAATAAGACATGGCTGTTCACCAGGGGTTCTATTCCCAACGCCCGCAGCCGCCGGGTGTACTTCTCATACATATGCCCGAAGGCATCGGGGTGGTCACTGGTTTTATGTTCATGATTGCCATTTGCCACATAAACCGGAAACTGTTCCGACAATGCGCCCAAAAGTGCCAGCGCATTGTCAAATCCGGTTCCCGCCTTTGATGTATACATATCACCCGCTGTCACGATACAGTCCGGATGACAGTCCGCAATGGCCTTTGCCAGCTTCTCATTCTGTCTGCCATATGATTTATTATGCAAATCGGACAACATGACAACCGTGTATTTTTTTTTGATTTTTTTGGATTTCACCTCATAGGGGACAATGATAAAACGGTTCATATCCCGGACGATCACATATATGCCGTAGCATACTATGAGCATCAATCCCGCCAGTATATACCTCATGCTTTCTTCCTGCTCTCACTTTGATAGTACATCATCATTCAAATCTACAATGCATTAGTATATCATGATTTCCAGATTCTTGAAAGACTCTAAAAGAAAATCCTGAATACTTTCCGCACATAATCCCGGTAGGTTGCCTTCTCCACCGTTTCCGTAAACAGAATATCCACGCTGCCAATCTCCTTACCGTTCAGAGTGTAGACCACCTTACCCGCGATATTTCCTTTGACAACAGGCGCTTCCACTTCTTCCGGCAGCCTTACTTCTTTCTGTATGTTGTTCACATCATTTCCTTCCGTATCCAGATAGCGGAAGGCTTCTCTGCAGGCAATGTTCACTTCTTCCGCCACACCGCCCGTTACTTTTCTTGCAGTCAGTTTTTCCGTATTTTCATCCGTGTACAGGCTGCTTACCGCAAACCCGTAATTCAGCAGTTTTATGGCGTCCTGAAAACGGACTTTATAATCAGGCGCCGCCATAACGACCGCAATCAGATCAATGCCGTCTTTATTTGCCGTAGCCGACAGACAGTATTTTGCCTTATCAGTGGATCCGGTTTTCAAACCCGTGGCATAGGGATACTGTTTCAGCAGCTTGTTGGTGCTGGACAGTGTGAACTGGCTGCTCCCTTTCCGGGTTGTATGGGTAATGTCCTCCATCCAGATTTTTGTGTACTCATAAATTTCCGGGTATTGTGTGATCAGCGCCTGTGACATCAGCGCCACATCCCTGGCAGTGGTATAATGATTGTCGGAAGCCGTCAGTCCGCAGCAATCCTCAAAATGGGTATCCGCCATCCCCAGGCTCTCCGCCTTTTGATTCATCATAGCCACAAATTCCTCTTCTGTACCGGCAACGTGTTCTGCCATAGCCACCGACGCATCGTTACCGCTGGCCACTGTAATACACTTGATCAGTGTATCCACGGTCTGTACTTCCCCTTCCTCCAGAAATACCTGGGAACCTCCCATGGATTTTGCATGGGCGCTGGTTGTCACTTCATCCGTCAAATGAATCCTGCCTGCTTTCAGATGTTCAAAAATCAGCAGCAATGTCATGATTTTTGTAATACTCGCAGGGCTCCTGCGAACCTGTGGTTCCTTTTCAAAAATAACCTGGCCCGTGGAAGCCTCCATTAAAATAACGGAGGGTGCCGACACATCCACACTGCCTTCAACGGCCTGTGCGCCCTGCTGCTCCGTATATTCCGTCTCCCTTGTATGTTCCGAGACATTTGCCCCTTCCCATACATTTTCCTGCCCACGCTCCCCGCCTGCCGCCAATACATGACAGAGAAACAAGGGCAGACTGCCTGTCAGAACAGCCGTACACAAAATACATGCCGCCAGCCTGTGTAAAAACCGTTTCACAAATCATCACTCCCGGTTGTGAATTATAACATTATATGAATTCCCACAAAAAGTTATACTACAAGAAACCCCATGCCGTGTATTGGCATGGGGTTTTTCGCGCTATGCATTTATCTGTTATCACCGGAAGTCCTGAAATACTGGAACTGAGCGCGAAGCTCATCTGCTATCTGCTCCAGATGTTTGGAATCTTTTGCAATCCCGCCCATAATTTCAGTCAGTTCAGATACCGCCGCTGAAGTCTCCTGGGTGCTGGCTGCATTTTTCTGTGCAATAGAAGTCAGATTCTGAGCTGATTCCACCACATTGGTTCTTGTTTTATCAATTTCACCGGTACTTTCTGCTATTTCATTGACTGACAGTACAGAACCGTCAATTCCCGTCTTGAGTTGGCTGAACATATCACTTACGCCTTCCACTCTGTCGCTCTGTACTACCATAATCTGCCGCACCTCGTCCATAGTGCCCACGGCTTTGTCCGAATCTTCGATCAGCGAAGTCACAATTTCCTCTATCTTCCTCGCCGAATCATTGGACTGCTCCGCCAGCTTCTGAATCTGTCCGGCCACAACGGCAAAGCCTCTTCCCTGTTCTCCTGCCCTTGCCGCCTCGATGGAAGCATTCAGGGAAAGCAAATTGGTTTCCTCTGCAATATCCGTAATCAGATTCACAGCCTCACGAATCTTGAGCGCAGAGTCGTTGGTCGTGTTGGTCTGCTCATAAATCACCTCGATGGCGCCTTTGGTTTTGGCGTTGATGGCTTCCAGCTCTTTGAGTGTCTCGATGGCTCTGTCCCCCAGGCGGGTCATGTCAGCCGCATTGGTATGAAGGCTCTCAATCTGTATATTGTTATTTTCAATCATATTGCCCATGGTAATCACGTTTTCCGTGGTTTCCCTGGTTTCATCAGCCTGGGCGGCAGCGCCCTGTGAAATTTCGTTTACCGCTCTGTCTATCTTGGAAATATGGCTGCTGGACAGTTCTGTCTGATCCTCCAGAGAATCCGCAGATCGGTGTACATCCGCACACAGTATATTGATCCGGCCGATAATATCGGAAAGCCGCTGCTTCAGATTATCAATGGCGCGTATAATGTCTCCCACTTCGTCGCGGGCACGCAGATCCCCGCCGCGGACTGCTATGTCCAGATTGCCTCCGGCCACTTCCCCCACAATGGAGATGCCCCGATACAGCCGCCTGATAATATGATTCACCACAAGCCAGCATACAAGGGAACACAGAACCACAAGCGCAATCCCGGTAATCGCGATAAACTGCAGAATCATGGCAATATCCCGCTCTACCTGCTCCTGCTTCATGCCTGCGAAAATCATTCCCACCGGCTTGCTGGAATCTGTCGAATTGTAAAGAGGGGCATAATAGGCAAAATAAGGCTGGCCCTGTACATCCACGTTTTCGGCAAAATACGTTTCGCCGCCTTTGAGCACCCGGTCAACCACTGTCTGGGAAGCCTTTGTATCAATTTCCCGCTGCCCCGAGGCATCCAGAACCGTAGTGGCTTTTCTTGTATCCCCATAAAAGACAGTAATGTCAATGCCGGCACTTTTGCTGATGCTGTCCAGCCCTTCCATATCCTTTGACAAGTTCAGTTCTCCGCTGTTCCATAAATCTCCGTTCTCATCCACATAATACTCATCCTCATAGCCCAGACCTCTGCAGATGCTTTCCTCCACTGCAAGTGTCATGGCATACAGGTCGTTCTGGATAATTTCCTTGACGACTGTAGAAATCCGAATGGAACACACCAGGTAGATCACTGCGCAAAATATTGCAATCGGTGCAATTACAAGTAATAAAATTTTTCCTTTCAGTTTCATCTGTCCTTGTAGCCCCCTCTCCGCTTATCTGCCTGTTTTAGTACCAACGGGCACGAAACATTTCGTACTTCTCTTTTATTTTATCACAATATTTCTCCACATTCCAGTGCAATGCACGAAAGAGATGGTATAAGGTGTCCAGAGACGCCAGAATCACCAGCACCCAGCATACTCTCACACCCATCTCATAAGAATACCGGTCAATAAACCCCATAATCTTTCCGTTCAGGAACATAATGATAAAAACCGCATAAAATCCCCATGCAATCGTGCTCTCCAGACATACAATCCCTTTATAATTGAAGGGCTTCTCATTATAGTCCCACCACACTTCACCAAACAGGGCCAGCATCAGTTTACCCACCAGAAATTCAAACAGGGTGGCAGCCAGCGCACCCGCAATATACAGTTCTATGTATCGTCCTTCCAGGGGATGCAGGATCAGATATCCCAACACCCCGCCAAACCCGTAAATCGGGCAGAACGGACCTTTTGCAAACCCTCTGTTCGTCAGTTTTCTGTTACAGATTGACATGTAGATGGATTCCACCAGCCATCCCAGCATACTGTAAATCAGAAAAGATGCAATGATATGATACATATCCGTTCCAAACAACGCTTTTACCCACATACTCTCTCCACCTCGTTCCATGATTCCAAAAAGTCACAGGTGTAGACTACCTGTGACTTTTCCGACTCTGTTTCTTTTTTAATTATATTTGCGTTTTCTTGCCGCTTCTGATTTCTTTTTACGTTTTACGCTCGGTTTCTCATAATGCTCTCTTTTACGGATTTCCTGCTGGATTCCGGCTTTCGCACAACTTCTCTTGAAACGACGTAAAGCGCTGTCTAAAGTCTCGTTTTCTTTTACGATCACATTCGACATAATCACACCCAACCTCCCTTCAGTCCCTTCGAATCAACACGACTGATCGGGTAATATTTTTATGCATGTATATGCACATTTATCATTATAGCACATTTCATACACACGTCAACAGTTTTTTTCATTTTACTTAAATTGTCCTTCCAGAACTCTGGCTGCTTCGGCAATGGCACTGTCAATTCCTGCCGGATTTTTGCCGCCGGCCTGTGCCATATTGGGCCTGCCGCCTCCTCCGCCGCCTACCAGAGAGGCAATCCCTTTGATCAGATTACCCGCATGGGCGCCTTTTTTCTGTGCCTCTTCCGTTACCATAGCCACCATGCTCACACGGCCGCCCACGTCTGACAGAAGCACAATCACCCCTTCGCCCAGTCGGTCTTTTAACTGGTCACCCAGTTCACGCAGCCCGTTCATATCCACATCCTGCACTCTGGCAGCCAAGAGTTTCACGCCCTTCACTTCCACAACCTGGTCCATCACATCCCCCAGGGCATCCTTTGCAGCCTTGCTCTTGAGCGCTTCCAACTCGCTGCGCAGACTTTTAGCCTCTGCAAGCAGATGGCGGATACGTTCCGGAAGTCCCTGAGGTGAGGTTTTCAGAAGACCGGCCGCTTCTTTCACATGCCCCTCCATCTCATTGTAGTATCCCCGCAGGCCGTTGCCTGTCAGCGCTTCGATCCTGCGCACCCCTGCCGCAACACCGCTCTCCGAAATAATCTTGAAGGCGCCGATGTTCCCCGTATTGGACACATGGGTGCCGCCACAGAGTTCAACGGAAAACCCGCCCATGGTCACTACGCGCACAGTCTCACCGTATTTTTCTCCAAACAGAGCCATAGCACCGGTCTTTCTGGCATCTTCTATGGACATTTCCTCTGTCTTTACCTCCAGGGAGGCTTCGATCTGTTCATTGACAATCGCCTCAGTCTTCTCCAGCTCTTCCTTCGTCATAGCGGAAAAATGACTGAAATCAAACCGCAGGCGCTCGCCGTCCACATAGGAACCCGCCTGCTCCACATGGGTTCCCAGTACCATCCTGAGGGCTTTCTGCAACAGATGAGTGGCACTGTGGTTTTTGCAGGTTTCCATACGGTTTGTGGCGGATACAAGCAGCGTGGCCGTCTCCCCCTTGCGGAGCATACCAGAAGTCACCGTGCCAATATGGCCGATTTTCCCTCCCAGCAGCTTTACCGTATCTCTTACCGCAAACTCACCTTCACTGGTGCGGATCAGCCCGATATCGGCATTCTGGCCGCCCATGGTGGCATAAAAAGGTGTCGCTTCCACAAAGATTGTGGCGTTCTGTCCTTCTGTTACGGCCTCCGTAATCTCCGCCTCGGTTGTGATGACCGTAATCGGTGAAGTGTGCTCCAGCCTGTCATATCCTACAAATACAGATGTCACGGACGGATCGATGGATTCATATACAGTGGCGTCGGCTCCCATATAGTTTGTCTCTTTATGAGCTGCCTGGGCCTGAGCCTTCTGCTCCTGCATGGCTTTTTCAAACCCGCCTTCGTCTACCGAAAAGCCCTTCTCCTCCAAAATCTCCCTGGTAAGATCAAATGGAAATCCATAGGTATCGTACAGCTTGAAGGCATCCCCGCCGGACAGCTCCCTCCTGCCTTCCCGTGTCATAGAGGATTCCATATCAGCCAGGATGGCAAGCCCTCTGTCAATGGTTTTATTGAAATTATTTTCTTCCTGTGTGAGAACGCTGAAAATAAACTCTTTCTTTTCTTCCAGCTCCGGATAGCCGTCCTTACTGCCCTCGATGACCGTACTGCTCAGATTGGCAAGAAAAGTCCCTTCTATGCCCAGCAGCCTGCCATGACGGGCTGCGCGGCGGATAATCTTGCGCAACACATAACCCCGCCCCTCATTGGACGGCATAATCCCGTCGGAAATCATAAAGGTGGCAGAACGGATATGGTCGGTCACAATCCGGATGGATACATCCCATGCATATTCCTTTTTGTATTCTTTTCCCGCAAGCTGGCATACACGATTGCGCAATGCCTGAATGGTGTCCACGTCAAAAATGGAATCCACATCCTGCACAACCGTAGCCAGACGTTCCAGCCCCATACCGGTATCAATATTTTTCTGTACCAGTTCTGTATAGCCTCCCTTGCCGTCATTGTCAAACTGGGTAAATACATTGTTCCAGATTTCAATATAACGGTCACAGTCACAGCCCACGGTACAGTCAGGCTTACCACAGCCATATTTTTCGCCTCTGTCATAATATACTTCCGAACAGGGACCGCAGGGCCCAGCCCCATGCTCCCAGAAGTTGTCCGCTTTGCCAAAACGGAAAATACGTTCTGGTGCAATCCCGATCTCCTGATTCCAGATTGCAAAAGCCTCTTCATCATTTTCATAAATGGAAGGATACAGCCGCTCCGGCTCCAGCCCCACCACCTGTGTCAGAAATTCCCAGGTCCAGGCAATGGCCTCATGTTTGAAATAATCTCCAAAGGAAAAGTTCCCCAGCATTTCAAAAAAGGTTCCATGTCTGGCAGTCTTTCCGATGTTTTCAATATCACCTGTACGGATACATTTCTGACAGGTCGTCACCCGTCTTCGGGGCGGTATTTCCTGCCCGGTGAAATAAGGTTTGAGCGGCGCCATGCCGGAATTAATCAGCAGCAGGCTGTTGTCATTCCGGGGCACAAGTGAGAAACTTTTCATGGCAAGATGACCCTTGCTCTCAAAAAATTCCAGGAACATTTTCCGTAATTCGTTCACACCGTAAGCATTCACGTGTTTTTTCCTCCAAATTAAAATACAAACTTATCCGCAAAATAAGCGTCAAGCTGCGCAATCTCCACCCGTTCCTGCTCCATGGAATCCCGGAAACGAACGGTAACACAATGATCGGTTTCCGATTCGAAATCATATGTAACGCAGAAGGGCGTACCGATTTCATCCTGACGGCGATAACGCTTGCCAATATTGCCTCTGTCATCATATTCACAGTTATACTTTTTGGACAGTTGTGCATAGATCTTTTCTGCGCCTTCTGCCAGCTTTTTGGACAGAGGCAGCACACCGATCTTCACCGGTGCAATGGCCGGATGGAAATGCAGTACGGTCCGCATGTCCCCGTCGCCCAGGTCTTCTTCATCATAAGCTGCACAGAGGAACGCCAGTACCACACGATCCGCCCCCAGGGAAGGTTCGATAACATATGGCACATATTTGGTATTTTTCGTATCGTCAAAATAGGTCAGATCCTGACCGGACGTATTCTGATGCTGGGTCAGGTCATAGTCAGTCCTGTCCGCAATGCCCCACAATTCGCCCCAGCCGATGGAAGGGAACAGGAATTCAATATCGCTGGTGGCTTTTGAATAGAAAGCCAGCTCCGCAGGGTCATGGTCGCGCACCCGCATCTCCTCGTCCTTGATACCCAGACTTTTCAGCCAGTTGATACAGAATTCTTTCCAGTAACCGAACCATTCCAGATCCGTATCCGGCTCACAGAAAAATTCCAGTTCCATCTGCTCAAATTCTCTTGTACGGAACGTAAAATTGCCGGGGCTGATCTCATTTCGGAAGGATTTGCCAATCTGTCCGATGCCGAAGGGGATTTTCTTACGGGATGTCCTCTGGACATTCTTAAAGTTTACAAAAATACCCTGTGCCGTCTCGGGCCGCAGATACAATGTATCCTTTGCATCTTCTGTTACGCCCTGGAAAGTTTTGAACATCAGATTGAACTGGCGGATATCCGTAAAATTATGTTTTCCACAGGTAGGACAGGGCAGTGTATGCTCTTCCACAAACTGTTTCATCTGTTCCTGGCTCCAGCCGTCAACGCTCTCTTCCAGCGCAATATCGTGCTCTGCACAGTAATCCTCGATGAGTTTATCCGCCCGGAAACGCTCATGGCATTCCCGGCAGTCCATCAGCGGATCCGAAAAACCACCCAGATGACCGCTGGCCACCCAGGTCTGGGGATTCATCAAAATAGCACAGTCCACGCCCACATTGTAGGGGTTTTCCATAATAAATTTCTGCCACCATGCTTTTTTTACATTATTCTTCAATTCCACGCCAAGATTGCCATAGTCCCATGTATTGGCCAGGCCGCCGTAAATATCGGATCCCGGATATACAAAGCCTCTCGCTTTTGCCAGCGCCACAATCCGCTCCAGTGTCAATGTTTTTTCCATAACTGATTTCCTCTCCATCCTGTAGTCTTTATTTAAACACAATATATGCCGTTTCTCTCTCACTGCCTTCTTCGGCGGTACCGATTTCGGCCACATCGCTTTTCACACATTCCGCGCCTCTGATGTACAGAATCTTCCCGCCCGTGCGGATCGTCAGATACTCCTTTGGCAATAGCTGTGTAATAATGATCTTCCGGCTGCCCATCTCCAGAAGCTGCTCTCTGTTAATGGAAGCGGCGCCGGCTTCTCCGGTGCCGGCTTCATACAATTCCACATCCAGGTCATATCCCTGCGCATAAGCCTCCGCCACGGTTCCATAAAAGAAGGGATAACCATGCAGTGTACTGAATGCCTCCCCGCTGCCGTACTCAATCACCATCGTAACCCTTCCCTTTTTTACTTCCAGCTTCTTGACTGCGATCAGTTCTTCACCCAACTGCCCATTGTACGTAGTGGCATTGCGCAATATAAAATCCCGCAGCATTTCTTCATCTCCGTATAGTTCCTCGTCAAATTCCTCTTCCGTCGTATTGGAAATGATACCGTCTTTTTTTATTTCCACCATGTTGGTACCGGCGTCCGTCTGTGCGCTGTCTTTTGCATTTTCTGACCCGGCTCCACTCTGACCGCATCCGGTGAGCAAGACTGCCGTCATAAGCAAAAGCCCCAGCAATCCCACCGCTTTTTTTCGTCTGTTCATATGTTCCTCCAGTATGTATCTCTTGTTCTGTTCAGTTTTTTATTATAACCAGATTATTTCAGTTTTTCAACTGCAATTTGTCCAATACATCCAGGCTTTTAAAATCTCGGTCTATCACCCGCCGTCGGCCACACTCCCCAATCCGGCCCAGTTCTTCCAGTACATTCTGTGTCACGGTAAAGGTATACAGCTTTTCCACAGGCGTCTGTGCGATAAAGGATACGGCATAGCGGGTGGAATCGTCCACGGTCATTTTCTCCGGTATGCCGGGGAATTCACCATTTATGACCATAGCCCTGATTTCAAATATGTAACGCACAAGGGAATTTTGAAACCTGCCGCTTTCCAGTGCACGGATGGACTGATACAAGAGCCTGAGCATCTCTTTTTCATCATTGTTTTCCCTTGTGTAATAGTCGGCTGTCTCCAGAAAATACATGCCATAACAGGCACTTTCATAGTCGCTGCGCAGCCCTTCGAAATATTTACTGATGTCAGCCTCCGCAATGTTGTAAGCGCTCTTTCCCTCAATCAGCCTGAACGTGCCGAAAGAGAAAGGATTTGCTGCCGCACAGAGACGGCTTGTCTGCCGCCTGGCCCCTCTGGCAAATGCAGAAATCTTTCCTCTTTCTTTTGTCAGGATCGTCACATTCCTGTCATACTCACCTACAGGTATCGTCTTTAACACCATGCCCGTTACCGCTGCAAAATCCCGCATATAACGTATCTCCCATCTTGTCCCCGGCCTTCTCTCTGGTCTCCTGATCTTTAAAAATCAGATAATCCGAAACACTGCCGGAACAGGTAAACCGTTCCCATTCGCCTTCTGCCTTCATCTCCGTGCCCCCTGTCTCCTGAATGGTAATAGGGTCTGCATATTTCGTTTTTCTATGCGCGGCACAGGAGATGAATTCCTTCCAATTTTTTCTGTTCCCTACTGCTGTCTGTCTTCGGTATAGCCGAAATTTTTCAGCAGAAAGTCACTGTCCCGCCAGTCTTTCTTTACTTTTACCCACAACTGGAGGTTCACTTTGCATTCCAGCATATCTTCAATGTCTTTCCGCGCCTGCATGCCGATTTTCTTCAGCATGGCGCCTCCTTTGCCGATAATCATCCCTTTATGGGAGTTCTTTTCACAGACAATGGTCGCCTCAATATCCACAATTTTCCTGCGCCGCTTCATACGTTCCACAGAAACGGCAATGCCATGGGGAATTTCATCTTCCAGGCAGCGCAGGGCTTTCTCACGGATAAGCTCCGCCGTAATCTGACGCTGGGGCTGGTCCGTCACGGTGTCCTCATCAAAGAATGCAGGACCATCGGGCATATAGTTCATAATGCAGGAAACCAATGTATCTGTATTCTCCCCTGTAAGAGCCGACACCGGGACAATTTCCGCAAACTCCATTTCTTTTCTGTAGGTATCAATAAAGAGCAGTACTTCTTCCCGTTTCACCTTGTCCGTCTTATTGATCACCAGAATGACCGGCGTACCACACTGTTTCAGGACTTCTATAATATGATGCTCTCCGGCGCCGATAAATGTGGAGGGCTCCACCAGCCACAGAGCCACATCCGCATCTTTGATCGTCCCCTCTGCCACATGTACCATATAATCGCCCAGTTTATTCTTTGCTTTATGGATGCCCGGCGTATCCAGAAACACAATCTGCCCTTCCTCACTGGTATAGACCGTCCGTATCCTGTTTCTTGTGGTCTGGGGCTTATTGGAGGTAATGGCAATCTTCTGCCCGATTAACCGGTTCATCAATGTGGATTTTCCCACATTGGGACGCCCGATCAGTACGGCCACGCCCGCTTTAAACTGCTTATCCATTCTGTTTGTCTCCTGTGTCGTCTGCAGCGCTCTCTGTGCCGCCGGTTTCTTCCCGTCCCTGGTCGTCTGCGGCGCTCTCCCTCCCGCCGGTTTCTTCCTGCCTTTGGTCATCTGCGTTTTCTGGAATGATTTCATATCCCTCATCTGTTTCCCGCTGCCTGCGGAGCTGCTCCAGCTTTTCTCTGTGTTTTTCATTCCATTTTTTGAATTTCACGGTCATTCCCCTGCAAAGCCGCCGCAGGATCAGTCTGCCTGCCACCACCACAATGACAATCACTGTAAGCCATCCCAGAAGGAAGGGCAGGCTGGCCACACCTTCAATGACCATCTCTTCCAGTCTCCAGATCATCCTGTATACTTTATTGATAAACCGGTCGGATATTTTTTCCCACATTCCCTGCTTCTCTGCGGGAGAATACAATTCCACTTCCCGAACGGACAGATAGACCGTACTGTATGTAACCTGGTTGTCAATCACCCGCAACTGTGACTCCAGGCTTTCAATCTGATAACGAACTTCGGAAAGCCGGCTTTCAATTTCAATAATATCGGCTACTTCCTCCGCTTTGGAAAGCAGTTCCATCAGACGTTCCCGCTCTGTGAGCAGCGCCTTCTTATGGGTGTCCAGATCCACATATTGCAGTGTCACATCTTCCACCGTCTCATTGCGGTACACCACATTGGACTGTCCTTCCACAGAATTGAGAAAATCGTCCAGACTCACTGACGGCACCCTCGCCGTCATCTGTGCATCCCGGTTTACACCTCCGTAATAATCATTGACTGAAAAGTTCTCCACATAACCGCCCAGAGTCTCCACTTCGTTGCGAAGGCCGGAAACCAGCGCGTCAAACGCCTGGGTTTCCACCTCCATATTCACACGCCTGATCAGTTTTTCCTGTACCTGCCCGCTGATTTCCCCTGCACCATTGTCCGCCTTTCCGGCAGACGCTTCTTCTGCGGCCGCCGCTTCCCCGGCAGGCACTGCCGCGGACGTTACGGATACACCGTCGGCGCCGGTGCCATATCCGTATTCCTCACTGACTCCGTCCGACAGATAACCGCCGCCGGATTCCGCCGCTGCCGCAGGCGCTGCGTCCATTGACACAGCCGTTTCGTTCATGGCAGCGCTGCTGCCGCAGGCCGACAGCATGACAGCCGCAGCCACGCCCGCGAAAAGCCCAATCGTCCTTTTTTTCATCCCTTTTCCCCTTTCATTCCTTACGCATCCTCCCCGCCCTGAGATAAATGCGTCAGAACGCCAAACAACGCCTTCTGTTCCCGTATCTTTTCTTCATTTCCCACGACGCACAGACAGTCGAAGGAAAGAAAAGCGTCCAGATAATCAGCCAGTTTTCTGATGTCCTGCGGTGTGGCCTGCAGCATCTCGTCCCGCTCCTTCTGCAGATCGTCCAATGTTGCATGGGTCAGATATGCAAGCAGGGAACGCCCGCCTTTTGCCGCCGGAGTCAGCGGCATATCCGTTTCGCTGACCGCGCCGATGATGAACTTGGTCATTGTCCTCTCATCCGCTTCAAACGTTCTGACAAATTCCGAAGCACCCATGTAGGCTTCAATGGTCTTTTCCAGATTGGGATCTCTGTAAGAAACAAAGTAACTGTCCCCGGTTCTCCCAAAGCTGCACATACAACCATATGCGCCGCCCCTGACACGGACCTGGCTCCAGAGATATTCATATCCCATCATCACTTTGAGCACCTTCAGCGCCCCTGTATAAGGGAACCCTTTTTTCACAAAATTTCCTGCCCGGCACACATACTGCACCTGGGCAGAAGACATAATGCCCTCATTTTTACCGGAAGGCCGGGGCACATAAGCTTCTTTCTCCACAGGCTCCGTATGCAGGGCCTCCCGCAGCTTCTGCACCTGCTCTCTCAGCCCTGCCCCGCCCTCTTTTTGGGCCGTATAATCCACCATCAGATTTTCGGGACGGAAAATCATAACCGTCAGTTCCGTGAGCTTTGTGATCACCTCCTGCTTCCGTTCATCAAAATGATCATCAATCTCTTCCAGCAGCCTGTACATGGATAATCCCCCGAACTGCTCGGAAATGGCTGCACCGCCGGAAAAATAAGATAATGCCCGCAGAGCGGCCAGTGTATGGCCCCCGCTCATAAAGCCGGCCCGCACCCTGGATCTGGCCTCGCCAATGATTTCCCGCAGACGTTTTTCATCCGTCAACACGGTATCCAGTATCATCTCCCGCATAAATCCGAAAGCATACTCCAGCTTTTCATAGAAAACCTTGGTTCGTATTTCAAACATGGTCTGATACCGGTCGGGATTTTTAAAATCGGTGTACACATTCAAAGCCGTGCTGATTCCGCCCGTGTGCAGGTTGACTTCATTGAAAAAATCTCCATAACTGTGCTCTTTCGTATTCATCAGGCCCAAAACCGCTTTATAGACGGCCAGATAAGGGAACCAGGCTTTGGGAATATTGTCCACATTGAACAACAGCCGCACATAGCCGATGCCGTTTGTAAATATATCATGATGCAATATGACAGTTCCGTCACATTCTTCCACCCGGTTATAAAACGCCTCCGCCTCTTTTTTCATATCTTCCCGCCGCAGCAGGGGAATGGTTTCCACCGCTTCTTTTGTATCCGGCGCTTCCTGATATGCCGCCAACGCTTTTGTCTCACTGACCAGCGCAGCCAGTTCTTCCCCGCTCATGGACTCTTTCAGGGCAGCCAGACGTTCCCTCTGCGCCTTCTCTTCCCTGGCGGCAAGATTCCTCACCGGCTCCACCATCACCACGGAACTGTGGGGGTTATCCAGCAGGTATTGCCCGATTAACTTTTCAAAATAGTCTGTCCCCACCCGCTCCCGCATAAGCCGGAATGTATCCGCGGCTTCCACATGGAGAAAGGGCCTGTTTTCATCATACAGCCAACTGTCCAGCGCCTGCAGGCCATACATCAGCCCTTTGGGATAGGAACCAAAATCCGCTTCCCGATATTTGAATTCATAATAATTCACTGCCGCACGCAGCGCTTTTTTATCAATCCCCTGTTCACGCAATCGCTCCAGCGTCTCCCTGACCACGGTCAGGAAGTCTTCTTTCCTGGAAATATCCGTATGTTTGGACACAACACTGAAATAGGGTTGTTGAATCCCGTTTTCATATACACTGTAAATCTCTCTGCCGATGCCTGCATCGGTGAGAGCCTGTTTCAGCGGCGCGCCCGGCGCAGAGCAGAGCACATAATCCAGAATCTGGAACGCCACATACAGTTCCCGGTCCAGACTGCTGCCAATGACCGTATTATAGGCAAGATACCCATTCTCTTTCAGAGGTTCACTGTCCGTAATGGGATACTGCTTTTTCACTTCCACCCCATGGCAGAAGCAAGCCTGCTCTCCAATCTCCGAATCAATGGAAATCGCCTCAAACCGGGACAGATATTCCTGGTCCATCCATTCCAGCCGCTCCGCCATATCCATATTCCCATAGAGATAAATATAACTGTTGGACGGATGATAATATCTGCCATGAAAATCCAGAAAATCCTGATAGGTCAGATCCGGTATGCAGGCCGGATCCCCGCCGGACTCCACACCATACGGCGTTTCCGGGAACAGAGAATTGAACACCTCCCGGTCCAGCACATCGTCAGGAGATGAAAACGCCCCTTTCATCTCATTATAGACAACACCGTTGATCCTCAGTTCATCGGCCTCATCTTCCAGTTGGTAATGCCAGCCCTCCTGCCTGAAAATCTTTTCCTCCTTGTATATATTCGGATAGAATACCGCATCCATATAGACATGCATCAGGTTTTTGAAATCCTGGTCATTGCAGCTCGCCACCGGATATACGGTCTTGTCCGGATAGGTCATGGCATTCAGAAAGGTGTTTAAAGATCCCTGGGCCAGTTCGATAAAAGGGTCCTTCACCGGAAAATGTCTGGAACCGCACAGCACCGAATGCTCCAGAATATGTGCCACGCCCGTGCTGTCTTTGGGCGGTGTGCGAAAACCGATATAAAAAACTTTGTTTTCATCGTCATTGGACAGAAGCGCCACCCTGGCTCCTGTCTTTTTATGCCTGAGCAGGAAACTTTCGGAATTGAGTTCTTCAATCCTGCGCTGTTCTATGATTTCATATGCTTTACACGACTTTAAATCCATAAATGCCTCCATTATCTGTGGGCTGCAGAAAGATTTCCCGAAAAAATTCCCTCTGCGCATAGTTTCTAATAGTATAACACTTAGGCAGGAAATTATAAAGGGGATTCTGAAAAGCCATTTGACAAACCGCTGCCAACAGCGTATTCTGTAAAATTGACTGTCAACGATCCAATACATACCGAACAATCAGAGGTATCCATATGAAACAAATGAAACCAAATAAACAACTGGGCATTTTAATTACTTTGGCCGGCGGCTGTCTGTGGGGATTGTCCGGCGCCTGCGGACAGTTTCTGTTTTCGGAAAAAAACGCCTGCTCCGACTGGCTGGTTCCCATCCGGCTGGTGACGGCCGGCTTTCTGCTGACATGTTTTTATCTGGTGCGCCATCCGGATTTTTCCAGGCGTATCTGGAGCGGCAAAAAAAGCGCGCTGACACTGATCGGTTATGGCATCCTTGGCATGATGCTCTGTCAGTATTCCTATTTCAAAGCCATCGAATATTCCAATGCGGGGACGGCAACGGTCCTGCAATATCTCTCGCCTGTCCTCATTATGCTGGTTATGTGTATCCGGGAAAAACGGCTGCCGGGCGTGGTGGACATTGTAGCTGTCCTGTTTGCCTTAACCGGCATCTGTCTTCTGGCAACCCATGGCCAAACGGGCAGTCTGGCCGTTTCCTCCAGGGCGCTGTTCTGGGGATTGTTTTCCGCTTTTACAGTCGTACTCTACAATCTGATTCCGGAAGGGCTGATGAAAGAATATCCCACGCCCTTTCTGCTGGGATGGGCCATGCTCATCGGCGGCGTCCTGCTCTGTATCCTCCGCAAACCCTGGCGGTATCATCCGGTTATGGACGCAGAATCCCTTATCTGTCTGGGCGCAATCATCCTGCTGGGTACCATTGCCTCCTTTTCCCTGTATATGCAGGGCGTCAAATGGATTGGCGCGGAAAAAGCCAGTCTCTATGCCTGTGTGGAACCGGTGGCTGCCACCCTTTTTTCCTGTTTCTGGCTCCATACAGCATTTACCGGAATGGATGTGGCAGGTTTTTTCTGCATTATATCCACCCTGTTTCTGATCACATTGTGGGGGAAAAACCGTCAGATTTCCTGATGACTACAGATACATACTCTGATACACAATATACAAACAGAGAGAAAACCGTCCCGCCCGGATGGCTTTCTCTCTGTTTTTTATAAACTCATCATCATGATATGCAGCTTTGTCAACACCATCTCCTCCACTACAATCTCATCCCGTCTCTCCTTCCATTGCCCGTTTCCCACAATCTCCTCAATGGTATGGTATTCGCTCCGGTACTCCCATTTCCCTTTGGAGGACAGCACCGGAAAATCCAGCTTAAAACGAACCTTTAACTGCCTGTACACCATATAGGAGAGGTCCGTATCCTTCATATAAAAAATGTGATTCTCCGGCGTAGTGTCCCCGGCCACTTCTTTCAATATATAGTGGCTGAAAATCGCCTTCAGCTTAAAAGGAATTTCATCCGTATCCATCATTTCCTGATACGTAAACTTCGCACCGATATATACCCTGGACACATCCTGCATCACATATTTAAAATCCTGGTTTTCACCTGTTATGGCCATCCTCAATCCCATCTATCTTTCCGGCGCAAAGCCGCAGCGCCTCCCGTATCTCTTCTTCTGTTATATCCGATTCCCTGGCAAGTTCCTGTACCGTCACTTTGCGCAGCAATGTCTCCGAAAGTTCTTTTGCCGCATCCGCCACCTGATTCACCCGCTGCCGGACCTGCTTGCCGATGTCCCCGGACCGTACATGTTCGGCAATCAGGTCCTCCATGGCCTCCATGATCCTCCTGTCCAGCATTCCCTGCACTTCCGAAGGGTGTTCCAGTGCGCCCAGCATTTCCATACCTGTGAGAAGCGCCACATTGCCCTCTCCCACCAGATCTTCCATGGCGGCTCCCTGCCCTGCATACAGGCGGGCCATATCCGCCACCTGGGGCAGAAAAACAGAAATCAGTTCCTGCCTGGCATCCGCTTCCCCGGCCATGGCGCGCAAAATCAACGCTTCCCGCTCTCCGTCGCTGAGCGGCTCCTGCAACGCGATTTCCCGCAAATACCGTTCCAGATACCTGCTGTCGTGGTCATCCATGACCTCATCCATATCCGCCGGTTCTCCGATACCGATACCCTGTTTGTTCAAATATGCATAAATCATATCCAGGCGGGACTGATCCAGCGAAAAACAGGCAAACGCCTCTTCGATCTCCTGTTCTGACAGGATACCGCCCTGCTCTTTTCCCTTACGTTTTATTTGTTCCAGTGTCTTTCCGAAAAGAACCTCTCTGTCCATACTGCCTCCACCTGTCTTTTAATGCCGCTTTCTATGTTCATGGGTATACAGATGATCCGAACAATACTCATAGTTGCCCTCACATTTGGAGCAAAAACGAAATTCCAGATTGCCATCCAGTTCTGTACGGCCGCAGATGGCACACTTATGCCTGGTGGTCCCGGTCCCTTTCTTTACTTCATGCCGGAATACCTGCCGTCTGCGGATCTGCCGGGGACTCATCTGCATCATATTCCTTGTGGCCAGGAAAAAAATTACCAGATTCATCAGCGAAGCGCCGATAATAATCCGTCCTGCAATCCCACTGTAATAAAACAGGATCAGCGTCATAATCGCATCCAGAAGCCCCAGCCATTTAATCCGGACGGGAATCATAAACAGCAACAGTACCTGCATATCCGGATACGTCAGGGCAAATGCCAGAAAAATAGAAAGATTTACATAATATGTGCTGAATGATCCAAAGAAATATCCCACCGTCTTTGTAAAAAACACATCTGCACCAAGGAGAGCAATCTCTGAGGAATAGGCTATATAGCAATAACCCAACAGCACAAAACTGCCCAATACCGTAAACAGAATCCCGCTGAGCAGATATACATTATACCGAAATACCCCCCAGGTACGTTCCAGTGTCGTTCCCAGCCGGTAGTAAAAATACAGTGTAAGCACCAGAAAGATACTCAGAGAACCCGGCGGCACAATGATCCAGGATACCAGCCTCCATACCTGTCCCCTGAGAATCAGATAGGGATTCAATGTCAGATACTGCAAAAAATCCGCATTGACAAACAGGATGGCATAACCGAACCCATAGCATGTGACAAGCATCAGGGAAAGGTTCTGAATGGCATACTTGCCAAATTTCCGTTCCATCTTATCTAAAAATCTCATTTCTTCTACCTTCATTCTTTGCTTTTTTGCCCCGCGGCCCATACCTGCAGCCGGAAAAATCCTCCACATGTTCTGCCGCATGCATGAATATATTCTAACATTCGGATATGTAAATGTAAACCGGGCTTTTTTCAAATCCTTTGAAGTTTGTACAACCCTGGCCGTTATAACTTCTGACAATTTTTGTGAATCTTTCCATTGCGGCTGTATCCGTCATGACCGGACGTATCCCTGCAAAATGCCGTAAGAAAGGCATTTTCATACAAAAAACGCCCTCTCACAGAAGGTAAATGATACCAAACAGCAGAAACATCTCACAGGTTCATCATATAATTTTAATATTTGAACGATTGCATTTTGTCAAAAGCTGTCGTATAATAAGCAGGGTTTTTTTGCAGGTATAATAAATAAGAAGAAAGAGTGGTAATTTTATGAATAACGCTCGTTATTATTTAGGAATCGACATTGGTTCCACGACTGTTAAAATAGCGATACTGGATGGCAGCCACGCCATTCTTTTTTCCGATTACAAAAGACATTTCGCAAATATAAGAGAAACGCTTTCAGATTTATTGCAGGAGGCGTACAGCAAACTTGGAAATATAACGCTGCATCCTGTCATTACCGGATCCGGCGGACTGGCCCTGGCCAACCATCTGGAAATCCCTTTTGTACAGGAAGTGATTGCCGTGGCCATGTCACTGGAAACCTTTGCGCCCAAAACCGATGTGGCAATCGAACTGGGCGGCGAGGATGCCAAAATCATCTATTTCGAAAACGGCAATGTGGAACAGCGTATGAACGGAATCTGCGCCGGCGGCACAGGCTCTTTTATCGACCAGATGGCAGCGCTGTTGCAAACCGATGCCTCCGGTTTAAATGAGTATGCCAGAGATTATCAATCCTTATACACCATCGCAGCCCGTTGCGGCGTATTCGCCAAATCGGATATACAGCCGTTGATCAATGACGGCGCCACAAAGGAAGACCTGGCCGCCTCCATCTTTCAGGCAGTGGTCAACCAGACCATCAGCGGACTGGCCTGTGGCAAGCCGATCCGGGGACATGTGGCCTTCCTAGGCGGCCCCCTGCATTTCCTGACAGAGCTGAAAGCTGCCTTTATCCGTACCCTCCGGCTGGATGAGGCCCATATCATTGATGCAGAAAACTCCCATCTGTTTGCAGCCATGGGATCCGCTCTCCAATATCAGGAAGACAATTTCTGCACCATGCAGGAAATGACGGAAAAACTGTCCGGCACCATCCATATGGAGTTTGAAGTGGCACGCATGGATCCACTCTTCCATTCCCAGGCCGAATATGATGCGTTTTTAAAACGCCACAGCAGTCACCGGGTTACAAAGGCAAGCCTTTCGCACTGCCACGGTAACTGCTATCTGGGTATCGATGCCGGAAGCACCACAACCAAAATCGCCCTGGTGGACGAGGACGGTTCCCTTTTATATTCCTTTTATTCCAACAACAACGGCAGTCCCTTAAAAACGGCAATCAGCGCCATCCGGGATATTTATACAAAACTGCCGCCGGATGTGAAAATTGTCCGTTCCTGCTCCACCGGATATGGAGAAGCATTGATGAAAGCCGCATTCCTGCTGGATGACGGCGAAGTGGAAACAGTGGCTCACTACTATGCCGCAGCCTTTTTCAACCCGTCCGTGGACTGTATTCTCGATATTGGCGGACAGGATATGAAATGTATCAAAATCAAAAATCATACGGTGGACAGCGTCCAGCTCAACGAAGCCTGCTCCAGCGGATGCGGCTCCTTTATCGAAACCTTTGCCAAATCCCTGAACTTCAGTGTGGAAGATTTCGCCCACGCCGCCCTGTTTGCGGAGCACCCTATAGATCTGGGCACCCGCTGTACCGTGTTTATGAATTCCAAAGTGAAACAGGCGCAGAAAGAAGGCGCGGAAGTATCCGATATTTCCGCCGGTCTTGCCTACTCTGTCATCAAAAACGCTCTGTTCAAGGTAATTAAGGTTTCCGACGCCTCCGAACTGGGCCGCCACATTGTGGTACAGGGCGGCACTTTCTATAACGACGCAGTGCTGCGCAGCTTTGAAAAAATAGCCGGCTGTCAGGCTATCCGCCCGGATATTGCCGGCATTATGGGCGCTTTTGGTGCGGCGCTCATCGCCAGAGAACGGTTTCAGTCCGCAAGGGATTACCGGACAACCATGTTGTCCCTGGAAAAAATCAATGCACTGCAGTTTGAGACAAGTATGGCCAAATGTAAGGGTTGTACCAATAACTGCCGTCTTACCATCAATAAATTTACCGGCGGCAGACAGTATATTTCCGGCAATCGGTGCGAGCGGGGCATCGGTAAAAAGAAAAACGAAAACAATGTACCCAATCTCTTTGCCTGGAAACTGCACCGTATCTTTGACTACGAACCTCTGACTGCCGACAATGCCCCCCGTGGCAAAGTAGGGATTCCCAGAGTTCTGAATATGTATGAAAATTACCCGTTCTGGTTTACCTTTTTTACGGATCTGGGCTATCAGGTGGTACTCTCCCCTGTGTCCAACCGCAAAATTTATGAACTGGGCATCGAGTCCATTCCCAGTGAGTCCGAATGTTATCCGGCCAAACTGGCCCACGGGCATGTGACCTGGCTGCTGCGCCATCATATTCCTTTTATCTTCTACCCCGCGCTGTTTTATGAGCGGGACGAAGTGGAAGGAGCCAACAACCATTATAACTGCCCCATTGTCACTTCCTATTCGGAGAATATCAAAAACAATATTGACGAAATCCGGCAGGGTGAAGTATTGTTCCGTAATCCCTTCCTGTCTTTCCGGGATGTGGACACCGTCACGGACGCACTGATCCGGGAATTTTCAGAGATTTCTTCCGAAGAAATACGCGCTGCCGCTGCCCATGGCTGGCAGGAATTGAATCAGGCGCGGGAAGACATGCGCAAAAAGGGGGAGGAAACGCTGGCATACCTGAAAGAAACCGGCAAACACGGGATCGTTCTGGCCGGCAGGCCCTATCACATTGACCCTGAAATCAACCATGGGATCCCGGAACTGATTACCGGTTATGACATCGCAGTCCTCACCGAAGATTCCGTTTCCCACCTCGGCCATCCGGAACGCCCCCTGATTGTATCCGATCAGTGGATGTACCACTCTCGCCTGTACGCGGCAGCAGCCTTTGTGCGCACGGTGGAAAATCTGGATCTCATTCAGCTCAATTCCTTTGGCTGCGGACTGGACGCAGTCACAACAGACCAGGTAAGCGATATTTTATCCGGCTCCGGCAAAATTTATACCTGCCTGAAAATTGATGAAGTAAATAATCTGGGCGCCGCCAGAATCCGGGTGCGCTCCCTGATCTCGGCCCTCCGTGTCAGAAAGCAGCAGGGAACCACATCCCATGTGTGCCCCACAGCCATTGACAGAGTTCCTTTTACGGAAGAAATGCGCAAAGAGTATACAATCCTCTGCCCGCAGATGTCGCCTATCCACTTCGAACTGCTGGAAGCGGCCATCCGCTCATGCGGCTATCGGCTGGAGGTACTGCCTAACGACAACAAACATGCCGTGGACATGGGACTGAAATATGTAAACAATGACGCCTGTTATCCGTCCCTCATTGTCGTGGGACAGATTATGGAGGCGCTGCATTCCGGCAGATACGATCTGAATAAGGTCGCAGTCATGATGAGCCAGACCGGCGGCGGCTGCCGTGCCACCAACTATGTGGGTTTCATCAGGCGGGCCCTGGAAAAGGCGGGTATGCAGCAGATTCCGGTTATCTCCATGAATTTGTCCGGCATTGAAAGCAATCCGGGGTTTCATATCAGTATGGGCCTCTTTACCAAAGCCGCCTATGCCGCTGTACTGGGAGATATATTTATGCGCTGCCTGTATCGCATGCGTCCCTATGAACAGGAACCCGGTTCCGCAGAATCTCTTCATCGGCTATGGGCGGAAACATGCAAGACATTCCTCTCCGGAAAACATCCCGGTTTTCTCCGGTTCAGCCGTCTGTGCAAGGAAATTATCCAGGCCTTTGACGCATTGCCCATAACGGATGAAAAGAAACCGAGAGTCGGCATTGTCGGGGAAATTCTTGTAAAATTTTCCCCTGTGGCCAACAATCATCTGGTGGAACTGCTGGAATCCGAAGGTGCAGAAGCAGTGGTGCCCGACCTGCTGGATTTTATGTCCTACTGTTTTTACAATCAGATTTACAAAGCACAGCATCTGGGAACATCCAAACGGTCTGCACGCCTGTCGTCCCTGGGGATCCGTGCCCTCTCCTGCCTCCGCAGCCCTGCTGCCAGGGCACTGAAAAAGAGCACACACTTTACGCCCCCGGCCCACATACGGGATCTGGCCGCTTATGCAGAGCCCATTGTCTCCATCGGCAACCAAACCGGTGAAGGCTGGTTTTTGACCGGGGAAATGATGGAACTGATTCATAACGGGGTCAATAATATTGTCTGTACACAGCCCTTTGGCTGTCTGCCCAATCATGTGGTGGGCAAGGGCGTGATCAAAGAGCTGCGCCGCCGCCACCCCATGTCCAACATTGTTGCCATCGACTATGACCCTGGCGCCAGCGAAGTCAACCAGCTAAACCGGATTAAACTGATGCTGTCAACGGCACAGAAAAATCTGAAAAAAGAGCAGGAATCCCTCTGATCCGACAATAGATTGCAGGCTTCGCCAGCAAACCTATTGTCATGAATGCATAACAGGCGCAATGTATTGAATACATTGCGCCTGTTATGTCAGAGACCATATCACACATTTCCCACGTATACATGACGCAGATATTTTCCTGCTGTCTCTGCAAGCCGGTATAACAGCCCCACATCCGTGGCTTGTCTGTCCGTCATATGATGCCGCGGAAAAAAGCGGGTGATGTGAAGCGGAATATCCCGGTCGATGGAAGCAATCCACGCCGCCTCCGCTTCCGTCTCCTCCAACGTGTCATTTTCCCCCGGTACAATCAGCGTGGTCAGTTCCACATGGCAGACCGGCGCCGCCTTGACAATACTGGCTTTCACCGTTTCCAGGCTGCCGCCCAGCTTTCGATAATATGTCTCCTGAACCCCCTTTAAATCAATATTCATGGCATCAGTCAGAGGAAGCAGCGCTTCCAGCACTTCCGGCGACCCGCAGCCATTGGTTACCAGCGCCGTCGCCATACCGGATTCCTTCACCAGCCGGAATGTGTCACGGACATACTCCCAGCCTACCAACGGCTCATTGTAGGTAAAGGCCAGGCCGATATTTCCCATCCTCTGATATGCCCGTGCCCTCTCCGCCAGCTCCTCCGGCGTCAGATACACCCATGTTGGTATCTCTTCCCGCCCCGCCATGGAAATCTCATGATTCTGGCAAAAGGGACAACTGAGGTTACAGCCATAGCTCCCCACGGACAGAATCCTGCTGCCGGGATGAAATCTTTTCAGCGGTTTCTTTTCAATGGGGTCCAGCGCCAGAGAAGTGACACGCCCATAAGTTTCACAGATAATCACACCCTCCCGGTTCGTCCTCGCCATACAGCGTCCCTTCTGTCCGGGTTCCAAACCGCAGTGATGCATACATGTGCCACAAACCGTTTTCATATGGTTCCTCCAATCCCCTTCTGCTGCCGCCATCCAAACCCAAATGTACATTCATTCCATCCTGTTATCCCATAACAGGCGCCGGAAATCATATATGCCGTACCACTTCAAACCGTTCCAGTTCCACCGTTTCCTGTTCTTTGATTCCCGCCTTCTCTCTGGCGATTGCCACTTGCTCCGCAACCGTATCCACCCCGTCCAGATTGGGAAGCAGCAGCCCGCGCCGATGACCCTTTGTCACAATTACACCGTACCGTTTTACATCCAGTTCTTCCACGGAGTTTATCCGCTCCCGCTCCCCCAGTACGTCCACGCTGATTGTCAGTCGTTCCAGTTCTCCTACTTCTATCGGGGCAAACCTGGGATCCCTTGTGGACGCGCTGATGGCATTGGAAACAATCTCTTCTGCCAAGGATTCCTGCACCGGCCGGATGGTTCCGATGCAGCCACGCAGGCGTCCGTCCTCCTTTATGGAAACAAACACCCCGGCCCGCTGCCGATACATTTCATCCGGCAGATGATCCGGCAGCTCTGGCACTCTCCCGGTGCGTACATAAGTCTCTATCGTCCTGCGGGCAAGCCGTACATAGGCATCCTCTGTCTCTCTCTGCCTTTTCATACGTTCCAGCGCCTGCTGCACATAGGCTGTTCCGAACCGCCGCGCCGGATTTACGCCCTGCGGCTCAAAGGCACAGACACCATACCCCACGCCAAAGGGTCCCTCATAGGACAGACGCCGGGCAACCACGTCCCGGCCGTCGAGTGTACCCGCCATCATAACAAAGCTGCGGTGTCCACACTCTCCCGCCCGTTCACAGAAGTCTTCCGTAAACCCGAACAACTCTGCAAATGCCCCGGCCCCCATCACATCCATGATGCGGCTGTCATAGGCGGGGCCTTCCGCCCGGTAACCATAAGGTCCATCCTCTTTCAGCCTGTGTGACAGATCACCGCTTGCAATAACAACTGTTTTTCTATTCAGGACATGGGCCGTCTCCCGGATACATTGTCCCAGTTCATAGTGCCGTATCAAAGGCAAACCGGACAAACCCACTCTCACCAGCCTGTATTCCTGAAAACAACGGTTGATAAAATAGAGCGGCACCATCGTCCCATGGTCCAGTGTTCCGTCCTGCACACCTTCCATCCCGGCGGGCAGCCCCCTGTTTTCTGCCAGTGCACACAGTTTGTCCGTAAACTCCATATCACAATCCGCTGCAAAAGATACCTCTTTTGCACGGAAACGGCCAAAGTCTCCCTTTGCCACCCTGCCCGGAGCTATATGGAAATAGTCCGAATACATAACCTGATGCGGGGAAATGACCACAATCGTATCCGGACTGCATTGTTTTACAGATTCCGCTATTTTCTCATATGCCTCTGTCGTCTGGTAAATCTGTCCCTCTTCTCCTCTGCCGATCTCCGGTATGATCAGCGGAGGATGGGGAACCATATATGCCGCTGCAATTCCCATGCCACAGTCTCCTCCTGCTATCTGTGTAGAGTTTTCCTTCCATCATGCCCTGCGGGCGCTGCCATTCGGGAAAGCAGTCGTTCCTGTTATCCGGGCCGGCAGAGCGTTCTTTGGCCGGCTCAAATGACGCTGCTTTCACAGTAAATAGTTGTTCTCTTTATCAGCCACCTGCAAAGATGCCAGAATATAGGTTGCATACCCTTCCGCCACAAGAGGCTCCTGTCTGCACAGGGCTTCGGCCTCTTCATAGCTTTCGGTTTTAAAAATGACCATACCCGCAACGCCCGGATATCCTTTGAACGGGCCGCAAAGTTCTATTTTGCCCTCCGCATCCAGTTTTCTCAGGTTTTCCACATGCCTTGTAATCACGGCTTTCGTAACCTTATTATAGGATTTTCCCTTTTTGATTGTCATTACATAGAACCATTTTTCCATGTTCCACCTCCATTGGAATTTCGTATTGAAAGGGCTGCAAACCGGCTTCTGCCAAAGCCAGACACACAATTTTACCATATCAGTCTTCCTCATCCCCCGGCAGATGATACACCGCAGCCACAACCCTATCATAACATAATAAATATGACAGATGCCTGTCCTATTCCAACAGCATGTTTATAAAACATACTTCCCCAGTTCCATTCCAATCACCGTTCCATACACGCAGTTGATCATCCTTTCTTTTGTGATTGTTATTTTACTACATCCGGGGAGCTATGGAAACAACCAATCACACCTTTTCTAAATGGTATCGTACAAACCCCCTCTTCCCTCAAAAAAAATTTGAAGATTTTACAAAAATCCCTTGCTTTTCTCATCGAAAAAGGTTATAATATCAGAGTTGTCGGACATAAATTATACGTTCTATCGGGGTGTGGCTCAGTTTGGTTAGAGCGCCGTCTTAGGGAGGCGGAGGCCGCAAGTTCGAATCTTGTCACTCCGATTCAAAAAGAATCCTGTTTCACAGGATTCTTTTTTGTCGTATAAAGAGATTTCGCCCCGGTTTGGTCTTTGCAGACAGAACCACGCCCCCCACAAACATCCCATACACAGAAACAGATTGCACAAAACCGGCAGAGCAAATCGCTCTGCCGCAAAAAACAGACTTATAACTGTACAATCTTCACTTCCGGTATCAGCCGTTCCAGATCTTCTCTGCTGCAAATCTCGGTTCCGGGATACTGCAGGGAACCGGCTGCGGCAGCCATGCCATAGGCAAACATCTCTTCCATGGGAAGTCCGCGGTTGATGGCCAGGCAAAAACCTGCAACCATGGAATCCCCGGCACCCTGGATACCTCTGATATTGACGGGCACCGCCTCTGCATACAGCCACTTTTCCCGGCTCAGCAGATAAGCCCCTTCCTGGCCCAGGGAAATGCATACATATTTCACACCCGTTTCCACAATCTCCCCGGCTTTTCTGAGCATGGCATCTCTGTCTCCTGTATCAATTCCGTACGTCTCACAGAACTCGTTTACGTTGGGTTTCATCAGATAAGGCACTGCATTCACACCCTTCCTGAGCAGATGTCCGGCCGCGTCCAAAATGGTTTTGACGCCCCTTCTGTTGGCCATTCGGATCATCTTTTCATAGATGTCCGGCAATACGCCCCCCGGTACGCTGCCGTCCAGTACGATGATGTTCGTCTGTTCCATCCAGCTCTCAATCTTTTCCATCAGGCGTTCCTGTTCTTCACTGCCCACACAGCCGCCGTTTTCATTGAATTCTGTCATTACGCCGTATTCATTTTCAAAAATCTTTACATTGGTGCGGATACCGCCCTCCACCATGACGAAATCATGGCGCACGCCCTGATCATCCAGCGCCTTTTCCACGATTCTGGCATCTGCGGAATAGTTAAATCCCAGACAGAGTGTCAGCTCCTGAAAATGTGTCAGCGCAATGCTGACATTGATCCCCTTTCCGGAAATATTGTTCTGCACCCGTTTCAGGCGGTGGGTTTTTCCCCGTTCCATCCTCTCCACATTGATGGTCTTGTCGATACAGGGGTTCATGGTCACCGTAATGACTCTGGATTCATATTTCTCCCATCTGCTGAAATACTCTTCCACCCAGTCCGACATGGCCCGGAAAATAATCCATACGGATGTGGCGCCTGCATCCTGGCAGCCCACGGCCTTGTCTCCGAAATATTTGGCCCGTCCAAAGCGCGCTTTGACATTTTTCGTATACTCCACGCCCACAGCCGCTGCGGTGGCGGCATTTTTCATGCCCTCGCAAAAGCCCGCCCGCTCCGCCACACTCTTTTCCAGAGCAATGACAGCCGGCTCCAGGGCATCCACCATCGTCTTGTCGCCGATCTGGGCACCGCCCCGCTTTTTGATGGCGTTGAGAGAATAGCGGAAAATTTCCGCAAAATCCTGCAAATCCATGGTGAGACTGGCCGGCCGTCTGACCGTTCCGGAAATAAACATGGTTCCGAAGAGAACGCCGGATGCCCCTCCCATGGTGTCAATCAACACGTTGCCCACTGCTACGAGCACATCTTCCGTGCTCTGGAATTTCATACAGGAAAGTTCCTGCCACACTTCCTTAAAGCCGGTGGTCATACCTTTGCCGTGGTCTCCGTCTCCGATCACACTGTCAATCTCTGTCAGCAGTGTTTCGTTTTTCATCACCTGTTCCGCCACATACAGGATCATCTGTCTCAGTTCTTCTATCGTAATATGATTTTTCATACGGATACCTCTCAGTTCTGCCAGCACTTGATCATAGGTGATGACGCCGGCATATCATACAGCCGCTTCAATTCCTCATCCAGTCTGAGGATGCTGATGGAACAGCCACCCGACAGAGGCTGGAACAGTCTGTCCATAATAATATGGTGGATCTGGACCGACTGGGAGGACAGGATATCCACTGTTTTTCGTGCAATGATGCACTGCTCCATGGTGCTGGTCATACCATAGGCGTTGATCAGCACTGCCACTTCGTCCAGGGAAGTGAGTTTTGCTTCTCTCAGCAAATAAGACATCATCGTATCCACGATTTCGTCCGCACTCCGGTTCTGTTCCACAAGGACACCGTTTTCTCCGTTAAAGCCTTTGCCGTATTCCACCTGGCCTTCCTGCATTCTGTGTACCAGTTCCCCGCTGCCCGGAATATAGCCTGAACTGACTACCGCGCCAAAGGTGGTCACCCGTTCATTGGCTTTCTGCGCCACCCGCGCCGTTTCAGCCAGAGAATATCCTGCTTCCGACGCCGCACCCGCGATTTTGATCACAAAAGCCACACCGGCCTGTCCCCGGCGCTCATCCTTCCGCTCTCCCATCAGCCCGGATATATCATCGGACACCTTGATACAGCGGGTTTCTATATTTTCAAGCTGTGCCAGTTCCCCGGCCAGTTCATAGTTCAGCACATCTCCCGCATGATTGGTGCAGATATACAGCGCGCCCCGCTCCGTGGGCAGCGCCTGTGTGACGTTGACAATAAAACGGGCAGGCGGCGCGGTAAAAACGGCTCCCATCACCGTACCGTCGGCCAGTCCGTCCCCGACGAACCCCACACTCCATGGCTCGTTGCCGGCACCCCCGCCTGTGATCACGGAAACCTTCTTCCCGCAGTTCTGTCTGATAAATCCGTTCAGCCTCTGGTTTTTCCCCTTCACCTTGACAAAACGGCCCGGATAGACCCGCAGATAGCCATTGACCATCTCTTCCACTGCCGTTTCTGCATGATTTATAAATCCTCTCAATGCCTCTTCCTCCATCACCGCTCAGACAGACCGGACACACTTGTATGTGCAGATCATCCGTCTGACGACCTACGACAAGAGTCTGCGCACCCGGTGCGCAGACTTGCCTGAGCTGTTACTATCCTTCATTTTTTGCAATGATTTCCCGGATTGTTTCCCTGGAAATATTCCCTTCCATGGGACCGAACGCCATCATATTGAGCGCGCCGGCTGCAGCGCCTTCTTTCGCCGCCTGTTCCAGTGATTTTCCTTCCGCCAGTGCCGATATAAACGCACCGTCGTAGCTGTCTCCTGCGCCGGTGGCATCCACCGGCTGTACCGGATATACACCCATTTCCAGGCATTCACCGTCTCTTGTATAGACCGTGGAACCTTTGGAGCCACGTTTCAGTACCAGAAGCTCCAGTCCCGGATTCTTAAAGCAGGCCTGTACAGCAGTCTCTATCTCTTTCTCCCCTGTAATCGTCAGCAATTCCTCGATACCCGGCATAAAAATATTTGTCTCTTCAAATACTTCCCGGATAATCTGGAATTCTTCCGGCCGCCGGATCAGTTCCAGACGGATGTTTGGATCAAAGGATACTTTGGCGCCCGCTTTTTTCATGCGGTGCAGCATCCGTACAATCGCCTGGGCAAATTCCGGTTTTGCGGAAAGGGAGCAGCCCATGATGTGAAAATATTTCGCACCTTCCAAAGCTGCGTCCTCGGGATCGCCCACACTGACAGCGGCGGAATTGCCCATATGGAACAGGAATTTTCTGTCTCCGTTGGCAAAATAGGTGACAAATGCAACGCCTGTGGGCAGATCGTTATTTTCTTTCACATAGGTGCAGTCCACACCGTCATTCTCAAGACGCTTTAAGATCGCCTGTCCAAAATCATCCGCGCCCACACCGCCGATCACGCCTGTGGAATGTCCCAGTCTGGCCGCCGTACTGATAAAGATGCCCGGTGCGCCGCTGGGAAAAGGGCCTCTGAAAAGGTCCGCCTGGTCCAGGGGTACGTCTTCTCTTTCCCGCATCACTTCACAAAGAAGATCCCCCATCGTCCATATCTCAGCCATACTCTTTCTCCTTAATATTTTTGCAAAAATTCCACAATTTCATGATTGGGGCCTTCGATACAGATGTATCTCACCCCATTTTCCCAGAAAGGCAGCGTAGTCGGTCCTTCTGCGATATGAAACTGCTGCTCTCTTGCCTGCTCGGTTACCGCCTCAATGTCGTTTACCGCCAGGGCAATGTGGTCGATGGCGCCTCTTACCTGCGCGCAGCCTTCTTTCTCATACGTCTCAATGAGAACATCCCCGCAGGAAAAGAAGCGTACCAGGCCGCCGTTATTGGTAGTCTCATAGATGCTCTGAAATCCCAGCGTTTCATAAAATTGTTTCGTCGCTTCCATATCTTCTGTGGGAATCCCCACATGCTGATAGCCTGTTACAAAATCTGTCAGTGCCATACTCTCCTCCTCTACAGTTCAAACCAGTCAAATTCTTTCTTGTTTGCGGCACAGGAAAGATCCAGATAGCCGTACTGTCCGTCTTTATAGACCACGTATACATTTTTAATCCCCTGATCGGCAGCCTGTACCGCATATTTGGCAAATCCTGCCGCATGGATACGCTCCCGCGCCGTAGGGACGCCGCCCCTCTGCTGATAACCCAGCAGATTGCATTTGAGGTTGACGTGCAGTTTTTCCCTTACATATTCCGCAGCCTCCAGCATCTGGTAACAGCCTTCGGCAAAGGTAATGAGCACATAGTCTCTCTGGGGATCGGCCAGGACTTCCTCTACTTTTTTACAGATCTCTTCATTGGTCATTGGTTTTTCCACCAGCACGCTGCAGTCAGCCATGCCCATCAGCACAGAGCTGTGGGTCAGGTAACCGTCCCAGGCGCCCAGTGTCTCCACGAAAAATACCCGGCCAGGCAAAGACAACGCCGTATCCGATATGTCGTCTATATAATTGACCTGCTTGTTCAGGGCCGTATCAAATCCCAGTGTATAGTCGCTGCCGTAAATATTGTTGTCAATGGTGCCGGGAATACCGACCACATTCAGTCCGCTGTCCGCCTCATGGAGGGCCAGGGCTCCTTTGAAGGAGCCGTCCCCGCCGATGACAATCAGTGTATCAATGTGGTTTTTGCGCAGGTTTTCCGCCAGTTTTTCCGAAATACCCGCTTCTTTCAGTTCCGGGAGCCGTCCTGTCCGCAGGACGGTTCCGCCCAGTTTATACCAGCCCTGTACATCACTGACTTCCAGTTTCCTGTAATCGTTGTCCCGGATGCCCAGAAATCCCCGTCTGTAACCGTATACGGTATGCCCTTTTTCTGACGCATATTTCACAATCTGTGCCAGACAGGGGTTCATGCCGGGGGAATCTCCACCGCTGGTGATCACCGCAATGTTCATAGGTTTCCTCCTGTCGGCCGCTCAGGCTTTTCCGGCGCTGCCGAAGATGTCGATCTTGCCTGCCACGATTTTGGCGCAGACATCTTTTACCGGACCCACATATTTACGGGGATCAAATTCTGATTCCGGATTTTTTGCGGCCATTTCGCGGATCGTTGCAGCATAAGCAGCTTTCAGTTCGGTTCCCACGTTGATCTTGCTCATGCCCATCTGTACACATTTCTTAAAGTCTTCCACCGGAACGCCGGAACCGCCATGAAGTACCAGCGGGCAGTCAGTAATTTTCAGGATTTTTTCCAGTCTCTCAAAATCCAGTTTCGGCTCGCTCTTGTAGAAGCCGTGTACCGTACCGATTGCCACTGCCAGTGCGTCGATCCCTGTCTCTTCCACATATCTGGGAACGTCGTCAGGATCGGTAAAGGTGGCGGAAGCGTCTTCCACGACAATGTGCTCTTCTTTGCCGCCTACTTTGCCCAGCTCGGCTTCCACGGAGCAGCCATACTCTTTGGCAAACTCTACAATCGCCCTGGATTCCGCAATATTCGTCTCATAGTCTTTTGCAGAAGCGTCCACCATAACGGAAGTAAAACCGCATTTGATGGCTTCTCTGATCAGATCATAGTCGGTGGCATGATCCAAATGAAGGCATACGGGAATGTCCACAGACTCAGCCATCCCTTTTACCATACCTGCGGTCTGACGAAGTCCTATGTATTTGATGGCGCCCATGCTGGCCATCATGATAACCGGTGAGTTTTTGGAAACGGCTCCCTGGATGATGCCCTGTGCATCTTCATAGCCGTTGAAATTGAAGCCGCCCACTGCGTAATGATCTTTTCTTGTATTTGCCAGTATTTCTTTTAAAGTAACCAGTGCCATAGTTTTTTCTCCTTATCATGTTGTATCAGTTGTATGTATGCCGCCCGTACAAATATCGTTGGCTTACAGTTTTTCTTTCAGCATCCAGTACGCCCCATAGAGGACGACTCTGTCATTCATAACCGAATATCTGACCGTATCTTCCTCTATCGGCGCCAGACATCTTTCCTTCAGTACGCGCAGCATCTCTTCTTCAAAAAATTCCCGCGCTTTTGTAATACCGCCGCCCAGGACGATTGCCTGGGGATTTAAAAGATTGAGAAGATTGCTGATGCCAATGCCCAGATAATGCCCTTCCATCCGGTAACACTCCAGCGCATAGGCATCTCCCTTTGCGGCGGCCTCTGTCAGAATCCTGCCCTCCACCTTTTCCGGATCGTAATCAATGGAAGCAAGCAGGTCGTTTTTCACGCCTCCCGCTATGTCTTCCCTTACCCGCCGGCTGACAGCCGTGCCGGAAGCGTACAGTTCGAAGCATCCTCTGGACCCGCAGGGACAGACCAGCCCGTCGGGATCAATGCTCATATGCCCCACTTCTCCCGCCACATCGTTCCTGCCCCGGTAAATCTGTCCGTCTATGATGATGCCGCCTCCGCAGCCGGTACTGACAGTCATATACAGAATGTGTTTCAGCCCCTTTGCCACGCCGCATCTCACTTCCGCAAGCGCGCCCAGATTGCCGTCGTTCTCCAGAAAGACAGGTTTCCCGAAGTCTTCCTGCAGTCTCTTTACGATGGGGAAGTCATGCCAGCCCATTAACGGCGCATGAACGATGATCCCTTCCTCCGCCTTCAGCGGGCCGGGACTGCCCACGCCGATGCCCAGTACATCTTCCATATTCACTGCAAAATGCTCAATAATATGCTCCAGCACACCTTTTGTATTCTGGTAAACCGCCTCTTCTCCCTTGAATGTCTGCGATTTTACCACATGGAAATAATCGTCCACCGGCTCTCCGTCTTCTGTGAAAAGCGCGCCTGTTGTCTTTGTCCCGCCGATGTCCATAATCAGAAAATATTTTTTCATATGTATGCAGCTATCCTTTTTCTCAGTTTCTTCCGCGTTTCTGTGCCATGTCCAGAACAACCGCCAGAATGATAATGCAGCCGATGACCACGTTCTGCCAGTAAGAGTAGATCTGCAGCAGGTCCATACCGGTCTTAATTACAGCGATGACCGCACAGCCGAACATAGCCCTTGCCACAGAACCGCTGCCGCCGGAAAGGCTGGTGCCTCCCAATACAGTGGAAGCGATGGCAAACATTTCATAGGTATCGCCCGCGTTTGGCTGCCCGTTCTGGAGTTTGGAAGCGATACAGATACCGCAGAGTCCTGCTGTAACGCCACAGAGTGTATGGCTGAGCATCGTCACTTTGCGCACGTTGATTCCGCTCAGATGGGCTACGTTCCGGTTACTGCCCACGGCAAAAACATGGCGTCCAAATACAGTTCTGGAAAGCAGCACATGCATAAATACAACAACAATCACCGTAAAGATAACGACTACAGGCACTGCACCGTTGGGCATGGACTCTGTGGGAAGAATCCGCTTTGCACCCAGGTAAGAAAAGCTGTCGGGAAGTCCGTAAACCGGCTGTCCGCCTGTGATAATAAACGCCACGCCTCGCAGGGCTGTCATGGTGGACAGGGTACAGATCATGGGGATTACGTCAAAGTAGGCGATCAGCACGCCGTTGATGGCGCCGCAGACAGCGCCTACCAGGATACCTGTCACGATCAGCAGCAGAATGGCAAAAGGCGCATTCATATTGGGAAACCTGAGGCCGGCATAGGATGCGATGATGCCTGCCACGCCTGCTACGGATCCTACGGAAATGTCAATGCCTCCAAGGATGATAACGTAAGTCAGGCCTGATGCCAGAAGCGCATTGGTACACATCTGGGATAAAATATTGCTCACATTCCTGGAGCTGAAAAATGTATTGCTTGCGGTGCCGAATCCGATGCAGAGCAGGATCAGCACTACCACCACGATATTTTCACTTACTAAACTTTTCACTTTTGCTTTATTCATCTTATCAACCTTCCTATCTGATCAACTGGCATCGCTTGTTATGCTGGCGAGGCCGATCAATGTCTGTTCATTGATTTCCTCGGCGGTCACTTCGCCACTGATCCGGCCTTCCCTCATAACGATAACTCTGTCTGCTACGCCGATGATTTCCGGCATTTCAGACGAAATCATAATGATCGTACCTCCGTTTTCCACGAATTCATTCATCAGTGCGTAAAACTCCGATCTGGCATTGACGTCGATTCCTCTGGTGGGCTCATCCAATATCAGGATATTGGAATCCGCAGCCAGCCATTTCCCCAGAATGACTTTCTGTTGGTTGCCGCCGGAAAGTGTTTTCAGTATGGTGTACATATTCGGGGCCTTCACTCTCAGTTTTTCCATGTAGAGATTGGCCATTTCCTTTTCCCATGCCCGGTTGACAAAACCCAGTGCTTTTTTATGGGCCGGCAGGCTGGGCAGGGATGTGTTCTCCACGATATTCTTTTCCAGCAAGAGTCCGGTCCTGCGTCTGTCCTCGGTTACAAAGCCGATATTATGTGCGATGGCTTCCCTGGGATTGGAGAGCTGTACTTCCTTACCCTCCAGGTAGATCTTTCCGGCATCCAGTCTGGCAGCACCGAAGATAGCCTCCATTACCTCTGTACGCCCGGCTCCCACCAGTCCGGAAAATCCCAGTATCTCTCCCGCATAAGCAGTAAAGGAAATATTCTCAAAGACGCCTTTCCTGCAAAGCCCTTCCACGCGGAGCATTTCTTTGCCCTGTGTGTGTTTGTGCTTGTTGTAATAGTCGCCCATTTCCCGCCCTACCATGCTGGAAACAATCTGCTTCTCGGTCACATCGGCTACCATCATCGTATCCACTTTGCAGCCGTCCCTGAGAACTGTTACCCGTTCACAGATTTCCGTCAGTTCTTTGAGTCTGTGTGTAATATAAATAATGGAAACATTTTTTTCCTTGAGAATCCGTACCTGTTCAAACAGTGCGTCAATCTCATGTTCTGACAGAGATGAAGTAGGCTCATCCATAACCACAATTTTTGCGTTCTGTGAGATGACTTTGGCAATTTCAATCATCTGCTGCTGAGCCGCATTCAGGTAGCCCGCAATTTCCGTGGCCTTTAATTTCACTTTCATGAAATCCAGAATATCCTGTGTTTCCTTATTCATTCTGGCCGCGTCAAGCAGGCCGTTTTTCTTCCGCTTTTCCCTGCCGAGCCATACGTTCTGAGCCACGGTCAGGTCTTTTGCAATGCTCAGTTCCTGATGGATCACCGCAATGCCCGCGTCGATGGCCTGGCCCGGCGCGGTAAAGTGCATTTCCTTCCCCTCGTAAAATATCTGTCCGGAAGTAGGTATATACACGCCGGAGATAATCTTGATCAGTGTGGACTTACCCGCACCGTTCTCGCCTACCAGGGTGTGTACCTCGCCCGGATAAAAGTCAATGGACACATCCGTCAGCGCCTTGACGCCCGGAAATTCCTTGCTTATATTTTTCACCTGTAAAATCGGTTCCATAATCAATCCCCCAATGCCCCTGCGTAGATACAGGAAAAGCCATACAGGCTGCTGTCAGGCCTGTATGGCTCCCTGTTCCTGAAGCTGTTTCGGGCTTTTCTTCTTATTATAACTACGAATTGTTATTCAGCAGCGTTCTCTTTCGTAATTATGTAAGGCTCAATAAAGATCTGGGCTTCGGTAACAGAGCCGGTTGTCATAAAGTTGATCATTTCATCCACGATGGTGGAACCGATCACCTTGGGATTCTGAGAAATCTCGGATACCCAGTATTTACCGTTCTCTTCGCTCAGGATTGCTTCTTTTGCTTCCGGGTTGCCGTCAAATCCGATGATCATGCAGTCGGAACCTGCGGCTTTGATGGATGCCATAGCGCCTGTTGCAGCCGGATCGCCTACGCAGAATACTGCTTTTACTTCCGGGTTGGTTGTCAGAATGTTTTCCATAATCTTCTGTGCTTCGTTTGCATCACCCTTGTAATCATAGCCGGAGAGTACATTTCTGTCTGCGCTCTTGAGTGCATCCAATGCGCCGTTCTCTCTGTCAAGGCAGGAAGATGCGGTCGGGTAGCCGATGATTGCCACAGTGTCGCCATCTTCAGTGAGGCGGATCAGTTCCTGGCCGCCCAGCTCGCCGCCCTTGTAGTTGTCTGTTCCAACAAAGCAGTTGATTGCGTCGGATTCAGATGTACAGTCGAAGGTGAACATTGCCACGCCATCTGCGTCTGCATTTTCGATAGCGGGCTTCACGCCTGCTGCATCGTTGCAGGCAAGTGCGATGGCATTGCAGCCGTCTGCGGTCAGTGTCTCAACCTTCTGCGTTGCGATAACCGGGTCAAGGCTTGCATCCAGTACAGAGTAGGAGCCGATTCCTTTGGCTTCGCATTCTTCTTCGATACCCTGCTGGATCAACTGATAAAAGGTGTGCTCGAAAGAACCTACGACAAAACCAAATTTCATATCTGCCAGATCGGCTGTTCCTTCTGCCGGTGCTTCAGCGTTCTCTGCTTCGCCTTCAGCAGGAGCCTCTGCCTCTGCCGCTTCACTTTCTGCAGGAGCGCTTTCCGGAGCGGGTGCTGCCGCCGGCTGCCCTCCACCGCACCCTGTCAGCATTGTCAATACCATTGACATACATACGATTGCGCTTACAAGTTTCTTTTTCATCTTTTCCTCCTATACTTGTATTTTTTTACAAAACGAATATAACGCCAGAATTTTCATTTACTTCCTTTTATTTCCAATTCTTTCATTTATTTTCGTTTTGTTGGCTTTATGATATTTCTTTTTGTTTCAAATGTCAATGGTTTTTCGACAAGTTGTTCTCACTTTGTATATAATATTCTATTTTCAAGTTTAAAATTGTATAGATTGCACAATAATTAGTTTTTTCCAGCTTATGGAAAGTTTCCTTTTATTGCTAAATAATAATATTTTGAAATCAAAAAACAGGATCAGAAAAAATATCCTGTCTTGAAAGTAAAATTTTCCAGTATATTTTGAAATAAAATGCACTCTATCCTGCAAGCATATGAAAAATCAATGCATTTTAAGAAACAAAAAAGAACCAAAGATAATTCATTTGTTTCTTTTTGTTTCAATTTGAAATTTCCCCCAATATTATATTTTTCGGTTGGATATATTTTGTAATACTTTGAAAACAGGCATTTCAGAAATCAGATATGCGAAAAGAATTTTATAATGGTTGTCTCTGCAGCCCGGATTTGCGTCAGTAATCAGTGATTTATCCTATCAGGATTTTCCCTGACCAGCCAGGCTGCAGACTGATTCATGACAATAGGTTTGCCGGCGAAGCCTGCAATCTATTGTTTATTTTCCCTGTGCGGATACCGTCAATACACGGTAACTCCCAGATTGCGAATTTTGGCAATGATTTCTTCATCCGCCTGGGAATCCGTAATCAGACAGTCTATTTCATTCATATCCGCCACTTTGAACAGCAGGATTCTTCCAAACTTTGAAGAATCGGCCAGCAGATATTGCTCTCTGCTGTTCTGCATCATATTTCTCTTTACCTCCGCCTCCAGTACATTGGGCGTCGTAACCCCCCTGGCAAGGCTGACCCCGTTGCTTCCCATAAAACATTTATCCGCATTGATGGAATTCAAAATATTGATTGTATAGGGGCCCACACAGGACAATATCTTTTTCCGGTACTGTCCGCCGGTAAACACCACCTCATATTCCGAATTTTCCCGAAACACATCCGCTATATTAAAAGCGTTGGTAATAATTGTCAGTCCGTATATTTTTCGCTCCACAATCAAACGTGCCAGCTCCTGGGTGGTGGATCCTGCATCTATAATCAGGGAATTGCCTTCCTCCACAAACCGGATCGCCTTCTCCGCAATTTCCCGTTTGCGTTCCATATTGACAAATTCTTTTTCATCTTCCCCCTCTTCTTTCTGGACAAGCCCCGTGCTGACTGCGCCTCCATAGGTTCTTTTAATATCCCCTCTTTTACTCAGTTCGTTCAGATCTTTCCGGATGGTAACCGCAGAAACGCCAAACACTTCAGACAGCTCTGCCACCGTAATCTGCGGCTTCTTTGTAATATATTCCAAAATTTTCTGCTTTCTTTCACTGTAAAACAAAGGCGCCATCCTCCCTTCTCTTTTTCTTTCATGTTAATCCTAATTGCTTTTCGTTGTCAAACTGTTTTGGAAAAAGAGGGCCTGTCAGTGGCGCACAACACGGCCAACACCTCACTTTCACCACCACCTGCCTGGGAAACGCGCAAAACATAAGATCATGGAAAACAAGTCACCTGCAAAAAAGCCCGGGGAAACAGATTCCCCGGACACATTATTCATGACAATAAAAGACCCGCAAAGCGTGGATTCTATTGTTTTCCATGCCGGGACGCCTTCCCCGGTTTTTTTTCATCCATTCTCTTCAATACTTTAAACACGTCTTCATTGTTGCCCATCACGATGAGATGATCCTCTTCTTCAAAACAGTAGTCCGGATGCACAACAAAATCCGTTTTTTCTCCCTTTTTGATACCCAGTATATTAATATGGTATTTCGCCCGGATATCCACTTCCCGCAGTGTCCTTCCCACCCAGTTTGCCAGGGGCAGAATTTCATAGATGGAACATTCCCGGCTCAGTTCGATATAGTCAAACACATGGCTGGCGCTGCAGCGGTTGGCCAGCCGTTCCGCAATATCACGGTCCGGATATATAACCTCATCGGCCCCGTTCCGCAGAAGAAATTTTGCCTGTATATCCCGTACCGCCTTGCTGATTACATATTTGGCGCCCATCTCCTTCAACAGGCTGGTAATCTCCAGACTGCCCTGAAAATTTTCTCCGATGCAGACAAAACAGTAATCAAAATTGTCCACGCCCAATGTTTTCAGCACATCCACCTTGGTGCAGTCTCCTATTTTCGCGCTGGTGACAATGGGAAGCACCTCTTCCAGCGCCTCCTCCTTCTCATCAACCGCCAGTATCTGATTGCCCAGCTCCGCCAGTTTTCTGCAGAGATGATAACCAAATTTCCCCATTCCAATGATCAATACCGATTTCATATTCCAATTCCCTTCTTTTCGTATGTCCCCGCTGGCCCGCTGCGTTTTGATCCGTATTCAATTTATCCCACCGTAATCCTGCCCAGGGGATACTGCACCGGATCTGTCTTTTTCTTCTGCATAAACGACAGGGCAAAGGTCATGCTGCCAATCCTGCCGCAGTACATCAGAAAAATAATCACACATTTGGAAACCGCCGACAGATCTCTTGTAATACCACATGTCATCCCTACCGTCCCCATGGCGGAACAGATTTCAAACATCACATTGTCCATGGACAACTCCGGCTGAATACCGCATATAATGATTCCCGCTGTCAGCGACATCAGAAGATTGAGCATCAGCACCATACTGGATTTCTTGATAATTTCGTCCGGAATCCTCCGTTCAAATACACTGCAGCCGTTTTTGCTGCAAAGGCTGTTCCAGGTATACATGATCAGAACTACCACCGTAGTCGTCTTGATTCCGCCGGCAGTGGAGCCCGGACTGCCCCCGATGAACATGAGAATCATGGTCAGCAGCTTGCTCCCATTGGACAACGCCCCCGTATCCACTGTATTAAACCCTGCCGTCCTGGCCGTCACGGAAGAAAAGAGAGCCTCCAGAATCTGGGTGCCCGGAGAATGCCCCGCAAACAGAGCCTGTCTCTCAAACAGCCAGAACAGCAGACCGCCTCCAAACACCAGGCCGCCGGTCATCAACAGCACAATTTTCGTATGCAGCATATATTTCCGTATATGAAAGCCGTGGATATACACATCCTGCCAGACGATAAAGCCGATACCACCCACTATGATCAGCGCCATAATGACCAGATTCACAACAGGATCCGCAGCATAGGCAGTGAGAGATGCATAGGCTTCCTTCTCTCCCATCAGGTCAAATCCGCCGTTACAGAAGGCTGACACAGAATGGAAAATGCCATAATAACAGCCTTTTGCCAGCCCAAACTCCGGCACAAAGCGCAAGGCCAGCAAAAGGGCCCCCGCCCCTTCCAGCAGCAGGGTTCCCTTGACAATCAGCTTTGTCAGCCGTACCACGCCGGCGAGCTGCAATGTATTGATACTCTCCTGCAAAAGTTCCCGTTCCCGCAGGCTGATTTTCCTGCGGATATAGATGGAAAAAAACACGCCGATGGTCATAAATCCCAGCCCACCGGTCTGAATCAGTATAAGAATGACAATCTGTCCAAACAGTGTCCAGTGCCTGTATGTGTCCGCTGTCACCAGCCCCGTCACACAGGTGGCGCTGGTCGCTGTAAACAATGCATCCAGCGCTCCCGTTCCTTCCTGCGACGCACAGGGCAGCATCAAAAGCACAGTCCCTGTTAGAATAATGATAAAAAATCCCATGGCTATCAGCTGAATCTGTGACAGCCCGCCCTGTTTCTTACGTTTCATTTCTTTTTCCTGTTTTTCCCAATGTATTTATATGACCCCCAGAGATTCCAGTATCCCATAGGCAATGGCCTCTGCTATGGCCTCAAATTCCAGGTCAAACAGCGCATTGTCCGCATCCGTGTTGATAAAGCCCACTTCCACCAGTACCGCCGGCATCTGGGTACTGTTTAAAACGATCAGATTGGGCCGCTCTGTAATCCCGATATTCCGAAAGCCCAGATAGGATAACTGTCTGTTGATATTTTTGGCTATAATCTCTGCCACGCCGCCCTTTGAATACACAAGCGACTCCACCCCCGAATAGGTATTGGGATAGGGGCTGGAATTTCTGTGAATGGAAATAAAATAATCCGCTCCCGACAGATTGCCTTCCTGCGCCTTCCGGTAGGGTGTCTCATATACGTCTTCCGTGCGGGTATATACTACATTTATCCCTGCATTCTGTAAAATATTGCCTACTGCCAGTGTAAGGGCCAGCGCATCGTTTTTTTCATAACGGCCGTTATAAACGGCGCCAAAATCCGATCCTCCATGTCCGGCATCCATTACCACCGTATAATTCGCCATAGATTCTGCTCCGCATTTCTGCTCTTACGATATGGTATGCAGATGTATGGCGTCGGTGAAAGAGATCCTCTGACAGACTGCGGCTCCTTTCATTGTTCCCTTTGTCCTCCTTTATTATAATGCTTCCCACAAAAAATACAAGGGATTAAAAAATTTGCATACCTGCCACTGACGTAAAAACAGCAAACAGGCATCAGTACATAGAAAAGATCTTACGCGCCTTTTCCTTTAATATGGTTCTGGCTTCAACAGGCTCTATAATTTCTACATACTCGCCAAAAGACAGCAGATAGAGGAATGTCCAGTCACTTAACCGGTATCGGAAAGTCACTTCCAGAGTACCATCGTCCAGTCTTTGAATGTACTGTTCCTGAAATTCATCATACACTTTATATGCGATCTTCTCTGAAAAACGCAATCTGAACACAGGTAGATTGTCCTCTTCCCTGTAGGCAGGCGTCAGTGAAAAGTCTTCCGGCAATGCACGGTCAAACAACTGATTTGTGATCTGAAGTTCCCTGATACGGGACATTTTATAAGTGCGAATCTCCTCTCTTGTCTGAGAATAACCAACCAGATACCAGGCATGGGATTTAAAAATCAGTTTCAGCGGTTCCACACGCTGCTGCGTAACTGACAGTTCCGTGTTCAAATATGTAAATGTAATCACATAGTGATTGATCATTGCACGCTCCAGGGCCGTAATATTGCTGCGTTCCTTTTCAGGACTGCCCCAACAGGAAAAGTCAATTTCCAGCCATTGGGAATGCAGATGGTGGCTGAACAGTCCGGCAACTTTATTTAACAGTTTATCCGCGTCCGGGTAATTTGATGACTTGAGAATTTGCAGAGCCTGTACAATGTTGGTCTGCTCCGCCTGTGTAAAATAAGACTTGTCCAGTGAGAAACCCTGCACCAGGGACAAACCACCGCCATATCCCTTTTGAGACAGAATGGGTATGCCTGCAACCGAAAGTATATTGATGTCCCTGTATATCGTACGGGTAGAAACACAAAGTTCTCCTGCCAGTTGTTTTGCCGTCATATTCTCATGACTGAGCAGGAGAAAAATAATTTGAATCAGTCTGTCTATCTGCATATTTTTTCTATACCACGTTTTCTGATTTCACAATCTAACCACTCTCCCAAATATTTGTCATGTGGAACAACCAGACACTTCTCAATCGATTTCCAATAGCTGTCATACAGATTTTTTTGTGCCGCTCCGTAGTTCTCTTTCGTATCAAATTCCCAATAAAGCATATATTTGACACTTTTTACAATACGGGTAATTGCAAGCGGTGGAAGCCCTTCTTTAATCTGCTCCATATCGATGCGGTACCCTCGTTTGATAAACCGGAAAAGCAACAGCCCTTCCTGTTTTTCCAGAAAATCTTTCGCTTCCAGCATCAGCGCTTCAAATTCTTCCACCTTTTGCGGCCTGACCTGGTAAATACATATTTCAGTAAACGGCATATCCGATTCCTCCTTTGACTGCCTCTATCTTACCAGCAGGAATACGACATCAGCATGTCTCATTCCTGCTGATTTTCTCACTGTAAAAGGCTCAGACTTTTATCCTATGTTCCATTATAAAATAGCAGCAAATGATTTACAATATGCCACTCACAGACCTGTGTTTTTTTAAGTATGTTGTCGTGAACAAACGCAGACCCCGTGCAATATGTACTGCACAGGGGCCTGCGTCCTTCCCGTTTACTGCATTTCCCATGCGTCGGCAAGCTGTGCCAGGCGCAGGTATTCTTTATATTGTTTTTGGTAAAACTCCGTTTTTGTCTCATCGGGTTCAAATTCGTCAATGCATTTGGCTGCCATATGGGCCAAAGCCTGCTGCACGTCTTTATGTACGCCGGCGGCGACAGCCGCATAGATCGCGGCGCCCAGGGCGCATGTCTGGTCTGCATCCAGTATTTCAATCTTTTTGCCCAGCACATCTGCCATCATCTGCATCACATAGGCGGATTTTTTGGAGATGCCGCCCACGGCCACCACTTTTTCAATGGCAAGCTGAGCCGTCTCAAAGCCGTCCACAATCCGTTTCAGTCCGCATACCGCGCCAAACACAAGTGCCCGAAAAATGCAGGGAGCCTGTGCGCCCAAAGTGAGTCCGCCGATGACGGCTCTGCGGGAATCATCGGTATCCGGATACCTGCGGCCGTTAAACCAATCCAGGGCGATGGGGAACATATCCTCCCGCAGTTCTCCCGCCTGCCTCTGCAGCTCAGCCAGCATTACATCATCCATTTCCTGACAGAGACGATGGTATGTTTCCTCGTCCAGAAAGCGACCTGTCTGTTCCACCGGCCAGAGCAGCACACGCTTAAACCATCCGAAAATATCTCCAAAGGCTGCCTGGCCTGTTTCAATGCCCACATAACCGGGAAGGATGGAGTGTTCCGCCAAGCCGCCGAACCGCCGGATGTCTTTTCCCTGCAGAGATTCCGCCTTTTCCACCAGCATGTCCACAGCGGAAGTCCCCAGGGTACATACAATCGTCTTTTCCCGGATGCCGGCGCCTACCGCCCCGGCATGGGCGTCAAAAGAGCTGCCGGCAACACAGATTCCCCGGGGCAGGCCAAGCATTTCGGCCCACGCTTTCGTCAGATGGCCCGCCAGCGCTACGGCCGGCCGGGGCGCCTGTCCATATCGCTCCCGTACCAATACCAGATAGGGGTCGATGGTTTCCAGAATCTCCCCAGAGGGCAGGCCGTTCCATTCGCTGTGCCAGAGGGCTTTGTGGCCTGCCGCGCAGGCGCTGTGGTAGATTTCCTCCGGTCTGGTATTGCCGCAGAGGCTGCCCACCATCCAGTCACAGTGTTCCACCCATGTGTAAGCCGCTTCTCTGACGCGTCCGTCTGTCCTGACTGTATGCAGAATCTTTGCCCAAAACCATTCCGCGCTGTACCTTCCCTGGTATTTTCCATAGTCTGTGCTGCCCCCGGAAAAGGCTCTGTCGATCTCTTCGGCTTCCCTGGCCGCCGAGTGGTCTTTCCACAAATGGAACATGGCGTTTTCACAGGTTTCAAAACCTTCTGTCAGCGCCAGCGGCACGCCCTCCCGGTTGACAGGAACCGGGGTGGAGCCGGTGGTGTCCACGCCAATCCCCACCACGCACGCCCTCGCTTCCTGCGAAAGGCAGGACAGAGCTTCTTTTACACATTTTTCAAAGGATTCCAGATAGTCCAGTGGATGCTGGCGGAATATATTCCGTTCAGGATGCTGGTACAGCCCTTCCTTCCAGCGGGGATAAAAGGCCACACCGCTGCCCGCCACGCTCCCGTCAGAAGCGGCAACCACTGCAGCCCTGACGGAATCGCTGCCGAAATCCACACCCACTACATATTTTTCTTTTATATACAATGTCTTTTCCTCGTTCGGTTTCACTTATTTTTTTCGCCCTATGGCTTTTTTGGCACATGTGGCAATCTGCTCCGGCGTCAGCCCAAACTGCCTGAGCAGTTCCAGAGGCGCCCCGGAATGGCCGAAGGTATCTTTCACACCCACAAATTCCATGGGCACCGGATACGACGCAGCCAGCACTTCGGCTACGGCTCCGCCCAGCCCGCCGATGACATTATGTTCTTCTGCCGTGACAATCGCGCCGGTTTCTCTGGCCGCCTGTATAATCAGCTCCCGGTCAATGGGTTTGATTGTATGCATATCAATCACTCTGGCATGGATCCCCTCTGCGGCCAGGAGTTTTTCCGCTTTCAGCGCTTCCTGTACCATAAGGCCGCAGGCAATCACAGTCACATCGCCGCCCTCTGTCAGCGTGACACCTTTTCCGATCTCAAAGCGATAGCCCGGGAAACCATCTGTCACAGTTTCCACCGCGCCCCGGCCTGTCCGCAGGTAACAGGGGCCGGCTGTCTCCAAAATGGCTCTGGCAGCTTCCCGTGTCTCATGTGCGTCACAGGGTACAATAACGGTCATCCCGGGAATGGTACGCATCAGGCTGATGTCTTCCACACACTGATGGGTAGCGCCGTCCTCTCCCACGGTGAGCCCGGCATGGCTTCCCACCACTTTCACATTCAGTCCGGGATAGGCCACATTGTTGCGAACCTGATCATATACCCGGCCGGAGGCAAAAATGGCGAAGGTATGTACCAGCGCCGTTGCGCCGCAGGCGGCAAACCCTGCGCCGATGTCCACCATATTTGCTTCGGCAATGCCAACATTATAGAAACGCTCCGGGTATTTTTCGGCAAAGTATTTTGTCATGGTACAACTTTTTAAATCAGCGTCAAACACATACACGTTCTCATTGCTGCCAAACTCTTCCAGCGCCTGTCCGTAAGCTACTCTTGTCGATATCATTTCTCCCATGATTATAAGCCCTCCAGTTCCGCAATTTTACTGTCCAGCTCCGCATAAGCGGTTTCCCATTCCTCAGCAGAAGGCTGCCCTCCGTGAAAACGAACTTGGTTTTCAAAAACAGAAACGCCTTTTCCTTTTATGGTGTCTGCCACGATCATTGCAGGTTTACCATGACGACCGGCCAACGCCTGTGTGATGGCATCTCCCACCTGTTCCACATCATTGCCGTCCACTTCCAGGACATTCCATCCAAATGCCCGGAATTTATCTCCGATGGGATAGGGTGACATCACCTCTTCCAGAGAACCGTCAAGCTGCAGTTTGTTATTGTCCACAAAACCGATCAGATTGTCGGCTTTGAAAAATCCTGCCGCCATGGCCGCTTCCCATATCTGGCCTTCCTGAATCTCTCCGTCTCCCATAATGCAGAATACATGGTAATCCATGTTTTTGCTCTTTCCATACAGTGCCATGCCCAGCGCTGTTGACAATCCCTGCCCCAGAGAGCCGGCGGACATATCCACCCCGGGAACGTGCATTTCCACATGACCCGATAAGTCGCTGTCAATCTTTCTGAAGGTGGACAGATGCTCTACCGGAAAGAATCCTTTCAATGCCAGCGTCGCATACATCGCCGGTGAGCAATGGCCTTTTGAAAGCACAAGCCGGTCCCTGTTATCTGCATCCGGATTTGCGGGGTCCACATGCATCTGGTCAAAATACAGCACTGATAAGATCTCAGCGATGGAAAAGGAACCGCCGATATGTCCCGAACCTGCATTTTGAATCGTCCTGAGTGCGGTTTTCCGTATTTTTGCCGCCCATAACTGTAGTTCTTTTTTTGTCTGCGCATTCATATCTGCCTGTTCCTCCCTTTATTTCGCTGCATTCTGACGTTTCTGTTTCAACATATCCACATAAACCGCCGCAATGATGATAATGCCTTTGAGTACATACTGCCAGTAGGAGTTGACATGCATCAGGTTCAGTCCATTGGAAATCAGGCCAATGATCAGCACACCGATAATCAGGCCGCCGACGGAACCGGTGCCGCCGAAGAAGGACGTACCGCCCAGCACGGCTGCGGCAATGGCATCCGTCTCATACCCTTCACCTGTGGAAGGCTGTCCGGAGGAAAGCCGGGCTGCCAGAACCACCCCGCAAAAGCCTGCCATAGCGCCGCTGATGGTCCAGACGAGGATTTTGATTTTGTTGATGTTAATACCGGAAAAGCGGGCCGAAGTTTCATTTCCGCCCACAGCGTAAATATGGCGGCCTGTCCTTGTCTTATTGAGCAGGAAAAAGTCCAGAATCAGGAAAATGGTCATATAAACCACCGGCAGCGGAATGGGCCCCAGCGAACCGGTACCAAATGCCCCAAAGGAGCGGTTCTGGGTTGTCACCGGAGATCCGTTGGCCAGCAGATAAGCCGTCCCCCGGCAGATAGACTGCATCGCCAGTGTAACTACAAAGGGATGAATCCCCGTATAGGTGATGATGGCGCCGTTGGCCATACCGATGATCACGCCAATCAATACGCCGACAATAATGCCTGCCCAGATGGGTAAGCCCGCATTTTCAAAGGTCATAACACAGACCACGCCTGTCAGTGCCGCCAGCGCGCCGCCTGTCAGGTCGATACCCGCCAGAATGATGGCCATCTGTACGCCAATGGCCAGATAGCAGTTGGTGGCGCAGGTGCGCAGCAGGTTGACAATGTTGGTTTTGGTCAGAAAGTTGCTTCCGAATATGGAAAAAAACAGGCACATGGCCACAAGTGCCGCCAGAATACCCCAGTTCTGTTTAAAGTATTCCCGGACGGGACGCATTAATTTATTTGACTTTTCATTCATGATTTGCTACCCCCATTGCATATTTCAATATCAGTTCCTGTGAATACTCGGTATGATCCAGTTCGCCGGTGATCCGCCCTTCATTCATGATCATCATACGGTCGCTCATATTCATGACTTCGGGCATTTCAGAGGAAATCAGGATCACCGCCAGCCCCCGCTTTGCCAGATCATTGATGATGGTATAGATTTCCGCTTTGGCGCCCACATCAATGCCGCGGGTGGGTTCGTCCAGGATCAATACCCTGGGATTGGTGGCCAGCCATTTGGCAAGCAGTACCTTCTGCTGATTACCGCCGGACAGCGTGGAACAGTTGACGCGGTCGGACGGCGCTTTAATGCGCAGAGATTCCATCCCTTCGTCGATGATTTGTTGTTCTTTGTCGCTGTCCACCCGCAAACGGGAGATAAACCGGGACAGAATGGGCAGGGTAATATTAAAGCCAATGGTATTTTTCAGAAGGAGCCCTTCTGTTTTACGGCTTTCCGGTACCAGTGCCACACCCCGCTCCTGCATGTACATGGGATTGGCTTTTTTCACATTTTCTCCGTTTAACCAAATCTCACCGGAGTCCATCGGGTCCAGACCCATAATCGCCTTCATCAGCTCTGAACGCCCTGATCCAACCAGACCATAAAAACCCAGTATTTCTCCGCTTCTCACAGAAAAGCTGCAGTCCACTGCCCGTTTGCCGGCATGGATATGTTTTGCCTCCAGAATCACATCGCCCGGCTGGTTGAAGGTCCGCACATAGTAATTGCCCAGGTCACGGCCGACCATCAGGGAGATCAGCCGGCTTTCCGTACAGTTCTCCGAAGAAAGGGTATCCATATATTCTCCGTCACGCATGATGGTGACCGCGTCGCAAAGCTGAAAAACTTCCGCCATCTTATGTGTGATAAAAATAATTCCCATACCCTGTTTTTTCAAATCTTCCACGGTCCGAAAGAGGATATTGACCTCTTTCTCGGAGAGAGAAGAGGTAGGCTCATCCAGAATCAGGATTTTCGCATGCAGGGAAAAGGACTTGGCGATTTCCACCATCTGCTGCTGCCCCAGAGAAAGTCTGCCCACAAACTCATTGGGGTCTACTTCCAGCCCCACTCTTTCCAGAAACGGCCTGGCAGCTTCGGCCATTTTGTCTTTGCTGATCATCCCCAGGGAATTTTTCATCTCCCGCCCCAGGAAAATGTTTTCCGCGATGGTCAGGTATGGTTCCAGCGCCAGTTCCTGATGGATAAAGGCCACGCCCAGAGACTGGGAATCGTGAATCGAGCGGATATCCGCCTTCTGGCCTTCTATATAAATCTCTCCGGAATCCGCCGGAAAGACGCCGCCCAGCACATTCATCAGTGTGGATTTCCCGGCGCCGTTTTCACCCATAAACCCCATGACTTCTCCCGCATGCACTGTGATGGCGGCGTTGCTCAGTGCACGGACGCCAGGAAAGGTTTTCACAATGTTTTCCATACGTAAAAGTTCTTTTTTCATGATTTCACCCCTTTTATTCATGACAACAGAAAGTTCGCAGAGCGCCTTTCTATTGTTTTCCGCACAACAAAAGGGACGTCCCTTTCGAAACGTCCCTTTCCGAAAGCTGATTTACATAATTGCTCTCTGTGCGGCCCGGATTACTGCCAGTCGCTTACATCGAAGTCTGCAATATTATCCTGTGTAATCAGTGTGACCGGAACTACGATTTCTGCTTCCACGGTTTCGCCTGCCAGATATGCCAGCGCTGCGTCCACCGCATTGCCCCCGATAACGGAAGGCTGCTGTGCGGAAGATCCGGTAGCAGAGCCGTCACCCACATATCCCATAAAGTCAGGATTGCCGTCTACACCGTATACAACGATGTCATCTCTGCCTGCTGCCGCACATGCCTGTACGCAGCCCAGAGCAGCCATATCGTTAATGCAGAAGAAACCTGCAATGTCTTTGTCTGCGGTGATGGCATCTTCCGCCACAGGCAGTGTGGTGGCTGTATCACCGGATGTATCAGATGTGCCCAGAATCTGGAAATAGTCACCTGCGGTGTCCAAAAATCCCTGTTCACGCTGTACACACGCGCTGCCGGAAGGCTGATTCATCACATAAATTTTAGAACCTTTTTCCAGTTTTTTCATCATGTCTTCCGCACACTGTACGCCTGCGCCATAGTTATCGGAAGCGATGACGGATACGACCAGATCTGTACGGTCAACGGCAGTATCCACATTGATAACGGGAATGTTTGCATCGGCACACGCCTGGAGCGCTTCCGTTACGGCTGTGCAGTCCATGGGAGCCAGTATGATGGCGTCCACGCCCTGATTGATCAGGTCATACACATAATTGTTCATCGTCGCCTGATCGCTGTCGGCATCCACGGTCACAAGCTGGGTGGCCGGATCCATGCCCTTTGCTTCCATCTGTGCGGTAATACCTCCCATCATAGCGGACCAGAACGGGTTGTTCATGGTCGTCGGTACATAGGCAAGTGTGATATCCGCCGTATTGATCTCCCCGCCTGCAGAAGCGTCTGCAGAAGTTTCTGTCTCCCCGGCATTTTCTGCCGCTTCAGGCTGTGGCGCTTCTGCGGCATTCTCTGCCGTCCCGCTGCCGGAAGCCTGCTGGCTGTCACCGGAACCGCATCCAACCAGACCGGCTGCCAGAATAACTGCCATTGTAAGCCCCAATAATTTCTTTTTCATAATCTTTCTTTTTCCTTTCTGCATTTTATATTTTGACCGTCCATGCCGCCCATTCTTCCCAATCATGTTTCTCTGGCGCCAAAGGAAGAGGTGTTATGGCGTGGAAGATAAAATATCATATGTTCACTGATTGTTTCCCCGGTGATTCTTTCTTGCTTTCCATCACCAGGCGGACTTTTTCCAGAATCAGATTCTCTTTATACAGGGTTTCCAGCACATAATAGTAACCGCCCAGAAGGAAGGAGTCCTCATGCAGCCTGGTATAGCGGATAGATATGCCGTCCCTGGCAACCGGCTGTACAAACTCTTCCACGACCTGCCGGACTTTGTCGATAAAACAGTCCATATCCGGATAGTCCTGTCCGAGAATAATGCAGTCGGGATTGATAATATAAACGATATTGGCAATCCCGTATCCCAGCATCCACGCCATTTTCTCTATGGCATAGACAGCCAGGGCATCTTTTTTCCGGTAGGCATCCACAATCTCCATATATGTGCTGTTTTCATTCAGGATACTGTCCGGGAATTCATACAGACGTTCCAGCATATAGCGCACTGCACTTTCCGTTCCGGCACAATACTCAAAGGTGCCCGAAATTTCATTCTGAATCCGTCTGCCATTGTAATTGATACCCATATGGCCAATCTCACCGGCAATCCCGAACTGTCCTTCCACGATTTTCCCATTGATGACAATACCGGCGCCGATGCCAAATCCTCTGGAGCGAATGATCATCAGGCTCGCATGCCTGTTCTCTCTGGCCTCCTGCGCATTTTTCCATTCGGCGTAGGCGGAAAGTTTGGCATCATGTTTGATCATCACCGGCTGCCCCAGTGTCTCTTCCAGTTCTCTGCGCAGATCCACACGGCTCAACTCCTCAAAACGGGAAACCCGGAACATACCGTTTACATCCGCTTCTCTCCTGATATAAGGCCCCGGAACCGCGAGACAGATACCAATGATATTGTCCTTTCCAAACTGCTCCTCCAGTTCCAGGGCGCTCGCCTTGAGTTTGTCCACAATCTGGTGGAAATCTTCTTTTTTCTCAAACTGATAACGGACATGGCTTACCTGTTTCCCATTCAGGGAAAAGATTCCTATCTGATAGTCCTTGCGGGTAATACCTACGGACATGGTGTAAATTTCGTCCAGCTTCAGATATATATTCTCGCCCCGCCGTCCGGCGGCGCCGTCTCCGTCAATGGCTATAATGCCCATCTCCAGAAACTCGTTGACAATATTGGTAATGGTTGCTTTCTGGAGCCCAATCTCAGCAGCAAGTTCCGTACGGGTCATACTGCCGGATTCAGACAATGTCTTAAATACCAGTGTCCTGTTGTTTTTCTGCATTTCATTGCTGTTCATTCCTGTAGCCATCGTATCCTCCTTTTGGGTTTATGTTCATTCAATTAACCAAACAGCAAAGGCAATCTTTTCATCTTTAGTTCATTTATTTAACCATTTTCTCTTTCATGTTGCCTATGTTACCCTAATTTTTGTGTATTGTCAATATATTTTTCGACACTTTTTTACTTATTTTTATTTTTGTGTTTATTGTTTTTACTTATTTTTCATTTTTTGTGTTTATTGAATTAAAATCAGTTCTTTACGAAACCCATATCTGACCACCATACAATAGATTGCACGCTTTGCGAACTTTCTATTGTCATGAACAATACAAACCTATTGTCATGAATTAAAACAAGCAGTTTCAGACTTATAGGTCTGAAACTGCTCATCCATGTTCTGTCGGCTGCTCCGCCGTCATATTAGTCGATCATTCCCATCAGTTTCCCGGTAATATCCGCCATATTCGCAGACACCTGTTTGGTATTTTCGGAAATCTGTACGTTCTTCTCCACCACACCCGTGATCCTTCTGATCTGGCTGAGTGCATCGGATACCACATCCACGTTTCCCCTGACTTTATCCGTAATACTCAAAACGTCCCGATTGGCCTGATGAATATTGTCTGCTGCCGCACTGAACATCTCTGCCGTCTGGTCAGTGATCTCTCTGCCGTTTTCCACTGCTCTGATGGAATTGGTAATCAGATCATTTGTCTCCTGAGCTGCCTGGGCGCTTCTTGCCGCCAGTTCTCCCACCTGGGTCGCCACCACCGCAAATCCTTTGCCCATCTCACCGGCTCTTGCCGCCTCGATAGAAGCATTCAGCGAAAGCATATTGGTCTGCTGAGCAATGGAATTGATTTCACCGATAATTTTCTCGATTGCCATGGACATCTCCGTAATCTTCTGCATGGACTCTTTCAGCAATGCCATCTGAGACTGTGTCTGTGAAATCTTATCCGCCGTATTCTCTGTGGTAGCTGTTACGCTCTCAGCAACAATCACACTGTCGTTCAGCTCTTTTGTCAGGCGGTCCATAATCTGATTCAGATCTTCCACTGCTTTTTCCTGCTCGTCCGTACCATGGTAGATATGGTCTGCATTTTCCAGTGTTTCTCCCGAAACCTGCTCCAGCTCCCGGCAGACCTCTTTGATATTTCCGATCAACACCCTGTTGCTTTCCACATCTTCTTTCTGTCGTTCCAGAAGGTCTTCGTTTTCCTTCATATTCCGGCAGATGCTTCCCACCATCGTATTGATACTGTCAGACAGCATGATAAATTCCGGGTTTCCCTCTTCCCTTACGGTAATGCCAAAATTTCCTGCGGCTATCTTCTGCATGGAATCAGTAATACGATTGATCCCCCGGACAATCCTCCGATCCACCATCTGCCTGATCATCAGCAGCAAAACAATAAAGATAACCAGCATACTGAACGATACCACCAGCGTCTGGCTGGTGCGGCTGGCATAGTATTCTTTTGCCGGCAAAAATGTGCCGATGATCTGATCACCGCCCTCTTCCGCCACATAATATCCCTTTACGCCATTGATTCTGGCTTTTCCTGTTCCCACCAAATCTGCAGGAAATCCCACAGATTCCGCAGACGTACCGATCAGAGAAGTATCCGGATGAGCCAGTATGGTTCCATCCATTTTATCAATCGCATACACATATCCGTTATCCCCGAAGTCACTGCCCCGCAGAACCACATCAATGGCCGTATTGGCAAGTGTCTCCTCCAGCACTTCAGGCCGTATCCCCACCTGCACCAGTCCTTTGTCATCCGTTCTGGCCACACCAATGTACTGCATGACAATGCCTTCTGCCACGTTCACCTGGGGCTCCTGGGCAATTTCTATGGACGGGTCATCCACGATTACCATAAATGCATTGGACTGCTCCCCGCTCTTCATATCAAATCCCACATAGGCATCGATGGTACTGCTTGTGATAATGCCGTCTTCATCTATAATATGCAGCTCATTGACCATCAGCCGGTCTTTGATCTCATTTAACCGCGCAGGACTTGCAGCAATGGAGGGATCCTGCGCCAGCATATCCGCAAAGGCTCTTGTCTTGGCAAGGCTTGTGGCGCTTAAATTCTCCGTCAGTCTCTCGATGTTCTCCTGATTGCTTTCCAGCTTCTCCCTGACTTCTCTGAGCTCATCCCTGCTTTCCGCAGTGTTGCTCTTTTGGTTTGCAACTGTCTGTAATATAAAAATAGCGGTAATTGTAAAAAGAAATGCAGCCAGCATGTAAATACAAAGATGTCTGGTAAAATTTTTTTTCATATTAAATTTTCCTCTCCCATTCTCAGTTGTACATTCTCCTCACTTGCCTAACCCTTTTTAGAAATATCCTCCCTCAATTTCCGGACAAATGCCTCATAAATCCGCTGCTTATTCACATGCACAGCCGGATCAAGACGAAATTCCCGCTATCATCTTACAGTGACTGAGACATACTGGCAGATGTCCCTTTCCCGGCATACAGAACCATCTGCCACATAAAACACATCACAATACATTCTTATTTTCATACAAGGGGAACATGTATCAGATGTCCCTTTGTGCAACCGCCCCCTTTATCAGAATACCGTTTCCCGAACTTCATGTTTCCGATTTTCCCGACTGCTTCTCTGGCAGTTCCACTTTCCGGATGAAAAAATTTACCTTACAGAATCTCCAGAGAATACCCAGCATCAACATTCTATATCCAATATAACGCATCTTTCGCAAAACCCAAAGTCAATCTTTCAAAAAAAGCAAAAAAAACCACAAAAGCAGCATATTTGGTAATTTTCCGTGTCTCTGTAAACAGATACATCCTGTCAGTTCTCCCCAACCAGTCCGTAAAGCTGTTCTGTGATATCCATGGCAGACTCCGGAAATCCCGGATCACCGTCTGTTTTGTGCACGCATACATTCACAAAACAGGAATCCCACGGGCGGTATTCCCTGCATATGGCCCCCGGCCGGATCTGTCTTCCGTCCCCATGCAGGGAAAGCGAGCGGAATTCTTTCCTAAGTCCCTCCCCGGTGAGTTTGGCATAGCTTTCCTTCGCACACCAGCAGCGGAAAAACCAGTCCCGCTTCTCTTCCGGTGAAACCATCTGTGTATAACGCCTGTATTCGGCTTCGGAAAGTGTCCGACGGACCAGACCGTCCCGCAAGGGCCGGACTGTCTGCAAATCGGCTCCCACTTCTCTGTCCGCTATAACCAAAACGGCAAAAGAGCCGGAATGGGACAGGCTGAAATACAGCGCCGGGTCATCTCTCAGATACGGTTTTCCGTATTTGCCATAGCGGTAACGGAGTTCCACCCGCTTCTTTGTTCTCCTGTAGCAGCGGAGTTTATGCTGCAACAAAAGCCCGCAGCACAAACTCCGGGCTTTATCCTCAGCCGTTTTACAGGCCGTTACCTTTTCCAGCCGTTCCGAATCAATCTCACGGCATCCCTTCCAAAACAATGCTTCCTGCAAAAAGCCGTCCGTCCGGGCCAGGCAGATCTCCATCATCACGCTTCTTCCAAAGGCTCCGCCGCCAGAAGCTGCAATTCCTGAAGCTGCACTTCATCCACGGTATCCGGCGCGCCGGTCAGCAGACAGGAAGCGTCTTTGACCTTGGGGAAAGCCATCACTTCCCGAATGCTTTCCGCCTGGACAAGCAGCATAACCAGACGATCCAGGCCGTAAGCCAGCCCTGCATGGGGCGGTACGCCATATTTGAATGCATCCAGCAGAAAGCCGAAACGATTATGGGCGTCTTCTTTTGTAAAGCCCAGTATTTCAAACATTTTTTCCTGAATATCATTCTGATAAATACGCACACTGCCGCCGCCCAGTTCCACGCCGTTCAGTACAATATCGTATGCCTTTGCCCGTACCCGTCCCGGATCGCTGTCCAGATACTGCAAATCTTCTTCCATCATCATCGTAAAGGGATGATGCACTGCCACAAAACGGTTTTCCTCCTCACTCCATTCCAGCAGCGGAAATTCCGTAATCCAGAGGAAATTAAACTGATCGTGGTCGATGAGCCCTGTCTGCTCACCAATCTCCAGACGCAGCGCACCCAGTACATTGTATACAATGGTATTTTTATCCGCTGCAAACAACAGCAGATCCCCCGGTCCGCCGTCCATGGCTTTCACCAGGCTCTCCAACTGCTCCGGTGTCATAAATTTTGCAAAGGACGATTTATAGCTTCCGTCCTCCTGCACAGCCAGATATGCCAGACCCTTTACGCCATATCCTTTTGCAAATTCCACGAGCGCATCGATTTTCTTTCTGGGCATGCCTGCCTGCCCTTTTGCGTTAATGCCACGGACACTGCCGCCCCCTTCCAGCGCAGAGGTAAAGACGCTAAAGCCGCAGTCCCGCACTGTCTCCGACACATTCACCAGTTCCATGCCAAAACGGGTGTCCGGCTTGTCACTGCCAAAACGCTCCATAGCTTCTTTCCATGTCATCCTGGGAATGGGAAGCTGTACTTCCAGGCCGATGGCCTCTTTGCATACATACTGCAAAAGACGCTCATTTATGTCAATCACATCATCCACATCCACAAAAGACAATTCCATATCAAGCTGTGTAAATTCCGGCTGACGATCCGCCCGCAGATCTTCGTCCCGGAAGCATTTGGCAATCTGGAAATAACGGTCAAACCCGGAACACATCAGAAGCTGCTTAAACAACTGCGGAGACTGAGGCAGGCCGTAGAAACTGCCCGGATGCACACGGCTGGGCACCAGATAGTCTCTGGCCCCTTCCGGCGTGGATTTGCCCAGAATCGGTGTCTCGATTTCCAGAAAGCCTTCCTCTGTCATAAACTTGCGGATATTGGCCGCAATGCTGCTGCGCAGAATGAGGTTCCTCTGCAAATCCGGCCGGCGCAGATCCAGATACCGGTACTGCAGCCGCAAATCCTCTCTTGTTTTGGAATCCGCTTCAATGGGAAAGGGCGGCGTTTCTGCTTCGGACAAAATGCGTACCTGCGTGGCCCGTATTTCAATCCCGCCGGTAGCCAGATGTTCATTGACTGCCCCTGCTCGCTTTTCCACCTTACCCACAACAGCGACTACAAACTCGCTCCTGAGTTTTTCCGCTTTTGCGAAATGCGCTGCGCCACAGTCGCTTTCTTCAAATATAATCTGTATCACCCCGGAGCGGTCCCGTAAATCCACAAAAATGATTCCGCCCTTGTTTCTCTGTTTCTGCACCCAGCCCATCAGCGTGACCTGCGCACCCACGTCCTGCATGCCCAGTTCCGCACATCTGTGACTTCTGTGCAGCCCTTTCATTGCTTCTGCCATCTTATCTGCCTCCTGCCATCCGGCGCATTGTTGTCTGTCACCATCATTTTTCAGTGTCTTTTAAATTTCTTTGCTTATTTTAACGGATTTTTATAAAATTCCCGAAACTGCGTGTAACCCTCCGCCGTAAGCTGCTCTTTCTGAAACTTCTTGTTTTTATTCATTCGCACCACCAGTACGCAGCAGCCGTTCTCCCGCTCCTGCTGCGCCTGCGCGATAACCGTGCGGAGCGTCTCTCCCGACACGCCTTTTTCAATCAGGTAAGCCACCTTCTCTCCCTGGGACGGTACCTGAAAGCCGCTCTCCATCAACAACAGAATAATCCGCTCAAATCCGATGGAAAATCCGCAGGCCGGCACATCCTTGCCCGTAAACCTGCCCACCATACCGTCATAACGCCCGCCGCCCCCACAGCTTCCGCCGAACTGGGGCATGGCAATCTCAAAGATGGTCCCTGTATAATAGGACATGCCCCGCACAAGAGTGGGATCAAACACAATCTCAAAATCGGAAGATTTCGTGGCTCTGACGCTGTCCATGATGTCCGCCAGATTATCTCTGACCGCTCCATCCAGCACCCCTGCCAGAGTCAGTGTATCCGTAAGATTCTGAAAAGCTGCAGCGGTATCTTTTGTATCCTGCAACCCTGCAAACAATCCGATATACCGGTCCACATGTTCTTTCGCAAACCCATGTCCGGTCAGTTCCCCGGCCACACCGTCCAGCCCGATCTTGTCCATCTTATCCAGAATGATAAATACCGTATCATAATCCTCCGGCGCAAAACCGCTGTATGCGGCCATCGCCTTTAAAATACGGCGTTCGTTGATGCGGATCTGAAAATCCCGAAATCCCAGTTTCCCCAGAGTGGTCGTGGTGGCCAGAATCAGTTCGATCTCCGCCAGATTGGAAGGTTCTCCCAGAATATCAATATCGCACTGCATAAACTGGCGGTAACGCCCCCGCTGGGGCTTATCGGCACGCCATACATTTCCCATCTGCAGCGCCTTGAAAGGCGATGGCAATTCATTGGTATGGGCCGAATAAAACCGTACAAGGGGCACCGTCAGATCATATCTCAGGCCGCTGTCCGTCACATCAGCCTCTGTCTGCGCCTCTTCCAGCTTCAGCTTTTCTCCCCGTCTTAAAATCTTAAAAATCAGTTTTTCATTTTCGCCGCCCTGCCTGCTGCTCAGATTCGCTATATTTTCCACACAGGGCGTCTCAATGGAAGTAAAGCCGAACGCCGCATAAGTCTCCCGGATCACACCGATCACATATTCCCTGATCCGCATCTCGCCGGGCAGTATATCTTTCATCCCTGTAACGGGTTTTTTGCTCAACGCCATCTTGCATTCTCCTTTGCCTTTTTATTCCTTTTCCGATTCTACACTGTTTTATCGGTATTTTCAAGGGGCATGACCTGCATTTCTGTCGCGTATAAAAGAACAACGGCAAATCTGTAACAGATTTACCGCTGCTTGATGTCACTTTGCCAGTAACCAGTATTCCCTTTTGCATCCATTATACATATTGCGCTATTCCGCTTCGAGATACTCATATAAAAACTGCCCGAAGGAATCCGCAATCACTTCTGTTACACGGTCCTCCTCATCTACTTCCACAACCGGACATTCCCCATTGTCCATTCTGCCTGTGTTCAGACAAATCAGTGTGTCATTCCAGAAGCCTATGATGACCAGGTCCGCAGACAGCCCCTGGGTGCGCTCCATTTGCGTGGCGGTGATGGCATTGTCCTCTCCCGTAATACCAAAGATCAGCTCCCCGCCCACATCGCCGCCGCCAAAATCACGCAGGAAAGCCTTATAACTTTCAGGGAAAACAACCGACAATGACCGCATTGCATTTTCGATTTCCCTCTCTGAAACACTGCCGATTAACTCTGTGGCATCCATGTCCATCAGTTCTTTTGCTTTTATGTAATCTTCCATCGCAACCTCAGTTCCCGCCGCTTTTCTCTCTGTTCATCCAGACAATATATTCAAGCACATTCATATCCGGGTCCATAAAATAGATCCACTGCTCGGAGTCCGGTATCTCATTGGGCCCGTCAAGAATTTCAATGTGATTCTCCTGCAATATCCTGATTACCGCATCCATATCGTCCGTCTCAAAACAAAGATGCGGACAGTAAGGCGGCTCTGGCCTGACCGGTTCATAAGGAACGCCAATCTTCTCTATTAATTCCAGACGCGCGCCATTGTACTCCAGAAATACGCCTCTCTCCCCAAACTCCTCTGAACCCACCTGAAACAATACCTTAAATCCCAGCTTCTCCGTGTAAAACCGAATTGCCTCTTCAAGATTCCTCACCCGAAATGCGCCATGATCATATGCCATTGCCATTCCCCCTTTCCATACAAAACCCGACCTGTTACCTGTTACCTGTTACCTGTTACCTGTTACCTGTTACCTGTTACCTGTTACCTGTTACCTGTTACCTGTTATAAGACAAGTGTATCATATGGATTATTTCCAGTCAATAAAAGTCCCACGCCACCGCGCCGATTCATCCAGATAAAAAACCGGTTCATATCCACAGCCCCAGCGAAAAGGAGACATGCCGCCATCAGGAATAGGTCCGTCCCCGTCACTGATCATTCCCGGAAAGTTTTCCGGCAGGAAATCACGTAAAAAATGATTTTCCGGTTGCCTCGCCCACCTATCCGTGCTATCATAAACCCGTATTGTATCTTCACGTGTGATTCACACACAGCAATGGAATATATGCACTGCGCACTTTCCATTGCCGCAAACAGGAAGAATGATAACAGGAGGAAACTGAATATGAACAACACAAAAAAAGGAACCGGCTGGATGGTCCGCGTCGCACTTCTGGTAGCAATCGTTATCCTTTTGGCGAACACGCCACTGGGTATGATACAGCTCCCCATCATCAAGGCGACAACGGTGCACATTCCGGTCATTATCGGCGCAATCTTATTGGGACCCCTGGCAGGGGCCATACTGGGAGCCGTTTTTGGTATCTGCTCTATGCTCAGCAATACCTACGCCCCTACCCTGCTCTCCTTTGCCTTCTCGCCATTTATGAGCACCACCGGCCTTTCCGGCGCGATAAAAGCTCTCTGGATTTCCATTGGATGCAGAATCCTCATCGGCGTTGCTGCGGGATGGCTCTGGATATTCCTGAAAAAAATAAAATGCCCCAAACTGCTGGGTTATGGCCTTTGCGGTTTCGTGGGTTCCATGACCAATACCATAACGGTCATGGGCAGTATCTATTTACTGCTGGCACAGCAATATGCACAGGCCAGAGAGGTGGCCGTGACAGCCGTTTTCGGCCTTGTCATCGGTACGGTCACAGCTTCCGGTATTCCGGAAGCCATCTGCGCCACACTGCTGGTGGCAGTGATTACAAAAGCCCTGGCAGCAGCCAGAGTCTTCGAGATCAAAAGCCCTGCCCCTGGCAGCAAGGTATCAAATTTATAACATTTATAACAGGATAAAATCATATGTTTACTGGCAAAAAGATCATTCTCGGCGTAACCGGCAGCATTGCCGCCTACAAAATTGCCACACTGGCAAGTATGCTGAAAAAACGCGGCGGCGATATCACCGTTATCATGACAGAAAACGCCACCAACTTTATAACGCCCATCACCCTGGAAACACTGACCGGCAACAAATGCCTGGTTGACACTTTCGACCGGAATTTTGAATTCCAGGTGGAACATGTCTCTCTGGCCAAACAGGCGGACGTCTTTCTGCTGGCTCCGGCCTCGGCCAATGTCATCGGCAAGATCGCCGGCGGCATTGCCGATGACATGCTGACCACCACTTTCCTTGCCTGCGAATGTCCCAAAATCGTGGCTCCCGCCATGAACACCCGCATGTACCGCAACCGGATCGTGCAGGATAATCTGGACAAATGCAGGCACTATGGTATGGAAATCATCACCCCCGCCACCGGCTATCTGGCCTGTGGAGATACGGGAGACGGCAAAATGCCCGAACCGGAGACGCTGCTCCAGGCATTGGAGAGGACCATCGCTTTCCCAAAAGATATGTCCGGCCTGCACGTCCTTGTAACGGCAGGCCCCACGTTGGAAGCCATTGATCCCGTTCGTTTCATCAGCAACCATTCCACCGGAAAGATGGGCTATGCCATTGCAAAACACTGTATGCTCCGGGGCGCGGCGGTCACACTGGTATCCGGCCCCACGGCCCTGCCCCTGCCGCCTTATCTCACCCATATCCCTGTCACAACTGCCAGAGATATGTTTGAAGCGGTCACATCCGTTGCGCCGGCTCAGGATATCATCATCAAGGCTGCTGCCGTGGCGGATTACCGCCCCGCTCAGGCCGCAACGGAAAAAGTGAAAAAATCCGGCGATGCCCTCTCCATCCCGCTGATGCGCACCGACGACATTCTGCAATATCTGGGGGAACATAAAAAAGACGGACAATTCCTGTGCGGCTTTTCCATGGAGACAGAGCATATGCTGGAACATTCCAGAGCAAAGCTGGAGCGCAAACACCTGGATATGATCGTAGCAAACAACCTCAAAGTAACCGGCGCCGGCTTTGGCGTCGATACCAACATAGTCACATTGATTACCCGAGACAGCACCACCGAACTGCCCATGATGAGCAAAGACGAAGTGGCACGCTGCCTGACAGATACAATACTGAACCTGTACAAGACAAGCAAATGTCCCCAAACCGCTCAGACCTGAGACGGAGGGCATGTTTGTTTTACAGTTATGAAAAATCCGGATGGAATCCCTTACCCTGTGGAATCCACCCGGATTTTTTCAGTCCTTTCATCATGGAAAAGAGCATACAGGGTATATCCCTATATGCTCTGACGCCACATTACGCTCCTGTTGCCGCATCTCTTGTCTGTGGAAATCCGAAAAAATTTCCCTCTGTCATAGCAGCCCCAATGCCTGAGATATGATTTTATAGCAATTTCCCAGAAAATGAAGCAGTTCCACCCCGAAAAAGGAACCGTCTTTTCCAATCCCGTAATTTGGATTGCTTTGGATATTCCCGAAAAACGATCCATCCGGTATCAGTTCTTCATTTCTGTTCAACGCATAAAACTTATCCCAGATTCTTTTATGTTCATCACAAAAGCCTGCCAACTGTGAATCCCGTGTACCTTTGTGCATAAACTGCGGAACATAGCTTTCCAGTATTTTTAACAATTCTTCAATTTCCCCCATCTGTCCCCTGGGCAGGGATGTCATCCCCATAACTTTCAACTGTTCCAGTACCATACAACGGTATAATTGATACCTGATATTACAATACTCATACAGCACAAATTCTCCATCTGTTCCAACACCATACTCCGGATGTTTGTCCTGATCAGCCGGCTGGAAAAAATCTGCATCACATATATCCGGATATTTCTGTAATTCTACGAAATACACTGTTTTCCAGAGTTCCATATCCTCTGTATCCAGGGAATACACTCTGTGTGAATCATTTTTACCTGACAGGCGATCATAATACCTTTCAAACATTTCCGCACACCTGGAAACCAGTTCTTTTTTATCCATGTTGTCTTTTATTCCCTTCAAAAAAATGATTTTGCGTTTCATTTAATAGGACGATCCTGGAAACTGCTTCAACAGTTTCATCACAAACCACAGCAAGTGTCATCATAACACCCAAATGCCATGCATCCAGCAGGACTTTGCGGACCATACAGTTGCTTTCCACACAGCCCTGCACATGCTCCATAAAAATGGTATCGCTCAGACCCACAACCCGCAATGGCCCATCTGCATTGTATGTAAAAGCCATGATATGCAGCGCCGCAGTTTTGTATATTTCAGGCAATAAAACACTACCTGTTATCTGAAAAGCAGTTTTCTCCTGATTCTCACAAATATCAGTGATTGAAAATACAAACGTTTCTCCATCTGCAATGGTATGCACCGTCTTATCCGGATAGTTTCCCTCCAGAATGATTCTCACAAACTCCTGCTCTTTCTGATGGAGGGCGTCCGAGGTTTTTTCCCTCTCTGACTGTTTAAACACCTCTTTTGCCCGTTCAAACATGCATGCTATCTCTGCATCGGTGGTTGCCATTCTCACTCCATTTACATAATGAGCCATTTTATTCCCCGCCTTTTAATTCCTCAGAAAAATGACTCAGCGCCTGCTGACTTTGATTTTTAATAAACTTTAAAAGTTCGGCTGCAATATCTTCCACCATTCCCGCCTGCATGGCTTTCTGCAGAGCAATCATAAGTCCTTTATCTGCTCCAAATCGATAGGTTACAAATTCGCTGTCCAGGGCCGTTTTTTGTGTTTTTGAACACAAGGCGCTGACTTCCGTATTCTTCATATGCATTGTAAAACGTATGATTCTGATAAATACATCCGTCTGTGTATACGCATTTATAATTCCAAAATACTCAAAGTCCCTTTCCTTTTGGCTGTAAGCCATCAGTTTTCCATCTTCACCTGACGAATGTAATGCTGCAAATAATGCTTCCTTCAGATCCGGCACATCTTTTACAGTCAGTATTCTCTCCACCGCATCGGTATCCGCAGAAAAACTGAAATTATCCTCTTTATATGTGTCGCTCTGATAGTCGATAAAGTTAAAAATCGGAAACGGAAATTTCAGAAAACCTTTTACCCATGCGCTCATATCCAGGATCGCTTTATCTTCCTTTCCCGGATTCGCCTGTACAATCACCTGTTGGATCATATTCCTGCATGCACTTACAATGGAAGAACAGGCATTATAATCATCCCCTGTCATCCCATTATTGGCACTTACAAACATTGGCTCCGGAATGGACATTTCTCCCTGCATGTTATCCAGTCCCGCGGATCTGAGCATCTGGGGTTTTGCAAGATGTTCAAGGTGTTCATTCAAAGGTTTCTCCAGGAAACCCAGATCAATCTTACTCTCTTTTTCCATTTTGACACACTCTCCAAACTTAAATCTGATCTTCTAATTGCTGTTTTGTCAGTCCAAGACGAAAGGCAATTTCCCGCAGCACCCGGTCCGGAACTCCATCCGGGTTATTATGGCGCCCTGTTGTGATTGGTACACCATTTACCCCCTCGATGGCTTCATCCCCTGTTCCCTGCATGGTAAAAGTATACCCCCTGCTTTTTGCCCATCTGTCAAAATTTTTCCACTTAATCATTGTTATCACCCTCCTGTAAATGAATGTATCTGCATTATTTCACACCGCCCCAACACAATCCACAATTTCCCCCCAATGACCTATCAGAACCGTTAAATCACTTATTTCTACAAAAAATGCCTTTATTTTTAACAGATAAATTTTTTCCTGACCTCCACATATTTCTTATAGGGAATTGGAATCGTATCACCGTTCTCCATTGTTATGCTGCATCTTTGTATACTGAATACTTTTCTTTTATTTACAATATAGCTTCTGTGAACCCGGATAAAATCCTCAGATAATTCTTTCTCTAATCGTTTCAGTGTATCTATTGATTCAACGCTTTTGTCTCCATAATGCCATATAATATGATCTTTTAATGATTCAATATAAATCAATACCGTCTCGTCTAAATGATAAACCGCTTCATTTACTGCCACTATTTTATGTATCTTAGGCAAAGTGCTCTTTTCATTAAGCTGGACAAAAACCACTAGCCTTGCTGCCATTACAACCGTATATGCAAAGGTATTTTGCCTCAACTCAGAATCCCCTTTGCTATCCACGCGGTAAAGGCCTGTAACAACAATATTGTCCGCACTGAATCTCCTGATTTGCATCTCCACATTAAAAAATCTGAGAATATGATCATATTTCATTCTCTCCCAAAGCATATCCATCAGCATTGTACTATAGGTACTGTCGCTATAACTATTCCCGAATTTCCACATCACTTTCGGATGACACATATTTCTGATGGCCTTCATCTCTTTTTTATGCAGGCAAACAATGAATCGCATAATTTTACCTGCAAGTTCTTCATCTGTATATTCTCTTATCATTTATCTGCTTTTATATGTTTTCTCCTTTCCGGTTTCTGGATATTTATACAATGCACCGATAAATAAGAGAAAATATAAAAGATATTCACATTGGTTTCCACTTTCGGCGATAAAAGACTCATGAAAAAGGATAAAATACTCATTGTGGGATTCTCTTACCAAAATATCCCCTGTCCGTTCCATAACGGAAATGTCAAAAAGCAGTGAATTGCTTTATCTCTAAAACAAATTCACTGCTCTGCTGGTTGTGTTATGAAGTTAACTTGTTGTGCCAGTTGATTGTTGAGTTCCAAAATGATGTGATATGGTATCATAAAGTAATAACACCGAACCGGAAATAAATGATATATTTTGCAAAAGAAGCAAAGGCAAATTTGTCCTTTGGGCTTAATCCTCAAAAAGTTTCCGTTTCCGCTCAATCATCTCGTCGATTCTTTCTATGAAAGAAGCCACATCCTTGACATTTTCGCATCTTTCGATCCGTCCGTCAGGGTATACCCTTTTCGATATGCTCCCGGCGCCGACAGCGATAATCGTCTGCACTTCCTCCATCATTAAAATGTTATAAATGCCATAGCAGCCGGGTCTGGCATATCCTACATTCTCAAAATTCCCGGCCATATTTTTCTGTCGATACAGATAATAGGGCTCCATCCCCATGGAAGCCGCCGCCCCGGAAGCAATCTCCATCATATCGTCCGTATTGCGGATTGTCTCAAGGCCGTTTTCCGCAATCCACTTACTCAGTGCCGAAGCCCGCTTCACGGCAAGGGAATGTACGGTCAGGCTGTCCGGCCCCAGGGCTTTCACCGCCCCCACCGTATAGCGTACATCTTCATCAGTCTCTCCGGGCAGCCCCAGAATCAAGTCCATATTGATATTGTCAAAACCGCATCGCCGGGCCAGATGAAACGCCTCCACCACCTGCTGCGGCGTATGTCTCCTGCCGATCAGACGCAGGGTTTCTTCCCGCATTGTCTGAGGATTGACGGAAATCCGGTTAACACCATATGCTTTTAATACCTGTAGCTTTTCCTCTGTAATACTGTCCGCCCGGCCCGCTTCCACGGTAAATTCCTGTACGGAATCAAAGGGAAGGCACTGGCGCAGTTTTTTCAGAATCCGTTCCAGTTGGTCTGGGTTCAGCGTGGTGGGTGTACCGCCGCCTATGTATACACTGTCCAGAACTTTTCCCTGAAACGCCTCTGCTGTATAAGCGATTTCCTGTTCCAGCGCATCCAGATAATCCCCTACCCGATCCTTCCACGCTCCAATGGAACAGGAAGTAAAAGAGCAGTACAGACAAGTCGTAGGACAGAACGGAATTCCGATATACAGGCTGTAGCCATCCCTGTAATGGATATGGGATAACAGTTCCCTCTCCCGTCTGGCAATATCCAGGCACAGCCGGCCTTTTTCATCACCAAGGTAATACGTATCCTGCATCTGCCGGAAAATCTCTTCTTCTGATTTTCCCTGTTCCAACAGGCCCATGGCAATCTTTGTAGGGCGGATACCAGTCAGTGTCCCCCAGGGCAGGCGCTTTCCCGTATAGGAAGACAATACCTGGTAAATCAACTGTTTCAGCACATTTTTCACCTGGATCTTATCCCCGTCCGGATCAGGCCGCACCGACTCTTCCACCTGCGGTGTCCATTCTCCGTCTTCTCCCTTACATTCGGAAAGGAGCAGTGTCATGATTTCTCTGCTCCTTGTCAGCCTGATCAGAGGCAGCCCCCTGTCAGATCGTATATTTTTTTCCCCTTCCACAAAGACTTTGACCTCCGACGTTGGATAAAAGGCTTTGACCAGGGAATGGATATCATATTCGTATCCCGTTTCGTTCAATATAACTGCTATCATATCGTTCTCCATTGCAGGCAGCAGGGACAAATGTGGCTTCTCCCCTGTCCCTCCTGCCGCTTTTACTATGCGCAGAATGGATTGTACTGTTTCTCATATCCGATTTCGGTCGCCTCTCCATGTCCCGGATACACCTTCGTCTCATCCGGCAGAAGGAACAGTTTTTCTTTCACTGAACGGACAAGCTGGCCCATATCGCCGGTGGGCAGGTCGGTCCTTCCCACAGAATCCGCAAACAGCGTATCGCCGCTGACCAGAAAACCGCCCTCCGGAAAATAGTAACAGCAGCTTCCCTCTGTATGCCCCGGTGTCCCGATCAGCTTACAGGTCATTCCGGCAATGGTTATCTCGTCTCCGTCCTTTACATACACATCTGCTTCCACACTGCAGGCTCTGCCTGCCCCTGACGAAACATTCAGCCGTGCGTCTCCCAGCAATGTCTTTTCCTGTTCCCAGGCATAGACAGGCGCGCCGCTCCTCTCCCGCAGTTCTTCCAGTCCCCATATATGGTCAAAATGCCCATGGGTCAGCAGGATACCGGCTACCGTAAATCCCCGCGCTTCCAGGGCCTCGTAAATATACCCTCCCTGATCGGCCGGGTCAATGAAGACCACTTCGCTTTTGCCTTCCCGATATACAAAATAACAGTTCGTCTGACAGATTCCCATCATAAGACGCCCGATTTTCAAATCTCCCATATTATCCTGTCGTCCTTTCGATATCTATAATGCTCTCGATATTCCTGATCTTATCTATAATGCGCTGCAGTTCTTCCCGGCTGCGGATCTCAAACGATACCACCATGGTGGCTATGCCCTGTCTGCTCACTCTTGTATTCAGGGAAAGGATATCCACATCTTTTTCCGTCAGTGCTTTGGATACATCTGCCAGCAGGCCGCTGCGGTTATTGGCATAGATATTGATTTCCGCCAGATACCGCTCCCCTTCCACAGTCCTGTCAGGCGCCTGCCAGTCCGCGTCAATCAGCCTTGCCCGCTCCATCTCAGACAGATTGATAATATTCACGCAGTCTGTCCGGTGTATGGATACGCCCCGGCCTCTTGTGACAAAACCGACGATTTCATCCCCTGGCACGGGAGAACAGCATTTGGAAAAACGCACCGCCACATCATCAATGCCTTTCACAAGAATACCGCTGGAACTCCTGGGTTTGATCTTCTTGATTCCGCTGCCCGCCGCCACAGCCGCAAGCACTTCCTCGTCTGTCAGCGCCTTTTTATGTTCTCTGTCATACAGTTCCTGCATTTTATTGACAATCTGGCCTTCCTTCAGACCGCCATGGCCAACCGCCGCCAGCACCGAATCCCAGTCCCGAAAACCGTACTTGCGCATTACATAGTCCATATAAGGCGGCCGCAGAATCTGACCGGTATCAATGGACCTGGCTTTGCAGTATCCCAAGATCATCTCTTTTCCCTTGACAATATTGTCCTCTTTGAGTTCGTTCTTAAACCACTGATTGATCTTGCTTTTGGCCTGGGTGCTCTTGACGAGATTCAGCCAGTCCCGGCTGGGCCCTCTGGAATTCTGGGATGTCAGTATTTCAATCCGGTCACCGTTTTTGATCTCATAGTCAATGGTCACCAGCTTGCCGTTAACCCTGGCCCCGATCATCTTATTTCCCACTGCACTGTGGATGGCATAGGCAAAGTCGATGGGCGTGGAACCTGTGGGCAGATTTTTTACGTCGCCCGTGGGCGTAAAACAATAGACATTATCGGAAAACAGATCCAGATCGCTTTTCAGCAGCTTTAAAAATTCCCGGTTATCGGTGTCTTTCTGCCACTCCAGTATCTGTCGCAGCCATACCAGCTTTTCCTCCTCCTGGGTTTTGACTTTTTTACCGTCGGAGGCTTCCTTATATTTCCAGTGGGCGGCTATACCGTATTCCGCCGCTTTGTGCATCTCATACGTCCGGATCTGGACTTCAAAGGGCTGCCCGGAACTGCCGATCAGTGTGGTATGCAATGACTGATACATATTCGCCTTGGGCATGGCAATATAATCTTTGAAACGGCCCGGAATGGGCTTATACATCTCATGGATCGCCCCCAGTGCCGCGTAACAGTCCTTCACCGAATCCACAATAATCCGGACAGCGAACAGGTCGTAAATCTGATCCAGTGTCTTATCCTGGTTTTTCATTTTTTTGTAGATACTGAAAAAATGCTTGATCCGGCCGTCGATCTTAGCCTCTATCCCCACATTGCGGATATGCTCGCCCACTTCATCCACAATGGACTGGATATATCGTTCCCTGACACTTTTGCGGATGGCAATTTTGTCCACCAGGTCATAATACACTTCCGGTTCCAGATATTTCAAAGACAGATCGTCCAGTTCAATCTTGATCCTGGAAATGCCCAGCCGCTGTGCGATAGGCGCATAAATATCCATTGTCTCCCTTGCAATGCGCTGCTGTTTCTGAGGCGGCATATGTTTTAAGGTGCGCATATTGTGAAGTCTGTCTGCCAGTTTAATCATGATCACACGGATATCCTTTGCCATGGCAAGAAACATTTTGCGCAGATTTTCCGCCTGCATCTCCACACGGTCGCTGTCCCCGGACTGGGACTGGGTGCTGCCTGAAAGCTGCAGTTGCTGCAGCTTCGTCACACCGTCTACCAGCAGCGCCACGTCCCCGCCAAATTCCGCAGTGATTTCTTCTTCTGTCATGATGGTATCTTCCACCACATCATGGAGAAGGCCCGCCACGATGGTCTCCTTATCCAATTCCAGATCGGCCAGTATGATAGCTACGCACAGAGGATGGATGATATAAGGCTCTCCTGATTTCCGCACCTGATTCTTATGGGCTTCATAGGCAGTCCGATACGCCTTCTCAATCATGGAAATATCATCGGAAGGATGGTATTTTCGCACATGGGAAACCAGATCCTGATACAATACTTCGGGACTCTGGAATTCTGCTATTGATTCAATTCTTCCATCATCAAATATGCTCTCTCTTTTTTCTTCAGTCATACTTGTCACCAGCCCGCATTTATTTTAGGATTCTGTTTATTTTCCTTCGTATGTAATCGCTGACTCCAGCCTGTAGCCCGCGATACGCTCCCTGCCCTTGAGACCGGCCAGCTCCATCAGAACAACGATACCCACTACCTCACCTCCGAGAGACTCGATCAGCCGGATCATCGCCTCCGTCGTGCCGCCGGTGGCAATCAGATCATCCACAATCAAAACCTTCTGGCCTTTCTGAATGGAGTCTTTATGCATCTCGATGGTTGCCTTGCCATATTCCAGATCATAGTCAATGGACACTGTCTCGCAGGGGAGTTTCCCCTTTTTGCGGATCAGTACAAACGGCTTTTTATGATTATAGGCAATGGGCATACCAAATATGAATCCTCTGGATTCCGGCCCCACAATCACATCATACTCCAGATCTTTTATCTTTTCCTGCATCGTATCAATCGCCAGGCAGAGTCCCTCTCCATCCTGCAGTACACTTGTTACATCCCGGAATATAATTCCCTCTTCCGGGAAATCCGGTATGCTTCTTACATATTCTTCCAGTTTTTTCATTTCCTATACACCCTTTCCCTGACCGGCTTCTTAGCAGCCCACTGCTGCCCGGTCTGTTTTATCCGTTTCCGGGTTCACAGAAAAACCCGTATGTCTGCCAGGCAGACGCCACAATCCATCGCAGCGGCTTTCCTGTGAATACATTGCACACAAAACGCCGCAAACACATTCCTGCGCATGCATCAAACACGCAGGAATGTGTACTCCTGAGCCAGCGTTTTTAAGTACTTTCACAGTATAACACAGAAGCCGCCGGAATTTCTACCGGTCTGCCATATTTTCTTGCGCCAAAACAATCTCCCTGTAGAAACCGGCAGCGGGGCAATCTGTCAGAAAGTGCCATCCGGTGTGGACTGCTCCTCAAACAAACTGTCATAGGTATAGTGCCCCAGTAGTTTTCCATAATAATTTGCCCTGCTGTAGCTATATTTCGCAACGCACGGAGCCGGCCCCGGTGCCTGTATCCCGGACAGGCGCAGGAAAATCTCACCGTCCGTATATGCGATATACATATCCATATCCAGCTCATTGTTTCCTTTTCTGCCTTCCATGATGCCCTTTTCCACAAAGTGGCGTAACAGTTCCGGCGGATTGAATCCCACGGACACCTGCAGATCCGGATTGGTATCATAATAATACTCCGGATTGAATACAGCGGAGTAATCTCTTCCATTATATGTAGTATCTGTCACTTGTGCCTTTGGTTTATTCAAAAGATACGGATTATTCAAACAATCTGTCAATATCCTGTAATAGCTGTCCGCTTCTCCCTTTCTCAGCAGATAATCCTCCGCATACGCCTTGAGTTCATAATAGTCCAGCAAATACCCGTTATCCAGAAACATTTCCAGATTCTGGTATGCATTGCTGACAAGATTCAGAGACATTTCTCTGGTTTCCCATTCGCCATCCGCACTGAAATTCCAATAACTCTGTTCTACTTCCGGCAGATACAGAACAGACCAGGAAGTATCCCGGGTCCCCATTTTCTGCTGCATCTCTTCCAATGTTGTAAACGCAGTGTTGCGCAAAACCGTCGGTTCCTCCGAGACAACTGTGCTGCCGCTCTCATCGGCTGCCTCCTCCTTCTGCTCTGAAGGCAACACCAGTGGCAGTTTCTCCTGGGGTCCGGCAAACGCCGTAAGGGAAAGGCCGGTAAGCATTGTAACAGATAACATAACACTCATAGCAATTCTTTTTTTCATACTCCACCTCCATACCTGAAACATGTTCGGATTTTTTATTCAGGACAATCGAAAATCCGCCAAGCGTGCTTTCTATTGTTCAGAATACGCAAAAGCTGCAACGTCTCTTTTCCATCGTTCCGGCTTATGACACGGGGAAGGCCCTGTCACCGGTAAGAGAATTTCTCACAGCCTGCGCGCACCAGCGCACTTCATTATATCACAAAGCAGAGGAAAAGTCACAAGTCAAAAACAAGTCAAAATTCCCCGGCGATATGAGGCCATCCTTAAATACGCAGACATCCATGGACTGACACTGACAGGCTTTTCCTATGAACAGGGAATCAACGAAACGGTAATCGACCGGATTGAAGACTTTATCACCCGGATTGAAATTCCCATTCTGCAGGCTCCATCTGCCTGAACCGCCCACGCCTCCTGCCGGGGCCGGATGCGCCACCTACAGCAGTGGGGCAATGACTTTCATCAGACAGCCTGTCAGCTTTACATGCCAGGCTTCCCTGCGGACCGTTTCCTCCGTAATCTGCCTGCATTTTGCAAGGGCAGACTGGAAGTCAGATTCAATATCCGAAATACAGTCTGTGTGATACAGATAGGTGGCACATTCAAAATGGTGATACAGACTGCGGTAGTCCAGATTAATGGTTCCTACAACCGCTTCCGACTGATCACTGACAAATACTTTCGCATGGATAAATCCCGGTGTATACTCATAAATTTTTACCCCGGATTCCAGCAACGGCCTGTAATGGGTTTTGGCCAGCGCATAGGGAATCCGTTTGTCGGGGATGCCCGGCAGCATCAGGATCACCTCCACGCCTCTCTCCGCCGCAAACCGGATCGCCGTCTCCATCTCACTGCCCAATATCAGATAAGGCGTCATAATATGTACATACCGGACCGCCCTGTTCAGAATATCCATGTACACACGTTCCCCCAGACGGTCATCGTCCAGCGGACAGTCTCCATACGGAATCACACATCCCTTCGCCCTTTCCACAGACAATGGGGGATAGGAAAGGAAATGCCCGGATTCATCCTCTCTTTCAGTGATTCCCCACATCTGCAGAAACATCAGCGTAAAGCTTTTCACCGCTTCACCTTTCAGCATAATGGCAGTGTCTTTCCAGTGGCCGAATTTCCTGTACTGATTGATATATTCATCCGCAAGATTGACGCCGCCGGTAAAGGCCGTCTGCCCGTCTATCACCGCAATCTTTCTGTGATCCCGATAATTATAACAGGTGGAGACAAACGGGGAAACCGGCGCAAACACCTTACACCGGATTCCCAGCGCTTTCAATCGTCTGGGATAATCATGGGGCAGCAGGGCAAACTCGCAGGCTCCGTCATACATCACACGGACATCCACGCCTTCTGCCGCTTTCCTGGCAAGGATCTCCAATATGTTTCCCCACATCAGCCCTTCATCCACAATGAAATATTCCATAAAGATAAAATGCTTTGCTCTTTCAAGCTGTCCCAGCATCTCTTCAAACATATCTTCTCCCAGCGGAAAATATCTGACAGAGGTATTGGCAAATACCGGATAGCAGCCACTTCTGTGTATATAATGCGCCAGAGACGCCACACCCGGATTTTCCTCTGACAACCGCTCCATAACAACATCTGACTGGGGGATGCTTTCCTTCGTATTGGTAATGATCTGGTGGATCCGCTTTTTCAACGCCCTGTGCCCAATATCGCTCTGTGTATACAGAAACAAAAGCACACCGAATACGGGAACCAGCATAATAACAACCAGCCACGTAATTTTCGGCGCCGGATGAATCCTGCTGTTCAGAAGATAAATGACCATAACACATGTAAACAGTGCCGTTCCGCCCCAGATATGCGGCAGGAATTCCTGAAACCACCGGAACACCCCAAACAGGGCAGACACCTGTATGACAAGCAGCAAAAGCAGCAGACCGAAACGGCTGAATATGGCGTGTACCATACCTTTCTGTCCTTTTTTCAGGAGCCTGAGGCCCATATGTTTATAATCTGTCTGCATACGCTTACTCCTTCTTTCTTCCGTTTCTGGCACCGGGCTCTCCTTCAAAACACCCAGGCCCTGCACAGAAGAAAAGTGGCAAAAACAAAATGTTTCAGCCACTTTTCAATGTCTTGATATTTACATCAGACAGATATTCCCTCTGATCGCTTACATCATACCGCCCATGCCGCCGCCTGCAGGCATTGCAGGTGTTTCTTCTTTGATATTGGCTACTACAGACTCTGTTGTCAGCAGTGTGGAAGCAACGCTTGTTGCGTTCTGCAGTGCGCTTCTTGTCACCTTTGCAGGATCCAGAATGCCTGTTGCCACCATATCCACATATTCACCCTTGAGCGCATCGAAACCGATACCTACTTCGGATTCTCTTACTTTGTTGATAATTACGCTGCCTTCCATACCGGCATTGGCTACGATATGGTACAGAGGGGACTCCAGTGCCTTGAGTACGATATTGGCACCTGTCTTCTCGTCGCCTTCCAGTGTGTCAGCCAGTTTTTCAACTTCTTTTGCTGCATGGATATAAGCGGAACCGCCGCCGGAGATAATGCCTTCTTCTGCCGCTGCCCTTGTTGCGTTCAGCGCATCTTCCATACGGAGTTTTGCTTCTTTCATTTCTGTCTCCGTTGCAGCGCCCACGCGGATAACTGCTACGCCGCCGGACAGTTTTGCAAGTCTCTCCTGCAGTTTTTCTTTATCAAAATCGGAAGTGGTTTCTTCCACCTGTCTCTTAATCTGAGAAATTCTTGCCTGGATTTCATCTTTGTTGCCTGCGCCGTCTACGATCACTGTATTTTCCTTCTGTACTTTCACGGATTTCGCACGTCCCAGGTCTTCCAGTGTTGCCTCTTTCAGATCCAGTCCCAGTTCGTCGGAAATTACCTTGCCGCCTGTCAGGATGGCAATATCTTCCAGCATGGCTTTTCTTCTGTCGCCATAACCGGGCGCTTTCACTGCCACTACATTGAATGTGCCGCGCAGTTTGTTTACGATCAATGTGGTCAGCGCCTCACCTTCCACATCTTCTGCGATGATCAGCAGTTTTGCACCGGACTGAACCACCTGTTCCAGCATCGGAAGAATCTCCTGGATATTGCTGATTTTCTTGTCAGTAATCAGAATATAGGGATCATCCAGGTTTGCTTCCATCTTATCCATATCGGTTGCCATATAAGCGGAAATGTAACCTCTGTCAAACTGCATACCTTCTACCAGGTCCAGTTCCGTCTTCATGGTCTTGCTCTCTTCAATGGTAATTACGCCGTCGCCTGTCACCTTTTCCATAGCGTCTGCAACCATGTTGCCCACTTCCTCATCTCCGGAAGAAACTGCTGCCACTCTTGCAAACTGCTCTTTGCCGCTGACCTTTGCGCTCATCTTTTCAATGGCTTCCACTGCACAGTCAGTTGCTTTTTTCATACCCTTTCTCAGGATAATGGGGTTAGCGCCTGCCGCCAGGTTCTTAATCCCTGCGTTTACCATGGCCTGAGCCAGTACGGTAGCGGTTGTGGTGCCGTCACCGGCAACATCGTTTGTCTTGGTTGCCACTTCTTTTACAAGCTGTGCGCCCATGTTTTCAAATGCGTCTTCCAGTTCGATTTCCTTTGCGATGGTAACACCGTCATTGGTAATCAACGGCGCGCCGTAAGATTTGTCAAGTACTACGTTTCTTCCTTTCGGTCCCAGTGTCACACGCACTGTATCTGCCAGTTTATTGACACCGGTCTCCAAAGCTGCACGGGCTTCTGCCCCAAATTTAATTTCCTTTGCCATAACGTTCATCTCCTACCTATTTTCTTAAAATTACTGAATTACTGCCAGAATATCGCTCTGTCTTACAATGATCAGCTCTTCCTCATCCAGTTTCACATCTGTGCCGGCATATTTGGAATAAATCACCTGGTCGCCAACTTTGACTTCCATCTTTACTTCCTTGCCATCTACTACCCCGCCAGGACCAACTGCGATTACTTCTGCCTGCTGAGGCTTCTCCTTACTCTGCCCCGGAAGAACGATTCCGGATTTCGTGGTCTCCTCTGCAACTAACTGCTTTAATACGACTCTGTCACCCAATGGTACTAATTTCATTTAGATTGCCTCCTTTATCATTCACTGCTGCTTTTCTATCTTTATTAGCACTCACTTGCGTTGAGTGCTAAGAACTATCCATATATTAGTTTCTTACTCAGTGTTATGCAACTTAACTCACCGCCTATATAATCTCTTTATCTCACTTTTTATCTATTTATCTCTTGTTTACTCTCTTTTTCTTAATTTTTCCACTATCTGGCGATTTTATACTTATTTTAGATTTTTTAAGAAACTTCCCATCTATGGAAAAGGGCATTCTGCTCAAAGCAAAATGCCCTTTTGTCTCATAAACAAAACGCTGTACGTCCTACGACTGCTGTATGCCAGCCGTCTCTTTAGTTTTCGCTCTCATTTCCGGGCATTTCAAAGTCTTCAACACTGTTGAAATTTGAAAAATGCATGGTCATTTTCATCTTTGAAAAACTCATGCTTACGCCTTCTGCCTCATCGCCCATACTTTCAAGAACGCTGTCCATCATGGCAGCCATCACTTCTGTCATGTCAATCTCATATTTTACAGGGTACAGAGTGGCTTCATCAATCCAGATATACTCTGTAAGCTCTCCGATGTCACCCATTGCACTTTCAAACTGGCTGGGATCAATACCTGCGGAAGTAAGGGAATCAAGCGCACCGGAACTGAGTATTGCTTCTTTTGCTTCCTCTCCGCTCATCGTATGGGCATATTTATATGCATTTGCTCCGTCCACTTCTTCCATGCCGTCTGCCGTATACTCAGAACCGGTATCTATTGAACCAAGCATATTGGCGCTTGCATCATACTGCACCAGATCTGTTTTGCCCACTGTCTGGCTCTGCCAGCCTGTGCCGTCATTCATATATGCGGTAGCCGTACCATCTTCCCCAACCTCTCCATAAATGCTGATTGTCACAGGCTCTTCCCCTGTACCTGCATCTACAGTGGTTTCCATCTTGAGTTTAAAAGGATCATTGATGCAGGCCATATCCATGTTCATCACAAAATCTGCGGACTGCTCTTCTCCATCCTGGCTTGCCTGCATGGACATATCCATCACCATCTGGAGTTCCATGCTCTCAACGTTTCTGGCATTCTCAAGTGCCTTCTCAAAAACGTCTTCTTCCTCTGCGGGCTCTGTTTCCTCCGCAGCCTCTGTCTCCGCCTCTGCCTCTGCAGGCGCTTCGGCCTCTGCCTCTGTCTGTACCGGGCTGGCAGATGCACTGTCCCCGTCTGCGCTGCCACATGCGGTTGCAGACAACACCAGCATACCTGCCAGAAGCAGTGTTAAAACTCGTTTCTTCATGATTCTCTATTTCCCCTTTCTTTCCGTTTCCGGATTTACTTTCACAGCCTCCTGTTTCTGCATTCCTCTGCAGGGCAATGGCTGTGTTCTTTGAATCTTCATCATAATATCCCACTTAAAATCCGCTTGTCAAGATGTATCATGCACAAAAAACAGATGTGGCATATTCTGACAAAAAAATGCTCCTTTTTCGTCAGAATTCCATATCCGGATTCTGATGAAAAAGGAGACATTTTTTTAAATCCAAAGGCTTTTATCTCACTTCAGGCCTCTCCGCAATCTGGCCTGGTAAGCCTGATTCTGCTTCATCTCAAATTTATTCTCAAACATCTTATATTCCGCTTCCGCAAACACATCGTCCAGTGTTTCTTCCACATTGGTCTTGTACATCAGTCCGACGGCAACCGAAGGGGTCAGTTTTGTATCTGTATATGCATTGCACCGACTCTGCACCCGTTCCATATACCCTTCCGCTTCGCCTTCCTCCGGCAGAGGGATCGCTATATGGAATACATCTCCGTCCACACGGCCCAGCACATATTCCTCTCCCGCCTCTTCTTTCAGAATCCGGGCGATAATCTGAATCAGACGGTCGCTTTCCTCGTCGCCGAAATGATCGTTTGCAAACTTCCAGTCGTTGATATTGGCTTCCACAGCGGCAACCGGCACTACTTCAGAATCATCCATGGCCTTCATCCGCTCTTTGAAACAGGATTTGTTCAGCACACCTGTCAGCATATCCTCTGTTTCGCCGTGTCTGATACGATGCGCCTCTTCCACCATCAGTTCTATTTCATCTATGTAGACCGCACTTTCTCTGTTGATAAATACTTCTTCACCCAGACGCTCCCACATCTGTACAAGCTGCTCCAGAAAGCTCACAGCCATCTGCTCTTTGCCGGCCTCTACTGCGTCTTCCCTTGTATACACATGACCCACCGTCCGGTTGGCCACGCGCAGCTTCCGCCCCGGCTCTCCTACCACATCCGGGGTAAAATCCGCAAAATTCCCCATGGCTGCCATTTTCTCGCCATGCCTGTCAGTCAGTAAGATTTTGATGCCTGTCAGTTCATGCAACAGACGCATCTGGCTTATCAGTTCTTCTATTTTATAAAGATTGGCAAGCCTGTAATTTCTGATATTTTCCTTCAGCCTCTTCTCCAGAGGAAGCGCTCCGTATCCCATAAAAGTATACCTCTCATCCCTTAGATTTCCTGCTTTTTGTTACAGTCAAAAGCTATTTTCATTATATCGGTTTTCGGGAAATTTGTCTAGGGAAACGCTGATGAAATCACCGCTTCCTCAGAGCCGCGGGCAGATACGCGAAAAACGGCAGAAACAGGCGGCTTTGCTCTCCCCGGCTTATTTTTGCGGCATATACAAAAGGAATCCCTCCGCGGGATTCCTCTTGTATAAAATCTTTTATTCAGCCGATTCTCCATCCTCTTGGGAAGAGGTCTCTTCCGTTTCGGTTTGGACTTCTGTTTCACCTTCAGCTTCACCGTTTTCCTCAGCCTCAGTCTCCGGCGCCTGTTCCTCTGTGCCTTCTGTTTCCGCATTTTCTTCATCCGCCTGGGGCTCCTGTGCTTCTGCAGGTGTCTCGTCTTCTTCCTGCATTTCCGTATCTTCCACAGGTGCTGCCGCCTCTGTCTCCGGCGCCGTAGCGCCTTCATCCGCACCGCATGCAACTGCCATTGCGGAAGTCATCATCATTGCCAGTACCACTGCCAGTATTCTTTTTTTCATAATCTTTTCCTCCTTTTATGACTGAACGATTGTACAAACAGGAGTATAAACCTTTACCGGCATTTTGTAAATAATCTGTGAACAAAATAAGATTTTCTTAATTTTTGTTCATATTTTATTCATATTTTTAAGAATTTTTAAAGAGCATGGTATATCATTTCCAGAATATCCGCACACTTCTCGATACCGAGCCGTCCTCTGTCCAGTGCCACGTCATAAGTATCGATATCTCCCCACTTATATTCCGTATAATAATTATAGTATACACTGCGCTGCTTGTCTGTTCTGCGGATCAGCGCTGCCGCCTCTTCTCTGGAAAGATTATAGTGGCGGCGCACGACTTCCAGTTTCGTTTCCATGTCCGCATGGATAAACACACTCAGCATCCGCCTGTTGTCCCGCAGGATATAATCCGCGCCTCTTCCTATTATAATACAGGGACTCTGAGCTGCCAGATCCTTGATGATCTCTGCCTGCAGGCTGAAGAGTTCTTCATTCATCGGAATCTTTTTCATCCGGTATTCCAGTCCCACTTCCATTGAGAACTCATACCACTTCCGGTTTATTTTCTTTTCATCCACTTCCAGAAGCGACGCATAATCCGATTCGCTCCGTTTGGATGCTATCTCAATTAATGCCATGTCATAGTAAGGAATCTGCAGCCTGTCTGACAGTATCTTTCCGATTTTCCTCCCGCCGCTGCCAAACTGGCGGCTGATTACGATTACCTGATTGTCCATTTACGTCATCTCCTTTTTCTCTTATTTGTGCTGCTGCCATTAAAAGTATAACATACTTTTATTTTCTGTACATCCGTTATTTTCCTTGAAAAAGCACAGCTTTTATGTATAATAATAGAAGTGACTTTAAATATGGAAAACATGAGGGTTAAATATGATCAGTGCAAATAATGTTACGCTTCGCATCGGAAAAAAAGCGTTGTTTGAAGACGTAAATATTAAATTTACCGAGGGAAACTGTTATGGGCTGATCGGCGCCAACGGAGCCGGGAAGTCCACTTTTCTGAAAATCCTTTCCGGTCAGCTGGAAACGACAAAGGGCGATATTGCCATGACTCCCGGTCAGCGTCTTTCCGTTCTGGAACAGGATCACTTCAAATATGACGAATATCCGGTTATGGATGTGGTCATTATGGGAAATGAGCGGCTCTACCAGATTATGAAGGAAAAGGATGCCATCTACGCAAAAGAGGATTTTTCTGATGAAGACGGTATCCGTGCCAGCGAACTGGAAGCGGAGTTCGCGGAGATGGACGGCTGGGAAGCGGAATCCGGTGCAGCTACACTGCTCAACGGCCTGGGCATTGATAACAGTTGCCATTATTCCATAATGAAGGATTTAAACGGCAATGAAAAGGTGAAAGTACTCTTAGCCAAAGCGCTGTTCGGCAATCCGGATATCCTGCTGTTGGACGAGCCTACCAACCATCTGGATCTGGATGCTATCGCATGGCTGGAAGAATTTCTGATCAACTTTGATAATACGGTCATCGTCGTATCCCATGACCGTTATTTCCTGAATAAAGTATGTACCCACACGGCGGATATTGATTATGGAAAAATCCAGCTCTATGCCGGAAACTACGACTTCTGGTTTGAATCCAGCCAGCTCCTCATTAAGCAGATGAAGGAAGCCAATAAGAAAAAGGAAGAAAAGATCAAGGAATTACAGGAATTTATCTCCCGGTTCTCGGCCAACGCTTCCAAATCCAAGCAGGCTACTTCCCGCAAACGGGCTCTGGAAAAAATCGAACTGGACGAAATCAAACCCTCCAGCCGGAAATATCCCTATATTGATTTCCGGCCCGACCGTGATATCGGCAATGAGGTCCTCACTGTGGAAGGCCTTTCCAAGACGGTGGACGGCGTAAAAATCCTGGACAATATTTCCTTTATACTGGGCCATGACGACAAAGTTGCCTTTGTAGGCGGCAATGAGCTTGCAAAAACCACCCTGTTCCAGATCCTGACGGGAGAGATGGAGCCGGATGAGGGAACCTATAAATGGGGAGTGACCACTTCTCAGGCCTATTTCCCAAAAGACAGTACAAAAGAGTTTGACAACGATCTGACAATCGCGGACTGGCTCACCGGTTATTCCGCTGTCAAGGATGTAACCTATGTCAGAGGCTTCCTGGGACGTATGCTGTTTGCCGGAGAAGACGGCGTCAAAAAAGTAAAGGTACTGTCCGGCGGCGAAAAAGTCCGCTGCCTGCTTTCCAAGATGATGATTTCCGGCGCCAACTGCCTGATCCTGGACGAACCGACCAACCATCTGGACATGGAATCCATTACCGCCCTGAACAATGGTCTGATTAAGTTCTCCGGTGTGGCACTGTTCTCCTGCCATGACCACCAGTTTGTCCAGACTACCGCCAACCGCATTATGGAAATCCTTCCGGACGGCAGTCTCATTGACAAGATTACCACCTATGACGAATATCTGGAAAGCGATGAAATGGCAAGAAAACGTACTGTTTATACAGCGCAAAAAGAAGAGGATGAAAATTAAAGGTTGGTTTCACTATGATTGATCTGCATGTACATTCCAATAAATCCGACGGGACGTTCAGTCCCACACAACTGGTAGAGTATGCCGTGAAAAAAGGTCTTACCGCCTTTGCACTGACGGATCATGACACGGCTGACGGGCTGGAGGAAGCAATCGCCGCCTCCAAGTCCCGGCCTGTTACCGTCATCCCCGGCATCGAATTTTCCACCTCTTATGAAGATAAGGACATCCATGTGCTGGGACTTGCAATCCATTACAAAGCGCCTGTTTTCTTATCTGCGCTGGCAGATTTTGTCGCTTCCAGAGAGCAGCGCAACGAGCGGATGTGTCAGAAATTACGGGACTATGCAAAGATTGATATTACCTATGAGAAACTAAAACAGGCTTCCCCCGGCGCCGTCATTACCAGAGCGCATTACGCCGGATATCTGTTGGAGCACGGTGTGGTAAACAGTATGCCGGAAGCCTTTGAACGGTTTATCGGCGACCAGGCGCCCTGTTTTATTCCCCGTGAAAAAGTAACTCCACTGCAGGCTGTACGTCTCATCCGGGAAGCAGAGGGGATTCCGGTACTGGCGCATCCGCCCCTGTACCATCTCAGCGACGCCCGGCTGGAAGCTCTGGTAAAAATGCTCACGGAAAACGGCCTGGCCGGCGTGGAAGCACTCTATTCCACCTATACGCCCGGTGAAGAAACCCATATGAAAAGCCTGGCCCGAAAATACGGCCTGCTCATTACAGGCGGCTCCGACTTCCATGGCGCCCGCAAACCGGACATTGATATGGGAACAGGAAAAGGCAATCTCTATGTTCATGACAGTATCCTGGATGCTCTGTATGCTTACCAGGCCAGATAAAACAGAAGCAGGGAGAAGATGATATGGAAAAGAAAATATTCTTTACAGATCTGGATGAAACCCTTTTGACTACGGAAAAAACCGTCACAGAGGCCACGAAGGCTGCACTGATAAAACTGTCCCAGGCCGGGCATTACATCGCCCTCACTTCCGGCAGACATTTAAACAGTATGAAGGAAGCCCGCCAGTTGCTCCCTATCCCTGACAGGGGACTGTATTATATCGCAAACAACGGTGGACAGATTGTTGACGGTGAAACGGGAGAAGCCATCTCCGAACTCCGCCTGACAATGGAAGAAACCAGGTATCTTTTACATGCGTCAGCCCGGGCGGGCATACACTGCCACGCCTATACCGACGAAGCCATCGTAGCCGGGAGCCAGACGCCGGAACTCACCTTTTATCAGAAAACCATCCATTTGCCGGCAATCTTTACGGAGGATATACCGGGAGCGCTGTCGCTGCCTCCGTTCAAATGTCTCGCCATCAGCCTCAGGGGCCGGGACACTCTGGAAGAACTCAAGCAATCCCTGCTGCCCTGGGCACAGGGACATGTGACGCTTATCTGCTCCACCGACCGTCTGCTGGAAATGTTCCCAGCCGCTTCCGGGAAGGGTTCTGCCCTGAAACGGCTGGCACAGCATTTACATATTCCCCTTTCCCACACGATGTCCGCCGGTGATCAGGACAATGATATTTCCATGCTGGAAGCCGCCGGACTGGGTATCGCCATGTGCAATGGATCTCAGGGGGCAAGGGCCGCCGCAGATGCCGTTACCGAATCTGATAACAACCACGATGGCCTGGTGCCCTTTCTGGAACAGTTTTTCGAAATATAAGTTTATTTTTCTTTACCCTTCCACAATCAAATATCTGCCGTCGCCGACCTCGAATACCTCATCCGCTTCCAGGATGGTATCCTGGTCGGCGCCGTCCAGGTCAATACCGGCCGTATCAAAATATTCCAGTACGGCTTCCGGTGAATCCACCACCACCGCCATACATTCCTCCAGAAAATGCTCTGCCTCTTCCAGGCTTTCCGCCACTGTTTCCGGAAACAACTGAAGCTGATGCTTTAAAAAACACTGTAATACCACATCGTCAAACTGCATACGCACTCTCCTTTCCCGATTCTCCGGATACTACACGTAGTCCAGCAACTCCATGGGATGATTGATAATGGCATCCGCATGGTTTTCTTCCAATTCCGCCCGGTCGCGGAACCCCCACAACACACCCACCGTAAAAGCGCCGCTGCTTTTCCCGGTCTGCATATCCGTATTGGTATCGCCCACATACAACAGCTCCCCGGTGGAGACGCCCAGTGTCCGGGCCAGCAGAAATACTCCCTCCGGGCTGGGTTTTCTGGCAATCTCCGGTGTCTGCCCCTGCACTGCGTCAAATATCTCCTCACCAAACAGGTCAGAAATCACCTTACAGGTGTTGGGATGTGGCTTGTTGGAAAGGACGGCTGTGAGAATCTTTCTCCGTTTCAATTCTGCCAGCAGTTCCGGAATGCCTGCATAGGGTTTTACCTGATACATACAGTCTGCCGCAAACAGCTCATCGTACGCCGCCTTCACTTCATCATACAGATCTGACCGGTCTTCTTCCTGGCTGCGCAGCACCCGCCGGATCAGTTCTGCCGCACCGTCTCCCACAAAATATTTATAACGGTCCGTTTCAAACGGCTGCAGGCCGGAGGCTTCCAACGCCCGGTTCGCACAATAGGCGATGGATACAATGGAATCTGACAATGTTCCGTCCAAATCAAAAATAACCGCTTTTTTCATATGCACTCTCCTGCCATCTTATTTATTGGGATATTCAATGAAATTTCTTCAGTTCCTGATACAGTGCGGCCACCGGAAGCCCCAGCACCGTATGATATTCACCCTGAATCCCATCCACATACATGGCAAAGCTGCCCTGAATCCCATAGGCGCCCGCCTTGTCCATGGACTCACCCTTTTCGATATAGGCCCATATCTCCCAGTCCTCCATGGCATGTACAGTCACCAGCGCCTTTCTGGAAAAGGTATCATATGTCCGCTCTCCATGTTCCACATCAATGAGCGTGACGCCCGTATAAACTTCATGGGTACGCCCCTGGAGACTGTGGAGCATATGAAAGGCATCCTCCTTTGTCCTGGGCTTTCCCATGATTTCCCCGTCACAGACCACAATGGTATCGGCGCCGAGAATCATACCGTCCTGATACCCCGCCGCCACCGCTTCCGCTTTCTGACGGGACAGATTTTCCACGATTTCTGCAGGCGTATCCCCTTCCGGCACCTCTTTTTCCCGGCTGGGTACCACCTGGAAGGAGAGGCCCATCAGTGCAAGCAGTTCTTTTCTGCGCGGAGATGCGGAGGCCAGAATGATCTTTTTTTCTTTCATGCCTTTGTCTCTCACGTCTCAGTCCTCTTTTTCATAGGCAATGTGTGCTTCCGGTATAAAAGTACGATTGGAACAGACCTCTTCCTGTTTCCGGGCCTGCTCTATGGATTCCCGGCAAAAAGCTTCCTGGGAGTCCAGACGTTCTTTTCCCCGTCCGTCCACTTTTTCGTATACGTTGTCCTTTGTCAGGATATTTGCCTTCACATTGTCCCCAAGCTGCATATCCAGTATGTGTATCACCCGCTGTTTCAATTCTTCTTTTTCTATGGGGAAGAGGATTTCCACACGCCGTTCCAGATTTCTGGGCATCCAGTCCGCACTGCCCATATAAATTTCGGGCTCGCCATCGTTTTCAAAGTAGAAAATACGGCTATGCTCCAGGAAATTGCCCACAATGGAACGGACCTTAATATTTTCACTTACCCCCGGTATCCCTACCCGCAGACAGCAGATACCTCTGACAATCAGATGGATCTTAACCCCGGCAGTGCTGGCCTCATACAAAGCCTCTATCACATCCCTGTCGCAGAGAGAATTGACCTTTGCGATAATTTTGGCCTTTCTGCCCTTCCGCGCAAAATCTCTTTCCCTGTGAATCATTGAGAGGAAACGGTCTTTCAGCCAAAGCGGCGCCAGAGACAGTTTATTCCAGCTCAGAGGCTCCGAATAGCCGGACAGCATATTGAACACGGCTGTGGCATCCTCGCCGATGGATTCACTGCAGGTCAAAAGCCCTGTATCGGTGTACAGTTTTGCCGTGGCATCGTTATAATTACCGGTTCCCAGATGCACATACCGGGCAATGCCTTCCTCTTCCTGTCGCACCACCAGTGTAATCTTACTGTGGGTTTTCAGGCCCACCAGGCCGTATATTACATGGCAGCCCGCTTTCTCCAGCATTTTTGCCCAGACGATATTATTTTCTTCATCAAATCGGGCTTTGAGTTCTACCAGTACAGACACCTGCTTGCCATTTTCCGCCGCCTGGGCCAGCGCCGCTATAATCGGTGAATTGCCGCTGACACGGTACAGTGTCTGCTTGATTGCCAGAACCTGGGGATCTCTCGCTGCCTGCCTGATGAAATCCACCACAGGCGTAAAGGTTTGATAGGGATGGAACAACAGAATATCCTGTTTTTGAATCTTCTCAAAGATACTGCCTTCCCCTTCCATCTCAGGCACAGGCTGGGGGGTATACCCCGGTTTTTTCAGATGATCAAAGCCTTCCATCCCGTACATTTTCATCAAAAACGTCAGATCCAGAGGACCGGCGATCCTGTACAGTTCTTCTTCTTTGATATGCAGTTCTTTTTCAATCATCTTGAGCAGCTTTTTATCAATATTGGCCTCCACTTCCAGACGGATTGCCTTTCCCCACTGCCGTTTTTTCAACTGTTTTTCAATTTCCTTTAACAGATCCGCCGCCTCATCTTCCTCAATGGTCAGATCTGCATTCCGCATAATGCGGAAGGGATGGGCGCATACAATATCGTAGCTTAAAAACAGCTTTTCCATATTCTTTTCAATGATTTCTTCCAGAAGAATCACTTTCCGAATGCCGTCCCCGGAAGGGATTTCCACGATTCTGGGCAGGACACTGGGCACCTGCACCGTGGCAAACTCCAGTTCTTTGCCCCCGTCTTTTTTCCGTACCAGCGCGCCGATATTCAGAGATTTGTTTCGGATCAGCGGAAACGGCCGGGAAGAATCCACCGCCATGGGAGTCAGAACCGGATACACGTTGTCCTTAAAAAACCGGTCTACATACTCTCCCTCCGCTTTTGACAACTCTTCATGGGTCTGTATGACATGCAGGCCGTTCTTTTCAAGAAGCGGCAGCAGCGAACGGGTGTAGGTAGAGTATTGCATATTCACCAGTTCATGGGTAGCCTGGTCCAGTTCTTTCAACTGTTCCTGAGGCGTGAGGCCGGCAATATCCGGTTTATCATATTTCACTGCCACCATATCTTTCAGGGAAGCCACACGGATCATAAAAAACTCATCCAGATTGGAGGCCGTAATGCTCAGAAACTTCAGCCGTTCAAACAGTGGGTTATTTTTGTCTCTCGCTTCATTCAACACACGGGTATTGAACAGAATCCAGCTCAGTTCCCGGTTCGTATAGTATTTTGGATTGGTAAAATCTGTTTTTTTCTCTTTATCCGCCATGGCTATATTCCTCTTTTCCTTTTGATAACAGGTGTTACTTCAAAAATCTCTTCAAAAAACGCCGCTTTGGAAGAAAGCAGCCCTTTTTCCAGTGTAATATCATAGGGGGTATTCACAGTCAGAAGCAACTGTTTGTCCCTCAATGTGGCCGTAATATCCCGGAACTTCTCTTTGTGGCTCCGATCCAGACCGGTAGCCACCCGCAGAATGGCAGTCAGCTTCGCCACAGTGAGGTAGGAGTGCTTATCCGGTATGGTTTCCCGGCCTTCTCCGTAATAGGAAAAGTCCCGGTAATTATATCGTACCACATTGGCCACAATGACCCGTTCCACATGGGAAATACCGATAATCTCCGTTGACATCACAATCTCATAGGAGGCCTCGCCCACATTGTTCATGGAAATATATTTTCCGCAGTCATGCAGCAGCGCCGCCAGACGCAGAAGGAGCCGCTCCCGCTTGCTGAGACCATGGGCCTTTTTCATACTGTCAAATATGGTCAGGGCAATCTTTTCCAGTGTTTCGCCCCGTTTCTTGCTGCCCATATATCGTTTGCTGATATTCTGTGTACAGTCAATAATATCTTTTTCAAAGTCATGGGTGGTCACAAGTATTTTATTTTTTTCGGCGTATTCATAGCCGATCCCGTCACAGAGCGTCACGCCCGGTATCCACAGTTTGGAAACGCCCATGGTGCGCAGGAATTTCTCCACCAGCATGGAAGAAATATACAGAAGGACAATGCTCTCTTCCGGCATCTGCAGTTCTTTGCTCAGTTCCGACCAGGAATGTTCCCGTACCTCTCCCATAAAGCGCAGATAGGTGTCCTTGTCAATGTAATTTTCCAGAAATCTCCGGTCTTTCTTGCCCAGCGCATTGGAAATATATTCGTCCACCACGATCATATTGTCGATTTTCTTTCCCTTGAGATAGAGCTTTTCCAAAACCTCTATCTGGCTGCCCGACAATTCATCTATAATATCCGCATACTGGGACCGGCGCAGCTTGAGTTTGGATAAATGTTCCCGGATCAGCAGGATACCCAGACGCATATTCTGGGTTGTCACCAGCGAATCCTTGTCAAACAGGGAAACCTGCAGGCTTCCGCCGCCGATATCCAGCATGGCCGTGCCGTTGGATATGAGCCAGTTAAAACTCTCCCCCTTAGACGCCACAGATTTGTAATCCAGAAAACGCTGTTCTGAATTGCTCAATATATCTATATGTATCCCTGTCCGCATCTTAATCTGTTCCAGAACGATTTCCCGGTTTACCATCTCCCGGACAGCGCTGGTGCCATATGCCTGGTAATCCGCCACACGATAAGATTTCATAATATCGCTGTACTCACTCAGGACACGACACAGTTCATCCACTTTTTCATGGCTCAGTTTTCCCGTTGTGTATGTCTCTGTCCCCAGATCAATCCTGTGTCTGATATGATCAATTTCCCTGAGTTTTTCCTTGGGCGAAATCTCAAATATCTTCATGGAAAGCTCATAGGAGCCCACATCAATCGCCGCAAATGTTTTTACACCCATTCATCTTCACCCCTCTGCTTTTTTTCCTGCCAGATAATCAATAAACTGCTGCGCACAACGCCCTGAACGGCCGCCGTGGGCCAGTTCCCACTGATTCGCCTGCGCCAGAAGCGCATCCTCCGGTATGGGAAGCGCACTCCTGGCCGCCAGTGTCCTGACGATGTTCTGAAATTCTTTTTTGTCCGGCGAACCGAAATAAATGGTTACGCCAAACCGGGAAGCCAGCGACAGCTTCTCCTGCACGGTATCATTGGTATGCAGGTCATCATCCCGGTCCGCCTTATCGCCAAACCGCTCCCGCACCAGATGCCGTCTGTTGGACGTGGCATAAATCAGCACATTATCCGGCCTTTTCTCCAGTCCGCCTTCGATGACCGCCTTTAAATATTTGTATTCGATTTCGAACTCTTCAAAGCTCAGATCATCCATATAAATAATGAACTTATAATTCCGGTTTTTAATCTGTGCAATGATGTCGTTCAGATCACGGAACTGATGCTTATATACTTCGATAATGCGCAGTCCTCTGTGATAGTACTCATTGGCAATCGCCTTGATGCTGGAGGATTTCCCGGTGCCTGCATCTCCGAACAACAGACAGTTGTTGGCCTTTCTGCCTTCCACAAATGCCTCCGTATTGTCAATCAGCTTTTTCTTGGGTATATCATACCCCACCAGATCGTCCAGCTTCACATGGGCAATGTTCAAAATCGGCACAATTTCCATCACTTCCCCGTCATGTTCAATGCGGAACGCCTTGTGCAGCCCAAATCTGCCCACGCCGTATTCCCTGTAAAATTCCGTCGTTATATCTTTCATTTCCGCCGCTGTGGCCGCCCCGGCAAGTTTGACAGCCAGTTCACAGATACGGTCCCGGATACGGCTGTTGTACACTCTGCCCCGCCGCTCTCCCACGTGCCAGTCAAACAGAAGCGCAACCCGCTGCGCTCCCAGCCAATATATCATACCGGAAAAATCATAATCATAAAATTCCTTTATAATTTCAAAGTCATGGAGGGCCGCTTCATTGATGGTCCCTGCCACGCTTCCCACCACTTCACATGCCATGCTGTAGCTGTTCTCACTGTTGGCCAGCAGATCGGACAGATAGCAGTGCCAGAGATTACCGTAAAAACCGTGGGTGCCGGCCAACTCCAGCAGCCGGTGCATACAGTCATACAACAGCGCGGCCGGATCCCGGTCCACAGCATCCCCTTCCTGATAATGGGCCGTCAGCCATGCCATATCCTGCAATATATCTTCTTTTGCAAAATCCCTGTACAATATCAGTTCCTGTTCTCTCATTCCCTGTTCCTCTTCCGGTTCTGTTTTCATAACAACAAAAAAGCATACTTTGCCAATGTTCCATTGCCATGGATACTGTCTGCCTGTCTCAGCGGCCTGTCACATAATTGCCCAGAATCCTCATATTCCGTGCCTCTTCCCGCAGCCCCCGCAGAGCGTTTTTCACCGCACTGTCCGCCAGATTGCCTTCAAAATCAATAAAAAACCGATATTCCCAGCTTCTGTCCTCGATGGGACGGCTTTCGATTTTTGTCATATTCAGATTGTTGTAGATAAAATGAGACAACATGTGATACAGGGAACCGCTTTTATGCGGCAGTTCAAAACAAATGCTGACCTTATTGGCATCTTTTTCAAAAATCTTCTGATTAGACACAACGATAAACCGGGTGGAATTGTCCTCTTCCTGATTGACGCCCTGCCTCAGCACCGTAAGCCCATAAATCTCTCCCGCATGCCGGGAAGCAATGGCCCCCTGGCTCCTGACACCGTCCTGCGCCACCTTCCTTGCCGCAAACGCGTTATTGGGCATACTGATCTGCTCCCAGTCCTTCCCTGCCAGATACCCCGCGCTCTGCATCAGCGACTGGGGATGGGAATATACGGTGCGTATCTCCTCTTCCCGGCTGCCGGGCACACCCAGCAGGCAGTGCTCAATGCGGATAATCTGTTCCCCCACAATATAATGTTCAAACTCCACCAACAGGTCATAGATTTCACTCACCACGCCGGCCGTGGAATTCTCAATGGGAAGTACGGCAAAATCCGCACTGCCTTCATCAATGGCGCCCATGGCCTCCCGGAACGTGTCCACATGAAAGCTGTGAATCCCTTCGCCAAAATACGTTTCCATCGCTGCCTGGGAATATGCGCCTTCCGCTCCCTGGAAAACCACTCTGGCCGTTGACGCCTCCAGGTGTTCCACGCCGATAAACGGCAGCTTTCCCATACTTCCATGCTCCGCCAGCAACTGATACTGGAGTTTGCGGCTCATGGACATAATCTGCTCGAACAGCTCTTCGACGCCATGGCTGTTAAAGGCATTGTGGGTCAGGGCCTTCACGGCCCTCAGCTTTTCTTCCTCTCTGGCTCTGTCAAATACTTTTTTGCCTGTATGTATCTTATATCCTGCCACCTGACGTGAAATTTCCATACGCTTTTCATACAGTTCCACAATCTGTCTGTCTATTTCATCAATTCCCTGCCTGAGTTCACCTAAATCCATCTGCTCATAATCCTTTCTGCGCCGCGGGCAGCAGTGGCTGCTGCTGTGCCTGTTGTCTATGTAGATCTCTGTATCAGAAGTAGATTTTCATCTTCTATATCTTATAACAATTCCATGACTCGTGCAAGCAGTATGGGTGGGAAAATGGTGACAATCCTGTGGAAGGATGCCTTCTGCAAAAGCCAGAAGGCAGACGATGCGTTCCCTGCGAAAAATCACTGAAAATCCCCACTCAGCCACTTTACGAAACCGATAATCGTGGTATACTCTTAATAGACATTGACAGTCAGTCACCAATGTTAGGAGGTCTATTATGAAACTACTCAAAAACATCCTGCTCATAACAATCCCCGTCGTACTGTTTGCCGCTCTGTTCACCTGGTCCTACGTTTCCAAAAAAGTACCGGAAAACCCGGCTGGCACGGTGGGCAATACCGCAGGAAATCTAAACAATGGAGGACTTTTCTGTGAAGACGACGGAAAAGTTTATTTCGCCAACGCCTATGATAACTATGCCCTGTATGTCATGAATCCGGACGAAACGGATGTGAAGAAACTGTCCAACGCACAGGTCAGTTCCCTGAATGCGGCAGGCAATTTCCTGTATTATTATCAGTCTTCCTCTTCCGCTTCCGATCATTTTTCTTCCATGTTCCGGACCAACGGCGTATATCGCTCCAAAAAGAACGGGAAATCCTCTGTCTGCCTCAAGCGCGTGCCGTCTCCTTCCCTGTCTCTGTGGGACAATACCATTTTCTACCAGTCCTACAGTACGAAAACCGGCACTTCTCTCTGCCGCATTGATATAGACAAGGACAATTATGAAGAAATACAAAATTATGTCATCAACCCCGCCAGCATACAGGATCATAAAATCTACTTTGGCGGCACAGGTAAGGACCATTATCTGTACACCCTGGATACAGACACCAATTCCATCGCCGCCATTTTTATGGGCGACGTATATAACCCCATCGTCCAGGGCGAATACGTCTATTATATGGACATTTCCTCGGATTACAGACTCTGCCGCTATTCTCTCTATTCGCAGACTGTGGAGATCCTCACCGAAGACCGGCTGGATTTCTTCAATGTAACCGGAGATTACATCTATTACCAGAAAAGCGATGCAAAGGAACCGGCTTTAAAACGGATTTACACAGACGGTACGGGAGAAGAAGTCGTTGCCCCCGGCGTCTATGAAAATATCAACTCCACTTCCCAGTATGTCTATTTCAATGCCTATGACACACCGTCGCCTGTATTCCATACCCCCCTGTACGGCCCTGTGCAGGTAGAAACATTTTCGGCGGCAGCCACGGCCTTGGCACAATCGGACAGCGCTTCCAAACAATAGCCAAATACAAACATACATACAAACAACAGGCGACATGGCTCAGGTAAGCGTCATGTCGCCCGTTTCTCATCTTTCATCTGCTTTTGCAGGCTGCTTTGCCCTGGTTTGCAGTTCTTCCAGAAGTACTGTGACAGATTTTCCATAGAGAGGATGTATCCAGTCCGGTACAATCTGTGCCAACGGTGTCAGTACAAAATCCCGGTTGCACATATCCGGATGAGGCACTGTCAGCTTCCCCGTCCGGATGATCTCGTCCCCGTAAAATATCAGATCCAGATCCAGTGTCCTCGGTCCCCAGTGCACGATACGTTCCCGTCCGGCTTCCGTTTCCAGACGGTTTAAAAATTCCAGAAGTTCTTCCGGCTCATATAAGGTTTCTATCAGAAGTGCCCCATTTACAAAATCATCCTGCTCCACTCCGCCGTAAGGCTTTGTTACAATCCGATCCGCACGGCGCACAATACGGCAATTCATATCATCTGCTATTTTATGAACGGCTGTTTCTATATACTGCTCCTTATCGCCCATATTCGAGCCGCAGGCAACCACTGCCCGGCGCCAGCCCCTGGTCACAGTCACGGAAACCGATGCAAACGGCAGTGGAATCGGCGCGGAAGGCTTGCGGATTTCCAATGTAAGCCCCTGGACTCCCGGAAACTCCAACAGCAGCTTCCGGGCCAGATTTTCACAGGCCGCCTCCAAAAGTCTGTATGTATGGTCCGTGAGAAAACGGTGGATCACCTGGCAGACTGCCCCGTAATCCGTGGACAGGGACAAATCGTCACTTTTCCCTGCCCTGCGGCAGTCTGTATACAGTGTGGCATTTACAAAAAATTTCTGTCCCAGGCTCGTTTCTTCCGGAAATACCCCGTGACGGGCATACACTTCCAAACCCTCTATACGGATTTCATCTCTGTCTCCGCAGGAAAACCCATACCGGTTTTTATCTTCCCGCATGCAGAATTGCCTCCGTCATCCTGATGGCACGCACATTTTCCTTCACATCATGTACACGGATAAAGGCACAGCCTTTCATCACACCGATCACGGAAGTCGCTATCGTCCCTTCTACCCGGTCGGTAACCGGCAGATCCAGGGTATTGCCGATCACGGATTTTCTGGAAGCCCCCATCAGCACCGGATAGCCAAACATATGCAGCTCTTCCAGGCCATTAATAGCCGCCAGACTCTGCTCACGGGTTTTGCCGAATCCAATACCGGGATCCAGGATAATCCTGTCATTGGCAATTCCCGCCTTCTCTGCCAGATGAATGCTCTTTCCCATATCATCCGTTATTTCAGCCATAAAATCTTTGTAAACCGCTTCTTTTCTGTTGTGTACCAGGCAGCAGGCAACACCGGCCTGTGCAATCACCCCTGCCATCTCCGGGTCAAATTTCAGTCCCCATATATCGTTGATCATATCTGCACCTGCCGCAATGCCTGCCCTGGCGGTCTGGCTGTGGTAGGTGTCCAAAGAAACCGGTATATCAAATCTGGCTTTAATTTTTTCGATTATCGGAACCACCCGTTCAATTTCTTCCTCTGTTTCCAGGGAATAATCCGAACCGGGTTTTGTGGATTCGCCGCCCACGTCAATCAAGTCCGCACCTGCCGCAATCATTTCTTCCACATGACGCAGTGCCTTATCCGGATCATTGAACTGCCCGCCATCCGAGAAAGAATCCGGGGTCACATTTAAAATGCCCATAACATACACAGAATCCGATACCTGAAATTCACGATTGCCAATTTTCATCCTATTTTCCTCTCTTTCTTAATTACAGCTTACCCCCTAATACCGAAGCCGCATATTTTTTTTATTGTTTTTCCAGTTGCATGCCGACTCAGCCGGGCAGATATAGCATCCCCGGCTCAGCTTATCCGCCTGATACAGAATGCCCCGCAGGCTTTTCTCTTTTCGGATACCGGCATTCCTGTGATTTTTGATGGCATCCACAATCTGTTCCGCCTCCTTCTCATCAAACCCACAGTCCTTTAAGATACCCGGCGCCAGTGCCGCGCTTGCCTTCTCATGGGGTATCCCTTCCTCATATTGTCTGTACCGTCCAATGTCATGAAGCAGCGCCGCCCCATAGATCAGTTCCCTCTTCTGCCTGACTTTCTTTTTCAGATTGAGAATATACGCAATCCTGGCTACGGAAAGAAAATGCTCCACATCATGCCTGCAAAATATCCTGTCTTTTTCACATTCCCTGTTTTTTTCAATGCATGCCCGAAAAACGGCATGTTTTAAAATCTTGTCAACCCTTTTCATTTCGTTCACCTGGCAAGACAGGACCAGAACCGGCTTTGCAGTTCCTGTTTCTCTTCAAAAATGCCCCGCACGGCAACTGTCATGGTCTGACTGCCCGGTTTTTTCACACCACGCATCGTCATACACATATGCTCTGCCTCCACCATTACCATCACCCCCTGTGGTTTCAGTTCTTCCATAATGGCGTCTGCCACCTGTGCTGTCAGCCGCTCCTGTATCTGCAGACGCCCGGCAAAGACTTCCACTGTCCTTGCCAGTTTACTCAGCCCCACTACATAGCCGTCCGGTATGTATGCGATATGGACCTTCCCGAAAAAAGGCATCAGATGATGTTCACACATAGAATAAAATACAATCTCCTTTTCCAGTACCATTTCATTGCTCTCCACGGAAAACTTCCTGGAAAGATGGGCTCCTGCCTCCTCTGACATGCCATGCATGATTTCTCCATACATGCGCGCAATCCGCGCAGGTGTATCCCGCAGCCCTTCCCTGGAGGTATCTTCTCCGATCCCTTCCAGCAAAAGCCGTATTGCCTCTTCAACTTTCCCCTGATCTACCATGTGCGTCTCTCCTGATCTTGTCTCTGTTTGCCACAATCCCCGCCAGTTTCCCCAGACAGGCCAGCGAACCGAAGGCCAGTATCACACTGTCCCGGTCTGCCAGAAGATAACTCATCTCCACCGCCTCCTGCAGACTGTCCGCTGCCGTTACATTGGGATTGTATTCCTTGACAACGCCGGCCAGCTCATATGCGGGCAGCGCCCGCCCGTTTCCCGGCGCAGCCACGGTAATCACCTGCTCCGCCAACGGCGCCGTCAATGCAGCAATTTTCTCATATTCTTTATCTTTCATTATCCCCATTATAGTAATTATCTTTTTATTTGTAAAATAAAATCTGACAGATTCTTTTAATTTTTGTGCGGCATCCACATTGTGGGCCCCATCAATGATAAAATAGGGGCGTTTTGCAAGGACGGTAAACCGCCCCGGCCACCTGGTTTCCAACAGCCCTTTCCTGAGCATCTTTTCCGATACCGGGAATCCGCAGTCCCGCAGTGTCTCTATGGTTTTTACCGCCACCACCGCGTTTTCCGTCTGGAACCTGCCGGGCAGGGATATCACCAAATCATCCAGATCCCCATAGGAAAAACGCTGTCGTTCGATGCCATAGCGGATTTTCCGGGCTGAGGATACATCCGCAATCCGCAGTGTCGCCCCCTGCTCCTCACAGATCCGCTCCACGGTATCCATCACAGGCGGCGCCTGCTTCATACAAATTACATAACAGTTGTTTTTTATAATTCCCGCTTTCTGCACGGCGATTTCTTCCAATGTATTTCCCAGCATCCCCATATGATCCATACTGATGGAAGTCAGGACCGCGGCCACGGTGGTGCCGACGATATTGGTGGCATCTGTAAGCCCGCCCATCCCGGCCTCCAGCACGGCAATCTCGCACTGCTTTTCCCTGAAATACCAGAAGGCAAGAGCGGTTTCCACCTCAAAGGGCGTAGGATAAGGATACCCCTGCGCTTCCAGTTCTTCCGCCGCCTGACGTACCGCTTCCATGCCCGCCGCATAATCTGCCCTGGAAATAGGCCTGCCATTCACCTGTATCTGTTCCAGCCTGGAAAAAACCGCCGGGGAACTGTACCGGCCCGTCCGGTATCCGGCATATTTCAAAACCGTGGACAGAAAGCCCAGCACAGACCCTTTGCCATTCGTACCCGCAATATGAACAAACTGCACATCATCCTGTGGATTCCCCATGCGCTCTGCCAGACGCCGCATGGAATCCAGCCCCAGTACGATTCCCCGCCCTTTCACCTGTTCCATATAGTCCAGTGCCTGTTCATATTTTTCGATTGTCTCTTTCCACATAAGGGCTCCTCTTTCAATGACTGTTTTTTTATGACAGCGGAATATCTTTCCATAATCGGGAAATACTGTTCCTATGAAAAACTTTATCAAAATGTTTCTGCGCTGCGGTATTCTGGGATGGTGTCTGGAAATATCGTTTACCGCCCTGCAATCCTTCCGCAGACGTGAAAAGACAGGTATGGGAAATACTTCTGTCTTTATGTTCTTTATCTATGGTATGGCTGTATTCCTGAAACCGGTCTATGTCCTGACCAGACAGTTTCCTGTATACATCCGCGGCCTTGTATATATGGTCTGCATTTTTATCGCAGAATTCACCACCGGAACCCTGCTGGCAAAAAAAGACCTGTGTCCATGGAACTATGAACACTCCCGCTACCATATCAGGAAACGGATCCGGCTGGATTATGCGCCGCTATGGTTCCTGACCGGCCTGCTCTTCGAACAGCTGGCGCTGAATGATTCTCAAAAATGCCCCTGACGCCTGATTTTCCTGAAAATCAACAGATAGGACAACCAGAGAAACGCACCTGCCGAAATCCACGCGCACATATTGGCCATGCACACGCCCGGAAAACTCTCATAGCGCGCTGCGATCATGGCAACAACCGCCCTGCTGGCCAGCTCCACAATCCCGCCGGTGGTGGGAATCAGCGCAAAGCCGCATCCCTGCAAAATATTGCGATAAATAAAAATCATGCCAAGGGGAATAAAACAGCTTCCGCACAAAAACAGGTAAATCGAAGCATACCTCTCGATTTCAGCCAGATTCTCCGATACAAACATGGCAATCAGATGGTGCTTGAACAGCATGATCAGCCCATACACCACCAGAGCGTACACAGCCGTAAACCAGAACGCACAACGGGCCCCCTGGCTGATACGGTCACAGGCATTGATCCCTCTGTTCTGTCCCGCATAGGTTGCCATCGTCATCCCCATGGCCAGGAATGGCTGTGTCACAAGCTGCTCCACTTTGGAAGCGGCCGTATATGCCGCCACAGCCATGGAACCCAGCATATTCAACGCTGCCTGGACCATAATCGCCCCCACCGCCGTAATGGAAAACTGAAATGCCATCGGCAGCGCAATGGACAACTGCATCCAAAACAGATGGATATCTATGCCAAAATGACTGCGCCTGAGCTTGAGTATTTCCACCTTTTTCAATACATACAATACGCAGAGCAGACCTGACACGCCCTGGGAAATAACGGTGGCCCAGGCCGCACCGGCCACGCCCATCTGAAAGCAGATAATAAATATGAGATCCAGCACAATATTGATAAACGCCGCAACCATCAGAAAATACAGAGGGATCTTACTGTTGCCCACCGCACGGAGTATACTGGCCATCAGATTATAGAGTACGGTACAGCCCATACCCATACAGATAACGCTGATATAGCTCCTGGACATATCGAAAATATCTTCCGGCGTCTTCATCAACCGCAGCAGGCCGTCAATCCCCGCCAGACTGCCAAGGGTCATCACAACGGTAAATACCACTGCAAGCAGCACTGCCGCTGCCACGCTCTTCTTCATCCCTTCCATATCTCCGGCGCCAAAGCGCTGGGATGTCAATACCGTAAAGCCGGTTGTAAGCCCCTGCATAAAGCCAAGGATCAGAAACATAACCGTTCCCGTAGCGCCCACCGCTGCCAGCGCCTTCACACCGACAAACTGCCCCACAATAATGGTATCTACCATATTATACAACTGTTGAAATATATTTCCAATAATCAGAGGGATGATAAATCTGATCACCAGCCCTGAGGGCTTTCCTTTCGTCATATCCAGTTCCATACAGCTTACCTCCTATACGCCTGCATACATTACAGAATTGTAAACAACAATAGAAAGCACGTTTTGCGAACTTTCTGTTGTCATGAATCAAAAACACGGTTTCCGCACGTTCTGTTGTCAGGAACAACTGAAAACATACTTCCGCACGTTCCACTGTCATAAGCAATGAAAACATGTTTTCTGCACGCTCTGTTGTCAGAAACAATCAAATGCATGTTCTGTAAACCACTCATTCATCTGCATCAAAACCTGCCAAAACGCCAATATCATATTATAACAGATTTTCATTGAAAGAAAAGAGGGTATATGCTATTATAAAAAAGTGAAAATATACAAAAGGAGGATTCAACGTGACTGCAAAAGAATGTATCAAAGGCCGTAGAAGTATCCGCAAATTCAAGGACACAGCGATTGACCATCAGTTGCTTGAGGATATTGTCGAAACCGCTTCGTATGCCCCCAGTTGGAAGCATACACAGATTGTTCGCTACATAGCTGTGGAAGGCGCGTTAAAAGACAAAATCGGCAGTGAATGCACATCCACGTTTCCCAATAACGGAGTCATCATTCAGAATGCACCCATGCTGATTGCCGTAACCGTAATCAAAAACAGATGCGGTTATGAAAGAGATGGTTCCTTTACAACGCCCCGTGGCGACACATGGCAGATGTACGATGCAGGCGTGGCTTCTGAGGCATTTTGTCTGGCAGCTTATGAGCAGGGGATTGGTTCCGTCATCGTGGGGATTTTTGACGGAGATACCGCTTCCACTCTGCTTGACATTCCTGATGACCGGGAACTGGTTGCCCTCATTCCCATCGGCTATCCGGATGAAACTCCTGTTGCTCCCAGAAGAAAACCTGTGGCAGAACTGGTTTCCTACAAAGCCTAATATAGAAAATCGGAGGGACCTGGTTCCTTCGATTTTTTTGCGCATAGTTTTTCAGTCTGACAGAAAAGAAGGAGAATTTATCATGAGACATCTAATGAGTCCGCTGGATTTTACAGTCCAGGAACTGGAACGCCTGTTTGACCTGGCCGGCGATATGGAACAGCACATGGACCGGTATGCTCACATATGCGAAGGAAAAAAACTGGCCACCTGCTTTTATGAGCCGAGCACACGGACACGGCTCAGTTTTGAAGCGGCCATGCTGAATCTGGGCGGACAGGTACTCGGATTTTCCGATGCGGATTCCTCTTCCGCTTCCAAAGGTGAAAGTGTTTCCGACACCATACGGGTTATCTCCTGTTATGCGGATATATGTGCCATGCGCCATCCCAAAGAAGGCGCGCCCATGGTTGCGGCAAGCCGTTCCAAAATCCCGGTGATCAATGCCGGGGACGGAGGGCATCAACATCCCACCCAAACGCTTACAGACCTGCTGACTATCCGTTCTCTGAAAGGCCGGTTGTCGGATCTCACCATCGGTCTGTGCGGCGATCTGAAATTCGGACGCACCGTCCATTCACTGATTCATGCACTGTCCCGATACGACAATATCCGTTTCCTCTTTATTTCACCGGAAGAACTGCGGATTCCCAGCTATATGACTGAGATGCTGCGGGAAAAAGGCATTGACTATGAAGAAGTCATCCGTCTGGAGGATTGCATCGGATCACTGGACCTGCTCTATATGACCAGAGTACAGCGGGAACGTTTCTTCAATGAAGAAGATTACGTCCGGTTGAAAGATTTTTATATACTGGACAAGGAAAAGCTGTCTTTGGCAAGCCCGGACATGCTCATTCTGCATCCCCTGCCCAGAGTCAATGAAATTTCCGTGGAAGTGGATGAAGATCCGCGGGCCGTATATTTCAGGCAGGCCCAATATGGTGTCTATGTCCGCATGGCATTGATCTGCACGCTGCTGGGACTCAATCCGGAGCAGGAAACCATCGTTTCATACCAGGGAGGTAACGCATGTTAAATGTAGGCAAAATTGAAGAAGGCTTTGTGCTGGACCATATCAAAGCAGGAAAGAGCCTTTCCATCTATCATCATTTACAGCTTGACAAACTGGACTGCACCGTGGCAATCATCAAAAACGCACGCAGCAGCAAAAAGGGCAGAAAAGATATACTGAAAGTGGAATGTGACATTGATACACTGAACCTGGATATTCTGGGTTTTATTGATCACACCATCACAGTGAACGTCATCAAAGACGGAAGAATTGTGGAAAAAAGACAACTTTCCCTGCCAAAGGAAATCAAAAACGTCATACAGTGTAAAAACCCGCGCTGCATCACTTCCATCGAACAGGGACTGCCACATATTTTCGTCCTGACCGATCCGGAAAAAGAAGTGTACCGCTGTAAATACTGCGAGGAAAAATGCAGACAGAGATGGTAATATCATCAGATCAAACACATATATAACATATAGAAAGTACGCTTTGCGAACTTTCTGTTGTCATAAATGAAAAGGAGAATACCCATTATGTACGAGTTTAAAGACAATTACAAAACAGGAATCGATTTCGTGGACCAGGAACACAAGAGGCTGTTTGAAATCGCCGAGGAAGCTTATCAGTTACAGCAAAATGAATTTATCCCCGATAAATATGACAATATCGTCACAATTCTGGAAAATCTGAGAGATTACACAAAGTTCCATTTCGAACATGAAGAAAACTATATGAAAGAAATCGGTTATAAGGGCATGTTCACGCAAAAAGTGCAGCACGACGCATTTATCGCCAAACTGGAAGGGCTCGATCTGGAATCTCTGGATGAGAACAGCGATGAGGCAATCAGTGATATTCTTACTTTCCTGACAGACTGGCTGGTAGAGCATATTCTGAATGTGGATAAACTGATTGGTTAATACATATGTATACGGGGAAATTCAATTCATGAATTTCCCCGTATATGGATTTTGATCCTCCGGAAAGCTGATGATCTTCTATGAAACGGCTGCTTTTCCCCACCCAAAATAAATTCAGTTCCCGCACTCCACACTGATCCGGTTAAAGATCCCCATCACCTCTTCCGTATCCATCCGTTTCTTTTCCTCACCTGATTTATCCAGTATGATTTTCCCCTCATGGAGCATCACCAGCCGGTTTCCATATTCCAGTGCATAACGCAGATTATGGGTTACCATGATGGTTGTCACACCTTTTTCCCGGACAATCCTGTCTGTCAGCTTCATGATGATTTCAGCCGTTCCGGGATCCAGCGCCGCGGTATGTTCATCCAGAATCAGGAAATCAATGGGTGTCATCGTAGACATCAGCAGCGCCAACGCCTGTCTCTGCCCGCCGGACAAATCGCCTACGCGAGTATACAGCTTATCTTCCAGTCCCAGATTCAACTGTGCCAACAGCTCCCGGTAATGCTCCATTCTGCCTTTCTGTACGCCTTTTCTTAAACTATATCTTCTGCCCTTATTGTCCGCAAGAGACATATTTTCCAGAATTGTCATGGAGGGACAGGTGCCTCTGGACGGGTCCTGGTACACTCTGCCGGTCTTTCTGTGCCGCAGATGTACTTTCTTATGGGTCATGTCCTCTCCATTGACCAGTATGCTTCCCCCGTCGGTATCAATACTTCCGCAGATGAGATTCAGCAGAGAAGTTTTTCCTGAACCGTTACTTCCCACCACGGATACAAATTCCCCGTCCCGGACGGTGAAATCAAAGTGATCAAACAGGCACATCTCATTGATGGTGCCCGGATGATACTGTTTTGTTATGTTCTGTAATACCAGCATCGCTTTTCACCCTCTTTTTCCGCTCCATCCCCAGCACCAGAATTGCCAGGAACAGTACTGCCGTTATCAGTTTCAAATCACTGGAGGAAAGCCCCATTCTGATGGCAAGAGCCACACAGCCTTTGTAAATCAGGGAACCCAGCACCACGCTGGTCGTTACTTTCCACAGTGTCAGCTTCCGAAACAGGCTGGTGCCAATGATCACGCTTGCCAGGCCGATTACCACTGTGCCCGTACCCACGGATATATCAAAAAAGCGCTGTTGCTGGGCAAACATACATCCGCTCATTGCCACCAGTCCATTGGCAATGGAAAGCCCTGCAATTTTCACCAGTCCTGTATCCACTCCCAAAGAAGTGACAATGGTGTCATTATCTCCCACCGCCCGGAGGAGCAGGCCGGACTTTGTACGCAAATACCAGTCCAGCAAACCTTTGGTTATCACAGTGATCAGCAGGATCATCAGCACTGTCCGGAAATTTTCCAACAGGCCCCCGCATACACGGTTCACCAGTTTATTGTCAAACAGAGTTTCCATATTGTAAACAGGCAGATTCGCCTTTCCCGCAATACGCAGATTTACTGTGTACAATGCGGTCATCATGATAATGCCGGACAAAAGATCCCTGACTTTCAATTTCACATGAATGCAACCTGTCAGCATTCCCACAAAAGCGCCCGCCAGAAAGCAGACCGGGAGGGTAAAAGCGGGAGGAATTCCCCGGATAATCAGGACACAGGCGATGGCTGCCCCCATGGGGAAGCTGCCATCTACCGTAAGATCCGGAAAATCCAGTATTTTATAGGTGATATAAACGCCGAGTCCCATTATCCCATAGATCAGACCCTGCTCCAAAACACTGAGTAATAATGCCACGATTCTCTCTCCTGACCGATTACCGGGCGTACTTTATTCCACGGTAATCTCTGTAAATTTTTCTGTTGCCTCACTGACCATTTCTTCCGGAATGGCCAGACCAATCTGATCTGCCGCTGCCGTGTTGATATACAGGCTGGCAGCCGAAATCACTTCACAGGACATTTCAGAAGCCTTCGCCTCTCCTTTCAACACTTTGGCTGCCATATCGCCCGTCTGCCTGCCCAATGCCACATAATCCAGCCCCATGGAAGCCACACAGCCATTTTTCACCTGTTCCACTTCAGAGCCAAATACGGGTATCTTCTGCTTATTCGCCTCATCCAGTACAGTCTGCAATGCGGATACCACCGTATTGTCCGTCAGGTTGGTAATACAGTCCACTTTCGCCGCCATATCCGCCGCTGCCATCGGTACTTCTGCAATGGTGTTAATGCCCGTATCCACGATTTCAAAACCGTATGCCGCTGCCTCCGCTTTATACTGTGCCACGGTACTCACCGAATTGGCCTCACTTGTAGTATAAATAATGCCGATCTTTTCCGCCTCCGGCAGCATCCGGCGGATCATGGCAAGCTGTTCCCTGACAGGCAGCGCATCACTGGTTCCCGTAATATTGCCCACACTGCTTCCATCCGCTTTGACCAGGCCGGCCCCCTTTGGATCGGAAACTGCCGTATAAATAACGGGAATATCAGAATTGATACAGGAATTGTAAGCGCTCATGGCAGCAGGGGTGGCAATGGCGCAAATCAGATCCACTTTCTGGGACACATAAGAATCGGCAATGGTGCTGGCCGTCCCCATATCCGCCTGGGCATTGTCATATAGAACCGTCAAGTTTTTTCCCTCTTCAATGCCGGCCTGCGCCAATCCCTCCAGAAATCCCGTTTTGCAGTTATCCAGAGAACCATGCTCCGCAAACTGAACAATGCCTATGGTATACCGGGTTTCTCCCGCCGGCTTCCCGCATGCTGTCAACACCAGCGCTGCCGCTGCCGCCATCAAAAATGCCATTTTTCTCTTTTTCATAATACATCCTCCTTTGCTCCCCGTGAGTCTGTAAAGAACCGCAAAGTCTCCCGTTTCTGTGACATGCTTCCCGTCATGATTTGCCGGACGAGAACAAAAGTGCGTTTCGCACACTCTCGCGTCCGAATTTTCCGGAAAGCGCAGCTTTTGTTCCGCGCGCGAAGCCTGCAAACCTATTGTCATGAATAAAAAACGCCTCAGACAGATGTCTGAGGCGCTAATCTACATTATCGCGGTACCACTCAACTTGACCTTTTACAAAAAGGCCCTCTTATTTCATGTACTTCATACATGCCGCATGGATAACGGGTACGGTTCCCGGCAGCGCCTACTTGCATTGACTTACGTTCGGACTGCCCTCGAAAGCCCATTCAGCAAATATCTCCATGCTGCAATCCCACCATCTGCAGCTCTCTGGTATGGTATCCATTAGCCTACTCCTCTTTCTCACAGGTTTATTTTTATTTTTTTATTACTCTAATACGTTTCGGTTCAAATGTCAAGAAGATTTTTGTGTTTTACACGATAATTTACACAATAATGACAGGTGCAACTGCAAAAGCGAAAGCAAATGCCGCCGCGGGAGCCCTGGTTTTATTCGCTCCGAAATATCCCATTTCATCATTCAATCGGTTTCAGATAGAAGCCGCCATAAAAATCTTCGGACTTAAATGTATTGATGATCACATGGGGATCTGTCTTGTGCATCAGTTTTGCAATATCCTGGATCTCATAACTGGAAACAACGGTGTGCAGCAGGCTGATTTTCTTGCCGCTGTATCCGCCGATGCCGTCAACCCTGGAAACGCCATGCCGGTACTCTGCCACATAGGCTTTGATGATCTCATCCGGTTTGGTCGTCGTAACCTGCATGGTCATACGCTCGTACCGGTGATAGAAAGAATCAATGGTCTTTGTGGAAATAAACTGGAACAAAATGGAGTAACCTGCATACTCCCAGCCAAACATAAATCCGAAAATGGTAATCAACGCTGCATTAAATACAAAGACATAACTCCAGATGGACTTGCCTTTTTTATTGGAAATATACAGCGCCACAAAATCCACGCCTCCGGTGGACGCGTTGCCTTTCAATGCGATCACTGTCATAATGCCGTAAGAGAATCCTCCAAAGATCACGTTCAGCAGAACATCGTCAAATAAAGGCGCAAAATTCAGGATCTTCAGAAAAAAGCTGGCAAAAAATACTTGTAACAGTGAGAAAAAGGTAAAGCGTTTGCTGATACTTTTACTGCACAATATAGCTACCGGAATGTTCAAAACCAGCATGCCCACGGAAACGGAAAACGTAAATCCGAAAAATGTGGAGGTGATCTTTTCAACCAGAATGGCAACCCCCGTAAAACCGCTGGAGAGCAGGTTGATCGGATTCATAAAAATCTGCAGAATCGCTGCCTGCAAAAATCCTGCCACCAGTACACTCGTAAAGGTAATGACATACCGCACTTTTTCATTGCTTCTTAACGTTCGAAAATTCATATCGTCTCAACCAGCCTCTTCACCAACGCCTCATCTACGATTTCATATGCATCCCTGTGGGGCTGCTCCGTATAGGAGTAGGATACATCCGGCCCGTTGGTAGTCGGATCGCAAAGCCATCCCTTACAGGAACTGTGTACCTGCCAGATACCGGTCTTTTCCATCAGTTCTGCGGCATTACCCGCATTGACACCACTGCCCGCCAAAATCTGTATCCGGTCGCCGTATTTCTTCTGGAGAGCGGCAATCTGCTCCGCGCCATCCATGGCCTTTGCCTTACCGCCGCTGGTGAGAACACGGCAAATTCCCATATCAATCAGCGCTTCCATGGCGCTGTCCTGATCCTGTACACAATCAAATGCCCGATGGAACACGGCCTCTCCGTGGTATCGGTCTATAATCTGAACGATCTTTCGTATCTGTGCCTCATGAAGCCTTGCCTGCGCATCCAGACATCCGAAAGCAATGCCGTCAGCGCCGTTTTTCATCAACAGTTCCGTATCCTGTTCCATCACTTCAAAGTCTGTATCACTGTAACAAAAGCCTGCCGCCCTGGGCCGTACCATCGCCACCACATTCAGATCCGTATGCTTTTTTGTCAGAAGCAACGTCCCCACAGACGGCGTCAGTCCCCCCAGATACAGCGCACTGTTCAGTTCGATACGCTTTGCACCTCCGCGATAAGCCGCCAGCGCGTCTTCATAGCTTCCGCAACAGATTTCCACTATTTTTTCCATATTGTCACCCTCACGCCTGAATCATTTTCTTTTGTAACAGTTTCGTCAAACAGAACTGTTACCTGCAAACTCCATTGATCACTGCCTGCGGCAATGGGAGTTTGCACCCATGAATCGTTCACTTGCGGTCTGCCCGGTCAATGTGCAGACCTGATTTCAGCTTGTTCTATCGTTCCGTTAAATTGTCAGCGCAAAGCTGTAAGCCGGTTTGATGCAGTCCAGTAAAAGCTGTTCCCCGCCATCCACATGGCCCACATAATTATAGACATCATCCGCTTTTATCTCGCTCAGTACGATCATCAGTTCTCCCGCATAATGTTTCAGATGATCGTTGACAATGATCACATCGCCTCTGGTAAACAGTTCCTTGCCGTTTGGCCGGGGCACAATGGATTTGTCTTTATATTCTACTCTGGGCCAGCTTGATCTGACAACCAGTTCATTGCAGTCGTCCCTGGACATATGGATATCGCAAGTGATAATCTCTTTTTCTATCTCAGAAATGCCTTCGGCTGCATTCACTTTGATCATAATTTTGCTCAGGTCGGTTTCCGCCATGGCTTTCAGCTCCGCCTCACTGGCAAAGGCATTGCCGATGAGGAAATCATTGATCAGCCCCATGGCATTCAAATGTCTGAGCTGCAGGTCAATGGGCAGGTCACGGTGGATCTCCAGTGTGGGAAGCCCGTCATATACTTCCCAGGGCCCATGGGTATGCGGCTCATGACTGGTCACAAAAGCCGCATTATTCAGTCCCAGCGGCTGATACCAACTGTTCAGCTCCTGCCACCGGGAAAGTCCCATACCCGTATTTCTCTGGGGATAAAAATTACTGCAAAGGCACATATTGCCGCGGTCTGCGCCCTTTTTGATCATTACGTCCAGCGCCTGGGTGGAGGAAGCATTGTATTCAATCATAATGCCATAGGGATTTTTGGTGATGGCAATATCCTCGGCATCACTAAAATGTTCGTCCAGACGGATGATGTCCACATTCATTTCCGCGAAAACGGACAGATCACGCGGCCCTGCGCCCAGTCTTTTAAAAACAGCTCCGTTTGTATCCACCGATACTTTGAGACCATTCTCATGAGCCACCTTGCAAAACTCTGTAAAGTCCCGTTTGATCGTCTCTTTATCCTCTTCCACGGACAACAGACAGGTAAATACGCGCTGAAAACCGTATTTCCCCGCCAGTTTCATATATTCATAGCATTTTTCTCTGGGTGCCCGCTCCGGGTATACAGAGATGCCGAGTCTTTTCATACTCAAATCCCTCCTGTTTTATTCCAGCTTTATTCCAGTTCCGCTACATTCCGGACAATACCCCTGCTCTGAAAGGTTTTTCCATCCCCTTCGTGGCTGTAAAATCCTTTCGGGCATTGTCCGGAATTTCGCTGTTTTTATTCCTGTTTTATTCCTGTTCCGCTACATTCCGGACAATGCCTCTGCTCTGAAAGGTTTTTCCATCCCCTTCGTGGCTGTAAAATCCTTTCGGGCACTGTCCGGAATTCCGCTGTTTTTTTCCAGTTCCGCTACATTCCGGACAATGCCCCTGCTCTGAAAGGCTTTTCCATCCCCTTCGTGGCTGTAAAATCCTTTCGGGCACTGTCCGGAATTTCGCTGTTTTTGTTCCTGTTTTTAATTCTGCTCCAGGCCATCTATGAGCTGATGCAGTGCATAAGCATAGATTTGGGTGTTTTTCTCAATGTCACAAATGCGCATCCACTCGTCAGGCATATGGCCGATGCCTTTCTGGCCTTTGAAGCTGGGGCCAAAGGGTACGATATTTTTCACCACTTTGGCATAGCTGCCGCCGGTGGTGGTCACTGCACTTCCGTCCTCGTGCATGATTTCCTCATAGACACGTTCCAGGGTTTTGATCAGGTAGGTATCCTTGTCAAAAAAGACGGGATCAATGTTGGAATCCAGAATGAGGATCATATGCTCGCTGCACAGTTTCCGCAGGGATTCTGTCATCGTCTCCAGCTTATAAGAAGCCGGATAGCTGGAAACCAGTGTCAGGCCGCAACTGTCCGCATCCTCAAACAGTTCAACCTTGCGCACTTGGTTTTTTCCGAACTCTTCGTCGGAATAGTCGATGCCCAGGCTGGCTGCCAGATCATTTTTGTTGAGAATAAACCGGTTGACAAAGGTATAAAGTTCTTCTGTCCTGTCTTTCGGCAGGCTGTAACGGAATGCCGCCCTGCCGCGCTCCGCGTAGATAACCGGATACTTAACATCGGGAGTCCAGCCCATCAGGGGATATTTGTGGTCTTTGAAATACCATTTCATATCTTCCATCCCGGTTTCTTCGTTGGTACCGAAAATGATCTTGACACGAATGGGGAATTCATACCCCAGATCCATCAATGCCTTTAAGGCATACATACAGCAGAATGTGGGACCCTTATTGTCAAGGACACCTCTTGCATACAGGGTGCCGTCTTTTTCCGTACATACAAAGGGATCCGTCTTCCACACGCCGTCCACATCCACCACATCCAGATGTCCCACACAGGCAATGTAATCTTCCGTGTCGGGGCCGCAGGCTGCAATGCCCACCTGATTGCCCACATTCTCGGTCTCGAATCCCAGCCGCCGGGCAATGGCCAGTGCCGCATTGAGGCAGTCTGTCACCCGTTGCCCGTAAGGGTCCTCCGGTGTGGCTGTATCTTGCCTGGAATCCATACTACAGATTGTTTTGATGTCTTCCACCAGATCCGGAAGCAGCTCACTCACATGGTTTATGATTTTCTCTTTCATTTTTATTCCTCAACCGGTGCCATACGCACGCGCATATATTCTTCCAGCCACTCTTTGGAAGCTTCTTCAAATGTGCAGTGGCCGTCCTCTTCTCTTGTTACCAGATAGACAATGGGGGGCTGGTCCTGTGTGGCCACGCTGAAGGAAAATCCGCCGATATTGGTAGCACAGCCAAATTCCCCTTTGCAGTTCATTGCCACCACCGATAAATCGCCTGCTTCGCCCCGTTTTTCTTTCAGTTTCCGGTCCAGATCGCCAACTGCCTTCTCACATGCCTCCTGGGGTGTCAGTCCTTCTTTCATCAGACGGACGATCTCATAGGAGATACAGCCTTTCATCAGATCCTCTCCCAGTCCGGTAGCCGTCGCACCACCCACTTCAGAATCCGCATAGAACCCGGAACCTACGATCGGTGAATCCCCTACACGGCCGCTGCGTTTCATAAACAGGCCGCTGGTGCTGGTAGCCGCTGTCACTGTGCCGGACTGATCCAGACATACCATGCCCACCGTATCGTGGCCATCATAGGGTTTCAGTTCCTGATCCAGCTCTTTTTTCTTTTTGCGGTAAAAAGCCTTTGCACGGTCAGTCAGCATTTCCTTTTCCTCGAATTTGCACGCACGGGCGTATTTCTCGGCGCCTGCCCCTACCAGTACATTGTTGACTTTTTCTTCGCTGAGTTTTCTGGCGATGCTGATGGGGTTTGCAAAATCTTTGATGGCGCCCAGCGCACCCACGCTCATGGTATCACCGTCCATATAGCCGGCATCCAATTCCACGATCTGCTCTTCATTGGGCAGCCCGCCATAACCCACTGACTTATAATAAGGGAAGTCCTCCACCGCACGGATGGCAGTCTCGATGGCGCTGCCTGAAGTTTCCCCCTTTTTCAGCATTTCGTCTGCCAGTTCTATCCCTTCCTTTGCCATCCTCCATGTGGCTATGATTCCATACATATCATTTCCTCCTGCCTGATATCATGTTTCCACGGTCTGCGCAGCAAGTGCGCAGACCTGTATATTTATTTACATTCATTGTTTAATATCCTGTGAAATACCTCATCATCCATGTCCTTTACCAGCTCGCAGATCAGACGGATGCAGGCCTCCACATCATCCTCGTGGATCATGCTGTGGTTGGTGTGCATATACCGGATGGGTATGGATAAGGTCATATTGAGGATTCCTTCAAAAGCCTTGTGTATATTGCCGGAATCCGTACCGCCTTTGTTAAATACCGCATACTGGCAGGGAATATCGTGCTCTTTGCAGATACTTTCCACATACCGCACCAGTCCTCTGGGCGCTATGGAATTGGAGTCAATCATCGAAAGCACCACACCTTTGCCCAGGCTGCAAATATTATGGTTAGCCGGCGTATCTCCGGCCAATGTGGTGTCAATGGCGAAGGCAATATCCGGATGCACGGCCTCTGTGGCAGTTCTGGCGCCCCTAAGGCCCGGCTCTTCCTGCACGGTATTGGCCAGGTACAGAGGGATATGGGCCGTATCTTTCAGCCGCTCTGCAGCCTCTGCCATGATGTAGTTTCCGATTCGATCATCAAAAGCTTTGCAGGAAATATATTTGGGATTGTTCATCACTTCAAAATGCGCCCAGGGCGCAATCATATCCCCTATAGCAATTCCCATGGAAAGTACTTCTTCCCGGTCTTTCACACCCAGATCCAGATACACGTCTTCCATGGAAACAGTCTTGCTGCGAATTTCCTCCGGCAGTCCATGGGTTGCCATGCTGCCCATCAGCGCCGGATATTTCTTTTTATCTTTCGTGACAATGGTGTACCACTGCCCCAAAACCATGTGGCTCCACCAGCTTCCCACCGGACGCACCCGGATGAATCCGTTGTCGTCGATGCTCTCCACCATAAAGCCCACCTCGTCCATATGGGCGGCAACCATCATCACCGGCCCCCGGGCATCCCTGCATTTGACAGCGACCACGCTGCCCAGTCCATCCTGCATACAGTCGATACCGAGGCTCTCATACTCTTCTGTCAGGATCCTGCCCACTTCCTGCTCAAAGGAGGAGATCCCGCAGACGGAACATATTTTTTCCAGTCTTTCCAAATTTATCATCTATTGTCACCCAGTCCGAACCCTGCAATTTTTTCAGAATCAATGGTATCCAGATATGCAGCCAGGCTCTCTGTCAATGCGTCCACATCCCCGGCCCTGCAAATCTCGTTGGCGCTGCCCATATGATCCATGGCTACACCGACACTGATCGCCGGCGTCCCTTTTAATGTCTTATGGATAAAAGAACCGTCATTTCCCGTAATTCCAAAATAAGGTTTTGTCTCTGTCTTTCCTGCAAAATCATGTAACAGAGACTGTGCGGGAAGCATCTGGCGGTCATAATATCCCAGAATCACGCCGTCCCCTGTGTTTGCTTTTCTTTTCGCTGTGTCAAACGCTGTCAGGGCAATGGCTGCATCCGGCCGGATTACATAAGTCGCTGTTTTCGTTCCTCTGAACCCGATGACAGACTGCGCAATACAGCCCACTGCCAGATGGAAATCAAATTCTGTATCCTTTATCCGTTCCAGCAGTTCCAATGTCACTTCATTAAATATCCTGGGGAACAGTGCCTTCGACATGATAATCCCGTCTCTCTCACAAAATGCACTGGCATATCCCACCAGATCGCCGGGATGAACGCGTTCTTTCAGTTCTTCATAAGGAATACCGCAGGTGATAAATAAGTCATCCGCATTTTTCGCCTCACAGGAATCTTCCAGCGTTTTTTTGTCCATACCGATCACACCGTCGATACAGGTATCCTCTCTCGTCAGAATACGCACACGCTGATGCAGCAGGGAGCTGCATGCCAGATGTTCCAGCGGAATAAAGGAAACAGTCCCTTCCTTCTTCACCTCTGAAACCATCAGCCCCACTTCGTCCAGAGGGGAAGCGATCATAAAAGTCTGTGCATTTGGATTTTTTGATTTCTTAATCGCAAAGAGCGATCCCAGACGGTCACACCGTATCTCATCACATAAGGGTTCATAACTCTCACGGAGTATTTTGGAAATCCCATGCTCCGCGCTGCTGACCCCGAAACTGTTACATAGTTTTTCTAATCTGCCTGTGTTCATACCTCTCCTTTTTGAAAAGACCGCCGCAAAATCCATTTTACGAAAAATCCTTTTGCGGCGGCACTTTTAAAATTTTATATACTTAATAGCAAACCCGATTGCGGACATTCTCAAGTTCTGCTGACTGCTCTACCATGCATTTCATAAACTCGCACAAATCCGCAAAGCTGTCATTCAAACCGGTACCGCCCTTTTTCGGCATTTTCAGTATAGGCGTTTTGTCTTTGAATGCCGCGATGGTATCTCCGTTCTCAACAGACATCATGGCACAAGACTTGATATCGGTGTTTTCCAGAATCGAAGTGGAAATCATGGCAGCCATCCGTGCATAATCCGGATAGTTGAAGCAAGGCCCGCACAAAACGAAGTCCGGATTTACCTTTTTAGCCATTGCTGTCATCTTTTTCACTACTTCTTCTTCATTGTTCTGAAAATACTCATTGCCACAGTACAGCGTAGCTGCAACCTGCGCTCCGATTTTTTCAAAATGCGGCTCCAGCATCAGGGAGGAACCAATCCCGCCTTTCACGGCAGTCAGGCCCACGTTCGGATTGGATTTTCCACCGGCCCCTGCCAGACCCTGATCAAAAATCAATACAACTTTCATATTCAGCCTCCTGTTATTTCAGGTGGATTGTCATTAATCCAGTTCCAGATCGTCAAAGGACAGATCATCCAGTTCATCCGTCTCATTGCCTGCTGCACTTTCTTCCTGCACATATCTCTGATCCAGCAGTTTGAAGAATGGATAATAGATGAGGATATCCACCGCCAGCATCACAATCTGGACCACAGAGCCCATGACGGAACCTGTTACCAGGAATCCGGAGAAGATAATCGGACAGGTCCATGGCAACTGGACACCCAGCGTAATCGGCATAATCCCCGTTACCGTAGCCAGATAGCCGATAATCGTATTTACAACCGGTGCAAAGATAAACGGAACTGCCATCAATGGGTTCAACACAATCGGCAGACCAAAAATAAGCGGCTCATTGATACCGAAAATTCCGGCCGGCAGTGACAGTCTGCCCAGAGTTTTCATACGGTTGGACTTTCCAAGGAAGGCCATCATGATAACAAGGCCCAGTGTGGAACCGCCGCCACCGAAGTTGCAGAAGAAATCCGAGAAACCTGCAGTGAAGATATTGGTCATTTCCAGACCTGCCTGTGCAGCTTCATAGTTTTCAACTGTCAGCACTTTATGGATCGGGCTGAAGATCGTATTGGTTACAGCCGGTCCGTTGATACCGAAGAACCAGAACAGTGTGGAGAGGAACTGGTAAATTACCTCGAATCCGGACAGTTTGCCCAGACCCACCAGTGGCGTCTGCAGTACTTTGTAAATGAAATAATGTACATATTCGAAGGATGTATGATCGAAAATAATACCTACAACAAAGAATATTGTCATCGCTATGGCAGAAGGAATCAGGGAAGCAAACGATTCCATAACCATAGGCGGCACACCGTCGGGCAAACGGATAATCAATTTCTTCTTAATCGCCCATGCATAAATCTCTACGGACAAAATTGCCGTGAGCATTGCCAGGAACATACCTGCAGTACCCAGGAATGTAAACTGGAATCCGCTGAAAGATGCCGCTTCTGCTGCCCCTTCCAGTTCCACGAATGTTTTCTGAGGCGTAATAATCAGGAAACATACCATTGCCACCACGCCGCCGGCGATACGGTTTTCCAGCCCTTTTTCTCTGGCATAACAGTACCCGATACTCAATACGCCGAGGAGTGCCACACAGTCAAATGCTATAGCGGATACTCTGCCCAGATATGCGTCCCAGCCTTCTCCGAATATGGAAGTCATCATATTCAGAAAACCTTCCAGCGGGAAGTTGGAAATCAACAGGAAAATCGAACCTACAATGGTGATCGGAACCGTAACCAAAAAGCCGTCACGGATAGCGATCAGTATCTTGTTCCTGGAGAGCACATTCGCAATGGGCATCAGGATTTTTTCAAGTTTCTGCATCATAACTTATTTTCCTCTACTTTCTTTGTACAGCTTCATCGCTTTCTTTAAAACTCTCTCGCCATCCACATTGCCGTAGTCGGTACTGTCAATGACCGATACCACATGCTCCTGACCATACTTCTCGTTCACTTTGTCGTAGAGATGTTTTACCTGCGGCCCCAACAAAATCACTTCCGGATTGAACTCATTTACGATGTCGTTCATCTGTGCGTCGGAAAATGCCTTGATCTCGATGGGCAGTTCATGCGCATCCGCAGTTTTCTGCATTTTGCTTGCCAGCAAACTGGTGGACATACCTGCGTTGCAGAATAAATAGAATCTTTTCATGGTGTTTTCCTCCTTTCCCTCATTTCACCTTTTTATACAGTTCGATCAGTTCCACAGCCAGTAACTTGATCGTCTCTGCCGCCATCAACTGGTCCTCGGCATGCATGAGCAGGAGACATACTTCTGTCTTCTCTCCGCCTGCCTCTTTTGTGATCAGTTCCGCATGCTGTTTGTGTCCGTTCAAATAACATGCCTCTCCGTGTTTGATTGCCTCTTCTGCTTTTTCGTAATCTCCCTTTTTTGCAGCTTCCAGAGCAGAGATATAATCACTCTTTGCCTCCCCTACCGCAGAGATGATCTTAAAACAGATCAGTTCCATTTCTTCCATATTGTCTTCCTCCTTATATTATAATTGTGTATAATTTGTTTCGCTCTCTTTGCCACATACCACCTGGCTGTCTGACCAGAGATCATGAACCGCTTTTCCTTTTTTGAATACCATCCAGACAGAAATCAGAAATGCCCCGAGCATCAGGTAATTCAGCGCATTTCCAATGGCCCCTGCCGTCAGCATGGTAACCATCTGCGTCGCATACTGGCCCGTCAGCATAAACGAGCTTTCCAGTATCATAATCCCCACAATCTGCCTGACTGCAAGCCGGCCGGCCGGAAGCGCCCCGCCATCCTCACCGACAATCCGGATATTCATCAACCGCTTTCCAAATGTCTGGCCCTTCCATATTTTGAGCGGAACCACATAGTAGTAAGCAGCTCCAAACAAGAGTCCAAGCAATCCCGCAAGCCAGCCCCATGGCGCTTCAAACAGAGTCACATCGGTATTGATTGCCGTTTCACCAGTCTGCATATTCCACAGAATCCCTACCGGGACGGCACTGAATGCCGATCCAAGATACCAGTCCAGTAAAAAAGCAAATCCCCTTCTGTTCAGCGGAGCCGGTATCACTTTCGGTGCGGCTTTGTCAGTCCTGTTTTTCTTCATATCCATCCTCTGTCATTCTATTAAACCCACAAATTCACTCGCTGTTTTTGCCTTCATAATCTTTGACAAAAGAAGCGTGTCATCACTTAAATTACCCAGCCAGTCAAAAAATATTTTCAGAAGTTCCCGCTCGTCATCCCTGACAGCCAAAAGCAGTACCAGACGCACCTGATACTCTCCCCACTGCACAGGCTTTTTCAATATGGCAATGCCCATCGTCGACCTGATGGCCGAATAATTCAACGCATGAGGAATCGCATACCCGTAACTGAAGGAGGTAAATGCCATCTTTTCCCTTGCAAATGTGGAATCTTTGAAACTTTCTTCCACACGTTCCCCCTCATACAGCCGGTCACACATATAGCTGACCACATCCTGCCAGGTATCGCATTCCAGATTATGAAAATAGTACTCTTCCATAATCAGACATTTGATAAAATTATCAAATTCCGTTTTATAATGTCTCTGATCCAGTTCCGTTATCGCCCTGAATATCTTATACTCATCGCTGGTGTTCACAAACATACTGATGGAAATCATCGGTATATCCAGCTTGTGGGAAAGGGGGATTGTCGAAATAATCAGATCCGGATGGAGACTCTCAATGACTGACGCCTCGTAATATTTCAATATCCCGTCGATTACAATCCGTTCTCCAAAACGTTCCAGTATCTTATCACTGCACGCCCCTGTGAGGGTACTGCTGTTGGGCTGGATCAGTACCACATGATAAAAGTACTTGATATTCAGCCGGTCATACGCCGCACCCAGATGGATTGCCAAAAAACCGATCTCATCTTCCGAAACAGAACTGCCCGTATATTCCTTGATCACATGACCGATAAAAACACTCATTTCAAACACAAGCGGGTATGTCTTTTTAATCTCCGCCAGGCAGACATTGGAAACAACCGCCTTATAGCGAATCCTCTCCAGAAGATTTTGCAGATGCAGGACAATACCATCCTTGAAAATTATGTCACCGGAAAAATCAATGTCATACCGCAGACGGACCGTACTGATAATCTTCAGCATCAGTTCTTCCGCCTGTACCAGATACTCCCCTTTGTTATCGAACAGGGTGCTCCTCTGTCTTCCAATCAAAAGATTGGCAAAGAGGACCACTTCATTTTCATTCAGTTCAAAACAGAGAGTCGCGGTCACTCTGGCAAAAAATTCCATGGCAATCCTGTATTCCAGTGTATCCCTGATTTCACTCCGGCATCTGTTTGTTTCCACATAGTTGTAATTCATCATCCGCTGGATGGAAACCCCTACGTGGATCATCAGCATGGGAAAAGTCTCCTCACGCACCCGGTAGCTGTACTTGCCCAGAATTTCTTCCAGAACATTTTTCACCCTGATCAGATCAAAATTCGGAAACAGTTCATCTATTTTATTGATATTGATAAAATTGCCTTTGGTTTCGTTGGCAAGCAGATCTTTGTAAACAGAACGCTTGCACTCTTCGCTTCCTCTGATATAAATGTGGCTGTCGGTTCTGACCAGCTCCACACCATCGTACTTCTCCAGCATTTCGGAAACTTTTTTCATATCATTTTTGATGGTAAACTCGCTGACATAAATATCATATTGCAAGTCAAAAATATTCAGCTTCCGGGTACTGAAAAGCAGTTTCTCAATAATATATTTGCACCGTTCTTCCGAAGTCTGCGGAATACTTTCTCTCTGCGGAGCGCTGCCCTGTCCGGAACTGCTCTTTTCGGATATCTCCTGATTGATCCGATATCCGTAGCGCACGCTGGATTCTATCAGCCCACTGCACTCCTTTCTCAGCATTTCCATATCGTTGCGAATGGTGCGATCCGAAACACTCAGCATTGTGGATAACTCTTTTCCGGTGATCCAACCCTTTTTCTCGTTTAAAATCTCAAGGATTCTTTTCTGTCTCGCTTGCATGTGTCTATTATACATGATATGTTTCCCGATTTTTTCCATATTATTTCCTAACAGATAGGAAATTTACTGCGTGAAAATAGTCAGTTTTGCACAAAAGAAGGAGATATTTCCTTTCTCTGCGGAAATATCCCCTTCTTTTCTATATCAGAACTGCATAAAACGGTGGTAATCATTTTGTGAAGTTTATTATAAGCGGTTGTCAGCTACGCGGCAGTCTCTTATTCTCTCTGTCACAGACCGCCGGAGAATGGCTTCAGGAAACGGGCACTTCCAACTCTTTACTGTACAACGATTTTTCCTTTACATATTGCAGAAAGTCTGCTTCATCCCGATGGGATAACAGGTCCTCTTTCCACACATCAAACAGGCAGATGCAAACAGTCATCCGGTTGACAGCATGATCCCCAATGGGCAAAACGGAAACATCGCCTGATCCATTCTCCATCCGGTTCCCCTGCGCGTCAAACACAATGGGAATACAATCCATACCGCCATCCGCATAATCCACGGACACTTCAAAGGGCGTAACGTTTATCGTATGCAGCCCCACGCCTTGTTCATTCACCTCTTCCACTGTCACCGCATAATTTCCCGATTCGTTCACAGACACGGGTATCGTAAAATCCCAGGGACCTTCAAACCAGTAATGCTCAGCCCGATTGGGATACTGATCCATTCCATATTCTTTCATCTTTTCATCATACAACGCCTGAAATGCTTCATCCGACATACCTTTCAGTTCTTCCTCACTGACACCCCAGTCTATCTTTTCCGGCTCTGCCAGATCGCCCACAATTTTTTCCAGATGAATTTCCACTGTGAATTCTTCTGGCAGAGTCAGTTTTTCGGTGTGACTGCGAATCATCTCATCCGTAATGACCACTTCCTCCCCCGATGCTTCTGCCTTTGCAACTATTTTTTCAAGTTCAGAGTCATCCACCAATACACTGTCAAGACGGATCCGCCAGATACCGGCAAATGTCCGCTCATCCAGAAAAGTACCTTCCAGATCCTTATCCCCCACGTAAGGATCCTGCGCCCGGAAGGAAAACAGGCTGGAAGCTGCCAGGGACAGGTACTGCCTGCCATCCACATTTTTCATAATCTTATCCGCAAAAGGTTCCTGGCTTTCCACCAGCATGGATATGCTGAGACTTTCCTGATTACAATACACTTCTGACAGTGTTACCGTGACATCCCCTACAGTCTGCGTATAAGTCAAAGACGGATCTTCTGCTGTTGTCTCTTCGTCAGATTCCAAAACCGGATCTTCCAGAGGCTGGGCATAGCCTTCATAATCTCCTGGATATTCCGATGTCTTCTGCAGCATGGAAAAAATTCGTCCGATGACAGGTATTTTTGCCGCCAACACCGGATTGGCGGAACAGATTCCCAAAAACAGCAGCATAAAGGCCGCTGCCGCTGTGGCGGCTTTCACCCATACGGGAACTTTTTTCTTCTGAGATTTCTTCCGTGTGTTCTTCTGTTCTTCTTTCATCTTATCCTTCTCCTTATGGCTTTCTGACAGTATCTGTTCAAAAGCCGCATCTGCTTTTTGTGTAACAATCGCAGGGAGTTCAATATCCTGTCGGAAAGCTGAACATATTTTTTCATTTTGATTCATTTGCATTCCCTCCGCATTTCAGGATAATACATCAGCTCCATTTGCCTGCGGGCCAGCGTCAGACGACGTTTTATGGTGCTTTCGCTCTCCCCCAGGAGTTTGCCGATTTCTTTTACTTTAAAACCTTCTGCATAATACAGAACAAGAATGACACGGTATTTCTCATCCACACACCGGAGCATTTCCCGCCACTCTATCATTTCATATTCGGCGCATGCGCTCCCGGTCTGTATGTCCATCATACTGTCACTATACACGAGTTTTCGCCCTTTTCTGAGGATGTCGTTGCATTTGTTGATGAGAATTCTTGTCAGCCAGGATTTGAAGTATGCCTCCTGCTTCAGCGTATGCAGCTTTTCCCAGCATGCCAGTATGGTATCCTGAATCGCATCCGCCGCGTCCTCATCATTGGAGAGAATCGCAAAAGCCGTTCTGTACATTCCCTTCATATTCTCCTGCATCAAAGCCACAAACGCTTCCCCGTCCCGGCGCTTTGCCCTTTTTAGTAATGTGTTCATATCTATTCTCCCTGTTACCTGGCAGCCGCGGCGCCCTGCCTGGCTGTCAGTTCTGTTTCCCCTGTCCGGACTTTGGGTATTTGAACAACAAAAATGCCTTTCGCTTTTTAGTTGTCATACATTAGACGCAGAACGATCCCAAATGGTTCGTCTGAAAATCACTTCACAGGACACACTTTCCTATGAAACAAGTATAAAAATCACACCATTTATCCAGGCAAATGGTGTGATTTTACAGATAGCGTCTATAGGATAAAACATGTGCAGGAGAATATTAAGCCGGGTTACGTATCCAGTCCTCATCCACTACCAGACATTTAATCTGCGGATACGTTCCTTCTCCAAAAGCGGCACGCCGGGAATCTGCCGCCTCGCTGTCCCGTTCTTCGCCGCTGAGACGGAATGTGTACAGATCGGGCAATGCCTTCAGGAATTCAAAGTCCATCATACCGGTGCGTTCCAGATCCAGATATTGCAGAGATGTACATTGTTTCAGCGTATCTTCCCAGTTTCCGGCCTTCGCCGTGCTTCCTTCTGTTCCCTCTTTTTTCCCAAACGTCGTACCGCCTTCTTTTTCATATCCCATTTCATTCAAACGGGAGAACATACTGATGCGCAGGGTCAGCGATTTAAGGTTCGGGAGATCACAGATCCATTCTATATCCTCCATGGGCTCTGCGGAAACGATGGTAAGCTCCTCCAGGGAAGGGCAGGTTTTCAGTACTTCATAATCAGATGCACTGCCGATTTCCAGGGTCAGCTCTTCCAGATTGGGCAATACGGCTATATCCTGGAAGGAAGTCAGGTTATAGGACGCACAGACCTCATCCTGGGGAACCAGCCCGCCCACAGACACCGTGTCTCTGCCCGGTATGGGACTCTCTGTCATTGTCACCTCTGTGATCCAGGCAAGATCGCTGGCATACACGGATCTGTCTGAAAATTTATCCCATTCCGCGTCCGACATATCATAGTGATATCCAACGGCTAAACGAATCAGATCTTCCCATTCCTTTGAAATAAAGGTAATGGCTCTGTCTTCCCCCGCCAGCGGCTTATCCTCACCGGGCGCATACAGTTCGCTGGCCAGTGCAAAGGGATTATGCAGATCTTCATAGGCCCAGTTTTCATATCCGGTATAAGGGCGGTATTTCAACTGGTCAAAGTTCTTTTCTGCTTTTGTCTCTTCATAAGAAGCCGCCATATAACGGGTAATCTCTTCAATGGCATAATCGGATGTTGTCATTCCCTGTTCCTCAGACTGAGGACAGCTTCCGATAAATTCCGCCAGATAGGATTCCCCTGTCACATAGGCTACCGCATAACGGACCTTCTCGTCTCCCCCACTGCAAAGAAAGCTGTAAAACAACAGTTCCCGGCCATCACTCCTTCGATACCGTTCAAACCGGAACTCGGAAAATTTGACCCCCTGGGTCTTCCCGGCGCTTGCCCGGATCTGTTTCTGCATTTCTTTCCAGCCATCCTCAACACCTTCCGGAAACATCCGGTTTTCCGTAATGTGGGTACAGATTTCCGCATCCGAATCATCGGGCCAGTAAACATCCAGACAGGGTTCCCCCGATTTACTGCCATAGGTCCAGTCCACAGGGACATCATAGGAGCAGGCCGGAGAAGAAAAACCGCCCCTGCTGCCAGTCTGTTTTTTGATATAACAGGTCTGCGGCTTTTTCCCGCCCATATCCGGCAGGCCGCCGCCCGTACCGGTTGTCTCCAGCAGAGACAGTTTAATCCAGTTGTTGCCTCCGCCCGGCTTTGTATCTGTCACAGGATAACGCTGTGCCCGGTTACCGAATCGGATATCCTCTTTGTCAGATACGTTTTTTTCCGTCCGCAGACTGCCATCCGGCGTAACATTTTTCCCCTTTCCCACTACAGTCAGCGGATAGCAGGCAAGAAAAGCTGCCGTCATACACACAATTCCCCCACCTGCCAGACACCTGGCCCATGCCCTGCGCCTGCCTGTATTTGTTTGTCCTTTCATCCATACCCCTCGCTTTCCCCATCCGGCCGGATACGGCCCCTTATGCCAACACAGGAGGCCCGGTTTGCCATATCCCCTATCACTGCCGGAGGCGTGTTTACAATTACCCGGCCCATAAACAGGCATCCTGTACACAGAGCCAGTATCCTCTGTATCGACTATAGCAAAGAGTTGCATCATAATTGCATCATCCATACGTTTGTCCGCAGATGCCGGAAACCCGTTCTCAGCCCGTGCAATGACCATAATTCCCCTTTCATGGGAACGGCATTCCGTTCCGGCTTCCCGCGTCAATATGCAACAAGGAAATCAGACTTTTATTGAGGCTGGCGGTTATTGTTCGATGCTGAAGAATGTTCTCCGGCACTGACTTTCATAATATCATTATAGTTCTCACTCGGATAAACATAATCATCCGGCTTCATTGTTGTTTCATAGGTATCTCGAACAAGATCATCCGCAAGCTCATCCACCTGCTGCTCCACCAGCTCCACTGCTTCTTTATGAGGATTAACCGCCGTGATCAAAGCCTCCCTGCTGCCTGAAACTCTGCCAATTACCATTTTGCACACCTCCCTCCGTCATACATTGTCTTCCAGGATAGCCGGCATCGTTAAGCGATTACATCCAAAAATCAGCATCATGCCACGCTTCCCCAGGATAATCATTCACAGTAAATAAATAAAGTATCCAAAATATCCAAGCAGCAGCAAGCCGCCCTCCGCACGGTTCAGGCTCTTTCCATTGAAAGAGAATATCCACAACAACACTCCCGCTGCCACAGCCACAATGAAATCCACTATAAATTTGCTCTCGAAAACAACCGGTGTAATCAATGCAGATGTTCCTACTACAAAAAGGATATTGAAGATATTGCTTCCCACAATATTTCCGATTGCAATATCCGCATTGCCTTTTCTTGCTGCTGAAACAGATGTAAACAATTCCGGCAGGGATGTTCCCAGCGCCACAATCGTAAGCCCTATAAATCTCTCACTCAGACCTATGATCCTTGCTATCGCTGTCGCTGCATCCACAGTGACGCTGCTGCCGATCACAATAAGCACAAGACCAACAACCGTGAACAAAAGCAACATTGCCATGCTTTTTTCCTTTTTATCCCCTCCTTTTCCTGAAATATCTCCCTCATCGTCCCCTGAATTCCCCTCAGCGCCTTTTTTTGCCATCTTTAAGAGATAAAAAAGATACAGCAGAAAAACAACCCACAATCCGGCTCCTTCCAGTCTTGTAATTTCATTGCCCGCATATCCCATCCAAAGAAGGATGAATGTTATTACAGTCATAAAGGGCATTTCATATTTTATAGTCGAAGATGCAACGGGAACTATCTTTTTTGCAAAAAATGCCGTGAGACCTAAGATAATAAGAATATTCAAAATATTGCTTCCCGCCACATTTCCAATGGTAATGCCCGCATTCCCCTTTAGCGCCGCCGAGATGCTTACCGCAGCCTCCGGGGCGCTCGTTCCCATAGCAACGATAGTAAGCCCGACTACAAGCTGCGGAATCCCAAACCTCGAAGCTATTCCTGACGAACCATCCACAAAGAAATCCGCGCCCTTGATAAGCATCGTAAATCCTGCGGCCAACAAGAATATCTGCAAGACAGCCTCCATGTCTTCAACCTCCGTTCTTTTCACTTAACGATTTCTGCATTGCCCCTGTCCCAGACAATAACTATCTTCGTTCCGGCTCCCGGCTTACTCATCAGGCCCATATCCGCATCTGTCAGGTTACAGATATGCTTTACAATCGCAAGGCCCAATGCCCGTGCCTCCAAGTTCCTTCGATCTGCCTGCCTCAAGCAAGACGGCCTTCACAGGATGATCCGTCATACGCTCCAGTACCTGCTCCAGCCTGCCGTCTGCCATCCTGGACAGGGCATCTCCCATCATTTTCATTCCATATAAAAATAACGCCAGCCCGCCAATCCGAAGAAATCCATCTAACTATAATCCCCCAAAAGAATTCTCTTACTAGTAAATGGTATCCGATTCATGTAAAATCTAAAAGATGATTTGTGTAAAATCTATGTAAAACCTGTGTAAAATTCTGTAAGTTTCTAACCATTCAAAAAGCTATGCCACTACCTGCATTTATTCCCGGTCTATCCCGGCAAGCCTTTCCGGAAAAGTTGAAATCTGCCCATGCCGATGGTATACTTTGCGTGTAATGAGCCGATCAATCGGTGTTTAAGACAAATAAAAGGAGGTGCTACTTGCTATGGAATCTTTAGAGCACTTACAGCGTCAAGAGACCGGCGTTCACCCACATCAGATTATCTTTGAAAAAGAGAACACCAACAATACCTATATCTCATGGAAAGATCAGATGAAGCCGCGCATTCGTCTGAAAGACGGCATCACCCAGGAGGAGTACCAGTCCATAGCGTCCCGCTGGGATGAAATACTGTCTTTGGCTGAAGAAATCATCTGGCGATACTACCTGGACCCCAAAAGTGAGGATCTCATGTCTGAGGCGGATTCCTTCCCCGATATCCGATATCTTACCGGGAATTACTATGTGGGAACCGTATCCTACGGTTATGTCCGCCGGGACAAAAAGTGTCGGCCCTACCAGATCAAGGATGGCCGGCTGCGGCATAAGTACCACAACGGCCAGGAGTGGGTATCGGAATGGCTCCCCTTAGACAGCCCGGAAATCATTCGCTATTACCGGATTGTCCTTACGCTGCATCTCACTGGAGACGAGGATGGAACAGAGAAGGATTATATGGGCCTGGACTTGATTGCAGAATTTGTGGATCTGGACGACCCCATGGAATTTGAGATACTGTCCCATGATGTGATTGGCTGATTCCGGCTGGGGGGATGGTTTCTTCCACACCTAAAAACAGGCCGGATAGCCCGGCCCGTTTTTATATTTCTAACTCATTCTCCCCTGAAATCCTGTCACAGTTTTCTGTTCAGCTCAATCTGATAGGACAGATATTCTCCCAGCTCCGCAGGCAGAGGCAGTCCCGCTTCCATCAACGCAGAACCGTAATAGCACCTGCCGCTGTCCGGCTCCTCATAGAGGGCATCCCGATCCAGCCCTTTCAGTCTGACATAACTGACGGGCATATTGTTGTTCCCGTTCTGAATAGTCATCACCGCACTGACCAGTGCCCGTCCGCCATCCTCCGAGACAAACATCCATGCCGTATATACATCGTCAAAAGGGCTGGAAAGGCGGTAATAATCTCCTGAAAACACCAGCGGCGCATATCTCTTATACTTCGCAATCTGCTCCCGGATTTGTTCCTTCTCCCGCTCTGTCATATGATTCGGATCCAGTTCATAGCCAAAACCGCTCCCGGCCATGGCCACGATCCCTCTCGTCCTCAGACTGATTCTCCGGCCTGTCTGATGATTGGGTACGGCAGACACGTGGGCGCCTACCGAAGCGGCCGGATAGAAGAAAGAAGTGCCATACTGAATCTTCAGCCGGTCCAGCGCATCCGTATTGTCACTGCACCAGATCTGCGGCGTATAATACATCATCCCGGCATCAAACCGCCCACCGCCGCCGCTGCAGCCCTCAATCAGCATATTCGGATAACGTTCCATGAGATTCTCCAGAAATTCATAGACGCCCAGCATATAGTCATGGGCCACCTTCCCCGGACTCCGCTCCTGGGAATAAATATCGGAAATGCTCCGGTTCATATCCCATTTTACATACTCCACATTGCCCTGATCCAGCACACCACAAATCTGTTTAAATATATGATCCCGTACTTCTGCCCTGGAAAAATCAAGTACAAGCTGATTTCTGGCATGTATCGGTTTCCTGCCCGGTATCCGCATGACCCAGTCAGGATGGGTGCGGTAAAGATCGCTGTCTTCGGAAATCATCTCCGGTTCAATCCAGATCCCGAACTTCACACCCAGACTGTTAATGCGCTCAATTAATTCACCCAGACTGCAGCCCAGTTTTTCCTCATTGACCTGCCAGTCGCCGAGACCGCTGTTGTCGTCTTCCCGCTTGCCAAACCAGCCGTCGTCCATCACCACCATATCCATGCCCAGTGTGGCAGCCTCTTTCGCCAGTTTACAGATTTTTTCCCCATCAAAATCAAAATAAAAGGCTTCCCAACTGTTCAGCAGTACCGGGCGCATTGCCTGCCCATACTTTCCTCTGAACAGGTGCTTTCTGATACAACGGTGGTATCGGTTGGACAACGCGGCAAAACCTTCATCCGAATAGCAGAGAACTGTCTCCGGCACAGTCAGCACTTCGCCCCGTTCCAGCGTATAATGGAACAGATCCCTTTGCAGCCCCATCAGTACCCTGGTCTGGTCAAACTGATCCTTTTCCGCCTCACACAGAAAGCTGCCGCTGTAAACGAACATCATACCATAGCAGCCGCCCGTATCCTCTGTGGTATCCCGGCGTGCAATGATCACCGCCGGATTATACTGGTGGCTGGAAGCGCCTCTGCGGCTGCCAATAGAAAAGCTGCCATGGGCAATTTCCCTGCGCTGAAAACTGCGTTCCATCACATGTCTGCCATAAAAGCTGATCAGGTCATAGCTGCCTGCCAGAAAATCAAGACAAGCCCCTGCCGCTTTTTCCACAATCACGTCCTCGCTGCCCAGATTGGTAATCTTCACGCTCCTTGTAATGATGTCTTCCTCTTCCAGTACACCATACAACAGTCTGACCTGCACTTTGCTGACACTGTCCTCCAGAAGGATTTCCAGTGTCTGCGCTTCCTCCTCACCGGCATACACAGCCGGCAGGCCTACCAGGCCATATTTCCCCTGACGGATTTCATGACTCACATAGCGCAGATCGCAACAGTCCGAACCGTCTCCATTGTGGATAATCAAAGCGCTGTTGCGGTAATCGCCCGTTCCCATAGCAGGGTATTCCTGCGGCAGTGCATCCATGGAATAGGTCCTGTCCGTGCCTGCATCAGCCGGGTTCCCCGAAAATCCTCTGTCAAAATATGTCAGGAGGTAATCCATGTCGCCCGATATCCTGGCGCCGTAATATAAATGCAGCAGGAAACCATAATCATCCACCTTCATCTGATAAGTTGTATTCTCTGTATCCAATGTAAAAATATGACTTGTCCTATGATAGTTTATTGCCATGAATCTTCTCCTTCTTTTATCAGATTTTGCACAGACAGCCCTGCCGGATACGGCAGAGCTTGATTTCTGTGACTCTATCTGCAAGGGATGCCAGAGCATCCCCCAGATATCCGTAATACTTATATGTGTCAGTTATTTTACCGCACCGTTTACAACACCGTTCAGAATCTGCTTCTGGCAGACAATATAGAAAATCAGAATCGGCACGAGAGACAGCAGGTAGGATGCAAACGCCAGATTATAGTTTGTACCAAACTGGGACTGGAAATTCAACTGTGCCAGCGGCAATGTGTTCTTACCGGAACCGGCCATAATTACAAGAGGCGTCATTACGTCATTCCAGACTGCCAGGGCCGTCAGTACAGCCACCGTGGCATGCATGGGTTTCATAATCGGGAAAATAATTTTCCAGTAAGTCGTCCATGTGGATGCACCGTCCACCCTTGCGGCTTCTTCCAGTGCAATGGGAATATTTACAAGATAACCCGAATACAGCAGTATATTCATCGGCATATAGAATACCACATACAGAATAATGACACCGGCCCAGTTCGCCAGATGCAGTTCTGCGGTCTGTTTTGCCAGAGGCATCATCAGGATCGCAAAAGGAACGAACATACCGCTGACAATAAACAGATAGACAAAGCTGTAAAATTTGCTGTGGGCTTTATTTCTTCCCAGGGCATATCCCATCAGGGAATGCAGCGCCAGGGACAGCGCCACGGTACATGCGGTAATCAGAAGGCTGTTGCAGAGGGAACGCCAGAAATCCGTTACCACCATGGCTTCTCTGAAATTGGCAAGGCTCCATGTCTTGGGCAGGGAGAGGATGCCGCTGATGCTGTTGGTCATTTCCGACGGCTGCTTGAACGCGATCATAACCGTCATATAGAGCGGAAAGATGATAGTGGAAAGGCCGAGAATCAGAAAGACCATCGGGCCGTATACGGACGCTTTGAGCTTTTTTGTCTCCGTCATAACTGTTCCTCCTTACTGCTTGAGAATTTCATCTGTGCAACCGATACACATACGATCACAATAAAGAATACAACCGCGTTGGCACTCTGGAAACCGAACTGTCCGCCTGACATACCATTGTTGTAAATCAGGTAGGAAATGGATTCCGTACTCTGTGCCGGGCCGCCTTTTGTCAGGGCCATGATCTGATCAAATACCATCAGGAAGTTTTTCACGCAAAGCACCATATTGATGGAAAAGAAGGGAATGATCAGCGGGAAGGTCAGATATTTAAACTGTTTCCAGCCGGTTGCCCCGTCCAGTCCGCCTGCCTCATATACATCTTCCGGTACGGTCTGCAGGCCGGAGATATAGATGATCGTATTCATGGCAATCGCCTGCCATGCACATACCACTACGATGCCGATCCATGCGGACTTAGGGTCAGAAAGAATACTGGTGGAGTTCATACCCATCATATTTGCCACTGCCGGAAGGATATATGTAAAGAAGTAGTTGAAAATATAACCTACGACCAGGGCGCCCAGAATATTGGGCAGGAAATATGCGCCTCTGAAAAAACTCTTCGCGCGGATTTTGCTGTTCAGCGCCAGTGCCAGCACAAGACTGAGCACATTTACCACAACTGTCGTCACAATCGCCAGTTTAAAGGTAAACAGATAGGATTTTCCTACACGGCCGTCGGAAAACAGGTCGATATAGTTGCGGAAACCTACCCAGCTGTAACTTCCGAAACCTTTGAAATTGGTAAAGCTGTAGATTACACCCCGGATCAGCGGAATCGTATTAAAGCAGATAAACAGCGCCAGAATGGGAATTGTAATCATTAAAAATGTTCTTTGTCTGTCATTTTTCATTTCTGCGAATCTCCTTTCCTACTGCGCGCCCGCATTGCCGTTGTTCTGTTCATACTCCTGCACCATACGGATAATATCTCTGTTATACCGCTGCCAGTCCGTATCAAACTTTGCCAGGAAGGCATCTACATCTTTATTCAGCAGGAAGGTCTGAAGCTGTGCGTCCACTGCCATTTCCGCCGGATAATAATGATCCTGATAGTCTGTCATATTGCCTGCCGCAATATATTCTGACATACCTTCCAGCATGGGAGCCAGTTTGAAATCTCCGTTTTTGCAGGGAACCGCATTCTGAGCGTCAATATACTGCTGCAAATTCTCGTCTGCCAGCAAAAAGTCCAACACCTCATAAGCCGCTTCTTTATTGGGGCAGTCAGCCGTTACGCAGAACTGCAGGTCAATACCGGAATTCAGTGTATTGCCGTCCTTTGTATCACTTGCAGGCATAACGAAGGAATCCACATTCAGATCCGGATTCACGGAAAGGATCTGAGGCACCGCATAGCTGCCGATGGGATACATGGCGGATTCGCCTCTTGCGAATGCGGTGCAGGCATCATTATAGTTATAAGCAAAAGGATCCGCAGGGCCGTACTGCAACAGTGACAGATAGCGCTCTGACAGTTCACGGTACTCTGCGGTAAAGGTCGTCTCTCCTCTGTTCACCTGTTTGGTGGTATCTGCCGGGGAAAGATCCACTGCCATCGCATTCCAGGGCGCCAGGCAGGTCCATGTATCTTTGAAGCCGAAATAGAAAGGCTGGATACCCTCTGCCTGAATCGCATCGCAAAGTGCGTTCAGTTCTTCCCATGTCTCAGGGATTTTCCATCCATGTTCTTCAAACATATCTTTGTTGTAAAGAACACCGGCCGCGTTGGCTACATACGGTACTGCAAACGTTCCATCCTTGGGTACGAATTCCAGCGCTTCGTCGATATCAATGTACGCCTGTTTGATATCCGCAAGGCCCGGATAATCCGAAACGTCAGATAAGATTTCGGCATCCACAAAGTAGGAATAGTTAATATCCCCCCCTATCCCGATGATATCCGGATAGTCTTCTCTGATGAATCTGGTTCTCAGAATTGTCATTGCATCATTGGGAGAACTGATCGTCAGATGGATGTCATCATGGGTCGCATTGAACGCTTCTTCCACTTTGGTGAAATAATTTGCCGCTTCCGGCTTATACTGCACGATCTCGATTTCCGTTTTACCGGTGTCAGCCGAAGATCCGCATCCCGTCACGGCGAAGGTGGTCAGCATACCGCACAATGCCAGCTTTAAAAATGTTATTGTTTTTCTTTTCATAGCATTTTCTCTTCTCCTTTCTTTGATGAAAACATTATAATATACCCTTATACCAACAATAAATAGCCGTATTTTGGGTGTTTTATACCTTTATGCTATTTTTTCAACTATAGATTGAAGTCGGAGTGCATTTTGGTATATAATGTGCTTATCAAATTTCAAATTATTATACAAAGTCTACAAAAATTCATTTTCACTTTTCCAAAAAACAGCAATCTTGTAACCCAGAACATAACTTTTTGTAACAGTCATACAAAGCCGGACGGATCTGTTGTGTGCGGGCTGTTGCAATTTTTCAGTCAGAAAGAACGAGGTACTACTGTATGAGCGAAGTCATTTTTTCGGTTTTTCCAAGTGAAAATTTTATTGATATGGGACTGTATCAGTTCGGCTGGGAACAGTGTGACCCCTCTCATTCCTTTGGCCCGGCTGCCAGAAACCACTATCTGTTCCACTACTGCCTCTCAGGCACCGGCACGCTGTTTGCCACCAATGCAAAAGGACTGTCCATCCCCTACCAGATCAAAAGCGGACAGGGATTTATGCTCTTTCCGGGCCAGGTATGCACCTATATTGCCGATCAGGAAATCCCATGGGAATATACATGGATTGAATTCGACGGGCTGCGGGCGAAAGAAACACTGGAAATGACCGGCCTTTGTCCGGACAATCCCGTGTACCGCGCCAGCTACAAAGATATTGCGGAAACGATGAAAGAAGAAATGCTTTATATTGTCAACCATAAGGAAGAGTCCTCTTTCCATCTGATCGGGCATCTCTATCTCTTTATAGACAGCCTGGTCCGCTCCTCCAGCTCCGTCCATCACCGGAGAGGGACAAGCCTGCGGGATTTTTACATCAAAGAAGCGTTTTCCTTTATTGAACAGAATTTTCAGAACGATATTACCGTGGAAGACATTGCCGCTTCCTGCGGCTTAAACCGCAGTTATTTCGGTAAAATCTTCCGGGAAGCCATGGGCAAATCCCCCCAGGAATTCCTGATTGCATACCGTATGACAAAGGCCACGGAACTGCTGAAACTGACAGAACTTTCCATTGCGGACGTGGGAAACGCTGCCGGCTATCCCAACCAGCTCCATTTTTCCAGAGCCTTCAAAAATGTATACGGTGTTTCTCCCAGACAGTGGCGGAATGAGCACGGGGTTGTCAAACAGCTGTAACAGTGCTTTTCCTCCTGCCTGTTTCCAGAAATTTTATCCCTCTGGTGGATTGTATTATTTTTATAAATAATCTATAATTATTTTATAAAATATAAAACATAAATCAGCAAACCGAAAGGGAAAAATAGTATCACATGATGAAAATAGATATGCACTGTCACACAAAAGAAGGATCTCTGGACGGAAAAGTCCCCATTGAAACATATATCCGGCTCCTGCAGGAACAGGGAATCCACGGAATGCTGGTATCCGACCACAACTCCTACAACGGCTACCGGTACTGGAAAAATCACAGGGATAAGATGCCCCCGGATTTTGTGGTGCTCAAAGGCATTGAATATGATACCATTGACGCCGGACATATTCTTGTCATACTGCCCACAGGAGTAAAAGTCCCCCTCATTGAACTGCGCGGAATGCCTGTCAATGTATTGATTGATATTGTACACCGCCATGGCGGCATTCTGGGGCCGGCCCATCCCTGTGGAGAACGGTTTCTGAGCCTTACCAACAACCGCCGGTTTCGGAAACAGAAGTCTATGCTTGAAAAATTTGATTTTGTAGAGACTTTTAACTCCTGTGAACCCGAAAGCAGTAACGAAGGCGCGCTGATGCTGGCCCAGGCCTATGGGAAGCCCGGTTTTGGCGGCAGCGATTCCCACCGCCCGGACTGTGTGGGAACGGCTTATACCTGTTTTTCCCAGGACATCCGCTCGGAAACGGATCTGATCAATTATATTCTGTCCGGAAATTCCACATCCACCGGCGGCTGCTATTACCATGGCACCACCCGCGAAAAAATAGGCAAAATGAATCAGGCGCTGGTTTTTTCCTTCTGGTTCTACAACAAAGGGTCTGAGTTGCTGCGCAGGCACAAGCGGAACGCTGCTCTCAGGGAAGACGACGAAATCACATTACAAAGATATGAAGAAAGCCGGAACGGGATTTAATCCTTCCGGCCTTTCTTTTTATATTCGCCCATATGCTCTTTCACATACTCTCTGGCAGACGCCTTGAGTTCTTCCATTGCTCCCTTAAATCTGGAAGAAATCATGCCGGGGTTGTCCAATAGCAGCCGCCGTCTGTAAAAATCACTCAGATTCCCAAGCTGCCTGCGCCGTTCATGCAGCAGCCGGAATTTTTTGTGCAGTTCCTCCCGCTCCTGATTGAGGGTCTGATCTGCAACGGCAATGAGCACATCCATCCGCTTTTGCATATGCTCCATTTCCGCTTTTGCCTGTTCCAGTCTGTCCAGCACATCCCGCATGTCCAGGGCCGCCCGGAAAGACAGCCCAAAGTCTGTCAGCATATACACCGTCAGCACCAGTGTCAGACCGGTAAGCAGACCGGAGGGCATCCCCTCCACCAGCTCTGCTATGGGGCTGTGAATGACCTCTGTCATCAGAATGGTCAAACATCCCCAGGCTATGGTAGAACTGAGGCAAATCTGTCCCTGAAAGTTCATAAATTTGCCCGAATAGTCCCAATACCGCACCTGAAACAGCTTTTCCGTCACAGTTCCGGTCACATATTCCAGCAGTGTGGCGCCCACACAGCCTGCCAGATAAGTGAGTGGAATATTGTCCTGAAAGGGCGCCGAAACCACCAGCATCATCAATGCCCCGCTGCCATAAATTGGCAGAAAAGGCCCCCGCATAAAGCCTCTGTTCACCGGATGCCTCATCCGTATGGACACATAGGCAGATTCAAAACACCATCCCAGAAAACAGTACAGATAAAAGAAGAAAAGCCATTTACACATAAAACTCTACCACAATATTGCATTTACCCTTTCTTGTCATATGACTCAGGCCATGGTACACAAATTTCCCGTGTCCCCGCACAGAGATAATATCCCCTTTCCGTGGCGTGCAGCTCGCCTGTTCCTGTAAGCGCCCGTTGACAGACACTCTCTTCTCCCGAAACAGCAGCGTGCTCTTTTCCCTGGACAATCCCATGGCTCTGGCAATCACTCCGTCCAGCCGTTCTGAAGACACCTGATATTCACGGCGTTCCAGACAGGGCTGCGGCGGCTTTATCTCCTCCCCGCACAATCCGCAGGTCACACTGGTATGCTTGATTTTCACCAGATGTTCCATGATATAAGGCGCAATCCGCTCCACACAGTACAGATAAGCCCCGGACGCCTCTGTCACAATGTCCCCCAGCGTACTTCTCTCAATTCCCAGATGCATACAGGCCCCCAGAAAATCTCTGTGGGTCAGCCTGTCGGCAAATTTTTCCGAAAGAGGACGGATATACAGACAGACAATGGGAAAGGGCAGATCATACCCCAGCATCTCTTCACTACCAAACCGTACCATCTGCCGCTCACTGCAGACGCCTCCTCCGTACACCCGGCTGGGCACATGAGACAGCTCCCGTTCCATCCCATAGAAAACATCCAGTTCTGCCATACCGAGAAAATCGGTAAAGCAATACACATTCTGCATATAACATTTGTCCGCCAGTTCACGGAACCGTTTTTTCATCTGCTGTAATTCTTTTTCACTCTCTGCGCTCATGGCAATCCGCCCCTTTTATCTCCTGTGGTTCACATTCGGGAAAAGTCAATAATTTCCTCATCCGGCGCCTGACAGGGTTTGACGGAGACAGCGTGCAGCACCGGCCCCTCTCCGCCATAATCCGCCCAGTATTCCCGATGCATCACGGCACGGACCCGGACCCAGTCCCGCTCCCGCAGCGCCCTGGCGCCGTCATATTCACAGGCAAAGCCTAAAAAGGCCATATCATCAACGCAACAGGTCATGGCCATCCTGCCCGGCACAAAATAATCCCCGGGGAACCCTTTGGGTTTTAATACCATGGCGGTAAAAACCAGCTCCTTGCCTTCATACCGCTCTCCATGGTCCAGGGCATCCAGATAAAATATGCCATACCCCGTATTATCCAGTTCCAGCGTATCCTGCTTCAGGTCATAGGGCAGTTCGTCCTCCATGATGGAATTCACTTCCCCATTGGCATCCTCAAAAATAATTTCCGCCTGCTGATTGATTGCTTTCACATTCCGCTTATAACTGCTCAGATCCTGAATCCCGTCACAGCGATTGAAAATAATCATATCAGAAGCCCGCAGCATTTCCGCCAGCAGCGACTTCATATTGGCAAAGTACATGACAAAGGTGGAAGCGTCAATGGTGGTGATCTGCTGCTCAATCTGCCAGTTCGCAGGCAGTTTCATCTCTTTGAAGTTCCACATGCCATTGTACTCGATGATGATCCGCTCCGGACGGTGCTTCTTCTCAAGAGCCGTCAGATATTCCGCCGTAAAATCCTCTTCTTCCTCAATCACTTCCAGAATGGTGCGGCTGCTCTTTAACAGTTTCTGATCAAATTCAACTTCCCCTTCCTCACAGAGAATCAACAACGTCTTCTCCCTGATCCGAAAATAGGGCTGTTCCAATGTATAACGGATAAATTCCGACTTCCCGCTTTCCAGGAAACCATTTATCATATAAACAGTTTTCATACCGACTCCTTTTCCGGCCTCACACAGCCGGCGCCATACAGGTCCTGTGCCTCTATTTTGCAAACAATCCCTGCAGCTTATCCTCTTTCATCTGCGAACCGATCACACAGATCTTTCCTGTCAACTCAGCTCTGCCATCCCTGATATCCGTCTCACCCGGCACATAATCAAAATAGGTCCAGTTCCCGGATCTGTCCGGCAGCATGCCTTTGGCGCGCAGAATGATACCATACGTATCCTCATCCTCCAGGGCTTTGAGCGCATTGGCAATCTCTTCCTTTGTATAGCAGGCAGCAGTCTCCTTACCCCAGCTTGTAAAAACTTCATCCGCATGATGATGGTGTTCATGGTCATGACAGCCACAGGTACAGCCCGGCCCGTGGTCGTGGGTATGATGATGGCCCTCGTGGCCTTCCCCGTGCTCATGGCTGTGGCAATGACCCTCGTGGCCTTCTCCATGCTCATGGCTGTGGCAATGACCTCCGTGGCCTTCCCCATGCTCATGGTCATGGCAATGACCTCCGTGGCCTTCTCCATGCTCATGGCAATGGCCCTCATGGCCTCCATGCCCTTCCTTATGTTCCTGCTGTCTGCGGGTTTCTTCCAGCAGCTCCTCCATCCAGTCCCCCGGTTCTTCCATGGCTTTCAGAATCTGCATTCCATCCAGAGACTCCCAGGGTGTGGTAATGATGGTGGCTTTTGGATTGTGGGTTCTGACCAGTTCCACCGCCCCGGCCGTCTTTTCCGCACTGATGTTGCCGGTCCGGCTCAGAATCACCAGGCTTGCGCTGCCAATCTGATTCAGGAAAAACTCCCCGAAGTTCTTTGCATACATTTTACATTTGGAAGCGTCCACCACTGCCACCGCGCTGCTCAGGGCGACTTCCCCGTCTGTGTGTACATTCTGCACCGCGCGGATCACATCGGATAATTTCCCCACGCCGGAAGGCTCAATCAAAATCCGTTCCGGCCCGTAGGTTTCCAGCACTTCCTGCAGAGAAGCGCCAAAATCCCCCACCAGCGAGCAGCAGATGCAGCCGGAATTCATCTCCTTCATTTCCACACCGGATTCCTTCAAAAATCCGCCGTCGATTCCGATTTCTCCGAACTCATTTTCGATCAGAACCACTTTCGTATCCTGCAGCGCCTCTTTTAACAGCTTCCTGATCAATGTCGTCTTCCCGGCTCCCAAAAAGCCGGAGATAATATCAATTTTCGTCATATGACATCCCTCTTTCACTTACTTGTTCCCATTCATCCAGAATACTTTTCATGGGCAGGCTGGCCGTTTCATTCTCATGACCGCCGGTAATCATCCCCACACAGTGGCCATGCTCGTCATAAGTGCCGCCGCCGGACATACCGGGCTTTGCCTTACAATAATTATACTGCATATGAGAACCAAACTCTTCAAAATAATACCAGGGATCGGCAACCATCCCTTCGGAAATATTACTCGCCACACCATCTGTGGAACCTACCATAAATATACTGCTGCCCTTTTGCAGCTGCTCATTGCAGCCCGCCCGCACAGTCACACAGCGGAGTCTGGCACGGCGCTCATAGGAAAGCTGGCTGATGTCGGCCAGTACAAACCCCACATCCAGATTGTCTGACAGATAAATCCTTCTGCCGGAAACTTCCGCACCGTTGTAAAGTTTAATGACGGAAAACTCTCCCGCTGCCAGCTGGTGCCGGTTGGAAGCAATCACCAGGGAATTTTCCCGAATCTCCAGTATAATGCCGCTTCCCAGATAATTTCCCGTCCGCACCTGTACCACGGTGGGCAGGTTGTTCCGGATCGACTGGGACATATCGCCGTTATAATTTTCTGTCACGTCAAGGAGCCCCAGATGGACCAGCCCCAGCCACTCGTCTTCCGGCGTGGTAGCCTGTACCAGCGGCCCCATGGATTCGTCTCTGGCACAGACGATACGCACATCGGTAAAAAAGATACCCCACATACACAGAACCAGGCAAACCATCCTCCCTGCGCCCCATGGCAGGCGCCGCCCTTCTTTATTCATCTTCCAGCCATCCCGCCACATCCAGGGCATGATACGTAATGATTATATCCGCACCGGCCCGTTTCATGGCCAGCATATTTTCCATGACAATCCGCCGCTCATCAATCCAGCCCTGTGCCGCAGCCGCCTTGACCATGGCATATTCCCCGCTTACATTGTAGACTGCCATAGGATAATCAAATCGCTGTGAAGCAGCCCTGAGCACATCCAGATACGCCAGTCCCGGCTTCACCATTAAAATATCGGCGCCCTCCTCAATGTCGGCCTCCATTTCACGCAGCGCCTCCCTGACATTGGGCGGATCCATCTGATAGGTTTTCCTGTCTCCAAATCCGGGAGCGGAGTGGGCTGCCTCCCGGAAAGGCCCATAATAGCCTGACGCATATTTGGCACTGTAAGACATAATGGGGATATCCACAAAGCCTGCCGCGTCCAGTCCCCGCCGGATAGCCGCCACCCGCCCGTCCATCATATCAGAGGGCGCTATCAAATCCGCACCGGCCTTTGCCAGACTCACAGACATCTCTGTCAGCAAAGGCAATGTCTCATCATTGAGAATATGGCAGCCATCCACCAGCCCGCAATGCCCATGGGACGTATACTCACAGAGACACACATCAGCGATGACCAGAAATTCAGGATTCTGCTCCTTCAGATAACGAATGGCCCGCTGTGTAATGCCGTCCCTGGCATATGCCTGGCTTCCCCGTTCATCCTTATGGGCGGGAATACCAAAAATCAACAGGTTCTGAACTCCCCTTTCTCTGATTTCCTTACAGAGTTCGTCCAGCCTGTCAATGGAATACTGAAAAATCCCCGGCATGGATGCCACCGGATTTTTCATATTCTCTCCCTCTGTCACAAATATCGGATACACAAGCTGCTGCCTGTGAATTCTTGTCTCCTGCACCAGGCTTCTCATTGCCCCGCTGCTGCGAAGTCTTCTCATCCTTCTCATATACGCCCATCCTTTCTGCCTGTGTAATCCGCCAGGATTGCCTCTGCGAGTCCCTCTGCCGTAAAAGTACGCGCCACCTGGCAATGTCTGCATCCGGCCCGCGCAAGCGCCTCCGCCGTCCTGGTCCCTATGGCAAAAACAGAAATATGTTTAAAAGTCTCCGTTTCAAACATATGAGGATTCTCCCGGCAAAATGCCGCCACGCCAAAGCTGCTCGCAAATGTGAGATATGACAATGTTGTCACTTCTTTCATGGGCCTGCACGGCCCCGCCTTCGTCTCATAGGCTTCCACACGCACAACGGAAATACCCGCTTTCTTCAAGGTCTCTTCCAGAACCGGATTCCCTTCCCTGGCCTGCCAGAGGATTACCCGGTCCCGCCCCTGATCCAGTTGTTCCACAAGGCCCTTTGCCAGATCCTCCGCCGTATATACCTGTGGCATAAAATCCGGATAGATGCCCCGCTCTTCCAGCGCTGCGGCCGTGCCGCTGCCGATGACGGCCATGCGGATACCGGACAGCGTCCGCATATCCCGGCGCTCGTCAGACCACTGCCTGAAAAAAACATCCACCCCAACCGCGCTTGTAAATACAATCCATGTGCAGGCAGATACCTCCTCCAGACGGATTGCCCCGGCCCTGCTATGGGTAAACACCCCCTGTACCCACAGTGTTTCCGCGCCGGCGCCCCGCAGCAAACTGCTCAGCTTCCTGGTCAGCTTTCCGGTTCCCACCATCCCGATCCTGACACCGGACAGAGGAAGGCTGCTCTCACACCGCAGGGAAAGGCCCGCCGTCTCCCCTACCAGAATCACAGCCGGAGAAACCAGCCCTTCCCGCCGGACTTTTTCCCCGATATCCGACAGTGTCCCCCGGACAAGGCACTCATTATACCGATGACCGTTTCCGATGATCGCTGCCGGAAGAGACGGCGGCCTTCCATATTCCATTAACAGGGAACAGATCCGCTCCAGGGAGGAAAGCCCCATCAGAAATACCAGTGTGCCTTCCGTATCTCTAAGGCCCGCTATCTGGCTGCGCAAATACGCCTCCCTCCCTTCCCGGGTCCGATCCGTTGTATGCCCGGTTATCACATGAAAGGACCGGCTCATTTTCCTGTGCGTCACCGGGATACCGGCCAGCTCCGGCACTGCAACGGCACTGCTCACGCCCGGCACAACGGTAAAGGGAACCCGGGCAGCCAGAAGATACTCTGCCTCTTCTCCGCCTCTTCCGAATACAAAGGGATCCCCGCCTTTCAGCCGCACCACCTGCAGGCCTTCTTTTGCTTTCCGCACCAGAAGCTTATTGATCTCATCCTGCCGGACGCCATGTCCGGCCCCTTTGCCCACATCAATCTGCTCACAGCCGTCTTTTACTTCTCCCAATAATTCTTCCCCGGAAAGCCTGTCATATACAACCACATCACAACCGCGCAAAAGTTCCAGGCCCTGAACCGTAATCAGATCCCGGCGTCCCGGACCGGCGCCCACCAGAAATACGTGCCCCATCCCTTTGCCTGCATTGTCCTGCCATAACATATTATCTGTTTCCATTCCCTGCACCTTGTATCACCGCCATGATTTTTTCCGCTGCCTCCCTGCCCAATGCCTCACTCTGTTCTGCCGGTCCACGGACGCTGCTCCGAAAGCATGTTCCATCCTGCCAGTAGGCGGCGTCCATCTGCAAAATCCCGTCCCGGCAACGGGAATACGCCGCCGCCGGCTGATGGCAGTCCGCCCCTGTGGCACGCAGGAAAGCCCGCTCCGCCAGAAAACTGTACATCGTTTCTCTGTCATTGACCTGCGCCAGCAGCCCCCGGTACGGAGAATCCCGGCGGCACTGAACCGCAATAATCCCCTGGGCGGCCGCCGGCAGAAAAGTTGTCTCTTCTAACACTTGAAACGAAAACCGCTCCCGGATTGCACTGCGGGACAGGGTGCCGTACGCCCCCCGAAACGGTTCCCTGCCATCCGCCCCGCCGGGGCCTCTGCCCTGCGTTTCCCCAGGCAGCAATGCGAGCCGCTCCAGCCCTGCCGCCGCCAGAATCAGGCCGTCCACCTCACCTGCCAGCAGCTTCTGCAGCCGGGTAATCACATTGCCCCGGACCATTTGGGTCTTACAGCCCATGAATTGTTTTACCTGTTCCCTGCGCCGCAGGCTGGCAGTGCCGATGACACCGCCCTGCGCCGGCCATTTCCCCCTCACCGTTACCAGCACATCCATCGGATTGCCCCTGGGCAGCACTGCGCCCGTGATCAGTTCCGGCGGCATGTCCACCGGCATATCCTTTCCACTGTGGACAGCCACATCCATTTCCCCTTCCAGAAGCGCTTTCTCAAAAGCGGAAACAAACATGCCCTTCCCTTCAAACGCATACAGCGGTCTGTTCTGTATGGCATCCCCTGCCGTCATCAACTCCGCCAGTTCCCAGCAAAAGGTATGCTCCACGTTGCTGCACGCTTCCGCCAGCATACGCGCCTGCGCCAATGCCAGATCACTCTTCCTTGTACCGATCCGCATAACCGGATGCCGTCTATCCATTCTCCATCCCTTCCTTCTCCAGTTCTGCGATCCATTCCGGCAGCGCCGACTCCAGCCGTTTGCGGATGGCCGACGCCATTTTAGGAGAGATACCGGAAGTGCCGATACCCGCCACAACCGCCCCCTCCACACAATAGGCGGGAAAAAAGAAATCGCATTCTTCCCTGCAGTCGGCCACATTCACGGGAATTCCCTGTTTCCGGCAATATGCCGCCACCTGTTGATTCACCTGCCGGTCGTTGGTGGCCGCTATGACCAGCGCCCAGTCCTGCGCTGCCAGATCCGCTTCCCGCACCCTGCGCCGTATCCTGTTCAGCCCCGGCTCCTGCATTGCGCCGTCTTTTGTTTCCGCAAACCACTCCGCCACCATGGTCACTTCCGCGCCAAACGCCAGCAGCCCCCGGCATTTTCTGGATGCCACCCTGCCGCCGCCCACAATCAGACACGCTCTGTTTTCCAGTGAAACAAACATGGGAAAATAAGCCATTACGATTCCCCTTCCAGAGCTTTTCCCAACGCGTGGAAAAACCCCTCCATTTCTTCATACTCCGATGCGTCCCGTACCCGATACAGTATCTGCTCAAAGGTAAAGCGCTGCGCCGCCTGTTTCATCAAAGGCACCTTGGGCAGCATCTGATGGAAAAACAATTCTTTTTTCAGGCTGTCAAGCTGCTCTTCAATCATAAGTTCCGCGCTTTTTTTGGCTTTTTGTTTTTTTTCATTGTTGCTTCTGGCCAGTTCCCTGAAATAATCCATCTGATATAAAAGCCCATACGCCCCCACCTGTTTATCGATATCCGCAGGGACGGACAAATCCAGCCATAGGGTATGTGCCGGCGCTTCGCCCTGCCTGCGCGCCAGTTCCCTGGCCTGCTGCCATTCCTGGCTGGTAACTGTATAATGAGGGCTGCCCGTAGCGCTGACAATCACATCACAGCTTCCCATCCATGCATAACGCTCCTCGTAAGGAATCATATGCGCCCCTTCCATTCCGATCACCTGTCCGTCCGCATTGTGGCGCCTGCTGGTGCCGATAATGGAAATACCTCCATATCCTCTGATATTTTTCATCACCGTACTGCCCGTGGCTCCGGTAATGCCAATAATCATGACCCTGGCTCCTGCCCGGTGATGCTCCTTTAAAAAACCCAGTATCCGGCCTGACGCCAATGTAGCCACCGACAGGGATGATTTGGAAAGGCCGGTATCTGTTTTGATTTTTTTGGCACAGGTAATGGCGCTTTTAAATATGGTGTTCAGGGCAAAATCCGTACATCCTTCCTCCATTGCCAGATAATACGCATGCTTAACCTGCCCCAGTATCTCGTCTTCGCCCATCACCATGGAATCCATACCGCTGGCTACCCGGTGCAGATGCCTCAGTGCACCGGTATCACAATAGCAGCTTCCATATTGCCGGTACAATTCCATGGAAATGCCTTTTGCCTCACAGACAGCCTCCTCCATCCATTCCCAGCGCCGCTGGATGTCCTCCGTCTCTGTGGCTTTATCCTGCGCCTCGTCAGGAAACTGGGTATACAATTCCATCCGGTTACAGGTGGACAGGATGACACTCCTGGCCAGCCGTCCGTCCGCCCGACACCGCTTTAGAAACGCTGCCTGTTCCTCCCTGGAAAAAGCAAAGCGGTCCCGTATTTCCAAAGGCGCCTTTTTATAATTGATGCTGATTACATACATAGCTCTGCCGCTCTGACTCCTCTGTATTTTTATGATTCCCGATCCGGTATCAGGATTGTGGTAAAATAGGAAGACCGCTCCGTATCCTCGTCCAGGCCCCAGCAGATCTCCTGTGTCTCCATACCACAGTCTTTTACCATGGATGCCCCTTCATACAGCTCCAGCTTCCGCAGAAGCTGTTTTGTTTCCGGCAGCTTCTTTCCGCTTTTCATGACCACCTTGCTTCCCGGAAGCTGCAGGCTCTCTTCCAGGCCTTCATCCCCTGCGGGAAGAATATGCAACGGCCTGGACATACTGGTCAGGCTTCTGCCCAACGCTGCCGCGCAGGCACAGAAACTGCTGACACCGGGAATCATCCTCACCTCATACCCCATGGCTCGCAAAGGTGCCGCCAGATAGGAAACTGTGGCATAGATGGACACATCTCCCAACACCACCATACCGACATTCTTCCCTGCCTGCAAATACTGCGCCGTCTGTCCGGCCAGTTCTGTATACACCTGACTGCGCTTCTCTTCGTCCCTTGTCATCAGAATGTCCAGATAGAACAGTTCTTTTTCATCCAGTTGCAGAAAATCCCCCGCTCCACTGCCGAATATTTCGCCAATCCGCTGCCCGGCCTTTCTCACTGCCGACAGGGCTATGGTATGTTCCCCGCCGGTCCTGGGCACCGCCAGCACATCACAGCGGCGGATACAGTCAGCACCATCCAGGGTCAGATTTCCGCCTGCCCCCGGCCCCACACTGATCCCATAAAAAATACCGCTTAAACATTTCCGGCATTTTCCCATATATACTTCCCGGATTTCCGGCCAGGCCCCCATGCCATGCAGGACACAGTCCGCCTCATACCCTCTGTCCTCACATCTGTTTTTCCAGCTATGACCATCCGCTCCTGCCATATCATGCAATACATGCTCACCGGCCACCAGCATAAACGGCACCAGCCGGATCCTGCGCACATACCCGTCCTCATCCAGCCGGTCCAGAATTTCCTCCAGAGAAGGACTCCCTTCCACTGTGGCCATATAAAACCGGCTCCCACCTTCCGCTTCCAGCCGCTTCTCTATTTTCTCATAGGCTCTGCCCGCTTCATGATAGGTACCATGCCCCATAAAAATACAGACCTCATCCACGGCGGGGAAAAACCGCTTCTGCATCAGGCCCACAACCCGGTCATAATCCTCTTCTTCCAGCAGCAGCGGCTCTCCCACCTTTAAAAAGGCAAACCGCTCCTTCCAGCAGGCCGCCTCCCCACGAAGCCGCTCATACTCTTCCCCCGGTATCACATGGGTCGGCTGCACCCACACATGGCTAAAGCCATCTTCCCGGAAAGACTCCAGCGCCTCTCCTACGCCCGGAACCCGGATCCCCCGTGCGGCCAGCTTCGCCCTGACCTTCCCGCTCGTATAAGCACGGCGCACCACATAGTCCGGAAAGGCCTGTGCCCACTCCTGTTCCAGCGCATGAATTGCCTCTTTCCCTGCCTCATCGTAAGTCGTGCCAAAGCTGACTGCAAGGATTCCTTTTTTTACTGCCACAGCCGGGTCCCTCCGTTCTCCTTAGGATCTTAACTAAAATCCTTTTTTTCTCAATTAATTATCATAACACGTTCAGGGCATTCCGTCCAGAGCGTGGATTGTAAGTAAGCGTCAAATAAGAAAGTGTAGAGAAATCTTCGGTATTTTCCTGTAAACTTAGGCTTAGAGTTTTTAGTGTCAACTCTCAAAACTCTAAATCTAAGAAGAGGAGCGATCTCATGGTTATTTCATCTCTAACTCCTGA
>CAJUSK010000013.1 GCA_910589075.1 uncultured Lachnospiraceae bacterium
CTACACCACCCGCATAGCAGGTGGTTTTCTGTTTCGCACGTCTCCGTTTTTCGGAACACGAAAAACTCCGCCGCACTCAACCGGCTAAAGCCGATAACAATAGATTGCAGGCTTCGCCAGCAAACCTATTGTCATGAATAAAAAATAGAGAACGGTTACCACACCGTTCCCTATTTCCACCTTCTCATGATACAATTTCCAACACCCCTGGGGGGATAAACGATTAGAAAATTCTTCTTACAGCAAGTACATTCCGGTAATTTGCGTTAGATACGATAATTCCTGTCTTGCTCGTACTTGCATGGACAATCTGTCCGTTGCCTGCATAAATTCCCACATGGCCGGAGTAGCATACAATATCACCGGGCTGTGCATTTGCAAGGCCGCCTACATCATATCCCTGGCTTCTGTCAGCGGATGAAGAATGAGGGAGAGAAACCCCGAAATTCTTATACACACTCATAACAAATCCTGAGCAGTCCGCTCCGTTTGTCAGGCTGGTTCCGCCATATACATAGGGATTGCCTACAAACTGCATTGCATAGTCCACAACCGCGTTTCCGAGATCGCTTCCGCCGCTGGTGGGAGCCGGTGCGGGTGCGGGTGCCGGCGCTTCTGCCTGCTGCTGTCCTTCCTGACCTTCCTGTGCTTTCTTCTTTTCCTTTTCCTGTGCGGCTGCTTTCTCCGCTTTATCTTTTGCGACTTTTTCCTCTGCCTTCCGGGCAGCCTCTTTCGCCGCTTTCTTTGCCTCTTCTTCCTTCTGAAGCCTTGCTTCCTCTTCTTCTCTGGACTCAGCCTTTACAAAATCTGTGCGCAGGGATACGAATTCGGATGACACATAGCCGTAACCTTCTTCGATATCCACCTTCACCCATCCGTCCAGTTCTTCTACAACGGATAATTCCTCATCTATGGGAACCAGGCCCAGAACCGGTGCATCGGTACTTTCCGCTTCTCTTACCTTCAATGTGGTCGTTGTGACAGTGGCCACTCTTGTGCCTACCTCTTTGGCAAGAGCTACCGCTTCTTCGCCGGTGACACAATATTCTCCTTTTACATAACCTGTTACCGTACCGGATTTAATCTTATACCAGCCGTTTTCTTCCTCAATAAAGTCGCCTACAGATTTATCATACAGCTTCCCAAGGATTTCTCCTTCCTCGCTGGGAATACTTCTGATATTCACATAATCGTTTACTTTTGCTATAACCAGTTTGGAAAACGCCTTCTCTTCCTGTGACAATTTTTCCTTTTCTTCCTCTGCCGCGTTCTTTTCGGTTTCTTTTGCAGATGTTTCCGTATTCGCAGGAGCTTCCTTTTCTTTTGACTTTTCGTTTACGTCTCTTGCTGTTTTTTCTGTTTTTTCTTTGTTTTCTGTTCCCGAAGCACTCTTGCCTGCTGTTGTGGATTCTGTTTTCTTTCCAGAATTGTTTTTCTTCTCTTTTGCCTGAGCGGGCGTTACATCCTTTGCGGAAGCGACTTCTTCCTGGGAACTGCCTTCTTCCATGGTCAGCGCAAGCCCGGCAGCAGGAAGGAGGGAAGATACGCCGGTCGCATCCACATTCACGCAGACGCCTCCGACAGCCAATACCCCAACCAGTGCATATGCAGCCAATTTTGCATTCTTATGTTTCATAATGTCCTCCAAACGTGGTCTGTTTTTTCTTTGATGAATCACTATTTCTAATATATTAAAATTTGTTACGAAATTGTTAAATTCTTTAAATAGAATATATCATCGTAAAACGCGTTTGTCAACACCGAACATATTTTCCAACTTCTGGTTTCGCCAGACCACCCGCAGCAGCCCACAGGAAACATCAAAAAAGCCTCTGAAAAGCCGAATCCTTGATTATACAAGCTGCAGAAAATATTCTTCCACTCCTGCAACCGCATTGGCCCCATCCGCCACTGCCGTCACTACCTGGCGCAGTTTTTTGGTGCGGATATCACCCGCCACAAATATCCCCGGCACATTGGTGCGGCAATCCTCGTCCGCCACAATATAACCGTCCTCATCCGTATGCACCAGTGCGGTAAAAGCGCCGGACAGCGGGCGGATTCCCACCGCAATAAACACACCGGCTACTTCCAGATCCGTCTCCGCGCCGCTTTTACGGTTTACCACATGGATACTTTCCACTTGCTGCGAACCGCTTATGCGCTCTACCTGACTGTCCCATACCATCTCCACATTCTCCAGGGAGAACAGTTTCTGCTGCAGCATATCCGCCGCCCGCAGCTTATCCCTTCTGTGGATCACATATACTTTACTGCAAAATCTGGACAGGTATATGGCATCCTCCACCGCCACATCTCCGCCCCCGATGACAGCCGTCACTTTATTGCGAAAGAAAGCGCCGTCACAGGTAGCACAATAAGAGATGCCCCGGCCGCGCAGTGTATCTTCACCGGGAACCCCCAGCGTGGCCACCGACGCGCCGGCCGCTATGATCACCGCTTTCGCACAAAATGTCTCATTCTGCGTAATCACTTCCCGTACATCGCCGGCCACCCGTATTTCTTCCACCAGCCCTTCCACAAACACAGCTTCCATGGTTTCTGCATGTTCCCTGAATTTCATACCCATTTCAAAACCGCCGATTCCCTGCAGACCGGGATAATTGTCCACTTCAAACGTATTCATAATCTGTCCGCCGCTCATAGGGGCCTTCTCGATCACAAGGGTGGAAAACCCTGCCCGCCTGGCATAAATCGCCGCCGTCAGCCCCGCAGGGCCCGAACCGATAATAATCACATCTGTCATTGTCATTTCCTCCTGCCAATCTCTGACTGTCTGTTATCACTTGCTATAGTGTATCAAAAATATGATAAAAATACTACAGTCAAAGAAGCGCGTCTCTCCATGCATGCTCCACAAAAATCAGATTGCTTCCTGCCCGAAAATACGGGAAATATCCCTTTTCCCGCAACAGTGCAACGATGGAACGACTGTTATCACCCCCTGCAAATTCGACCTCCACATCAATTATCTTTGGTTTGTTTTCCATATCTATACTTTGCAATATATCATAATCCAGACCCTCCACGTCAATAGAAAGAAACTCCGGAAACACATGCCCGCAGTATCTTTCTACAATATCATGCAGGGTAACGACCGGGATCTGCTGTATCTGTGTTATGGAAAATTCCGGATACTCCCTGACAAATGCTTCGGCCGCTTCCCTGGAAAATGTATTTCTCCCGGAAAAATCATCAATCATGTAAAAAGGCAATACCCCTTCCTGCATCCCCACGCCTACATTTATGTTCTGATCTTCTGGCCTGTATTTCCGAAACAGGGCAATCAGATTGGGATTGGCCTCTATATTAATCCCCCTGTGTCCCTGTTCATACAGCAGTGCCGTGTTGCTGATATGGTATGGATGATGTGCCCCGATATCAAGGTAGCGAAATTCTCTGATTCCCAGAGTATGAAAAATATTCAGAATGATGAGATCGTCACCGTGCTGCGCATAAGTAAATCCTCCCCACCACTGATCTCTGCAATGATGAAAGGATTCCTCTCCACTCTCCTGCCCCAGATTCGCCGCGTTCATTTTCTCTTCAATATGAATCAGTCTTTCTCTTATTTCTTTAAAATAATTCACGTCATTCTCCTTATTCATCCGCCAGTATATAATGTCCGTCCTGCCGCAGCAGCCTGACTGTTTCCCTTATCACATATTTTTCGGACGCAGTATGGCCATACAGGAGCACCAGATCCGCCGATGCTGATTCCCGTGGAATAGCAGCAGGCGACGACAGCCTGTAATCAATTCCCAGTCTTGTTCCACGCCTGATAAACGTATAAAACTCCGGCGGCTCTTTGTTCCCGAACCCGTAATTTTCATCATAACACAGGACTTCATAATTTTGTTCCGCAAGTAAAGCGGGAAGAATATCCCTTTCAGGGCTGATCGCAATCACTGTCCTGACAGAAAAACATTGTAATGCCCGGTCAACCCGTTGATAAAACGTTTTGTATTTCTCTAAACCGTGAAATATTGCCCGGTTCAATCGCCCCGGACCACTGCGAACGGTTATCTCCATGGCTTCCGGCCGTTCATCCGGCCTGTACATATACTCTGTCCATCCGCCTCTTTCCCTGTTTAAAATACCCCGCAGTTTTTCAAATACTTCTTCCGGTGTGATTCCATACATACACGGAGGAAACATTTCCCCTCTGAAACAGGAAAATGCCCATTGATCATAGATTCCCATACAATTATTGCATTGGGGATTTACCAGATTGGTATTCTGCTCATAGCCATACATCGCCAAGGGAGTCGGCCCGAACAGGACAATGCAATGGGTGGCCAACTGTGTGGCCATATGTACCAGCCCTCCCTCACAGTCGATATGGCACAGGGAACCTTTCAAAATCCATTTCACGGTTTCCAGATCTGCTCCCAATACACAGATATCTGCCCCCTGGAGCCGCTCTGCTTTCGGCCCTCCTGTCTGCACAACCCGCAGCCAGGAATATTCTGCATGGATTTTTTCAATCAGTTTTTCATAATATGCACGGGGCCAAACTTTCAACTGCATGCGTCTTTTTCCCATACTGTCCGCACCATAATTACAGGTGACATACTCCGTTCCATCTAATTTCAGGTCTTTAAAATGCCGCTCCCCCTCTTTTGTCAGATAGATGCCGCTCCATTTATCACATATTTTAAACCGTTCTCCCATCCTCAGTTCCGTATATCTGTCCAGCCCAAGCAATTCCATCTGTCTGAAATGTACCATCTCGCGATAACACTGCCGGGAAACGGGTAAATACAAAGAATCCCATGCCTCTCTGATCTCTTCAACAATCCGAAATAACTCCGGAGACAGATCAAACAGTTTTTTCGCATTATAAAAATTGATATGGACAAAATGTTCCACTGTCATCGCCAGATCGTACTGCCAGGCGGAATTTTCATACATGGATGCCGGAAAGACCCTGATAAAAGGCCGTGGAGAATATATGGCTTCCCCAAATTCCATTTTCTCGCAGTATACATCTATCCTGCATGGCCCATATTGGTACAGTTCATCCGTAAATTTCGCACTGATGATATAGTCCCCCAACCCGCCTGTGGGTCTGACGGCAATCTGCAGGCAGGATTCCATTTTTCCCAGTTCCACCATATTATATTTCTGCTGCAATCCTTTTTCCTGCTGCCCTGCCCTGTATTTCAGATAGTCATGCACGAGCATGGCCGCCGTTCTCAGTTTCCCCATCCGTTTTTCCTCTACAACATAAATTCCTTGTATTCTTCCAGCACGCCTTCTGTATCGCCAATCCGTTTCATCTGCCCGTCATGAAGCCACAATACCCTGTTGCAGATTTCTTTTACAGTTGTCAGATCATGAGACACCAGGAGCACGGTCCTGTCTCTGTCCCCTATCAGGCGCTGCATCCGGGAAAGGCTTTTCTTTCTGAATTTTTCGTCTCCCACACTGAGCACCTCATCCACCAACAGAATATCCGTTTCAAGACTGGCAGTAATGGCAAATGCCAGTTTGGAATGCATCCCGCTGGAATAGACCCTCACCGGCATATCTATAAACTCTCCTATCTCCGCAAAGTCAATGATATCTTCCATCTTTTCATACATCTCGCTCTCAGAAAACCCCAACAGCATCCCGGATAAAATAATATTTTCCCTTCCACTGATCTGATCGTTAAATCCCACACCGATGGACATCAGAGAAATGGTATTACCACATAAATCGATTCTTCCTCCGTCCGGCCTGAAAATGCCGGCAAGCGCCTTTAGAAGCGTGGATTTTCCACTCCCGTTTTTACCCACGACACCGAGGACTTCCCCCTTATGCACGGTAAAAGAAATATCTGTGAGCGCACGGATTTTTTTATCCCGTTTTAACCTGTTATGGAACATATTTTTTACAATGGAGACATCCTGCATGGGCTGATACGCAATACATAGCTTCTCTATGTCTATGGCAATCTGTACGTCCGTCATCATATCACCTTTACATATGTATTTTCATACCGGTAAACAATCCGGCTTCCCAGCACCGCCAGAATCAGCGCCCCGACCAGCCAGCACAGCATTCCCCTTACCGCGACGGGATTTTGATAAATCAGTGCATTTCTCATCTGGGCGATCAGGAACGCCAGCGGATTCATCGCCTCAAATACACTTCCCCAGGGAGCGGGAATGCAGTCTTGCACCGAATAAAAGATACCGGTAAAATAGAACAGCATGTTCAGCACAATGGACACAATATAGGCCAGATCGCTCACATAGACTCCGAAATGCATCAGAATACAGCCGCATCCATAAGTAAACAGGAAGAAAACGCAAAGCACCGGTATCAGGCCTGCCAGATGAGCGTCCACCGGCACTCTGTAGGGAAGCATCAGCACTACGACTATCACCGCTGAAATTGCCATTTTAAAGGCGTTCAGTACCATCTTCTCCAGCAACAGCACCGGCTTGGGAAGATATACTTTCGTAATGATCGCTTTGCTGTCCCGGATCAACTGCACACTGCTTACCATCGTTTTTTGAAAGAACGTCCACATCGTGATGGACGAATAAATAAACACCAGATAATAGCGCTCGGAATTGAGGAATACAATTCCAAAGATCAGATAATAGATCAGCATATTACAGACCGGTTCCAGCACCCACCAGAACCAGTCCAGATAAGCGTTGGTCACTTCTGATCTCAGCTCGGCTTTTGCAGCACGAATCATATATTTTCTATATTTCCATATATCCCGGAGAAACAGTCTCATCTTCCTGCGCCTTTCCTTTATCTTCCGGATCATCTGCCGCCACAAGCCGGCGCAGTTCCCGGAAAACCATATCCCACGTGACCGCACGCATACATGCCGCCTCTTCCTCTCCCCGGAAGCAGTGGTATGCCCAGTCTTTATGAAGTCCCATACAGTTTTGGCACTGTCCGCTTTGGAGATTACGATTCTGCGGATAGGCATACATATGAACCGGAGTCGGGCCGAACACGACAATACATTTCGTCCCCAACTGCGTCGCCAGATGAACCAGCCCGCCCTCACAGTCAATATGGCAGAACGCGCCCCGCAGTACCCATTTAATCAATTCCAGGTTCTCTCCCAGCAGATACAGATCCGCTCCCGCAATCCGTTCTGCCTGCGCATCACCAATCTGAATAAATGCGCTGCCCGGTATGTCCTTCCTGCATTCCCTGATCAGCCTTTCATAATAGGTCTTGGGCCACAACTTTACCTGCCGCCCCCTGCGCCGCATACGATCCGTACCATAATTCACTGTGATGTATCTCTTACTTCCCATCCCCCGCCTGTTCCACATGGCGCCATAAGATTCCTGCATCGGTATCCGTACTTTCTGATCTGCCATCTGAAAAGCCCCGCCCATGCGCAGTTCGGTCCACCTATTCAGTCCCAGCGTCCTGCACCTCTCAAACTGAACCCGCTCGCGGTAACACTGCTCACCTGTTTCCACATACAGTCTCTTCCAGTGTCTGCGAATCAGATGGACTCTGCGGTACAATTCCGGCGACAGCATCTTCAGCCGTTTCCGGTCTGCATTTTTAATATGTACAAAATGCTCCACATACAGGGCGAGATCACAGCCCCACCGTTCCCGCTCAAAATTTTCGTATCCGGAGACTCTCACATCCTCTCCCATGCCGTAAACTGCTTTCCCATATGTGGGCTTTTCGCAGAAAACAGTTACCTTCATCGGGCAAATCGTCCTGATTTCTTCCAGCAGCCTGGCGCTGATAATATAATCGCCCAGTCCGCCGGTAGGACAAAAGGCAATGTGGAGAGATCCGTCCCGATGCCTGCTTCCCCACAAACGGAAAAAAACAGTCCGTATCCGTCCCTCCGCCACGGAATACGCGGCCGCACATACCTGCCTGATTCCCTGTGCTTTCCACATCTCCGCCGCCGATGTCAAAAGCGCCGCCGCCTTTCCCTTATCTTTCCACAAAACCCATGTTTGCAGCAACACCGTCACAGGCAATGCCATAACCCTAAAGAAAAACACCCGCCCCACCTAATATACCTCACAGCCCCGCAGCAGATATCCCTGTACATAGTCTCTGATACCGTCTTCCAGGCTGTAGCAGGCTTCCCCACATCCTGCGGCATACAGCTTCTTCATATCTGCCCGGGTATAATACTGATATTTGTCGCGCAGCTCCGCCGGCATTTCCACATATTTTATATTGGGTTCCATCCCCATCGCGGAAAAAACAGCCGCCGCCAGATCGTAAAAAGTTCTCGCTTTTCCCGTCCCCAGATTGAACAGGCCATTTATATGCGGATGTTCTATCATAAACCGGATCACCCTGCATACATCTTTCACATAAATAAAATCCCTACTCTGCATTCCGTCCCCACAGCCCTCTCTGTAAGATTTAAAAAGCCGCATCTCCCCTTTTTGTCTGATCCGGCAAAATGTATGGAAAACCACGCTTGCCATTTCGCCTTTGAAATATTCGTTCGGCCCATACACATTAAAAAACTTAAATCCCACATGCTGCCCAGGACATACGCTCTGACGCTCTGCCCACAAATCGAAAAGCTGTTTGGAATAACCATACCCGTTCAAAGGGCGCAAACTTTCAATCCCCTTTTGGTCGTCAAATCCAATGCTCCCGTCTCCGTAGGTGGCGGCACTGCTGGCATAGAGAAAACTGATCTGATGTTTTGCGCAGAAATCCCACAGCATTTTTGAATATGCTACATTATTGTCACAGAGAAAATCAAAATCCTTTTCCGTGGTAGCGGAACAGGCGCCCATATGTATCACATGTGTGACTCTGCCGGCATAGGCGGGAAGCCTCTCGGGCAGTCTGTCCCTGCCGATGTATTCCAGATATTTTTTATTCCTAAGATTGAGCCATTTATCTGTTTTCCCGATATGGTCCACAATGATAATATCCTCAATCCCCATATCATTTAATGTCCGGACAATGCAACTCCCGATAAATCCTGCCCCGCCTGTTACGATCATCATTCCCTGTATCCCTCTCTTATCTTCTGAATTATATTCGTAGTGGAACATCCGTTTACCATATTTATAAATTCCACCCGGCCTCCGTAACTGTGCAGCACCTCCGTTTCCGGGATCGGCCGCCCCTGATACTCACTCCCTTTTACGAAAATATCCGGCTTTACTTTTCTGATACACTCACAGGGGCTCTGCTCATCAAAGAGACAGATATAATCCACACAGCCCACTCCTGCGAGTACTGCGGCCCGCTCTGCCTGCGGTACAACAGGCCTTTCCATGCCTTTCAGCCTATGCACCGAATGATCCGAATTTAAAAAGATCACAAGGAGATCGCCCAGTACCGCGGCTTCTTCCAGATAAGCTATATGGCCGGCATGAAGGATATCAAAACACCCGCCGGCAGAAACAATCTTCTTTCCCTGTGCCCTGCACCCATCTCCGATCCTTATCAGCTTATCCAATGCAACAATCTTCGCTTTCATAAACGCTCCTCATCAGTTCTTCAGACGTTACCACAACCGTACCTGTTCTGCTTATGCTGATTCCGGCGGCAATATTGGCAAGCCTGACCGCTTCTCCCATGGAAAGCCCACACACCAGCGCAAGTGTGACCGTGCTGATCACGGTGTCTCCTGCCCCGCATACATCATACACCTGTGCATCCCGCGCCGGATAATCCTGGCGGGCTTTTCCCGGCCAAAAGACAGATATCCCCTTACTGCCCCTGGTAACAAGAAGCACTTCTGCTCCCGATTCCTTCAGATACATCCTTCCTGCCTGCTCAAAGCTGCCATCATCCACAATTCTGATATTCACCGCCGCTTCCAGTTCCAGATTGTTGGGTTTGATAAAACTTGCACCGGCGAATCTGCGAATCCTCCGGCTCTTTGAATCCACCGCCACCAATACCCTGTACTTTTGGCACATCCGAATGATCCGCTGAACAAAAATCCCATTCTCCAGGACGCCTTTCTGATAATCGGAGAGCACAACCGCATCCATTGCTTCCATATTTTTTTCCACATAACGAAACAGCTTCTCCTGTGTCGCTTCCAGGATACTGCGTGTATCCTCTTCATCCACCCGCAGCAACTGCTGGCTTTTTGTGGCATAACGGGTCTTCACCGTAGTCGGTCTTCCACATTCCGCAATGATTCCCTCCGTCCCGATCTGAAGCTGCATAAAATGCCGCCGCAGCCACCCGCCCGCCTCATCGTCTGCCGCTGTCCCTGCCACAAGTACTTCCGCCCCCAGGCTGTTTAAATTATGCGCCACATTACTGGCGCCTCCTGCCTCCATGGAGCATTTCTTACTGTCTAAAACCGGAATCGGTGCTTCCGGAGACAGACGGCTTACATTTCCCACAATGTATTCATCCACCATCAAGTCTCCAATCACAAGAATTTTTTTGCACCCAAACTCCCTGCAAATCGTTTCCGTCAATCTGCCGTTTTTCCCTGTCATTTCATTCACGATTCTTCCTGCCCGAACAACTCGTCCTCGATCAGTTCACAAAATAAGTGTATGGTTAATGTGTGTATTTCCTGAATCCTCGCCGTGGAGTCCGACGGTACTCTGAGCGCATAGTCGCAAAGCGGCGCTATTTTGCCGCCGTCCCCTCCCAGCAGTCCCACAACCTGCATCTGTCTGTCCCTTGCCTGTCTGATTCCATAAAACAGGTTTTCCGAATTGCCGCTTGTGGAAATGGGAATAAAAATATCTCCGTTCCTACCAAGCCCTTCTATCTGTCTTGCAAATATTTGCCCGTAGCCATAATCGTTGCCGATGCAGGTTACAACGGTAGGGTCCGTGCAAAGGGATATGGCCGGGAGAGATACCCTTTCCCGTATAAATCGGCCCGCCATCTCTCCCGCAAAATGCTGGGCATCTGCCGCGCTCCCGCCGTTCCCCGCAAGTATCAGCTTATTTCCCCGTTTCAGGCAAAGACACATCTCATGGCCCGCTGCCTCTGCCATATCCAGGTAAGCACACTTCTCCAGCCTGTCCAGAAGCTCTTGTTTTTCCCTGATAACCGCTTTCATCCATGTCTTCATATGTTTCCAGAATATCCGCTACTTCTGCTAATCCCCCTTTCAACTGCCGGATTCCGTCCGCCCGTTTCTGCTGCTGTCCGCAATATATAAGAAACCCTTTTGCCGAAGTCCCGGCGCAGATGGCAAGATCACGCATTTTATCCCCAATCACGACAGACTGCGACATATCGACATGATGCTCCCTGACCGCCTGTTCAAAGAGACCGGTTCCCGGCTTTCTGCAGTTGCATATCCGTGCATATGTTTGTATCGCTGCCCTGGGATGATGGGGACAGTAATAAACGGCAGTCACAGATACTTCCTGTGCCTTCAACTGTCGGAGCATCCATTCCTCCAGCTTTTTATAATCTGATTCCGTATAGTATCCTCTGCCAATCCCCGACTGATTGGTAATAATGATTAACCGATAGCCCAGCTTTTCAATTCTTCGCATGCCGTCCACCGCGCCTGGCAGAAACATAAAGTCTTCTTTTCTGTATACATAGCCCCTGTCTGCATTTATCGTCCCGTCTCTATCCAAAAATGCTGCTTTTTTCACTTATTCTCCTCCCGGAAGAAGCTGCAAAACCCCATCCCACACCTCCTGTACGCTGTTATCCAACACACACGGGTACACCGCCCCTGACTGCTGCCGGCAATGATTGTTACAATTTTCGCATGACCGGCGCCGATAAACAATGACCGGTTCCTGGCAGCCGTATCCGGTACGGGGATATCTGATAAAAGTCTCATACACATATCCGCCTGTCACAATACAGGTTTTACGCCCTCCCGCCACGGCAATATGATAAGCACTGGTGTCATTGGTCAGTACCAGTTCCGCTCCGTTGATCAGTCCGATAAAATCCATAACGGATGTCTGTGAAATATAGTCTATTACCGGCATGCCTGCGGGCAGGCGTCTTTTCATCTTCTCCACTGCGTCCAGATCCGTCTGTGTACCGCACAGCACAAGCGGCCACCCTGTCCGTTTAAAAATACGGCCTGCGATCCCGGCAAAATTCTCAGCCGGCCAACGTTTTACCGGTGAGCTTGCGGATGGAAACACAACGAAATATCTCTTTGGCAATTTCAGGCTACATTTCACCGGCAGCCTGGCCAGCTTCGGCCTGAAAGAACAGTTTCCGAGTTCAGACCAGAACCAGGCATAAAATTCTGTCCTGTGCAGATTCTTTGCAGGATTATAAATGATCTCATCATAAATATGTTCCCTGATCCAGGACGGACACTGCCATATTTTGTCTGAGACGGACAATACTCCGATCTTTTTTCCGGCACTGATCACATGCATGGCAAATACATTGGGCGAACATTCTTCTGTCCCGATGGGATCGATGGCGAGGTCGTAGTATTCTTTCCGCAGCCGCCAGAGCATATAGATCCGGTAAAACGGATCGACACTCGCTCTCCGATAGTCAAGAGGCAGAACATCCTCAAATTCCCGCAAAAAAAGTGCCGCGTATTCTTTCTGGCAGGTAACAGTCCTGCGATAGTGCGTCTTTGGATAAAGCGTTTTCATGTAATCCGCCGTACCCATAAACAAAATACAGTCTCCCAGCGCAAACGGAAACACAAGCATTACACGCTTTTTTCTCTCGCGGTCCTTCGGTGGTTCCCGCATAAAATGCAGCATCAGGGAATCAAAAAACCAGAAAACAATCCGAACCTTCTGCAATATGGGCCAGCGCAGCATCTGCTGCAAAATCCAATAAAATAACGCCTTTTTCTTCATGAAAATCCACCATGCTACAAATTTCTTTTTTATTTTAATCTTTATAGATATAATTGTCAATCTCTATATGTGTAATTTTTTATAAACTTCTTTGGTATGCTATCTCTATAACAGAAAAGAGGTACTTTAATGAAGATAGGAAACCGAATCGCATATTTCAGAACTGCCAAAGGCTACAGTGTGAATAAACTGGCTACTCTTTCCGGCATCTCACAAAGCTATCTGCGGGATGTGGAATTGGACAACAAAAACCCTACCGTAGAAATCCTGTCTATCGTATGTAACACTCTTGGCGTATCGCTGAAAGAATTCTTTGATGATCAGACAAAGGATACACTGCTGGCAGACCCCCTGCTTTCAAAAATATATCAGCTCACCCCTGTGCAAAGAAAAGCGCTGTCATATTTTCTCGAAACCATGCAAAAGCCCGACTGACAGACGAGCATCGTAATCAGAAAAAATCTCCGCGATTCTTTTGAATTGCGGAGATTTTTTCTGAAATTGAAACGATAAAAAACACGCCTCGCGAATTTTCTATTGTCATGAACAAAACCGGCCCGGGTGTGAAGTACAGCCAACAAGTTGTTGACAGCCGGAAAACAGGCCGTGTATGATAGTATCAAAAAAGTTATCTGAGCCCGGAAAAGGAGCACCCTTATGAAAACCGACAGACCAACCGCTCTCATCACAGGCGCATCCCGCGGTATCGGCCGGGCCTGCGCCGAGGCTTTTGCCGCTGCGGGTTACCATTTACATCTGACCTGCCTCCAATCAGAAGATACACTGCTTTCCCTGAAGCAGGAGCTGGAAAGCCGCTATGCCATTTCCTGCCATGCCAGTCTCTGTGACATGGGTAACTATCAGGATGTGGCAAAGCTGTTTTCCCATATCCATACGCTGGATGTACTGATCAACAATGCCGGCCTCTCCCATATAGGTCTCATTCAGGATATGTCTCCGGATCAGTGGAACCGTGTTATGGCCACCAACTTACATGCCTGTTTCTACACAGCCAAATGTGCCATCCCGCTAATGCTGGCAAAAGGCAGAGGCCGCATCCTCAATGTCTCCTCTGTATGGGGCTGCGTCGGCGCTTCCATGGAAGCGGCCTACTCCGCTTCCAAAGGCGGAGTCAATACATTCACCAGAGCCCTTGCCAGAGAACTGGCGCCCAGCAATATACAGGTAAACGCAGCGGCTTTCGGCATGATTGATACGGATATGAATTGCTGTTTCACCCAGGAAGAGCTGGGGGGCATTCTGGAAGAAATTCCCGCCGGACGTATGGGTACATGCAAAGAAGCTGCAGAACTGATTCTGCAGCTTGCAAATGCTCCCGCCTATCTGACCGGCCAGATTGTCACTATGGACGGCGGCTGGACTTAGACGCTGTCTGCCACCCCGCCTGCATCCTTCTCCGCCGCCTGGTCGGGCTGTCCGGCTGTCACAGCCCGATCTGTGACAGCCTGCTCTTCTCCTTTTATCCGTTCCGGTTTTTCTGCCGTCTCCTTCCCCCTGCTCATCCCGTCTGCCTGAGAATTTCCATCCTGCCGGAGAATCGGGTTTGCCTCGTGCGCATTGGTGCGGAATACATCCGCCACCTCGGAAATGGCAATAAAAGCCATAGGGTCTTCCGCTTTGATAATACTGCGCATCTTTCCGATCTGGAACCGGTTCAACACCAGGTAAATTACGGTCTTGTCCATGGAGGAATAGTATCCTTTTGCGCCAATCAGTGTCATACCCGTCCCAAAGGTTTCCGACAGTGCCCGACAGGTTTCCTGGGGCCTGTTGGTTATGATCATAGCCGATTTTGCCCTGTCAAAACCTTCTACAATGAAATCCACCGTTTTCAGAGAAACATAATAGGTCATAATGGAATACATGGGTAAAATCCAGCTTTTGCTGATACAGCCGATAATCAGATACAACACCAGATTATATGCCATCACAAATGTACCCACTGTAATGCCAATTTTTTTAGCAAAAATAACAGCCATTACCTCAATTCCGTCGATGGCGCCCCCAAGGCGGATTGTGAGGCCGCTGCCGATTCCCGAAATCAATCCCCCAAACACACTGCACAGAAGGAGATCCGTACCTGCAATGGGAGAGCTGACAGATACATCCACCGTCAGCACATTGTTGATCAGAAAAGCGCCCAGGGAATAAAAACATACTGCATACACCGAATAAAAGGTAAACAGAGCCCCCTGTTTCTTATAACCAAATACAAACAACGGCAGGTTCAGAATGATCAGAAACACCGACAGATTCAGATAATCCGGCGTAAACTGCCGCAGCAGCATGGCCGTACCGGATATCCCGCTGTCATACAACCGCATGGGCGAGAGAAACACCGTTATGCCAAAGGCATTGATCAAACCAGCCACCGCCAACAAAACAAAATGAAACCACTTCGCTCCCCTAAATAATTTTTTCAAATCACCCCTCCTTTTTCCGAATCATATACACAACCCCTGTTACATCCGCCAATATCCAACCGATGGGAATTGCCCACCAGACACCGGCAACGCCAATTCCCGGTACTGCAGCCAGGCAATAGGCAAGAAGCACTCTTGTGCCAAGGGAAATCACAGTCAGGACAAGAGACATTTCCGGCCTGTTAATCCCTCTGTAATATCCGTACAATAAAAACAATATGCCGATTCCGCAGTAAAATGCCCCTTCCACCCGCAAATACCCGGCGCCTGTCCCGATAATTCCCGCCGAAGGATCTTTTACAAACAACATAATCAGATATTCGGCCGCCATGAACACCAGCAAAGAAATCATGATGCAAAACACCAGAGAGATCTTCACCGCATCTTTCATCCCCTGCCGCACCCGTTCCTTTTGACCTGCACCATAGTTCTGAGAGATAAACAGAGAAAAGGCATTGCCAAATTCCTGTGCAGGCATATATGCCAGTGTATCTATCTTCACCCCTGCGGCAAAAGCAGCCATGACCACCGCGCCAAAGCTGTTCACCAGCCCCTGCACCATCAGAATCCCAAAATTCATAACCGACTGCTGAACGGAAGCCGCCACGGAAAAATGTGTCACTTCCAAAACTGCCCGCCTGGAAAACCGCCTGTCCGCCTGCGTCGGCCGCAGTTCCGGTTCCCGGATCCAGGTATACAGACCGATACCCACACCGGAGACAATCTGTGCGATGACAGTGGCCTGGGCAGCCCCCCGGATTCCCCAGCCCAGGTATGGCACAAACAAAATATCCAGCGCCACATTCAACAGCGCCGTACTTCCCAGAAACCAGAGAGGTACCACGGAATTACCCAGCGCCCGCAGCAAAAAGGAAAAATAGTTATAGAGAAATACGAAAAACAGCCCCATAAACACAGTATCCGTGTATTCCCGCATCATGTCCATCAATTCCGGAGGCGTCTGCAGGAGCCGCAATATCCCCTCCGAACAAAACACCACTATCCCATTCAAAATAACAGATGTTATTCCAATCAGGACAAACGAAATCCACATGCTGTTTTTCATTTTATCCTTTTCCTGCCTGCCAAAGTAATAGGAAAAAGCCGCGCCGCTCCCCATACAGAGCCCAATCAGAACGGATGTTAAAAATGTCATCAGCGTATAGGCTGACCCCACTGCTGCCAGGGCATCCTCTCCCAAAGCCCTGCCCACAATCAGCGTATCCGCTATATTATAAAACTGTTGTAACATATTGCCCAGAATCATAGGCCCGGCAAAAAGCAACAGTGACTTTGCCACATTCCCCTCTGTCAAACTCCGTTTCATCCCCCAGATCCTCTCCTGCTATCGTTTCAGTCAAACCATGTAGCCTTTTATCTTACTATACCAGATTCCGGAAAAAAGCTCAAATGAAGAAACCCTTATGTTTTATACCACGCATGCAAAACAGGCGGCCCCATTTCCGGGCGCCGCCTGCTTCATCCATTTCCTGATCCTTATTTGATTGTAATGTTACCCTTTGGCAATGCATACTCCTGTCCGATTACGCCACCCAGGGAATCCACATAGGAAATCAATCCCTCTGCATCGATCACACCTGTGTCAATGACCTCCTCAGCCTGCGTAAATACATAATATGTATCGCCACCGTCAGCCATAAAATTATTCACTGCGATGTAATAGCTGTCCGCCGGATCGAACGCTCTGCCGCCCACTGTCTCAATGGTCACACGGCTGCCAGGCACTGCAGGCGCATAATATGTGGAATCCGGATACTGCATACCGTTCACATACGGCACTGCCGTATCAATGGTAAACCGGATACCGGATACCTGCGGGAACCCGCCCAGCGCCGAAGGTGCAGCACTGCAGGATGCTTCCAGCGCTTCCAGAAGCTGCGCACCTGTCACTTTTACCACACTGATGGAATTGCCGAAGGGGAATACCGTGTATAATGTATTCATGGTAATCGGACCTGCCGGGATGCTTGCACGCACACCGCCGCCGTTCTGAATGGCGCCATCCACAGTAATTGTATCTCCCATATACTGCTGAGCCGCATACAGATAAGCATCCGCCGCAAAGTCACCCAGATTGGTTTCCTCTGTCCGCACACCCGGCTCTCTCTCACCGTTGAGATCCACTGCCGCAGTGGCAAACAGACCCGAATAAGCCGTTTCCACAATGTCCTGATGGGCTTTTACAAAACCGTCCACAACTGCGTCATAGCCGCCTTTATAATCTGCCGCACTGACCAGGGAAGTACTCAGCGTCTGTGTCTCTGTATCATAGACAGCCACTCCGATATTGGCAAGATAGCTGCCTGTACTTGTAATGGTTGTATCATTGATCTGAATTCCGCCGTTTATTTCCGTGTGGCTGTGACCGTCTATAAACAGATCAATCCCTTTGGTATTCGCCACCACATCCAGCGAACGTCTGCCAATACTCTCATCATCCACGCCCAGATGGCCCAGACAGATAATATAATCACAGCCCTGTGCTTTCAGGGCATCCACCTGCTCCTGTGCACAGGCATACAAGTCCGCACCGTCCAGAATCTGTATATCTCTTACATTTTTAGGACTCGCTTTAGTCTGCGCTTCTGCCGTATCCAGACCAAACACACCCACCTTCAGATTATCGAAGGTGAAAATCTGATGATCCTCAAAATATGGTTCACCGGTATTTTTGTCCAGGACATTCGCATCCAGAATGGGAAAATCTGCCAGTGACGCCATTAACTGCAACTCTTCAAACCCGAAGTCAAATTCGTGATTGCCCAGTGAAGCCGCGTTATATCCTGCCGCATTCATAAACAGCACAGAAGAACCGCCGTCAAAGTAGCTCACCAGCGTAGTGCCCTGTGAAAAATCACCTGCATCCAGCAATAGTACATTGGCACCTTTTGCCTCATAATAATGCTTGAGTCCCACGACTGCGGATATTCCCAACTGCTCTCCTTCCACAGTATTGAAATGTCCATGGATATCGTTGGTATGGATCACCACCAGATCTCCTTCATAAGAACGCTCCGCTGCCTGCACCTTATCCGGGAAATTGATCCATCCCATTCCCAGGAGCATGGCCGCCGCTGTCGTAACCGCCAGCAGCCGTTTCCATAATTTACGCATAAAATCCTCCTTATCCTTAGTTATCTTACCTTATCAGGCTTCCATTTTATCTTATGTTGCCACACCGGACATGTCAAGGGAAAAATACATGCCACCGGCCTTCCTCTTGCCCTGAAAACCCGTCCGCAACGAAAATCATATGTTCACGGAATACATGTCTTTCACAGACGCCGCCATACTGAGTACAGCTTCCTGTCCGTTTACCACGGCTTTCGTCAGTTTCACTCCCGTGTATATGGTAAGGCGGCTCACCGGCATATCTGTACGCACCTGCAAAGTATCTTTTTCAATCTCTGCCTCCAGCTTCTGACAGATACCGTCATCATAATAGGTTTCAGAAATCCTGTCGCCTAAGGAAAGGATCACATGCAGATGTTCATACCGGACATCAATGTCCGCCGGTATCTCCTGCAGGCAGGGAATCATGGCATTTTCACGGATAAACACCGGGATTGTCTCCAAAGTGGGCTCCAGGCTCACCCACCGGCCGCCTTCCACACGCGCTCCGGTAAACCAGTCTGTCCATACGCCCTGGGGCAGATACACTTCCAGTTCATCCTGATCAAACACCGGCGCGACCAGAAGATGGGAGCCCAGAAAATACTCCAGTTCCACATGACGGGCCGTCCTGTCCTTGGGAAATTCCAGAACCACCGGACGGATCATCGGAATCCCCGTATGGTGTGTCTGGTAAGCCGTACTGTATAAGTAGGGCAACAGCCTGTGCCGCAGGTCATTAAACGTTTGAAAGATTGATTCGGCCTTTTCCCCAAAATTCCAGGGCTCTCTCGGCAGTTTGCCGTGACACCGGCTCAAACTGTTTAAAAATCCAAACTGGCAACTGCGGATATATTCCTCATCTGTGGGCATACATTCATACCCTTCATGATCGGTATTGTAAAATCCGCCCATATCAAATCCCCAGAACGGGATACCGCTCATTGCCGCGCTCAGCCCGCCCCGCAAAATGCATGCATGATTGTTCAGATGGGTGGAAGAATCGCCTGCCCAGGCGGCCGGAACCCTGTGGGAACCTGCATAGCCGCTCCTCCCCCAAAGCATGGCCCGTTCTCCCAGAGGCTCTTTCACTTCGGCCAGACTCTCATATACGGTTCTGGCATACAGAAGCGGCAGCTTATTATGCCCCTGTATCCCATCAGAGCCGTCAAAGTAAACCGCATCCTGTGGTACAGCCTCCGAAAAATCTGTTTTAATGGCGCCAATACCGATCTCCGCCACTTTTCTGACTCTTTCCTGATACCATTTGACACATTCCGGATTTGTTAAATCAAAGCAGCCCGCTTTGGATTTGCTGGTGGCCGCAGGATAAAATGTGCTGATTTCTCCTGCCGTATTTTTGATCAGAAAGCCTTTTTCAGCTGCTTCCCTGAAATACTCCGATCCTTCGTCAATATAGGGAAAATTCCAGAGGCAGAGCCTGATCCCATTCGCTTTCAGATACTTCACCATACCTTCCGGGTCCGGAAATCTTTCCTCATCCCATACCCATGCGCCCGCGTCTTTTTCCACCTGCCAGCCGTCGATGTGGATTACGTCAATTTTAATATTTCGTTCCTTTGCCTTTTCCACAACCGAACAGACCTCTTCCTGTGACATATAGGAACATTTTGACATCCAGAGTCCGAACGCCCATTTGGGTATCATGGGTACCTGCCCGGTCTGCCCGATATACGCCCCCAGCAGCGCTTTATAATCCTGTTCCATCCATATAAAATAGTCCAGGACTTTATCATCCACACGCATATTCCAGGAAACATTGGAATAGCTTCCCATTTCAAAGCAGGATCTGGTAAACGTATTCAAAAGAATGGCATATCCTCTGCTGCTCATAAAAAACGGATGGTTTTTGTAGGATTTTTCCGTATTGGTACTCAATGCATCCGTCTGCCAGCAGTGGATTGTCTGTCCCCGCTTTCCGAAATCCGTAAACTTCTCTCCAAATCCATAAAACTCTTCATCCGAATATAAATACATCGTCTCATGGACACTGGCTACTTCTTTTTCCGCATTATAGGTAAACCCTACAGGCAGATTTTTACACATATTGTCCACGTTGGAGTCTTTGATCTGTTCACCTGTTTTCAGTTTTCCATCCAGATAATAGCTGACCTCCCATGGACACTTACGCACCCGGATTTCCATTCTGTCTGTGGATAGAACAATGCATCCCTCCATCTCCGACACCTGTGGGCACACACACTGCTCTATCTGATACACACTGTTATCAAAAGCGTTCTCACATCCCGGAGGATACATTTGAAACCTGGCAGCCCCCTGCCCCACACAGGATAAAATTACACGGGCAGCACTCCCCCGGTATGTATCCACGGTAAATATAACCCCTTTGTCCGTTACCTCGTACTGTTTTACCCCTGTAAGAAAATCAAAATCATGCTGAAAAACAGTTTGCAAATACCCCAGTTGGGGATTGTAACTAACTTCTGTTTTCTTGTCCATGGCAATTCCTCCTCGCACTGTCTTGTGAGCTTATTCTATCAATGACTCTGTTCTGAAATATTCAGTATTCTTTTAGACGAATCATTCCCGCAAACAATATGCCATAGATAGAATCTGCTTTTTTATCCCCGGACCCACACAAAAAATAAAGTGGCACAGCCTTATGCAAATATGCACCATTTGCGCAGCACAGCCAGCATAGACCCAAAACTCCCATTGCAAGGCTTCCCGGCCAAGTGCTTTTCGCTTTTTAAGATACACATTCATTTGTATTCTCAGCTGAAATGATAGTAATCATCAGCTCCGGGATACTCCGTCTTTGAGAATATGGCAGATGGCTATTCGCATGAAATAATCCACTGCCATTTATGATAGTATAAACAATGGAAACAGCAAATTCAATCCCCTATTGTTGCACACTTTTACTTATTTAAGTGTGATACGTTTCAAATCCAACACTTTTTACCACAATTCCAGAAAACTTTAAACAAAAGAAAACCCTTAAAAATACTGGATTTTCAAGGGTTTCAAAAGATCTCTTATTTATCTTAAAATTATCTCTTACTAAACTGCGGTGCACGTCTCGCTGCTTTGAGACCATATTTCTTTCTCTCTTTCATACGAGGGTCTCTTGTCAAAAATCCTGCTTTTTTCAGCACTGGTCTGTAATCGGCATCAGCCTGCAGAAGCGCTCTGGAAATTCCGTGTCTGATCGCTCCGGCCTGTCCGGTGTAGCCGCCGCCATATACGTTTACAAGCACATCGAACTTCTCAGCATTGTCCGTTGCCACCAAAGGCTGGCGTACGATTACTTTCAGTGTTTCCAGTCCGAAATACTCATCAATGTTTCTTTTATTGATTGTAATATTGCCTTTTCCCGGTACTAAATATACTCTGGCAATTGATTTTTTTCTTCTACCTGTCCCGTAGTATCTAGCTGATTTAGCCATTTCCGATTCCTCCTTTTTCGTCCCTTCGATTAAAATGTCAATACTTCAGGCTTCTGCGCTGCATGTGCATGCTCCGGTCCTGCGTATACATGAAGTTTCTTGAACATTTGTCGTCCCAAAGGTCCTTTTGGAAGCATTCCCTTTACAGCAAGCTCAATTACCTGCTCAGGTTTCTTTGCCATTTTCTCTCTCAGTGTAGCCTGTTTCATACCGCCCACATAATCTGAGTGATGGTAATAAATCTTCTGATCCAGCTTTTTACCTGTCACTTTGATTTTGGAAGCGTTGATAACGATTACGTTATCGCCTGTATCCATATGAGGTGTAAAGATAGGCTTATTCTTTCCTCTCAATACTTTTGCAACTTCTGATGCCAAGCGTCCCAATGTCATATCTGCAGCGTCTACTACATACCATTTTCTGTCGATTGTAGATGGACTCGCCATAAAAGTTTTCATTATGTTACCTCCATAATAAATCTCGTCTTATCAATCTGTTCTGTGTTTTCTCTCACTTATCCGGCAGATGTCCGGGCCGCCGCATCCGTTACTGAAAACCAACCCGAAAGGCTGTTCCAAAATTATATGCCTGGGAATTGACATATGACTTCAGATACCGCCACATTGAGTAATTATAGTATACCGGCCCGTGTGTGTCAAGAACCTGATTCCTGTTTTACACTGTTTTTTCACGGAAAATGATATTCCACCAATGTCAGCCCCCTGGCAGGCATGGTAGGCCCCGCCGCCTGCCGGTCACAGGCTTCCAGAATATCCGGCATCTTTTCCGCAGGCAGTCTTCCTTTTCCGCATTCCACCAAAGTTCCCGCAATAATTCTGACCATATTGTAGAGAAACCCGTTACCGGAAATACGGATCGTCAACATATTGCCCGCTTCCACCAGATCAATTCCGTAAATGGTGCGCACTGTACTTTCTGCCTGAGAATCCTCGCTGCAGAAACTTTTAAAGTCATGTTTTCCCTCCAGATATGCTGCCGCCTCCCGCATCCACTCCACATTCAGCGGTGTATACATAAAATGGGAATAGAGCCGCACGGTGGGCATGGGAAAGGTCCCCCGCCAGATCTTATACTCATAGATTTTAATGCTTTTACATTTTCTCGGGTGAAAATCTGCCGCCACCCGCCTGGAATCCTGAATGCGGATATCTTCCGGCAGTCTCTGATTCAGCGCATAGCTGATTTTATCGGCAGGCATCTGTGTATGGGTATCAAATACCGCTATATTGCACAGGGCATGTACACCCGCATCGGTACGGCTGGCGCCAATGACCTGGATATCCTCCTGCAGCAGCTCAGACAGATGTCGGTTCAGCTCCGCCTCTATTGTATTTGCATTTTTCTGAAACTGCCATCCATGATACGCCGTACCATCGTAGGCTACTGTTAATTTTACCCGCATCATACAGCCATTCCTATCTGACTCACAACCACCAAAATCACAATATAACAGCCCAAAACGCCATAGGCTGCATAGTCCCGCTTCCTGTACTGCAAAGGTTTCATTTTTGTCCTGCCCTCACCGCCCTGATAACATCTGGCCTCCATGGCCATTGCCAGATCATTGGCCCGGCGGAACGCCGATATAAACAGCGGCACCAGCAGAGGCACCATCGCCTTTGCCTTTTTGATCAGGTTCCCGCTTTCAAAATCCGCGCCTCTGGCAATCTGAGCCTTCATAATTTTATCTGTTTCTTCCATCAGGATCGGAATAAACCGGAGCGCAATGGACATCATCATGGCAATCTCATGAACCGGAACCCGTACCTTTTTCAATGGCCCCATCAGTTTTTCCATCCCGTCCGTCAGATTGTTGGGCGTGGTCGTCAGAGTCATCAGCGAAGAACCGATAATCAGGAATGTCAGTCTCACCGCCATCAGCACCGCTATACGCAGGCCCTCCTTTGTGATGGTCAGCTTCCAGAACTGTACCAGCACCTCCCCCGGCGTCAGAAACAGATTAAAGGTCACAGTCAGCAGCAACAAAAATACAATGGCTTTCATTCCTTTGATCATATATCTGAACGGCACTCCCGACAACCGGATCAGCACTGCCAGAAACAGGGCCGCAGCCACATAACCATAAACATGGTTAAATATAAAAAGGGAAATAATATACAAGATGGTTCCAACCAGTTTTACCCGTGGGTCCAGCCGGTGTATGACCGATTCGGTCTGGTAGTATTGCCCCAGCGTAATATCTCTTAACATAAGCCCTCCCATGCCGGCTTACCCAGTGCCCGCAGGATTTCCCGCTCTGCTTCCTCCAGCGTGGTAGCGTCCGTCTGCACTGCCATCCCCTTCGCCCGCAGTGTCCGCAGAATATAGGTTACCTGTGGTGCCGCCAGGCCCACCTGTTCCAGTTCCTTTACATGTCCAAACACTTCCCTGGGAAGATCGTCAAACAACACACTGCCCCGGTTCATAACGATAATACGGTCCACATATCTGGCAATATCCTCCATACTATGGGACACAAGCACCACTGTAATTCCCGTTTCCTGTTTGAGTGCGGCGATCTGATCCAGTATCTCATCCCGCCCCTTGGGATCCAGCCCGGCCGTGGGCTCATCCAGAACCAGTACATCCGGTTTCATGGCAAGCACACCGGCAATGGCCACACGGCGTTTCTGTCCCCCTGACAAATCAAAAGGAGACTGGTAGAAATATTCTTCCGGGAACCCGACCTGACGAAGGGCCTGAAAAGCACGCAGCTCCGTTTCCTTCCGGGACAGCCCCAGATTGCGTGGGCCGAAACAGACATCCGAGAATACATCCACTTCAAAAAGCTGATGTTCCGGATACTGGAATACAAGCCCGACTTTGCTTCGCAGCTCCTTTTTGTCAAATCCGTCCTCATGAATATCCTGACCATTAAAATAGATATGACCGTCTGTGGGGGCAAGAAGCCCGTTCAGATGTTGGACAAGGGTGGATTTCCCCGAACCGGTATGGCCGATCAGGCCGATAAACTGACCGTCAGGAATGGTCAGGCATATATCCTTCAATGCCCAGGCCGCCATTTCTGTATCTTTTTCATATACATGACTCACATGATCCAATATAATCGACATGGCTACCCCCGTTTATATCCCAGCGCCTCTGCCAGCTCTTCTGCCGAAAGAATCCCGTCCGGCAGCGGCACCCCTTTTTTCTGTAATGCATGTGCCAGCATCGTAACCTGTGGCACATCCAGCCGCAATGCTTTCAGTTTGTCCACCTGGGAAAAGATTTCCCTGGGTGTTCCCTGCATGACGGCTTTCCCCCGATCCATCACAATCACCCTGTCCGCATAGATGACCTCTTCCATGTAATGGGTAATCAACAGGATGGTTACGTTTTCCACCTGGTTCAATGCTCTTACAGCGCGAATCACTTCTTTACGCCCATTTGGATCCAGCATCGCCGTAGGTTCATCCAATACAATGCACTTGGGGTGCATGGCGATAACGCCTGCAATGGATACCCGCTGCTTCTGGCCCCCGGACAGTTTATTGGGGGAATGTTTTCGAAATTCATACATCCCCACCGCTTTCAGGCTTTCCTCCACCCGCTCCCAGATTTCTTTCGTGGGGACACCCATATTCTCCGGGCCAAAGCCCACATCTTCCTCCACTATCTGCCCGATAATCTGATTGTCAGGATTCTGAAATACCATGCCGGCCTTCTGGCGGATTTCCCAGATATATGCATCCTCCTTCGTATCCCTGCCATCGACCAGCACAGTCCCTTCCGTAGGATACAAAATGGCGTTGATATGCTTTGCCAGTGTGGATTTCCCGGAACCGTTATGCCCCAGTATCGCCACGAATTCACCCTGCTGCACGTCCAGATCCACTTCATCCACCGCGCGGGTAATCCCTTCCGCGTTGCCTTCTTCATCCCGGCGTATATATTCAAATACCAGTTTGTCTGCCTGAATAATACCCATGATCATGTTGTCCTTTCGGAATATAGTACAATTTCATTCGTTTTATTGTACTCGAAAATTCCTTGAATTACAAGTGCAGAAAAGACAGGTTACCGATTGAAATATCCAAAATCCCATAGTATACTGATACTGTATCAGATGAGGACAGACCAAAAGGACAGATCCATATGAAAAAATATATCAAGCATATTGCAGTGGCAGCCCTGTTTATCCTGCTGTGCATCTCCGTAAGCATCACCCGGCGTAATTCCGAAACCCTCTATGACTATGCCCTGCGGGAACCGGAAACCGCCTATGCAGAACATGTGACCGGCACAGCGGCTTCCCCCGGCCCTGCCACAACAGACACGGAAAGCATCCGTATGACAAAGACAACCGTGGAAGCAACCGGCGAGGAGGAAACTGAAGAACAAATGGCACAGACAGATACAGTGTACCCGGATCGGATTGTATACCAGCCGGATTTTTATTATGAACCTTTAAGCGATGATTTGAAACAGCGCATTACAGGCCTGTCTTATAAGGAAGATTGTCCCCTTCCCTATGATGATCTGCGCCACGTGAGCGTATTATATGTCAATTTCAAAGGCAATACCAGTACCGGGGACATCATCTGCAACAAAGCAATCGCACAGGATCTGGTGGAAATATTTTACGAACTATACCAGGCAGACTACCAGATTGAACAAATCCGCCTGATCGATGAATATGGCGCCGATGACCTTCTCTCCATGCAGGACAATAACACTTCCTGTTTCAATTACCGTACTATCGCCGGAACGAATAAGATTTCCATGCATGGCCAGGGACTTGCCATTGACATCAATCCTTTTTTTAATCCGTACATCACTTATAAGAATGGCAGGCAACAGGTTTCCCCTGCAGGTGCAGAAAGCTATGCCGACAGGAGCCAGCCTTTCGCCTATAAGATTGACGAAAATGATTTATGTTACAAACTGTTTATGGAACACGGATTCAGTTGGGGTGGAAACTGGAATCACAGCAAAGATTATCAACATTTTGAGAAAAAGGCAGAGGAGTAGGATTACCCCTCTGCCTGGTTTTATTCCCCTTCCATCCGAACAAAATTTACGCCATATTTTTCTGCCAGTTTTCTGAATTCCCCACCGTTGAATTCCTGCATTCCGCCAGTAACAGCTTTTTCTGCCGGCCTGTTGTTGCCCGCTTTGCTTCCCGATTCCAGTATGGTCAATATGATACCGTTTCTGCCGCAATATTCCATCATTCTGATTAAGTAAATGGCATCGCTTTCTCTCCCTGCCGGGGCTGATTCTGCTCCTGTTTCACATGTTTCTGACATGAGCCGATCAGTCTCCACTACCAGATACACATATTTCAAACGATACCGCCTGTCGGCCTGCCTTAGCAGAAAACAGGAATCTTTCAGACTTTGGCCATCACTGCACAGATCACAACACACCTTGCCTGTCTCCTCTTCTCCGTCTCCATATGTGTATTCCGCATTCAACTCCAAATTCCTGGCATAACACCCCAAATACAAGGTATATATTTTTCTGTTCGTGCCGAAAAAATCATAATTATATCCCAATGTCCTCGTCCAGTCATCTGACTTTTCATACATAGAACCTGACAGAATACAGAGCAAACCAAACAAGAGCATCATAAAACACCATTTTACACGCAAGAACCCGGCTTTTAAAACAGGATAAAATCTGTTATTGATTTTCATAGATTTCAGTTTCCATTCAATTCTCATATACAGACAAATATAAATACTATTTTATCCCCAACCTATCCAGAATGCAATAACCTGTTTCAGATTAAAATATTGTAACGCAAACTGTATTCGTTACAATGAAATCTAACAATACATTTACAGTCAACCTAGTGTACTGACACATTTACTTTCAGCCAAATGACGCAGAATGAATTTTCAGTCTGCAAGGCGGCGGAGGCGATGCGGTGGCATCGTTGACCGACAACAACGCAGAAGATGGAAATTCAGGCAAGTCATTTGGCGAAATGTAAATGAGTCAGTACACTGGCATACGGAAAAGAGGAAAGTCATGTATCCGCGTATAAGAAATCTGCGTATTGACAAAGATTTGTCACAAACTGAAATGGGAAAAATACTGGGCATGTCCCAAACCGGCTATTCCAAATATGAAACCGGCGAAAATGATATACCAACTACCATTCTGATTCGTCTTGCGCATTTCCATAACACCAGTATTGATTATCTGCTGAATCTGACAGATGTAAAAACACCCTATCCACCATCTGCCTCCAGAAAGTCATAACAGAGTGTGAACCACAGACTCCTGATATTAAGTACATACATTGGAACAGAAACCGGGAAAAATCTGTCTGCTTCCCTATATCCCCCCAAAAGCGCCCTCTATTGCAGCTTCATATTTCCCTTCCGCTCTCAGATAATGAAAAATAATATCTCTGACGGCGCCATAACCTCCCTTGCTGTCAGAAATATAATCTGCCAGTTTCCGTACTTCCGCCGCTGCATCCGCAGGGCAGCCCACCATTCCAGCCATACGCATTGCCTTCATATCATTGAAATCATCCCCGATAAACAGTACGGCATTTGCGTCAATCTTTCTGTCTTGCAGAAACTCCTGCAAAAATCCCGCCTTATCTTTAATTCCCTGATATACATACTGAATTCTGAGATCCTCCGCCCGCCTTTTCACTGCCCAGGACTCCCGTCCTGTCAAAATCATACATGGAATACCAACCGCCTGTGCCGCCACAATCCCCGCTCCATCTTTGACCGAAAATTTTTTCGTCTCAATTCCGGCTTCATTATAATAGACACTCCCATCTGTCAGAGTGCCGTCTACATCCATTACAATCAGTTGTATCATCTTGCCCCATCCTCATACACAATAGATTTGCTGGCTCAGCCGGCAAATCTATTGTCGTGAATAATAGATTGCAGGCTTAGCCGGCAAACCTATTGTCGTGAATAAACAGAACAGCCTGCAATTCTGACAGGCTGTTCTGTAATCATATCCATCATATGTTCCAATATATTCAGGCGTATTATACCAGTTCCAGTACAACTTCCATCGCACCGTCACCTTTACGCTGACCAATTTTGATGATTCTTGTATAGCCGCCTTTGCGATCTACATATTTGGGTGCTATCTCATCAAACAGTTTTGCAGGCATATCCACTGCCTTTGTATTTCTCTTTTTCCCTGCATTCTTAGCCGGAACTTCCGTTACAGGATAAAGCACGCGGATCATTTTATGTCTTGCATGCAGTCTGCTGGGCAGATCTTTTTTGATCTCTTTTTCCACTTCATCATATACGGTAACTTTCCTGCCGTCTTTTACTTCTTTCACACGGTGGCCGTCTTTATCTTTTCTGGCAACCTTAGCCATCACTTTCACCGTCTCAAAGTTGTCTTTTTCCTTTACGGCAAGTGCAATCAGGCCTTCTGCGATTTTCTGCACTTCCTTAGCCTTTGCCTGTGTGGTAACAATCTTTCCATGGTATAAAAGATTGGTCACCTGGTTTCTGAGCAATGCTTTTCTCTGAGAAGATGTCCTGCCCAGTTTTCTGTATTTTGCCATGTTAAATTTCCTCCATTCATGGGATATTCGGCCACGCTCTTTGGTCTTACTTACCGAATATATCAACAGTTCCATTCATGTATCTGCCGAAGGCGCACTCTTTGGTCTTACCGCCTGCCGGGATCATTCATCGCTGGGATTCAACTGCAATCCGAGCTCTTTTAATTTTGCAAGTACTTCCTCCAATGATTTACGTCCCAGATTGCGGACTTTCATCATATCCTCAGAAGTTTTATTTGTCAGTTCTTCCACGGTATTGATACCTGCACGCTTGAGACAGTTATAGGAACGAACCGAAAGTTCCAGTTCGTCGATACTCATCTCCAAAACTTTTTCCTTTTCATCATCCTCTTTTTCGATCATGATTTCGGTGTTTCTTGCATTTTCGGATAGGTCGATGAAAAGACAAAGGTGCTCGCTCAATACTTTTGCAGCCAGGCTGACTGCTTCGTCCGGAGCCAATGTTCCGTTTGTGTAAACATCCAATGTGAGCTTATCAAAGTCTGTAATTTGTCCAACACGGGTATTTTCTACTGTAAGATTCACTCTTTCTACAGGGGTGTAGATGGAATCAACCGCAATCACACCAATCGGCAGATCTTCGCTTTTGTTTTTATCTGCGCTTACATAGCCTCTGCCTTTTGTAATGGTAAGTTCCATGTTCAGTCTGCTGTCTTTGCCGCCACTGAGAGTTGCAATGGTTAAATCCGGATTGAAAATTTCAATATCCTGATCCACCTGAATATCGGATGCCTTTACAACGCCTTCACCTTCAAACTCAATATATGCCGTTTTGGGCTCATTGCCTGTACTGTTATTTCTGATTGCAAGGCTTTTGATATTCATGATGATTTCGGTAACATCTTCCTTTACTGCCGGAATAGAACTGAACTCATGCAAAACACCATCAATTTTCACCTGGCTTACTGCTGCACCTGGTAAGGAAGAGAGCATAATTCTTCTCAGGGAATTTCCCAATGTGATGCCGTAGCCTCTTTCCAAAGGCTCTACAACGAATTTTCCATATTTTCTGTCTTCTGAAATTTCAGCAACCTCAATGTTTGGTCTTTCAAAATCAAACATGCAATACCCTCCTTGCTATAAGCCGACACATTCATTATTTGGAGTACAACTCGACGATAAGCATTTCGTTCACAGGAACATCAATCGCTTCCCTTGCAGGGAGCATTTTTACCGTACCTTTCAGTCCTTCCAAATCTGCCTCCAGCCATTCGGGAACCAGTCTTCCTGCGGTCACTTCCACAATGTCTTTATATCTCTGCAGGCTTCTGGATTTCTCTCTGATTTCAATTACATCGCCTGCGCTGACGCTGTAAGAAGGAATATTCACGCGCTTTCCGTTCACCAGCACATGTTTGTGTCCCACGATCTGTCTTGCTTCGCGGCGGGTTCTTGCAAATCCCAGTCTGAAAATCACATTGTCAAGTCTTCTTTCCAGAAGTACCATCAGGTTTTCACCGGTCATGCCTTTTGCTCTGTCGGCTTTTTTATAGTAATTACGGAAAGGTTTTTCCAATACACCGTAGATAAATTTTGCTTTCTGTTTTTCACGGAGCTGAAGGCCATACTCACTTATCTTCTTGCCTGCTCTTGCGTTGGTTCTGTTGGATTTTTTGTCATAACCAAGATACGCAGGCTCCAAGCCCAGCGCTCTGCATCTTTTTAATACGGGAACTCTGTTTACTGCCATTTTTTATTTCCTCCTGCTATTGTTTACAGTACATAATGTACCTTCCTCCAACTGACCGGAACACCCGGACGGGGAATTCCGGTTCTGTACGAAAGGATTTTTACGCTATCTGTTTTGGATTATACGCGGCGACGTTTGGGCGGACGGCATCCGTTGTGCGGTACCGGAGTTACATCCTTGATACTCGTCACTTCAAGTCCGCATGCCTGAAGGGCACGGATAGCCGCTTCACGGCCTGAACCGGGTCCTTTTACCATAACATCCACTGTCTTTAATCCATGAATCAGTGCAGCTTTTGTAGCTGTCTCCGCTGCCATCTGTGCAGCATAAGGCGTAGATTTCTTTGAACCTCTAAATCCAAGACCACCGGCACTTGCCCAGCTCAGAGCATTTCCTTCGGTATCAGTCAGTGTAACAATCGTATTGTTAAAAGAAGACTGAATATGTGCCTGTCCACGTTCAACGTTTTTCTTTACACGCTTTTTTGTTACTTTTTTTGCAACTTTTTTAGCCATTTTAAACTAACCTACTTTCACCTTTCTACTTCTATCAGTTATATGCTGATTTTTCCTGCAACTTTTAAGAACAGACATCTGTTATCTCTGATGTCCTTTTTCATTATTTCTTCTTGTTTGCAACTGTTCTTCTGGGGCCTTTTCTTGTTCTTGCATTGGTCTTCGTCTTCTGACCGCGAACCGGCAGTCCTTTTCTGTGACGAATCCCTCTGTAGCATCCGATTTCCTGTAATCTCTTGATGTTGAGTGCAACTTCACGTCTGAGATCACCTTCCACCATATATCCGCCGGCAATTACTTCGCTCAGTCTTTTCACTTCGTCATCCGTCAATTCTCTCACACGTGTGTCGGGATTCACGTTTGCTGCCGCCAAAATCTTGTTTGAGCTTACTCTGCCGATACCATAAATATAAGTCAGGCCTATCTCAACACGTTTGTCTCTCGGTAAATCAACACCTGCAATACGAGCCATTCTCTGTTCCTCCATTTTCTTCATGCCGTATATCCGGCATTTTTGTAGTTACTGTTTGATTGGGTACGACTTACGCACCACCAGACTTTTTGTCCGGCCTCTGTTTCTTTCCCGGGTCCGGAATGAAACAGTATCAAATGTAATCTCCCGCAGGTCCTGTTCGACAACCGCTCAGACCGGCCGAACTGTTACCATCCACGTTCAATTATTCAAACCAGGAGTCCACCGTATGATACAGCGCACATCCTGCAGCCGTACATAAAAATTTGACAGGATCTTTTGATTATCCCTGTCTTTGTTTGTGTTTCGGATTTTCACAGATAATTCTGATCGTTCCTTTTCTCTTAATTACTTTGCACTTTTCGCAAATAGGTTTTACTGATGATCTTACTTTCACCTGAAACCCTCCTTTCAAAAAAGACCGTTTTACATTATAACATGCCATATAGTAATTTGCAAGTGGGTTTTGCCTGCAAAATCACTGTTTTACAGTGTTTTCACGACCTCATTCAGCCCTTACTTATCTCTCCAGATGATTCTGCCCTTTGTGAGATCGTATGGAGATAATTCCAAAGTAACCTTATCGCCCGGCAGAATCCGGATAAAGTTCTGTCTCAGCTTGCCGCTGATATGGGCAAGTACTCTGTGACCGTTTTCCAATTCTACCTGGAACATGGTATTTGGCAGCTTCTCCACTACTGTACCTTCGATTTCTATTACATCGGCTTTTGACATCTCTTCCCTCCTAAACCAATTTGTGCTCATATTCATAAATGGCACGCTTTATCATTTCATTACTGATCGGTTTCTTTTCCTCTATCATAAATTTGATCGTTTCATCTGTCTTCCTGATTATTTGAATATGCTTTTTATTTTTCTTCTTAGGAGCCTCCACCGGCTTTAACCGGCCATCTGTCAGATAAACATATTCTTCATTCTCTTTTATTATGATATAAAGTTTCCCCATATCATGTCCGGCTTTTGATGTGGCAAACATTCCAGTCATACAACAAACCCCTATTCACACTTTCCGCTCATTGTCAGAATCTCCGGTTCTCCGTCAGTAATCAATATGGTATTCTCATAATGCGCCGACAGAGAACCGTCCTCTGTCACCACAGTCCAGTCATCATCCAGCCATTCCACATCCGCCCGTCCCATATTAATCATGGGTTCAATGGCAAGCGTCATGCCTGCGCGCAAAAGCAGCCCTTTCCGTTTCTGTGCAAAATTGGGGACCTGCGGATCTTCGTGAAGTTTCAGCCCGATTCCATGCCCCACCAGATCCCGGACAATGCCATAGCCAAAGGGTGTAACATAGGCATCTATTGCGTTGGATATATCAAAGAGGTGATTGCCGGCTCTGGCCAGTTTTATGCCTTCAAAAAAGCTCTGTCTCGTTACTGTGATCAGCTTTCCGGCCTCCTCAGAAATCTCACCTACCCCGAAAGTCCTTGCCATATCGGAATGATACCCTTTATGAATCAGCCCTGCATCCAGGCTGACAATATCTCCCTCCTGCAAAATATGCGCCTCATGGGGAATCCCATGGACCACCTCATCATTGACAGACACACAGATGGATGCGGGATAACCATTGTAATTCAGAAAATTGGGTTCACACCCGTGGGCCCGGATCAATTTTTCTCCCAGCCTGTCAATTTCCTTTGTGGAAATCCCCGGTCTGATCGCTTTTTCCAGTTCAGAAAATACATCTTCCAGCAATCGGGCTGACTGCCGCATCAATTCTATTTCTCTTGCCGATTTAATGGATACAGCCATTTTTACCTCCTGCAGAACGTTCGCTCACTTTTATTTCCCCAAAATATTGATGATTTCCGTAAATACATCCTGCATCGCTGCCGTGCCGTTTATTGTTCTTAAAATACCTTTTTCCTGATAATACTCAATCAGTGGCTGCGTCTGTTCATGGTATACATCCAGCCGTTTCTTTACGGTTTCCAGTTTATCATCATCGCGGAGTACCAGTTCTTTTCCGCATCCGTCGCATATTCCCTCCTGCCTGGGCGGAATATGTACGATATGATAAGTCGCGCCGCATGTCGGGCAGGCCCGTCTGCCGGTCATTCTGCCAATAATATGTTCATCCGGTACATCCACATTAATTGCATAATCAATGGCATCCCCCAGTTCAGCCAATGCTTTATCCAATACTTCCGCCTGTGGAATGGTACGCGGGAAACCATCCAGTATAAAACCGTTCTGGCAGTCCTCCTTGCCGACTCTGTCCAGTAAAATCTTTACGGTCAGTTCGTCCGGTACCAGAAGCCCCTGATCCATATAGCTTTTTACTTCCTTTCCCAGTTCTGTTCCTTCTTTGATATTTGCCCTGAAAATATCTCCGGTGGAAACATGGGGCATACCGTATTGATCGGCAATCATTTTAGCCTGTGTTCCCTTTCCTGCACCGGGTGCGCCCAACATAATAATCTTCATTCCAAATCCTCCTAAATTACGCAAAATACTGACCTTTCGTAACCAAACATATCTGATCATGCAAGTACAGGGACAGCGCATCCCTGCTCTGTCCCAAAATTTCAGCAACAGTTCAGACAAGTTGAACTGTTACCTGCAAAAAGCTATGAACATCGCCTTCGGCGATGGGCTTTCTGCACGCCTGAATCCTTTTCTTACGGTATGCGCAGTAGATGCGCATACCTGTCTGAATTGTTACAAACTCCATACACTTTCAATCAGTCATTCAAAAATCCTTTATAATTACGCACAAGCATCTGTGATTCAATCTGCTTAATCGTCTCCAGAACAACGCTGACTATAATAATCAGACTCGTCCCGCCAAAGGAAACACTTGCATGGAACACACCATTAAAGAAAAACGGCACAACTGCCACAAGCGTAAGTCCGCATGCACCGATGAAAATAATATAATTTAAAATTTTTGTCAGATAATCGCTGGTTGGTCTGCCAGGTCTGATACCCGGAATAAAACCGCCCTGCTTTTTCATGTTGTTAGCGATTTCCAACGGGTTAAACGTAATGGACGTGTAAAAATAGGCAAAAAAGATTACCAGTACCACATACAGAATCAGTCCTATGGAATATCTGAGCTGCCCCGGATTACACCAGTTACCCGTATTCAATCCTTTTAAAATCTCTCCCCAGATACCTGTTCCCCGATACCCGAAGAAAGAACAGATAATAATGGGAAACTGCATCAGAGAAGATGCAAAGATAATCGGAATCACTCCGGCTGTGTTGATCTTCAGGGGAATGCTGGAAGCCTGTCCTCCCACCATTTTCCTTCCCTGTATCTTTTTCGCATACTGTACCGGAATTCTCCGGACACCATCGTTTAGAAGAATAACCAGCACAATCATACCGATAACAATTGCCAGAATAATCAGAGAAGATACCACGCCCACCGCAATGGATTTGCCTTTCACAAACTGTTCATACAGGCTGTGGAAATCCTGCGGAAGCCTGGAAATAATATTGATAATCAGAACGATGGAAATACCGTTCCCAACACCATGCTCTGTAATTCTTTCACCAATCCACATAAGAAATGCGCTGCCCGCAACCAGTGTGCTGACAACCGAAATGACATTCAATGCATTATACTGTTCCAAAAGCCCCGATCTTCCAAAGCCCACTGCCATGGCAACAGATTCAATCAAAGCAAGCGCAATCGTCACATAACGGGTAATGGAAGCCAGTTTCTTCCTTCCGTCTTCGCCGTCTTTCTGCATCTCCTCCAGCTTAGGGATCGCAATGGTCAAAAGCTGGATAATAATGGAGGATGTGATATACGGCGTAATGTTCAAAGCAAAGACAGACATATTCAGGAAAGAGCCGCCGGTAATGGCATCCGCAAAACCCATTGCCTCACCGACATGCATACTAAACCATTCCCTGACATAATCTCTGTTCACCCCCGGCACGGGAAGCTGTGACCCGATACGGATCACAACCAGCATTGCCAGCGTATATAAAATCTTTTTTCGGATTTCTTTGACTTTAAACGCATTTTTCAGTGTTTTAAGCATTAAATCACCTCTGCTGTTCCACCAAGCGCCTCAATCTTTTCTTTCGCAGATGCACTGAACGCATTTGCTTTCACATTAAGCTTCTTGGTAAATTCTCCATTTCCGAGGATCTTTACTCCGTCTCTGGGATTCTTTACAATGCCTGCCGAAATCAATGCTTCCACGTCAACGGTCGCACCGCTGTCGAATCTTTCCAGTGCTGACAAATTGATGCCGACGATCTCCTTTGTATTTCTGTTTGTAAAACCTCTCTTGGGAATACGCCTGTATAAGGGCATCTGTCCACCTTCAAAGCCCGGTCTGGGTGCGCCTGAACGAGCTTTCTGACCCTTATGGCCTTTACCGGCTGTCTTGCCGTTTCCCGAACCGTGTCCACGGCCGCGTCTGAAACTGTCGCTGTGTTTTGACCCTTCTGCAGGTTTTAAATTGGATAAATCCATGATGACACCTCCTTTATGCTGTTATGCTTCTTCTACCTTCACCATATATGATACCTGTTTGATCATGCCTCTGGTTGCATCATTGTCCGGCAGTTCCACTGTCTTATTCATTTTTCTCAGCCCCATTGCTTCAATGGTCTTTTTGTGTTTCGGAACAGCACCTATGGGAGATTTCACCAAAGTCACTTTTAACGTATTTGCCATTTCAGTCTCCTCCTTAACCAAGAATCTCTTCAATAGACTTTCCACGGTTCCTTGCTACTTCTTCAGGAGTTTTCAACTGACGCAGACCCTCGATTGTTGCAAGCACAACATTCTGTTTGTTGTTGGAACCCAGACATTTTGTACGGATGTTCTTAATACCTGCAAGCTCACACACATTACGCGCAGGACCGCCGGCAATAATACCGGTACCTGCTGCAGCTCTCTTCAAAAGAACGCTTGCAGAACCATATTTACCGATAAAGTCATGGGTAATGGAATTGTTCTCATCCAGCGCCACTGTGATGATATGCTTCATTGCATCTTCTTTTCCCTTGCGGATCGCTTCCGGAATTTCTACAGCCTTGCCAAGTCCAGCGCCTACATGTCCGTTGCCGTCACCAACAACCACCAGAGCGGTAAAACGCATATTACGTCCGCCCTTTACGGTTTTTGTTACACGCTTGATGGCAACAACTTTATCATTCAACTCTAACTGGCTTACATCTATGATTGTGTTCTTCATGCTTCCTTCTTCCTTTCCTAGAATTTCAGGCCAGCTTCTCTGGCTGCCTCAGCTAATGCTGCGATTTTTCCGTGATATATAAAGCCGCCCCGGTCAAAGACAACTTCCGTAATCCCTTTTTCAATTGCCCTTTTTCCAATCACAGTGCCAAGATATGCTGCCGCTTCGACATTATTGGTTTTTTCAAGCTCCGCCTTTACATCCTTTTCAAGCGTGGAAGCGGCGAGTAACGTATGACCAGCCGTATCGTCAATAATTTGAGCATACATGTGATTATTGCTTCTGAACACTGCCAAACGCGGTCTCTGCGCAGTACCACTGAAACGGTTACGTATTCTCTTATGCTTTTTCATGCGGACTTCCGCTCTTGATTTCTTGTTAACCATTTTCACACTCTCCTTATCTCTTATTTCTTACCGGTCTTACCAACTTTACGTCTGATTACCTCATCAGCATACTTGATACCCTTGCCCTTATACGGTTCAGGTCTTCTCTTGTCTCTGATTTCAGCCGCGAACTGGCCAACTTTTTCTTTGTCAATGCCCTTGACGATAATTACGTTCTGACCTTCAAGAACAGTCTCAATGCCTTCCGGATCTTCCATTTCCACCGGATGGGAATATCCTAAAGATAAGGTTAATTTCTTACCGGCTTTTGCCGCTCTGTAACCTACACCGTTCACTTCCAGTTTCTTCTGATAACCTTCCGTAACCCCCACAACCATATTGTTAATCAGGGTTCTTGTAAGCCCATGCAGGGACTTCATTTTCTTTAAATCATTCGGTCTGGAAACCACAATGGTTTCACCTTCCATCTTAATTTCCATCTCTGATGGCAGTACTCTTTCCAGAGTCCCTTTGGGACCTTTTACAGTCACTTTATTATTTTCTGCAATTTCTACAGTTACGCCTGCAGGAACCGCGATTGGCATTCTTCCTATACGTGACATGCCCGTACCTCCTGTAAATTTATGTTGATTGATGAATTACAATATTGACAAAACTACCACACAAATGCAAGCACTTCGCCGCCTACGTGAAGTTCTCTCGCCTTTTTATCCGTAACGACACCCTGGTTTGTAGAAACGATTGCCACACCAAGACCACCCAATACCTTAGGCATATCCTCCTGGCCTGCATATACACGAAGTCCCGGTTTGGAAATTCTCTTCAGACCTGTAATGATTTTCTCATTCTTATCTGCACCGTATTTCAGTGTGATGCGGATTGTCTTAAAGCTGCCGTCTTCGATTATATCAAATTTCTTTATATAACCTTCGTCCAAAAGAATCTGTGCAATGGCCAGTTTCATTTTAGAAGAAGGAATATCCACAGTATCATGTTTTGCAGTGTTTGCGTTACGGATTCTTGTAAGCATATCTGCAATAGGATCACTCATTGTCATTTAGATTTACCTCCTTGATTTTTGTCTGTGTCGCGCACCAGACTCGTAAATACCTCGTCAAGTGTGCCGGGGTAGTTCTTTTCGCTAAGCTCGACAATACCTCGCTAAGCTCTAAGAACGACTTTCGCACTAGACTCGTAAATACCTCGTCAAGTGCTCAATGTCACCAGCTTGCTTTTTTGACGCCGGGGATCTGGCCTTTGTATGCCAATTCACGGAAGCAAATTCTGCAGATTCCGTATTTCCGTAAATATGCATGTGGACGACCACAGATTTTGCAGCGGCTGTATGCTCTTGTGGAAAATTTCGGTTTGCGCTGCTGTTTGATCTTCATTGCTGTCTTAGCCATGAATTTACCTCCTTTTATTTAGCAAACGGCATATTAAATAATCTCAATAATTCACGGGCTTCTTCGTCTGTTTTCGCTGTTGTGACAAAGATAACGTCCATACCTCTCACTTTGTCGATCTTATCATATTCAATCTCCGGGAAGATCAGCTGCTCTTTAATACCAAGGGCATAGTTGCCTCTTCCGTCAAACGCATTGGGATTTACGCCTCTGAAGTCACGCACACGGGGCAGAGCCAGGTTAATCAGACGATCCACAAACTCATACATCTTCTCTCCGCGGAGTGTTACTTTACACCCAATCGGCATACCTTCCCTGATCTTAAAGTTTGCAATGGAATTCTTTGCTTTGGTAATAATGGGTTTCTGTCCTGTAATCTTTTCCATATCTCCCATTGCAGATTCCAGTACTTTTGCATTGTCTTTTGCTTCGCCAACGCCCATGTTGAGGACGACTTTTTCGAGTTTCGGTACTTCCATGCAGTTTTTATATCCAAACTTTTTGGTCATGGCATCCATGATCTCGTTTTTATAAATATCTCTCAGTCTACTCACTGTCCAGACCTCCTTTCCTGAAATTAATCAATCACATCGCCTGTGGATTTTGCAAAACGAACTTTTTTATCGTTTTCGATCCTGAAGCCGATTCTGGTTGCTTTTCCCTTATGAACATACATCACGTTGGAAATATCAATCGGAGCTTCCTTCTGGACAATTCCGCCGTTCTGGTTTGCTGCGGAGGGCTTTGTATGTTTTGTAATAATATTGACGCCTTCCACCAGTACCCTGCCCTTTTTGCGGTCAACAGAGATTACTTTTCCTTCTTTACCATTATCTTTTCCGGCAATCACTCTGACGTTATCGCCTTTTTTGATTTTCATTGTAGACATTCAGGCACCTCCTTATAATACTTCCGGAGCCAGAGAAACGATCTTCATAAACTGTTTTTCACGAAGTTCTCTTGCTACCGGTCCAAAAATACGGGTTCCTCTGGGGGTCTTATCCTCCTTGATAATAACAGCGGCATTCTCGTCAAATCTGATATAGGAACCATCCCTGCGGCGGGCGCCTTTTACAGTACGCACAACTACGGCTTTTACTACATCGCCTTTTTTAACAACACCTCCGGGCGTTGCATCTTTAACGGTAGCAACGATAATATCACCGATTGCTGCATATCTTCTTGTAGATCCACCCATAACCCTGATGCATAAAAGCTCTTTCGCACCGGTGTTATCAGCGACCTTCAGTCTGCTTTCCTGCTGTATCATGCCAATTCTCCTTCTATTTCTTCTATGTCTGGAAAAACTATTTCACCTTTTCTACGATTTCAACGAGTCTCCAACGTTTGTCTTTGGAGAGCGGCCTTGTTTCCATAACTTTTACGGTATCACCGATGCTGCATTCGTTGTTTTCATCGTGTGCTTTCAGCTTGTAAGTTTTCTTTACGATTTTATTGTAAAGTGCATGTTTCACATGGTTTTCAACAGCCACTACGATTGTTTTATCCATCTTATTACTGGTAACTTTACCAGTACGGGTTTTTCTTAAATTTCTTTCCACTATGATTCTCCTTTCTGCGCCAAACACAATTCACACGTCAGGCCTGTGTCTTACTTTTCTCAGTAATAATCGTCTGGATCCTTGCAATGTTCTTTCTGACTTCCCTGATCCTTGCCGTATTATCCAACTGATTTGTTGCGTTCTGGAATCTCAAATTGAAAAGTTCTTTTTTAGCAGCCACTAATTCCTGCGCTAATTCTGCAGCTGATTTTGTCTTTAAATCTTCTACATACTTATTAATTTTCATTTGATGCACCGCCTTCCAAGTCTGCTTTAGAAACAATTTTACATTTGCATGGAAGCTTATGTGTAGCAAGACGTAACGCTTCTTTTGCGATTTCTTCCGATACACCGGAAATCTCGAACATCACGCGTCCTGGTTTCACCACTGCTACCCAGTATTCAAGAGTACCTTTTCCGGAACCCATACGTGTTTCAGCCGGTTTTGCCGTCACGGGCTTATCCGGGAAAATTTTAATCCAGACCTGGCCGCCACGTTTGATATAACGTGTCATCGCAATACGGGCTGCTTCAATCTGATTGGACTTGATCCAGCATGGCTCCGTTGCAACAATACCATATTCACCATAAGTAATCGTATTGCCCCTCATAGCTTTACCTGCCATGGAACCGCGGAACTGTTTACGACGTTTTACTCTTTTAGGCATTAACATTATTTATCGCTCCCTTCCTTGTTTCCTTTCGTAGGTAGTACCTCGCCTTTGTAGATCCATACCTTAACGCCAACTTTACCATATGTGGTGTCGGCTTCTGCAAATCCATATTCAATATCAGCACGAAGGGTCTGAAGCGGAATCGTACCTTCGCTGTAAAATTCGGTACGGGCCATATCAGCGCCGCCAAGACGTCCCGAAACAGAAGTCTTAATACCAAGCGCACCCATTTTCATGGTTCTGCCCATGCAGGATTTCATTGCACGACGGAAAGATACACGGTTTTCCAACTGCTGTGCGATATTCTCCGCTACAAGCTGCGCATCTCTGTCAGGTTTTTTGATTTCCTTAATATCCACCAGTACTTTCTTGTCTGTCAGTTTGGTAAGTTCTTTTTTGGTAACTTCAATCTTTTCTCCGCCTTTACCGATGACAACACCCGGTTTCGCCGTGAAAATAATTACTTTCACTCTGTCAGATGCTCTTTCAATTTCAATTTTGGAAATTCCCGCATCATATAATTTCTTTTTCAAAAACTTTCTGATATTATAATCTTCTACCAGAAAATCGGAAAATTCAGCATCAGAAGCATACCATCTGGAATCCCAGTCCTTAATAATGCCCACTCTCAGGCCATGAGGATTAACTTTCTGTCCCATTATCTTTCCTCCCGTCTTTCATCAAGCACAACTGTAATATGGCTCATTCTCTTCTCAATTCTGTAAGCCCTGCCCTGTGCCCTCGGTCTAACTCTCTTCATTGTAGGTCCTTTGTTCGCATAGCACTCTGCAATATAAAGATTATCCCTGTTCATGCCGTTGTTGTTCTCGGCATTGGCAATCGCTGACTCCAACAGTTTTTTAACCAGGCCCGATGCGTATCTGGGATTGTATTCCAGAATACCGAGTGCGGTCGTTACATCTTTACCTCTGATGGCATCTAAAACAAAACATGCTTTCTGGACGGATACCCTTGCATAAGATAATTTTGCAGACGGTCTGGTATCCCTTTTCGCATTTCTTTCTCTTTTTATCTGACTTCTGTGTCCTTTCGCCATGGATGGAAACCTCCTTTCAAAATTATCTTACTTTGGATTTCTTTTCATCTTTTCCATGTCCCCGATAAGTTCTGGTAGCAACGAACTCACCCAGTTTATGTCCAACCATATCCTCTGTCACGTATACCGGCACATGTTTTCTGCCGTCATGCACTGCAAAGGTGTGTCCCACAAAAGAGGGGAAGATTGTGGAACGGCGGGACCAGGTTTTAATCACCTGTTTCTGTCCTGATGCATTCAGAGCATCCACCTTTTTCAGCACGCTCTTATCTGCAAATGGTCCTTTTTTTAATGATCTTGCCATTTTGATTCCTCCTATTAATATCGCTTACTTCATCGCTCTGCCGTCACGTCTTCTTACGATCAACTTATTAGACTGTTTCTTTTTCTTTCTGGTCTTTAAGCCAAGTGCCGGTTTGCCCCAGGGTGTACACGGGCCGGGACGTCCGATTCCGGTCTTGCCTTCACCACCGCCGTGCGGATGGTCATTGGGGTTCATAACAGAACCGCGAACAGTCGGTCTGAAGCCCATATGACGCTTGCGCCCTGCTTTACCGATATTAATCAGGTTATGATCTGCATTTCCCACAACGCCGATTGTTGCGCGGCATACGATGGGAACCATTCTCATTTCGCCTGAAGGAAGTCTGAGTGTTGCATATTTTCCTTCTTTAGCCATCAACTGTGCACTGTTACCCGCGCTGCGGACCATCTGGCCGCCTTTTCCGGGATACAGTTCTATATTGTGTACCTGTGTACCAACAGGAATTTCCGATAAGGGGAGGCAGTTACCAATCCTGACTTCGGCTTCCGGCCCGTTCATAACCTTCATGCCGTCTTTCAGGCCTTCCGGTGCGAGAATATAGGATTTCTGTCCGTCCGCATAACAGATCAGCGCGATATTGGCTGTTCTGTTGGGATCATATTCGATGCCCACGACTGTAGCCGGGATACCGTCTTTGATCCGTTTGAAATCAATCATTCTGTATTTTCTTCTGCTGCCGCCTCCGCGGTGTCTGACTGTAATCTTACCCTGATTGTTACGTCCGGAATTCTTGTTCAGGGATACAAGAAGGCTCTTTTCAGGAGTTTTCTTTGTAATCTCTGCGAAATCAGAACCGGTCATATGCCTTCTGGAAGGTGTATATGGGTTATATGTCTTAATTCCCATTGTTGTTTCTCCTTTCGATGCTTGATTTATTATCGCACTTTTCTGTGCTTAGTGAAAACCATGGCCCAATCACAGGCCTGTAAAGATTTCTATCTCCTTACTGTCTTCTGTCAACTGGACAATCGCCTTTTTGGTTTTTGCCGTCCTTCCCACAATGGCGCCGCGTCTCTTCTTTTTGCCATCCTGGTTTAATGTGTTCACTTTCTTAACCTTTGTCCCTTCGAACATCTTTTCCACAGCTTCTTTGATCTGTGCTTTATTTGCCTCTGTATGAACAAGGAATGTATATTTCTTTTCGCTCATACCGGCCATGCTCTTTTCTGTGATAACCGGTTTGAGGATTACATCATAATACTGTAAAACTGCCATTATGCGTACACCTCCTCAATCTTCTTTACCGCATCCTTGGTCAGGACGAGTGTTCCGCCTCTCAAAATATCATATACATTGATTGTATTTGTGAGAGCCGTGTTGATACCTTCCAGGTTTCTCGCTGACATGATGACGTTTTCATCATTCTCAGACAGAACCACAAGCCCTTTGTTTACATGCAGATTGTCCATAATCTTTTTGAAGTTTTTGGTCTTGATCTCACTGAGTTTCAACTCATCCACAACGACCAGCTTGTTCTCCTGCACTCTGCTGGTCAGGGCAGATTTCAGCGCAAGCCTCTTCTCTTTTTTGTTTAATTTAAAAGAATAATCTCTCGGAACCGGGGCAAATACAACGCCACCTCCTGTCCACTGAGGTGCTCTTGTGGATCCCTGTCTTGCATGTCCGGTTCCTTTCTGTCTCCAGGGCTTTCTTCCGCCGCCGGAAACTTCGGAACGTGTCTTTGCCTTCTGTGTCCCCTGACGATTGTTTGCAAGCTGCTGCACAACCGCCATGTGTACCAGATGTTCATTCACTTCTACGCCAAATACGGCATCGCTGAGGTCGATTTTCTCAACTTCTTTGCCTTCCATATTATAAACAGATACGTTTGCCATCTGTGTGATCCTCCTTTCATCCGAAATTTATGCTTCTACCTTTGTAGTCTCTTTGATTGTTACCAGTGCTTTCCTGGGGCCCGGCACTGCGCCTTTTACCAGAAGCAGATTCTTTTCCGCATCCACTCTCACTACGCTCAGATTCTGAACCGTAACTTTTACGCAGCCCATATGTCCGGGCATCTTCTTTCCCTTAAACACTTTGCTGGGGGAAGAGCATGCACCGTTGGAACCCTGATGACGATGGAATTTGGAACCATGTGCCATAGGTCCTCTGTGCTGTCCGTGTCTCTTAATCGCACCCTGGAAGCCCTTACCTTTGGAAATGGCCGTTGCGTCCACACGGTCGCCAACTTCAAAGATGTCCGCTTTGATTTCATTTCCCAGTGCAAATTCTTCTGCGTTTTCAAGTTTCAGTTCCCTTACATATCTCTTGCTGGAAACACCGGCTTTTTTGAAATGTCCCTGCAAAGGCTTATTTACGCCATGTCTGTGGATCACTTCTTTCTTTCCGCCTTTATCTTTGTTGATTATCTTCTCTTTCTTATCAACAAATCCAACCTGTACTGCGCTGTAACCGTCGTTATCCATTGTTTTAACCTGTGTTACAACACAAGGCCCTGCCTGAAGCACCGTTACCGGAATCAGCGAGCCGTCTTCATTGAAAATCTGTGTCATACCGACTTTTGTCGCCAGAATTGCTTTTTTCATTACTGCATTTACCTCCTGTCTGTTCTACAGCGGAACGGGCCTGCCGTTCATACTAGTAGGGGTTATTTATTTTTCATTTTAATATCAATATAGACACCTGCAGGCATCTCCAGTCTCTGGAGCACATCCACTGTTTTGGGTGTGGGGGAGATGATGTCAATCAGTCTCTTATGTGTCCTCTGTTCGAACTGCTCTCTGGAATCTTTGTATTTGTGAACCGCCCTGAGGATTGTCACAACTTCCTTCTTTGTGGGAAGGGGAACCGGTCCGCTCACCTGAGATCCGTTCTTTTTAACTGTTTCGATGATTTTTTTGGCACATGCATCCACCAACTGGTGTTCATACGCTTTCAATGTAATTCTCATTACCTGGCTTGCCATAAAAAAAGTCGCCTCCTTTTCGCACTTTTTAATTGAAGTACGACAAGCGGTGACTGTACACTCTCCCGTGTGTGTCCTGTTGCAAAACGCCACACGTTGTTTCTGTCCCTTTTATAGACATCTGTTACCTGTACAGTGACTTGTCGTCAGTTTCCTAACTTGACATTCGCTCCACGGAAAACCTGCCATACAAGGCAGCAACCTCACGTCTCATCGCTATCATGTCACAGCATTAATGATTATAATCGCATTTCCAATAAAATGCAAGTACTTTTTCTATGAAACTCATAAAATTTCTGTAGCGGTGGAAAAAAGAGCGGGAATGCGTGGTCATCAATGTAGAACAGGCTCTGCCTGATGGCGATGGTGCAGAATACGACCGGGCATTGCGATTGAATCCATCTTCTGCTCTGTTATCGGAATATTTGGAAACCTGCGAGACCCCGGAAAGCGATTAACCCATAACAGTAAATTCCGGTTTGCAGAATTGCAGCCATCCTTACGGCAAAAAAATCACAAAAAGCAACAAAATTAACCCTTGTGGGGTTTACAGGTGGCCATGATAAAATATTTATATCTGAACAATTTCCAACTCAATATGTGGAGTATGCCAGACAGAATACAAAGTATACCCGCGATATAATTTTTACGGAACGGTTTTTCTAAAATGTCATCAAAATTTACGGTCAGTCTGATAAGGAGGATACGGGAGATATGAAAACAAAGAAACTGAGTATTGCAGCGCAGCTTTTTCTCTTTGTTTTAGGGTCGGCTGTCATTGTCGCAATGATTGTGGGGTGCGTTGCCTACATCAATATGGGCCGTTTTCTGCAAAAGAAGTGTAAAGATGATGTGATGGAGATTGCATCCATTGCCGCAGAAAATGTGGACGGGGAAATCTTTGCAACAGCCATGAAAGGCGACGAGGCGGCTCTTTTGACGGTGAAAGACAGTCTGAGTTTTTTCCTGGTCGGCAATTCGGTTACTTATGTTTATACGCTTATGCCTGGGGACGGGGATTGGTTTCAGTTTGTAGTGGATACCGATCCGGACGATCCGGGAGAATATGCGGAAAACTATGAAGCCCAGGATGCCATGTTTCAGGCGATGCAGGGCGCCCCTTCCGTGACACAGGATCCTTTTACCGATGAGTGGGGAACTTTCTACAGCGGATACGCGCCGATCTTTCAGGACGGAAAAGTGCTGGGGATTGTGGCGGTAGATTATGAGGCTTCTTCCATACAGACATCCCTGAACAGCCTGATCCGCAATATCCTGTTTGCAGTGGGCGCGGCAGTACTGTTTGCCACTGTGGCCGCTCTGCTCGTTGCAGTCAGAATGCGATGCAATTTTATCAAAGTAAACAACAAAATTCTTGAAGTGGCATCCGATGACGGGGATCTCACAAAGGTACTGAATATTACATCCGGCGATGAACTTGAGGTAATCGGAAACAGCCTGAACAGGCTGCTGGAAAAAACCGGAAATACGGTCAGAGAGATCAAAAGCGCATCCGGCAGCATTGAAGTGAAAATGGGGAATATCAATACACATGTGACAGATTCGGCGGCAAAAGTCAGCGGCATCAACGATACGATCCATTCCATGGCTGCTTCCTCCGAACAGACTGCGGCCTCTGCCGGGATGGTAGGAAATCAGGTGGATGGGGTATACCACAGTATCCAGAACATTGTTGAAACCGCTACGGGAAATACAACCGGCTTACAGGAAATCAACATGGTTTCGCTGCAACTGCATACTACGGCACAGGCATCCTATACTGAAATCGGCAAAAAAGTGAAAAAAATGGCCCGGTCCCTGCAGGATGAAAAGAAGCGCGGCGAAGCGGTTCTCAGGATTAAGGAACTTTCTGAAACAATTCTCCGGATATCGGATCAGACAAATCTGCTCGCCTTAAACGCCACCATAGAGTCAGCAAGAGCCGGGGAAGCAGGAAAAGGCTTTGCCGTTGTAGCGGGAGAAATCGGTACGCTGGCGGGCAACACAAACGATGCTGCCAATGAAATCCAGACCATGAGTAAAGAAGTCGTGGAAGCCATTCATGGGCTGGATGCATTGGCCGAACAGATGCTTCATTTCCTGGAGGATGAAATTTCGGCGGATTATCAGAAATTCGGGGATATATCACGTGGCTTTATGGAAAAGTCCAGCGGAATCAGACAGTCCATGGAACAGCTTCTTAAAAATATGGAAGAATATGCCTGCGTACTGGAAGAGATTCGCAGTTCCATGGAGTCTGTGGGAGCATCGTCCCAGGAAAGCAGTGCGGAGATTATCCATCTGTCCGGACTGTTGGCGGCCATAGACGAAGAGATGCGGAACATCCGGGCTGACGTTACGGAAACTTTCTCCGCGATTTCGGTTATGAGCCGTGAATTGAACAATTATCGGGTATAAGAAATGCCGCCGGGATCTGTTGTCTGTCCCGGCGGCATTCCTGGTTTTTCAAAAACGGTTCTGTCCCATCGCCCCAGCTGGCGCTCTCTATTTTCCTGCCGCCCAGCGCAGCACATTCCCCCACAGAACGCTGTTGTTCTCCGACTCGCAAAACGCTGCCGGCATCCAGTGCGGCGCGCAGTCGCTGGCCCAGGCAAATGTACGGCCTCTCCCGTACGTCCCCAGGGCAAGAATCGGATCTCCCTGCCAGGAAATAACCACATCCGCCTCCCGCTTTGCAACAAGTTTGTTATATCCGAGTAATGGCGTCCACCCGGCATTGCAGCCGTTCAAAAGAGGGTGTTCTGAATCCGTTGTCTGCAGAATCAATCCTTCCGGATGTTCTTCCCTGTCGTCTTCCGCCAGCATTGTCACCGGCAAAATCTCTTCAATGGGTGTTCGTCTGTATCTTGCTTTCGCTTCAAAACCGGTAAAAGACATATAACCTCCCATCATACCAAAAGCGCCGCCCTCCTTTACATAATCCGCAATCACTTGCAGCTTGTTGGGCGTAGTCTCGCTCCTGAAGAAGGTATCCGGATGCAGAAGAAATGTATTCGCCCCCACATCACTGAGAATCACCACATCATATGCGCGCAGTTCTTCCACCTTTTCCGGAAAATGTTCCAACACTTCATGGGCCGGTATATGCGTAATCTCCGCCGCATCTTTCATAAATGCCCTCACCCGCTCAATTTCCGTCTGATACCCGCCGATGGTGAACTGGTCAAAGCCTTTTGTCTCTATGGTTGTAAAAAACCAGGATTCCCCTGCAAATAAAACCTTTACTTTTTCCATACCTGTATCCTCCGATTTATTTTGTCCATTCTCTGATCATTTCCATATAAGTTTCAATCGCCTGGAAATACTGTTCCACAGGCAGATATTCATTGACCACATGCGCATTGTGGCAGGTGCCCGGACCAAAGACCACAGTCGGTACTTTTGCTATGTTTGTCAGATGTCTCGCATCGCATCCTGCCGTCATACCCGAAATCACACGCTTTCCTGTCACTCTCCCTGCGGCGTCCGCCAGTGTCTGTACAAGGGGATCCTGAATATCCGTTTCAAAGGGCGGACAGTCCTGATACCAGGAAAAGGCTATGGGATGTTCTCTCAGCCATGCGTCTCCGGCGGCCATCAGATTGATATGCGCTTCCACCTCTTTTACAATTTCATCTTTGTCCACCAGATGGCGGTTTCCATATTTGTCAATTTCCGAGGGGAAATATTCCACATCAAATTTCATGATGCATTTTTCCGCCACAGTGGATGCCGCCACGCCCCCTTCTATGTAACCGATATTCATGGTAGGCGGCGCCAGAAGGGGATGCCGTCTGGTTGTCATCCATTTTGTTTCCAGTTCCCGGATTGACTGGATCACCTTCACCATTTTTTCGATGGCATTTTCCCCAAATCCCCGCAGACTGGCATGAATGGGGCGTCCGGTAATCTCCGCCGATACCAGCCACGCGCCTCTGTTGGCCGCAAACACTTCCAGGTTGGAGCCTTCCGCAATGATGGCGCCATCCGCACGATAGCCCCTTTCCACACAGGCCAGCGTGCCGTTACCGCCGCCCTCTTCATCCACCACAGATTCAATGATCACATCACCCGCCGGGCAAAATCCTTCGGCCAGCAAAAACTCCACCGCCAGTACAAGCGCGCTGAGTCCGCCTTTCATATCATCGGTTCCCAGACCATACAGGTTCCCGTCTTTTTCCGTCATCTGCCAGGGGTCTGTATGCCACATGTCTAAATCTCCGGAGGGCATGGTATCCATATGACCGTTGAGAATCAGCGATTTGCCTCCTCCGCTTCCCTTGTAAACAGCCACCACGTTGGGCCTGCCCGCATAGCTGTGGCCCGAATTATATCCCGGATAATCTTTCATTTTCTCATTGTCCGGTTCGAAAACATCCACACTGCATCCCAATGTGCGCAAATATTCCGCCAGATACATCTGCGCATCTTTTTCCTGTCCCTCTTCCCCATGCCGTATGACAGAAGTGTCAAAGGCAACAAGTTTTTTCAGAAAAGCCAGACTTTTTTCCTGTTGTTCTTTTGTCAGTTTTCCCATAAGCGCTCCTTTAATCTGTATTTTTGATCCGGTCCAGGCCCACCGCAATGATGATGATGGCACCCTGCACAATCAACTGCCAGTTTGTGGAAATATTGAGCAGGTTCATGCCGTTTGTAATAATCCCCATGATGAGGGCTCCCAGGAATGTACCCCATATCCTTCCCTTGCCTCCGGTCGTGCTTGTACCGCCGATTACGCAGGCGGCAATGGCATTCAGTTCCAGTCCGTCTCCTGCACTGGGCTGTCCGGAAAACATTCTGGAAGCAAGGACAATCCCACCAATGGCCGCTGTAACGCCACAGAGTACATAAATGAGGATTTTATTTCTGTTCACACTGATACCGGACAATCTGGCCGCTTCGATATTGCCGCCGATGGCAAAAATACTGCGTCCGAATTTTACATATTTCAGAACCAGATAGCCAAGTATATAGCAGACAAACATAATGATAACCGGTACGGGCAAAAAGCCCACATAGCCCCTGCCGATGACCTTAAAGGAATCCGGCAGTCCGGTAACAGGATAAGAATTTGTAATTACCAGCACAACCCCTCTGGCAATATTCAGCATACCCATTGTCACAATAAAAGACGGGATTCTGGCATACACATGGATGCCGCCGTTTGCAAATCCGCACAGTGCGCCCACGCCCATGGCCAGTACGATAGCGATCACCATGGGCAATCCGTCTTTCAGGCCCATCGTTACCACAATGCCTGCAAGAGCTGCAATACTGCCCACGCTCAGATCTATCTCCCCTGAAATAAGGACAAAGGTCATGCCGATGCCGATAATGGCGGTAATGCTGACCTGACGGATCACGTTGATCAGATTGTCAGGCGTAAGGAAGACAGGCTTTAAAGCAGTCAGACCAATGACAAGAATTGCAAAAATCCCCAGGATAGCCATGTCGTTCCAGTTCCTATTTTTGAGTGTTTTTTTATTTTCCATTTTTTATCCCCAGCCGCAGGCAACATGCCTGTGTTTTCATTTTCCTTTCCTATCATTTTCCTTCGCTCTGTTCTCCTCCGGTGGCATAATACATGATCTTTTTCTGCGTGAGTTCCCCTTTGGACAATTCCCCTGTTATCTTCCCTTCATACATGACATAGACACGGTCACATAATCCGATGATTTCCGGCATCTCCGAAGAAATAAAAACAATAGATTTGCCCTGTGCCGCCAGATTCACAATCATCTGATAGATTTCAAATTTCGCATTGACGTCGATTCCTCTGGTCGGTTCGTCCAGCACGATGATATCCGGGTCGCAGTTCAGCCACTTTGCCAGCACCACTTTCTGCTGGTTCCCGCCACTGAGAAATTTTACTTTCTGTTTCTCAGAAGGCGTTTTAATGAGCAGACTCTTAATATAGGAAGCACACAGTTCTTTTGCTTTCTTCATGGAAAATCTGCCGTTTTCAAAAGCGTTTTCCATCTTTGCCATAACGATGTTGTCCATAACGGACAGCTCTGTCACCAGTCCCTCTTCCTTCCGGTTTTCCGGCAAAAAACCGATTCCATAGCGGATGGCTTCCCGCGGAGAGCGAATCCTGCACTCTTTTCCATTGATATATACTTTTCCGCCCGCCTTTTTGTCCGCTCCGAACACGGCTTTCAGCGTTTCGGTACGACCGGCTCCCACCAGACCCGCAAAGCCCAGTATTTCCCCTTTTCTCAGCGTAAAGCTCACATCTTTCACTTCTTTGCCATTGTCCATGTGCTCTACACGCAGCACTTCTTCCCCTGTTTCATGCTTTACTTCAGGGTATACCTGAGAAAGAGAACGTCCTACCATAGATTCGATGATCTTGTTGGCTGTCACTTCGCTGATGTCACCGCCGGTTACATAGGTTCCGTCCCGCATAACTGTATACGAGTCGCAGATTTCAAATATTTCTTCCATACGATGGCTGATATAAATCATTGTAATCCCCTGGCTGCGCAGTCTGCGGATCACGGAAAACAATTTTTCCGTTTCGCTCTCTGTCAGCGCCGAAGTGGGTTCATCCAATATCAGGATTCTGGACTTTAATGAAATCGCTTTGGCTATCTCCACCATCTGCTGTTGGGCAACACTGAGGGAGCTGATTTTCTTTTTCACATCCAGTTCAATGTCAATCTGCCTGAGCGCTTCCTGTGCATCTGCCCGCATCCGCTTCCAGTCGATGAGTCCTCTGCTTTTCGGCTGTCTGTCCAGAAAAATGTTCTCCGCAATGGTCAGTTCCGGAATCAGATTCAACTCCTGATAGATAATCGCCACACCCAGCTTTTCGGAGTCTGTGGTATTTTTAATATCAACCGTCTGCCCGTCGATCAGGATTTCCCCGGAATCTTTTGTATAGGCACCGGAAAGTATTTTCATCAGCGTGGATTTTCCGGCGCCGTTTTCTCCCATCAGAGCATGCACATGTCCTTTCGGAACGCCAAAGCTGATATCCTGCAGTGCCCTGACCCCTGTAAAAGACTTGTTGATGTCTTTAAATTCCAACATATTTGTACTATTCATAATCTCATCCTTTTTATCAGAACAGACAGTCCGCTTCCAAAATAATATTGGCGTAAGGTGTAAATTCACCTGTACGGATGACCGCCTTTACATTGCGGGAAAGTTCTTTGACCTGGGCGTGGGGCAAAATCTCCAGAGGAAAGGCATCCCCTACCGTTTCCACCACCTTCTGACGCATCTGCGGACTTACCGTTTCCTGCTCCAGATCAATGATTCCCTTTGCAACCAGCATTTCTCCCATCACTGCCTTCAACACATCAATGAAAGCGGGAACTCCCTGTACCACTGCCAGATCAATCATCTTTACACCTTCCGGCACCGGCATGCCTGCATCTCCGATTAAAATCCGATCCTCATGAGCCAGCTCTGCCAGTGTTTTTGATAATTCTCCATGTAATAAACCGATTTTTTTCATATGTTTTTCTCCTATTCCAGTTCCGCATACGTCCTCCCAGCCCCTTTTGGGGATGGCTTTCCGTCCGCTTCCCGTCCGTAAATCCATCCGGGCCTGTCCGGACTCCTGCTGTTTCCCGGTTCCGCATACGTCCTCCCAGACCCTTTTGGGGATGGCTTTCCGTCCGCTTCCCGTCCGTAAATCCATCCGCGCCTGTCCGGACTCCTGCTGTTTCCCAGTTCCGCATACGTCCTCCCAGACCCTTTTGGGGATGGCTTTCCGTCCGCTTCCCGTCCGTAAATTCATCCGCGCCTGTCCGGACTCCCGCTGTTTCCCGGTTCCGCATACGTCCTGTTGTTTATAAAGAGCTGCCGTTTGTTACGGCAGCCCCTGTAATAGTTCGCTATCTGTTATGAAAGATTTTCAATGCACACAGGTATTACTACCTTGTCTGAACTGTTACATCATTGCAGGTCTGCTGCATAGATGATGCCGTCCTTCGTATAAACGCCCACTTCCACACCGATTTCCGCTTCCAGTGTCTCACCGTTCAGCACTTTCGTAACGCTTTCCACACATGTTTTACCCAGTTCTTTGGGGAACTGCATAATGCTGCCTTTATAGCATCCGTCTTCTGCGATTACATCCTGTTCTTCCGCGCTGGCGTCGAATCCGATTACACTGATTTCCCCTTCTCTGCCTGCTGCCTGGATTGCATCATATGCGCCCAGTCCTCCCTGGGCACTGTAAGAGAATACAAGGTCGATTTCCGGATTGGCCATCAGAATGTCTTCCATGGTACTCATAAACGTCTCTCTTGTATCCGCCCCCTGCTCCGCAACCACTTCCACATTCGGCGCACTCTCTGCCAGCACGGCCTTGAATCCGTCGATTCTTTCGATTGCAGCAGAAGAAAGCGGGTTGGTCAGAAAGACAACTTTTGCATTCTCTTTGTCCTGTAGCAGATTTTTCAAAGCCCATTTGGCAGCCAGTTCTCCGCCAAGGAAGTTGTCGGAACCGATATAGGTTTCAAATGTGCCGCTTTCCGGCTTCATGTCCACCGTAATCACCGGTATTCCCTTTTCCTCTGCTGTCTCCAGCGCCGGCACGATTCCACTGCCGTCCACTGCATTTAAAATGATGGCATCCACACCCTGAGAGCAGAAATTTTCAACGGCATCAATCTGTTTCTGCATATCCAGCGCAGGGTCATTGAATACGATTTCATATTCGTCTCCTGCCGCCTCTTCAATCCCGGCTTTTACATCCTGGAAAAATTCATACTGTAATGTCATAAGGGATACGCCAATCACCTTTTTGTCCCCGCCGGATGTCTCCTGAGCCTCTGCATCCCCATTGTCCGGATTTTCCGACGTTTCCCCCACAGTCCCATCGCCTGCAGGCGCTCCGCTCTCTCCGGCAGATCCTGCCGAGCCGCATCCTCCCAATACAAGGGCAGTTGCCAGTGTCAATGCAAGCAATACTTTCTTTTTCATTTTGTTTCCTCCTTCAGCATTCTGATTTTAATAGGAATCATTACTCCTGCCACATACACATTTGTAATGTCAGCCTCTCTTTTGAATCATTTTCATCCGTTCCAGTAAATCCAGCGAAAGCCTTACCATAACGGCCATATTGTCCAGTTTGCTTTCCTCATAAATATCTTTCGGAGAGTGCAGTATGCCCTGGTCATTAAAGGTAAGCATACATACCGGAATCCCTTTGTCAAAATAGGGTGCATGGTCGCTGCCTGGCGGGGGCGGACATTTATAAATGGCCTGAAAGGATTCCGGGCTGTTGGACAGGCATTGTCTGATTTTTCTCTCCACAGGTTCGGGACCGCTCCACACTTCCAGCACATTGTCCCTGCCCACCCCATCTATATTCAGCACAAATACCGCATCATCGTCTTTTCCCGATTCGCATCTCGCCTTCGAACCCTGCAAACCGAACTCTTCCCCATCCGTTAACAATATCTGAATTGCGAACTCACTGTCATAGTTCCTCAGCCGTCTTGCCAGTTCCAGTACGACTGCCGCCCCGGCGGCATTGTCATAAGCGCCCGGTGTGGAATATACCGTATCGTAATGTCCACACACAATGACCTTCCTGCTGCCGTCGCCAATGGTCCCTACCACATCAATGCAGTCTGCATTTTCCTTCCACTCCGATTCGGCAAAGCCTCTGAACCGCAGCCCTTCCTCACATGCCTGCGCAAAAAAGTCTGCTTCATCCGCTCCCACAATAAAATGCGGAAGTTCACTGTCGCCGGTAAATAACATCTGGGGAATTGCCTCCCCATTGCCACGGACGGTTATGTAGGCCAGGATTGTTTCGTTTTCATCCACAACACTGTATCGGTCCCAGACATACATATCCCACACCCGGTTATGTCCTGCATACCTGAGCCTCCCCTCAAACCCGGCGGAGGTGCCGCTTCCCAGAAACAGATAACTCTCCAGAATATGTTCCCCATTCCCGTCCGTCTCCAGCTTCCATTTCCCCGCACTCCAGGCTCTTCTCTTATAAATGTCCCGGCAGGCATTGCCTGTAATCTCATGCAGCGTCTGTTCCAGATAATGGCTGCATTCGGAAAGCGCCTCAGAGCCAAAGGGTTTGGGACCCAGGTCAAGAATCCGTTTCCAGTTTTCCTTCATCTCCTCATATGTTTCATCATACATCTCTCTCTTCCTTTCAATCCCGCCAGCGGTGGAACGAAAACAGGCCCGTTTGGTTCTGACCAATGCCGGAAAAAGCTAATCTTCCCTCAGATGGGGCGTCTTAGGTTCCTTTCTCGGAATCGAAGACGATTTCCGCACAATCAGTTCCGCTTTCATTTTGGAAAGTCTGGCCAGTTCTCCTTCAATGGGAATCTTTTGCATCTTATGCAGCAAAATCCTGGTGGCCAGTTTGGCAAGTTCCAGAATGGGCTGTTTCACAGTCGTCAGAGACGGCGTCACCATGGAAGCCACTTCGATATCGTCATAGCCCACGATTGCCACATCCTCCGGGATTCTGTAACCATATTCCAGCAGATAACGGATCGCACCGATGGCCATCATATCATTGGCGCAAAAAACTGCCGTAGGCGGCTCCTGCAATTCCATCAACTGCTTTAAACCTGCATAACCGCTGTCAATGTCATATCTGCCTTCCACCTGATAGGTATCTCTGACTTCCAGTCCATGTTCACACATACAATCCCTGTACGCCTGCAACCGCTCCCGTGCAATGCTCGACTGCATATTTCCTGTCACATGGGCGATCCGCTTATGTCCCTGCCGGATCAGATGCTCCACCGCCTCATATCCGCCCATACGATTGTCTATGGTGACCGATGGGAAGGATGTGCTTCCTGCATCTCTCTCCAAAAGCACAACCGGCGCCTTCAGACTCATTTTTTCCAGATGGTCCACCGGCATATTCATACCGATTAACAAGATTCCGTCAATCTGCCGCTGTCCCAGCATCTGCAGGGACTCAATTTCCTTCTGTACACTCATATAGCTGTCACAAATGAGAATGTTATAGTCATAATCCTTGATTTCCATTTCGATTCCCCGTATCATCTGCACGAAGAACGGATTTCCCATATCATTGACAACCACACCGATTACATTGGTTGATTTTCCTTTCAGGCTCCTGGCAATGTTGCTCGGCTTATAGTCCAGCTTATCAATGGCATCCTGGATTCTCTGTTTCGTCTCTTCTGACATATGCCCCTGTTCCTGGCTGTTCAGATACCTGGATACAGAAGTTTTAGAAACTCTTGCCATCTTTGCCACATCAATAATTGTTGCCATAGTATTCTCTCCTTTATCTTTATTGTGCATTTCTTCCAATAAATTTTATTTATCAGACTATTTTTCTCCTGTTTTAACGGGGAACGTTCCCCTATATGGCGAAAAATTATAAGGAAGAAACTTCCTCGTCCTTATTTTAGCACAATATCCATTCTATGGCAACTGCCACATCTTTCTTCTGTCTCCACCAGTTAGGGGAACGTTCCCCTACGCGGGTAAAAAAATAAAACTTTATGTAATAGTTTTGATATATTTATATTATCATATAATCTGGTTTTGTCAACTACTAATTTTTTCCGGCGTATATATGGATTGGTCAGAAAGCAAAGTAAAGCGGCGCCGAAAAAGGCGAACAACACGGAACAAGACGGGCAAAGCCCCAAAAGCAGATCATGGAACGGCATGCCTGCAATAAATGCAGGCATGGATTTCTATTTTACCAGATTTCCAGAAGCGTGGAAGCCGCTTCTTTTCCAGGCTGCTTTCCGGCTTTCCGGAGATACACAGCGTTCACAGGGAACCGAATGTGCATCTCACTGAGGATCTATCATGCGGAAGATGCGTTTCAGTCCATCTTCCATATATAAAAATTTGAGCTGCAGGCGCAGATAGACCAATTCTCCGCCGGAGGTCAGGTCATACTCTGCCTCAAAACCATCAGGACGCTCATAAAACTCCACTTCATGGTGGTACTCATAGCTGGGGTGAAAATTGCAGGGAACGCCATACTCATCAAAAACATCATATCCATTCATATCCAGAGTACCCTGAATATATTCCCGGATCTCCTCTGTATCAACCCACTCCATCTCGTCCACACAGGATGGCAGGTCCTCATACCGCTTCTCATGAAGGACATGAAGGATGTCTTTGATTGTCTGAACTGCCACTTGTTTATGTTTCTCTGTCATAAAATACCTCCTATCAGAAAAATCGCATACTCTCATGATTGAAATCACTTCACAGCCAAAACAAACCGGCATGGATTTCTATCTTTCAACTTTTTTGGACAACCCGTGATAATATCTCATAAAATGGCACACATCTTCATATGTGTTCCGAATTGCCCGGCGGCGCTGTTCGGAATCGGCAATCTGCCCGGTTTTAAGAAAAAGTTCTGCATTATAATACAAAACAGCCATGGGATCACGCTTATCATTGTATGCGCCAGGCTGCTCCTTTCGGCAATACTGCATATATTCGCTTCCCTTTTCCACGCATTCTGCAAGCTGTCTGTACCCTTCTGTTTCTCTTCCCGAAAGGAGATCCCATACGCCAAACAGATAAGCGTCAGCGCACCATGGATCGTTTCCGTTCCTTCCCTTATCCCACATAGCCCTGCCCGTGCGCGGATCTGCAGGGCCAACCTCTGTGGCTTTCACATACTCCATGCGCTCTGGGGCAAAATAAGTTTCCAGGCTTTCAATCTTTTTCCATTCAGGAAAGACGCCATCCGCCAGGAATATCAGTATCTTGTCAAACTGATCGTTAATCTTCCGTATACGTTCAGCGTCAACCACGCCCTCTGTCACATACTCGATAATGCCCCAGTTGCTTTTCATCTTCCGAAACAGCTCCCCCTTTGCGATAAAACCGGGAATGTCATGGATTCCTGTATGAATATCATAGACAGGACCAATGGAATACCACAGATCCTCATATCCGCCACCCCGGAAATACCCAATAAACTGGATGCACAATACCAGTCCGTTGATCTCTTTTACAAATCTTTGTGTTCCTGACCGTTTCATGCCATAGGCTTTTGCAAGGGGCACGATTTTCGCCTGTATATTTTCCTTCAGCCTGAGTTTTAATTCAGTATTGGTTTCTTTCCACGCATCCAGACCGGCAGGATTTTTATACGGGAATATTTGTGGCGGTTTCTGAGCAGGCGGAGTTCCCAGCAGACTCCTCCAGGGAAAGGTTATGGCTTCTGTGGGATGCATGGCAAGATACCCTTCCCAGCGCTCCCTGGCCTGAGTGGTCTGTCTGTGAAATTCCTCCATTGCCTGCCGCCGTTTTTCGGTCTCCTCTTCCTGTGCCTTTTTTTCGTAATAATCAGAACATTTCACCGGCCGCCCCTGGGTATGGAAATAATAGGCAATCCCCTTTTGGGTTTTTAGCATAAAAGCATAGTTCGGTTCCCACAGATCTGGCATAATCCGCCCTATATCGCCGCGGGTAAGCAGTTTTTCCAGTTGACTCCTGTAGTCCTTCCACCATTGTGCCCATGCCTGGGGCTCCATTTCCCCGGCTGCTACTTTTAAAAAGACAAGTTTCAATTCATGTTCATAATTCATTTCTATATACAACCCCAAATTTTACCTCTGGCATTCTCCTTACAGATTCTGCCGGCTTTATTTTTGCCATTTCCCCATCCACCGCACAGCCTGCCTCAAAATTTTCAGTCGTCAATAGGCTTTCACCATTTTGCTGATTTCCACATCATCTTCAACCAATAAAATTCTCATCTTTGTTTCTCCGGTGCCAGCCTCCCTGAAATTTACATGCGATCGGCAGGTGATCCCTTCCTCTCAACGCCAGTTTTCTCTGTTGCTGCCTGTTTCATAGCTCACATCTGTCACATATGGATACGCGTCCGGCTCTTTCCCATATTTTCTTGCCCATGCCTTCGCCGGAACATACAAAATGGCTTCAAATTCTATATGGCTGCTCAGTTCCCGTTCTCCGTTCAGCACCTGCTCATAGAAATCCGCCCCGTTCACCAACGCCACACAACGAATATAAAGAAAATCATCACCGGAAAAATGTTCGTCTGTACCATATATGCGCTTTGCCCGCTTCCTGGAATCCAGATCGTATAAAAGTTTCGCCATTCTGTCGTCAAAAGCAGTAATCACTTCATCCGGCCATTTTGCCAGATAGGCGATCAACGGCTCCAGCACCAGGTCATCATTCCCTTCCTGATCCCAGTCCAGCATATCGGTCATCCGGAAAAAATCTTCATCCCGCATCTTCTTTTCCATATAAATGGTTTTCACTTCATCCGGCAGGTTGTGATTGTTCCGGATACGTTCCCTGATCACATCCAGATTTTCCCGCCACCTGGGATATGCATCCTGATTTTCTTCCCACATCTCCCGCAGCTCGGAGTTCTCACCTTCCACAGCTTCGATCACGCGGATTGCCTTCTCACAGAGAAACCAGGCATTGAGCGTTTCCATTTTCTCCACCATTCGGCTGCAGACATCGTCTGTTTCCATCAGCACATCTGTGAGCAGATCCCAGTTCACGCCATTCTGAATTACATCCACAAGAGCTGCGGCAACCAGTCCGTACTGACACGTATCATATGGTATCATGTCCTCTGTTTCCGTCAACACTCTGTTCAGATATTCCTCCAGTTCTTTCAGATAATCCCGGCTGTTCAGCAGCTCATCCAAAGCATCCATTGCCACATCATCACAAAAAATCCGATAATTCCAGCATCCCATTGTTTCGTCTCCTTTATATTATATTACGTATGAAACCCCCTGGCCGGATCCGGCCCTGGCTACACCCCATATCTGTCGGCTTACGGCCGTCAGTCCTCGTCGCTTTTGCTTACACCGCTCTCCACAGCAGCTTCCCGTCTGTAAATGCAATATCCAGCCGCCCCATATCTTTCAGCCAGGCCAGATAGGAGCGCACTGTACTGCCCACCAGCACATACTGTTGCATATCCATCTCAAGATGATATGCATGGAACAACTGCTGCAATACGTCTTCAAAACATACAGGCACTGCGCATACCTTCAATATCTGATCGGCAATTTCATGTACTTTGTTCATATTCAACTGTGCCAATGCGCTGATATTCTCTGTGGCCGGCGCATGGGCAGGCACAAACATGGCCGCCCGCATTTCCATCACCCGTTGCAGCGTATTCAGATAGGCTTCCACATCATAGATAAAACCGATCTGATATTTTTCCAGCGTTCTCTCAGAGGACAGACAATCCGCCAAATAGACCACATCATCCTTTGTCCGAAATCCCACCATATCAAAGTAATGGCCCGGCAATGAAATGAGTTCCAGTCCGTCCTGCAACCCTTCCTGTGTAAGACGCTCTGCCCTGCTTTCCTGCGCCATCAGAAATTTATGCCGCAGTTCCCTGGGCGGATAACCACCATACAGAAATGCAGGTTCCAAAACAGGAGAATTGACAAAATCACATTCGATTCCCGGCGCAAAAATGTAACATCCGGTCTGCTTCTGCAGATACTGGTTGCCACCGATATGGTCGGCATTGGAATGGGTATTGTAAATGACAGTCAGATGCCAGCCCATCCGATCCAGTATCTGCCGTACCTTCCGCCCTGCATCTTTGTCGCTGCCACTGTCAAATAAACAGACATCCGTTTCATTAAGACGGTACAAACCGATCTTTGCAGGACTTTCTATATAATAGCTGTTATTCTTGACCTGAATCAGTTCGTACATACCACCCCCCCCTTTCCTTATATTGCTCCTGTAATGGGTTATACCAGAAAAACCCGCTCCATGCAATCATTTTCCACACATCCGCGTATTCTGACAGAAATGTCAGAAATACAACTCTTCAGATATGCGCCCGGTTCCTCCGGATCAGGATACCGTTCCCTGCACAGGCCGTCCAGCATTTTTTCCAGTATGGCAGACAGATCGGCAGGGGCATACCCCCGCAGCAATGTTGCCAGATGGCGCCTGTCCTTGGGGGATAATTTCTCCTGCAAAGGTTTCTTTAAGAGCAGGTGTCCTGCCAGGCAGGGAATAACAATGCCGCATATATTTTCTGCCAACAGCTCATATTCACTGCTGTAGGCGCCCAGCACAGCCAGAATATACCCGGTATCAAACCCTTTCAGAAACTGCTGTTCCATAAAAATCCCCTTTGTATACTCCCAGACCGCGTCCACACCGCTTCCATCCGGCAGGCCATACAGCAGAGGGTAATCCAGTGTCAGAATTGTATGCTGAGGTTCAAATTCCATATCATATTGAAGGAAAAATGCCGGCAACCCCTCCGTCACCACCTCCCGCAGGCACAACACGCCATAATCCTGAAACCCCGCAAGCAGTTCATGGTACAGATCCCGCAACCCCTCCGCTTTCTCACGTACCAGCCGCCGTCCCGTCTCATACCGCTCCTGTAATGACACACTCCCGCCTGCACTGACTATAGCCCCAGGATACATACCACTTTCCTGCAGGCAATACAAAACCGCTCCCATCAGCATCTGCGCCTTTTCCCATGGAAGGGAAGTGCTGTCCGCACCTGCATATTTTCCCGCCAGCTTCGTCCACACAGGATACAGCTCCTCCATGGCGTATGTTTTTTGCTTTGTCATATCCATCCTCCCCGTCTCCATGATTTAAAACAGTTGTTCCAGTGCTTCCAGATACAGTGTCCGGTCCCACCGGGTCACAATGTCCAGTTCACTGAACACCCCGCTGCCGCCTGTGACCCGGTGTCCCTGATACCCCGCACGCACGGCCTGGGCAAACAGTTCCAGACAGGTTCCCTCCAGGTACTCCAAATCGCCTCCGCATACCGTTTCAAACTGTTCCTTCATAAAGCAAAGCAGTTCCCCGTCTGTCAGTTCATCCATGGTTTCGTTCTTATAAGCAAAAAAGATTTCTTCCAGGCGCACCAGATCATCCACATAAGTATCCTGGGAGAGATAGGCAGAATCACAGAATACCTCAATGATCTCCGGCATGATTCCATGACCGATCTCCACTCTCCGCTCCTGATTCAGAATCCGTCCCCGCTCCGCCGCAAGCAGCTCTGCATCCGCACGGCTTAGTGTCAGCCCATACTTTTCCGCATGGGGATTCTTTGCAAGAATCTGCTCGATACAGGCCTGCTTTTGCATCACTTCCAGAAAATTTCCCATGTCCATATGATCTTTCCTCCCTGTATGCCATTGGTTATGATGGTTTTAAAACAATAGAAAGCACGCTTTGCGAACTTTCTATTGTCATGAACAATAGAAAATACACTCTGCGAACTTTCCATTGTCATAAACAATGAGATTCCGCTATGTAGCAACATAGCGGAATCTCAGTATAATCTTATATACAGGGTATTTCCAGACTGTATTTTTTATGGGATTTATGGTATAATCTTTATAGAAATCATACTGGTCTCAGGCAGAACCCCGATATACACATCCTTTGCTTGTGTCAAGCCCTGCATAAAAATATCTGAATAATTACAATCAGTCTTCTGCATGCTTTTCCCCAATAAGATTGCCGCTGGAATCATAAATTCCATCATCTAAAACTTGATATGCCTCCACATAATCTTCCTGTGTTGACACCGGCAAAAGCGCAATGACCTAATCAATAATAGCCTCTGACGCATTCACTGCCTTCAAATCACTAAGCGATAATCTCCCCGTCCCTTCGCACTGCATATTATCCGGCACCAATAATTCTTTATCTGTCAGGACATATGATGTTTTGACAATCCGCTCTGTTGCAAATCTTTAACTTTATAATCATACGGATATTTTTAGAATCCTCATACTTTTCCACACTGCTTATTTATAACAAAACAACCTTTGTCTTTCAGTTCTCATATGGCAAAACAACTGCAGGCTTTCTTTTATGCTCATTTTTTCCTCATATGTATAGTCAATATATATCACTGAGCCTGCTCCTAAAATACTAATGGGAATTTTTTTGCCCCATAATTGCAAACCTCTATTTTAATCAAACACAATATTTACGCCTCCACAAGTTATTGTTTCCAACTTGTGCCCATCTCTTTCCTTATCACAAACGCTCCATAAAAAGCAGACACAAATATAAGATGCCTTTTTAAATCCACTTTACCATCAATGGATATCTGACATGATATTTTTAAAAGAACAATAAGGGCTCTGCTCTATAACATCAATATTTCTCAAGTTTGATATTTCTCTATCTAACTTCGCCAAAATGTCTTTGTTAAACTCTTTATATTTTTCATCGCCAAGCAATTCAAGACACTTTCTTACTATTTGTTGATATTTATCCTGAATCAACGATTTTTTTTCATTTGTAATGTCTCTAATATAGTCAATATTTGCAGTAAAGAGTGTGGATTCTAGTACTTGCCCATAATACTTTTCAACTGAATTTGGAATATATCCCTCATCAAGTAAAATTTCGGCCATCTCTGACATTATATCATTAAATGGCATTTCTATATAATACTGTTCACATGTAAGGACATTATAAAACAATTGGCTGCCAAAATTTATTGGAGTTACAAGTGCTTCATATCCCCTTACAGCGGGAATTATTCTCAAATTCAACTTAATCATACGAATAACATTTTCCAGCGTAAAAATATCTTCTATTTCATATAATGAATCCAGAGAATTACATTTAAATGGAACAGCACTTATTACTTTCACATATTGTCCGTCAATTTGTCCAAGAAAGAGCTTATTTATCTTATGGTCAAGAATATGCTGACACCCTCGGCACCCATATTTGATACATTTTTTATCATTTAGATCAGTTGCCCTTATGCCATCATAACATACTACTTCATTGACAATGAAATACAACTCCTTACTCCGAAGTTCGTCAAAATTTATAATATATTCTTCGCCGTCAGGCTTTCCCCACTGATAATAATTACCAATTTTTATTAACCCCAATATATTCTTATATTTGTTGTAAATCTCTTCTGACCGATGATTAAGCAACACTGCAATCTGATAAAGTATCAAAATGGTATCGCCAATCCTGTCATCATATTCATCAATCAAGCTATTAATAGCATCCATCGCTGCCAGTTCCAATGCTTTCCAAAGCATTCTATAAAAAATTTTAGAATAATTCTCATTAATAGAATTTCTGCTTAACTTCAATACTTCATCAGAATTTGCATCAAGTAAATTAATTTCCCATTCCATATATTTCATAATTGGATCGTTAACAAAAAAAGAAGCAGGAAGTGTCTGTTCTTTAACGAATGTATTACGATAGAATATTGCTCCACTATAATGTATCGCCACATTAGTAATATCCCTATACACATGAAAGGCTTCATCTTTTGGATGTCTTTCTTTAAGATGCATGCTACTAATTATATAACATTTCAATTCCGGAACAAATTTCTTTACTTCGATAAACCCACTCCGTATCTCAACATTGTTCCCCATCCCTTTCTTGCTGAATAATGGCTCATATTCAAGTAATATACACCTCGTTCTATCCACAGGCTGCTCATATTCTATCACTATTGGTATATAATCCGCTTTCTTAATATGCTTCATTCTCAAGATATCAATATCCCGATTTTGATTTTCATATTCATCGTAAATCATGCTCATTACAGGATAACTTAGTTCTTTTCTGCTATAATGATAATTCGAGCAATCTAATTCCGCAGCAGAAAGCTTTTCTCCATTTATAATAAAACGCAATTCAGTTCCTTGTGTGAAAGGTTCATTGAAATCTTCCACTGTAATGTATCCCTCTGATTTTTCTGCACTCTGAAATACAATTTTTTTTGCAGGCTCATCAGCAGTTTTCGTAATCATCTCAAACTGGTCTGCTAACAAAAATATTGATTGCATCCCTATGCCAATGCTCATGTGCGGTAAAGTAACACAAAATTTTTGTAGGCAGTAGCCCTCACTATTCCTAAAATTAAGAGTAAAATAAATAGATTTCTTAAGGTCTGTATGGTATAATATGATTATGTACAAATCGACAAATCGGAATAAAAAGGATGGTGCTGAAATGACCTATGCCGAGTATCAGGAATACATGAGAAATTTTTTTGAACAGTATTATCAGAAGCTTTCACAGGAAGAAATCCGTGTGACACTTCCTCTTGAGGAAGAGGAAAAAGAAATGTGGAGCGATGATGTGAACCCTAATGATGAATGGAAGAAATGGAAGCTGGTTCCGGCTATGATTTCGGATGGGGAAATCAAGAAATTGGAAAAAGAAATAGGAGTTGAACTGCCTCTTTCTTTGAAAGCATTTCTGACTGTTACCCATCACTGCTTTGATGATCCCATAGGACGTAATTCTGTAGCTGAACATTTTCAAGGAGTGAAAAACGCATGGAATCCTGTCCTTGTTAGATGTGGCTATTTGCCTTTCGCATGGGATGAAGATGGCTACTTTATCCGTTGTATTCGACTGGAAAAAATGCCGGAAGAAGAGAAATGCGGAATTTACCAGATTGACCACGAAGTATTGTTTGATTTTGACGAAGACATGGTGACACCGGAAGAAATAGACCAGCGCATGGTGTTCATTTCCGAGAATCTGCTTACATATCTTGATGAGATACTTCATGATAGGGATTGTGATTCTCTGCGAAAGGCTTCTCAAAAAGAGGTTCTTAGGGTGTTGAAAGAAGAATGTGGGTTACAGAATTATGATCAATTATCGGACAAAATAGATGATGACGAAGAATTTGATAAAATAATAACTGCGCTGAAACCGATTCAGAAGCAGTATTCCATTTCAGATGATGATTTGGAGGAAATCTTGTGGAGCATGGAATATTCTACTGACTGGTGAGAAAGGCTCACATAAAATGTAGTGGAACACTTGTAGTAGATGGATATGCAGAACCGCCTACAAAAGAAGAATTTGAAATCGATAGCTGGATACCTGTTATTGAATCGGTTAAAGATTGGGAAAAATTTGGACTATAGACACAAGTACCGTTTCCAGTTTGTCGAGCAGATAGCAAATCCAGCCGAGCCAGTCAACGGCAAGTGAATGGGCTTCGCCCACCGTTGACAGCCCCGCCCGTCTTTGCTGATAAGCAGCCAAGAGGACGATAGCCTAAAGTGACCTGTCCCCGCCAGCATAGACACCTAAAACGAAAGGATTCTATCCGGTTCTTAGTTTTACTCGTTTTTTCTAACTTTTTCATTTTCACGGGTTGTCGGAAGGAACTTGCTCCCAGCTGCCCCCTCCGCGTAAAGATTTATTCAAAAGCAGCTAGGCCACTTTCAAATCTGTCTGGTGTATCCGGTAATACTCCTCCGGCGTCAGATAGCCGTTTGCTTCATGGATCCGTTTTCGGTTATAAAATATCCATATGTACTCAAATACTGCGCTCCTGGCTTCCTCCCGGGTGTGGAAATGCTGTTCGTTTAACCATTCCTGTTTTAACTTCCCCCAGAAGCTTTCCATCGGCGCATTGTCCCAGCAGTTTCCTTTCCGGCTCATGCTGCTGATGAATCCATGCCCCTTTGCCAGTTCCTGATAATCCAGTGAGCAGTACTGGCTTCCCCTGTCGGAGTGCAGGATACAGCCCTTTGTGATCTTTGTATGGTGGATGGCATCCTTCAGCGCGGATATCACCAGTTCTTTTGTCATACGTCCGTCCATTGCCGTGCCGACTATCTTATCCCCGCAAAGATCCATGACGCCGGCAAGATAAAGCCAGCCTTCATCCGTTGGAATATAGGTAATGTCACTTACCATTTTCTGTCCTGGCCTGTCGGCAGTAAAATCCCTGTTCAGGATATTTTCCGCCACCGGAAGGTTATGTTTTGAATTGGTTGTTGCTTTATACTTTTTATGGCTTTTTGACCGTATGCCATTTTCACGCATGATGCGCTCGACCCGTTTATGATTGACCGGCTTTTCTGATCTCCGGTTTATTTCATGGGTTATCTTTCTGCCGCCATAAGCGCCATGTGATGCTTCGTGAAAATGTATGATCTCTTTCAGAAGAGCTTCATTTTCTATACAGCGCAGACTTTTGGAACGTTTCCGCCACGCATAATAACCGCTTTTTGACACCTGAAGCCACTGCGCCATCTTCGCGGTCCGGTATCTGGAGCGGTTCTGCTCCATGTAAAGGTAACGGATCACTTCAGGTTCTTGGCAAAGAAGGCGCTTGCTTTTTTTAGGATCTCATTCTTTATAGTTTTCCATTGGCTGTACATATTCTCCTTTTCGGTTCCAACTGAAAGCTGATGTAGCCGCTCTTCAAATACCATAACTTTTCCACCTCTGCTATAAAATTCTTTTTTGGGCAAATGTTCACATAATTAAATTGTGCAATACCAATACACCGAATATTAATTAGCTGAAACATTAGCTTGCCTGATTGTTCCTCTGCTACATTGGTCTACACTCCGTTTCAATCTGCACTAGATGTGTAACACTGGCACACAGTGCCATCAATCGGCATAGCCACTGCTATGACACATTTCCCTGCCTCACATAGGAAGCAATCATCCTGTGACAATCTATCAGTAATTAATTATTCGATGTACCAGATTTCATATATAAACGAAAAATATTCTATAGTTTGCTATTATAATGCAATCCGCATACTATGTCCAATTCCCCATTTCTTCATTATTTACAAATCTGTATTTTCCTTTTCCCCTTCCCTTTATGCTTCTTACCACTTCCATATCCCGTAATTTTTTCATAATCTCCTTCGAAGCAGATATTGAGCATTTGAGTATATTTTTTACTTCCGGTGCACCAAAAATTTGATCTGTTTCTATCGCATCATAAACTGTAATTATATTTTTTATGGTTGGTTCATTATAATTTTGCTTTTTAATAGCTGATTTCAAAGTTTCAATAGCCAGCTTTTTATCCCCAATAGCCAGTTTTTCATGCTGAAAAGCCAGCTTTTTCGCATCAATAGTCAGATTATTAGTGTTAAAAGCTGTTTTTTCTTTTCTCATATTATAAACAACGGTCTGTAACAAAAATGCATTCGTGTAATATTGAGGCTCTTGCAGGCCGGCTTCTGACATTTCCCGATACATACGGTCTACGCCTTCTCCATATTCTTTGACATAATTATATGCTTTCAAAAATTCTGCAATTTTAGGATTCCTGGAAAAATGTGTATTGCGGATATTGTCTGCCCTCACAAGCCCCGGCAGTTTTCCCGGGCTTTCTACTACGATACGGTCATCAAACATCTTTATCTGAATATCCGTTCCACTAATGCTATATGCCCTGTGTGTCACGGCATTTACAATAATTTCCTGTCTCACAAATTTCGGATATTCTTCTTCTGTGACAAATAGTCCATCCTTTCCAAGGTAAGTTTTTTCTTTTATCTGTGTGTCAAGATAGGCAATGGAATCCACAGCCATTTTTAAAATATTTCCTTCGAAAATTACATCCTTAACCACATTCATTTCTGTCCCAAAACGCTCTTCCTTCCCATCATACCGTATAAAGCGTATACGGGCACGTGGAAAGAAATTTTGCGGTTTTTTCCCGAACAACAGAATGGCCGCTGTGCTGATCTGCACTTTTCCATCTTTCTTTTTTACAAATCCTTTATTTTCTGTTAGATATGATATTGCATTTTTGGGGTATCCAATTTTTCTTGTATATTCCCCAACAAAATCAATATCTAAATCATCCAGTTCGGCCTCTGGCACCGGCTTATCTTCAAAAAACCTTTCCCCTTTATCATATGTAAGCTGCAGGCGGTCATGAAAGCCCAGTTTCTTTGACTTATCCCCTACACGCAAATAAACTTCATCTGCCTGATTAGAATGTACATGGGAACTCGGCTCTATATGCATCAATACAACATGATTATCCCGGCCTTTGTCGTCGGTGCACGGCACTTTTTCTATATCCACCTGTACCGTTGGCTCACAGAAATCATATGGGACTGTAAGCAGTTCATTCAATTGCCGAGTATCGTAATCTGTCCCTTCTATCCTTTTGGTTTTATCTGAAATGCCAATAGCAACCGTACCGCCATCTGCATTCGCAAAGGCAACAACCGTAATTGCCAATGATTTGGGTTCAATATGGATGCTCTTTCGATCAAATATCTGCATTTCATCAAATGCCAAAACTTCTTCAATTGTCATTCGACCACCCTTCCATTTACTCACTACTGGATCAAGAACATAATGTAATGTCTCTAGCACCTTTTGTGAATCTCCCGTATAAATCAGCCGCAAATGCCTTTTAGCCCGTGTTATTGCCACATACAAAAGATTCTTCGCTTTTTGTTCCAAACCCATCTTCTAAAACTATCAATACATTTTCAAATTACAACCCTTTTTTCTCTAATACTCTCTGCACTAACAAAAGTGAATGTATTGTTCTCTTCTCTATATTTTCTAAAATTCTTCATTTGAATATTCTTAAGATACATAATAGTTTTCTCCTTACAATTTTTCTATAAAATATATTCCTTAATCATTACAGACTACAAAAGCTGAAAAATACGCAATAATCTATCATAATAATATAGACGGTTTCTTAACTGCTCTTTGCTTTTTTTCAAAATACCAAGTTCCTGTAATATCTCTATATATTTTGCTGCGGTATTATAAGCTATTCCCAACCCCTTTGATGCCTGCTCAATGTTTATCACTGGATTTTCTTCTACAAAAGCATATAAATGCCCCAATGTTCCTGTCGCTTTTTTGTAAGACTGGATTTTTTCCATCTCCATTTGTCTCAGCCTATTCGCTGCTTTTATCTGTCCAAGCGCATTTTCTGCTGATAGGGCAATGCCATTTACAAAAAAACGAATCCATTCCGAAAATTCCCCAAAATGCTGCATCCCGATAAACTGTCGTAAGCATTCATCCTGCCCTCTTAGTAAGACGTCTGACACCGGCAAAAATGGATAATGTATAATGTCCTCATAGGAATCCCCCTCCTCTGCAGTCCGTCAATCGCCCCTTTGGTGAACGCCGTAATCCGGTGTTCGGAATTTAATAAAGTGCCATCCACATCACTGAAAACAATGGTCCTCATCTTTCTATCCATGCCTCCTGTTATCTCATATCAGTCCGCTTCTCTCTCTCTGCATTTTACCTGTATAGCCAATTATTTGTCTGACGGACAGACGCAAAAAGCCGATGCATACAAACAACACCGGCTTTCCTCCACGCTTATTCAATATTTCTGTTATTTACCACGTCGTCAAATTCTTCCAGCATTTCGGCCGAAGGCGGTGGTGTCATCAGGCTGACAATCACAATGGCCAGCAGGCTCAGTGCAAAACCAATGGCCAGGGAATACAGGCCGGTTACACTTCCCGGCGTCTGCCCATTCACAAGAGGTATGTAATCCCAGATAAGCACTGTCAGTGCACCCGTGATAATACCCGCTACCGCACCCTGGAAGTTGGTCCGCTTCCAGAACAGGGAAAGCAGCACGGTAGGTCCGAAGGCAGCGCCCAGCCCGGCCCAGGCATTGGATACCAGCCCCATAATGGAACTGTTGGGATTCAGAGCTATGATATAGGCCAGCACCGCAATCACCAACACGGTAATCCGGCTCATATTCAGCACCGTTTTATCATCTGCATCTTTTTTAATAATCCCACGGAAAATATCTTCCGCCACACTGGATGCGCTCACCAGAAGCTGTGAATCTGCCGTGGACATAATCGCCGCCAGAATCCCGCAAAGAAACAGGCCGCCCACAATAGGCAGGTGATAGTCTGCCGTAAACAGTTTGATAATCATTTCGATAAATACTTTTTCTTCCGCTCCGTCTGTCAACAGCCCCGGATAGAGATAAGCACGTCCCAGTACACCGATGACACACGCAAAGGCCAGCGACAGGGCAACCCATACGATGGCAATCCCTTTGGACTTATTCAGTTCCTTCTCATCACGGACAGCCATAAAACGCACAAGAATATGGGGCATACCACAATATCCCAGTCCCCAGGCAACCTGGGATATAATATCAATCAGGCCATAGGGCTTTCCGCCATTGCTCGTCAGGCTCAGATATGCCGCAGAACCGCCAGCCACACCGCTGGCATCCAATACATCGGACACATTTCCGCTGATCATACCATACGCCGCCAGAGGCACAACCAGCAGCCCTACCAGCATCAGCGTTCCCTGCACAAAATCAGTGGTACATACAGCCAGGAAACCGCCCATAAATGTATAGATCAGAATAACAGCAGCGCCAATGGTAAGGGCGATCTTGTACTCTATGCCAAAGACCGAATTGAACAGTTTGCCGCCTGCTGCCAGCGCAGAGGCCGTATACACAAGGAAAAAGATAACGATGGTCACGGAAGAGATAAAGAGCAGCACCCTCTTCCGGTCATGAAATCTGTTTTCAAAATAGGTGGGCAGTGTCAGTGCGTTGTTGGCGCGGATGGTATACCGGCGCAGCCGTTTGGAAATAAACAGCCAGTTACATACCGTGCCGATAAAAAGGCCGATGGCAATCCAGGACTGCCCCGTTCCCAGCGCATATACAGAGCCGGGCAGCCCCATTAAGAGCCATCCGCTCATATCCGACGCCTGCGCCGACAGGGCGGCCACCGCGCCGCTTAATTTCCTGCCTCCCAGGAAATAGTCTTCCGCATTTTCATTTTTTCTGGCGCAAATCACACCGATCACTACCATAAATATCAGATAGATGGCGAATGCCGCCAGAATCCAGATAATTGATCCTTCCATATTCTCACTCCTCATTCTTCAGATTCCGTAACAAATGGGACAGTTTGTCCTCATAAGCTAACATTATAATATAGACAGGAGTCTGACGTCAACACTTTCCATATTAACACTTTACCGCATTGATGTATTTATTGCCATTTACAGGCCGTTCAAAGACTACCATAGACGCATGCATAAATAAACTGTGAGCAAAATATCTGATTTTCCGCCATAAGAGCGCCAGGGGAATCCGAAGAGAGAGACGTCTGTATTGACAGAGATGAAAGGGAACGGTAAAATAGTACGATAACAAGGTATGAACAGATAAACTTGCGCACAAAACGACACGCAAGGCAGAATTTCATAAGTTCTCATAGTTTTGCACCTGATAGCATCACATAAAATCAATGATCACAAAATACAGGAGAAAATGACGTTTCAACCATGGCTCATGAAGAAACGTCATTTTGCTATGGAATTTATACACGGGAACAACATATCAGAGAATCCTTCATAAACCATATCAAAAAAGAGGTAACACAAATGGACACAAAATCAGTCCCGCCCTGGGTCAGCCACATGACAGCTCTGCTGAACCAGGCCAGAGAGACAGACAAGCAACTGCATGTATTCGGCGCACAGACCCACAAATACACTCTGCAGCCGCCGGCCACTGAAACCGCCGTCCTGGAATTCGAAAAAAAGCATGGCATCCGTTTACCGGAAGAATACCGGGATTTTCTGTTGTATATGGGAAATGGAGGCGCGGGCCCGTATTATGGGATATACGGCCTCCCGGCGCTGGACGCAGAAGCCGAGGATGATTTCTACAGTTATCAGGCAGATCCGGTGGTCTTTCCCGATATGAGCGCCGAAGACTGGGATCTGGCCGCTGATCCCGATGAAAAGCTGGAAGATACATACCCGGATCCCTTTACCGGGATTCTGCCCATCGGAAGCCAGGGATGTGCCTATATGACCGGAATGATACTTCATGGCCCTCTCAGGGGAAGGATCCTCTATTATAATATGGATCGCTGCCAACCGCCATTTTTTGTCCGGGAGACAGGATTTCTGGCCTGGTATGAACGCTGGCTTAGGGAAGTCACTGCCGGTTATAACATTTTCTGGTTTGGGATGAACCGGGACGGCAGTCCGGGACAACTGATGGAACAATACAGGCAGGCAAAGGATCAACAGGAAAAAGAAGAGATTCTAAACGGCTATTATAAATTCCGGGAACTCCCAAAAGAGCAACAGGACTGGCTCAGGCAATCCTGTGGTCAGGAAACAGATATGGATATACGGATGCACATGATGAAAATCATGGCACATTTTCATATGGAAGACCTGCGTCAGCAGCTTGAAACGCTGTGGGAATTAAAAGCCTGGCCCCAGGCGCTCTCAGTGATCCGGTACAAGGGCATCCGGGAAATCCAGGAAGCTTTTCTGGAACGTATTTGGGAACAGTTCCATGCGTTGCAGGGGGATGCCTTCCAGGATGCATGTTATATTTTCAGAACACGAAAAGACAGTCCCCAGGTTTCTGCCAAACGGCTCAATGAAGCCTTTCTGCGCAGCGATCTGGACCAGACCAGCCGCCGGTCGCTGTTGGCCTGCCTGGAGGAACTGTCTGACAGAGAGGCGGTACTGGATCATTTTATCGTCTATCTGGCAGCGGAAACAGATACCCGCCTGCTTATCGAAGCCATCCATTCCATGCATGGTATCCGGGACAAACGGCTGACAGCGGCTTATATCCGGCTGCTGGAGACGTACCGTGTCTGCGAAAACGTACAGGAAGATTATCGAAACAGCCAGAAAAAAACGCCTCCGGGAAGCTGGCCGCCCGATGTAAGCCCGGAAGGCAGGCTGATTCTCGCCGCTATGAAATACTTTCGTCTGTTCGGCATGGATAAGCCACAAGCATGGAAACTGCTGATGGATGAACAGCGCTGGAAGGCATGGAAACAGGATGTTTTAAAGCAGCCGGCTACCTGACACTTACTTTATCTTCCACAAATTCGCATATTCAGCTTGTATCGGAAACCATTCTATGGTATGAATAATATGTCAGCCCCGGCGCAGTGGGAATCGTATGCGGCAACCCGGGGCCACAACTTTGTAACAACCTGACAGACAGAGAGAAGGAGCCTTTCATGTGGATTGCAGAAAGCTGGAAAGAATATGAAGTACTGGACACCTCCCAGGGGGAAAAACTGGAACGTTGGGGCAAATATATCCTCATCAGACCCGATCCCCAGATACTATGGAATACAGAAAAGAAACAGCCCGGCTGGAAAAAGCCCAATGGACACTATCACCGCAGTTCCAAGGGCGGCGGCGAATGGAAATTCTCCCATCTGCCCGACGAATGGACGATTCATTACAAAGATCTGCAGTTTCATTTAAAACCATTTAAATTCAAACATACAGGCCTGTTTCCGGAACAGGCGGTGAACTGGGAATGGATTGAGCAGAAAATACGACAGTCCAGACGGCCTCTGCGCGTACTGAATCTGTTCGCCTATACCGGCGGCGCCACCCTTGCCGCAGCAAAAGCCGGCGCAGCCGTTACCCATGTGGACGCTTCCAAAGGCATGGTGGGCTGGGCCAGGGAAAACGCCGCTTCCTCCGGCTTATCCGGCGCTCCCATTCGCTGGCTTGTGGACGACTGTGTGAAATTTGTAGAACGGGAAATCCGGCGCGGCAGCAGGTATGACGGCATTATCCTGGATCCCCCGTCCTATGGCAGAGGCCCCAGAGGGGAAGTTTGGAAAATCGAGGAATCCATCTATCCCTTTATCAGCCTCACCGCGCAGGTACTTTCAAAAACACCTGTTTTTTATCTGATCAACTCCTATACCACAGGACTGCAGCCTGCTGTCCTGTCCTATATGATCAATAGCGTGATTGTCAAAAAATTTGGCGGTCAGGTAGAAGCCGACGAAATCGGCCTGCCCGTTACCTCCACTGGCCTGACGCTGCCATGTGGCGCATCGGCAAGATGGAGTAAATCCTGAAATCTGCCAGGCCTGTCTGTAAAAGCCACACATCACTTTTTACAGACAGGCATGGCGCCGGAAACCGGCTGAACAGTTCAGGCAATATCTATCTGCTATATTCCGCCTTCAAAGGAGCGATCACTTCCGGATTCTGTCTCACCCAGGTCATGGCACAGCTACATAGAACTGTGGTCAGATTGTCATCTATGAGACCTTTTTCCCCGTTTTCCTTCAGAAGCTGCACGAGAACTTCCGCAATCTTTATATCTTTCCCGCTGAATCCATTGCCAAGTTGAAGATATTTCAAAAAGGCGTCCAGCATTTTTTGAAAATCCTCATCCCAGTTGATACAGCCATTGTCCAAAAATTCATGCTGCACTCTGCCTGCAATTCGAATCACTTCCCCCTGTGCTGTCTGCGCTTTCCCACAGGACGGAACAAGAAAATCCCAAAGCATTTGAAATGCCCGATTCTCATCATCCTCGTCCGGAATCTGTATGGGAGAAACACCGTCATGGATCGGTTTTTCTTCTGGTTTCACATTATTTTCAGCCATTTTACTTCCTCCTGTTCCAAATTTATACGATTAAGAAACGGGAACAGAATCTTCAGACTCTGTTCCCGTCACATTCTCGTATACACTCTGCAAATAAACGATCTCTTACAGACCGCTTGCTATCCCTGCGGTCATTGTAGCCAACATAATGATACTGAGCACGACGCTGATACCTGCCATAATCAGAGCTGCCTTGAAATAATTGGACTTGCTCTTCTTAGCTGAGCTGCCGAATGCCCACACAAACATCAGAATGATGTTCACACAGGGAATACACATCAGCAACATGCTGACCAGCCACTCACCCATGCTGACCGGCTCTTCCCAGTTCTGTCCCATAGGCATCTGTACCTGGGGCTGTGAAGGGTTTTCATAATACGAAGAATACTGCTGTGTATTGTTCTGATTGTACATATTATTGCTATCCATCTGCTTTTCCTCTCCTCTGAATCACAATCTTAACTTGAAACCATTTTATCCAGTATAACACAAAATTTTTATCCATACAACCGGAAAAAAGTAAGAATGCGCTGTCGGTAGCCGGGTATCACACGTTCCAGCAGATTGTGCCCCGTATAGGACATGGGCGGCCGTCCCGGAAACAAGGTTGCCATCCGGTAGCCATACAGAAGCAGCGTGGCAATACAGACTGTCGTCAGAGCCAGCGTCCATCCCTTCGTAACCTGTTTTCCCGCCACATACCGGTTTATGCAAAACCACACCAATAGCAGCAGCCAGAAAGCACCCAGAGGATGCAGGGAAAAGGATCTGGAAAATTGCCCTGTCAGGAAATACCATACCGACCGGCTGAGCCCGCAGCCCGGACAGGGCAGGCCGGTGATAATGACCAGAGGACAGAATGCATGGAACACAAGACGCATCGCCACATAATAGAGAAGCAGACTCCCGATGGCATATCTGTATTCCCTGATATCCGCCTCCAGTCTGTTCCACATCTGTCTCATACTTTCTGATCGGTTTCCTTTGTATGATCCGACGCCAGTTCCGTTACACTGGCCTTTTCATCTTCCAGTTCCTGCGCCATCTCCCTGGCTTTTCTGTCCTTTGTAATGGCGCGCATAATCCGGTTAATATCCTCCGGCGAAAACATGCCGATGGCTTTCTCCAGATCGCCCAGATTGTCCCGGTTGACTTGCAGGCTCCCTCCCTCTGCCAGCGGGATGACCAGCGTATTTTTTCTGTCACTTACATCCCCCAGACAAATGCTGTTTGTGCGCTCGTCACATACAAAAGTAACCCCGTTATACTCAATCACGCCGTCCTTGGCCATATGGCCATACGGCACCTTACTGACTTCCCGCAGACGCTCCGCAGGGCTGCCGCTCATGGAAGCTGCCGCTTCAAAGACCCGCTGCGCCTCCATCCGGTCCGCCTGCTGCTTCTCAAAGCGCTCCGCCTGTTCCTTTTTGATGTCCTCAATCTGTTTATCCACGCTCTTCATAATCTTACTCCACTGTGTCCGCGTGTAGGAATCCGCCCCGGTAGGTATGGAATCTTCGGTTTCTCCCTTTTTTATCCTGGTCATAATATCCGCCTGATACTTATGAAAATCTTCTGTCCATCCGCCTGCTCTTACACCGTTTCCCGTTACCATATACTCTCTTTCTCCCTTCCGATACTGTTGTAAAGTCAGATCTCGTTTCCTGTACATAAATCCTGTATACCAGGATAAAAGACAGAACGCTCTGCGAACTTTCTTTTTTCATGAACCCCAAAAGGCGCGCGCGCTGTCTTCTATGGCCATGAATCATAAAGGAGAGCAGCCTTTTCGTCCTCCTGACAAAACACTGTGCTCTCCATAGCCCCGTTTTACTATATCTCTGTAACATATATCGGCAGCTTTTTTCATTTCTTAACGACGCAGAACATATTTTATTTTGCGGCCGCATAAGTTTGTACAAGAATCCAACAGCCTGGCCCGCAACTGTCTGGCGCCGGAAATCTCAATGGACAGGAGTAACCTTATGTTTGAACAAAAAACCGTAAAAGAAACCTGCTCGGAACTGAAAAGCGACACCCATAAGGGCCTGACGGAAATGGAGGCCGGCAGACGCCTCCGGATGGACGGAAAGAACGAATTGCCCGAGGAAGGACGTAAAAATCCTGTCACCAGATTTCTGGAGCAGTTACAGGATCCGCTGATTTATGTATTGCTGGCCGCTTCGGCAATTTCTCTGCTGCTGGATGAGGTCAGCGATACGATGATTATTCTCTTTGTCGTCCTGATGAATGCGGTCATCGGCCTGATTCAGGAGGGCAAGGCACAGAAAGCGCTGGATTCCCTGAAAAGACTGTCCAGCCCCCACGCCATGGTCATCCGGGACGGGCAGCAGAAGCAAATCGCCGCCTCTGACCTTGTAACCGGAGACATCGTCTGTCTGGAAGCGGGCTGTCAGGTGCCTGCAGATCTGCGGCTGCTGGAAACGGAAAGCCTCAAAATCGAAGAATCAGCGCTGACCGGAGAATCTCTGCCCGTAGATAAAAACGCTGCCTTCACCGTGCAAAAAGAGATGGGCGAAATCCCTCTGGGCGACCGGATCAACATGGCCTATATGTCCACCATCGTCACCTATGGCAGGGGCAGGGGCATTGTCACCGCCACCGGGCTGCATTCGGAAATCGGGAAAATCGCATCTATGATCCGGGATTCCGAAGAGGAACTGACACCCCTGCAAAAACGCCTGGGCGAACTGGGCACTTTGCTGAGTATTCTTTCTCTGCTCCTCTGCGCTCTGCTTTTTGCCATCGGCGTTTTTCAACACCGGAATCTTTTTGATATGCTGATTACGGCCATTTCCCTTGCCGTCGCTGCCGTGCCGGAAGGGCTGCCTGCCATCGTGACCATCTGTCTCGCCCTCAGTGTAACCCGTATGGTAAAAGTACATACCATTATCCGGAAACTGCCTTCCGTTGAAACACTGGGCGCGGTCAGCGTCATATGCTCTGATAAAACAGGTACGCTCACCCAGAATAAAATGCGCGTGGTAAGCTGCTTTTGCAACCAGCACCCCATTCCCGCCGAACGCCTGGATAAACAGGTGCATCTGGAATTTCTCACCGGCATGTGCCTCTGCAATGATGCTGTGGAAACCCAGGGAAAAAATATAGGGGATCCTACGGAACTGGCGCTGCTGGAACTGGCAGCCCGGTACAATATCCACCGTGAAACGCTGGAAAAAACCATGCCGCGCATAAAAGAACTGCCCTTTGATTCCGACCGGAAAATGATGACCACATTCCACCGCTCTGCCAGCGGGAACATCGGCTATACAAAGGGTGCCCCTGATGAACTGTTAAAACGCTGCACCCACATACGGCTCTACGACAAACAGCTTCCCCTGACCCAGGAAATGCGGCGGAAAATCAGAGATGCAATGAAAGACATGTCCTCCCAGGCGCTACGCACCCTTGCCATCGCCATGAAACGGGACGGGAACGGTCCCATGGAACAGGCGCTTACCTTTCTGGGCCTTGTGGGTATGCAGGACCCTGCCAGGCCCGAAGCCGCAGAAGCCGTCCGCACCTGCCGTGAAGCAGGCGTTACCACCGTTATGATTACCGGCGACCATCTGGACACGGCTTTTGCCATTGCCCGGCAGCTGGATATTGTGAAACAGCGGGAACAGTGTATGTCCGGCAGTGAAATATCCCGTCTGTCCGACAGTGATTTTTCCAGGAAACTGGAACATGTACGTGTTTTTGCCCGTATTTCCCCGGAGCAAAAAGTAAAAATCGTAAAGGGATTTCAGTCCCGCCGCCAGATTGTTGCCATGACCGGAGACGGCGTCAATGACGCCCCGTCCTTAAAAGCTGCCGATATTGGCATTGCCATGGGCATGAACGGAACGGATGTGGCAAAGCAGGCCGCCGATGTCATTTTGACTGACGATAATTTCGCCACCATTCAGAAAGCCGTCCGGGAAGGCCGGGGCGTATATGAAAATATCAAAAAATCCGTGATCTTCCTGCTTTCCTCCAATTTGGGGGAAATTATGACCATGTTTCTGGCAGTCATCGGCGGACTGGCTTCTCCGCTGAAATCCAGCCACATACTTTGGATCAATCTGATAACGGACTCGCTGCCGGCCCTCGCTCTCGGCATAGACGAAAATGATGGCGCAAAACTGATGCGGATTCCGCCCCGGAAAAGCAATGAAAGCCTGTTTGCAAACGGTGGTCTTACCTGTACCTGTTTTTATGGAATTCTCATTGCCCTCATCAGCCTGACCGCTTTTTTTGCTTTTCCTTATATGCTGCTGCAAAAAGAAGGACTGCCGGTGACTCTGGAAAGCCTTTCCACATTATTGCGCCGCGAAGACATCCTGATGCGCGCTCAGACTTACGCCTTTACGGTTCTCGGCATGTCCCAGCTCTTTCACGCCGTGGGGATGCGGGATATTCACACATCCGTATTCCGGATGGGGCATCTGCGCAACAAACTGATGCTGGCTGCCTTCGTGATCGGGTTCCTTCTGCAATTCGGGGTTACGGAAATCCCCTTCCTGATCCGGGCCTTCGGGACCATCCATCTGCTGCCCGCCGAATGGTGCTTTCTGACCATCCTGGCCGCATTTCCCCTCCTGGCCCATGAGCTTCTGGTTTTGCTGGGCAGAGGAGGGAAGGAAAAGGACTGAACAGAGAAGACGCTCTTGCACTCCGACACAGTTTCTGATATACTCGTACCAGTTTATACTGACGAACTATTTCACTGTAAGGAGTGCATATGCGGATCAAATCGGGCCTGCAAAATTTTATACTGTGTCTGCTCATACCCGTGCTGCTTTTTGCCGCAGGAAATACCCATCTTCCTGCCTCTGCACCGGAAAATGCATCCCTTCTCCGGGAAACGGCCTCTCTGCAGTCATGTTCCTCTTTTCTTCCTGGCACCATTGATTTCTGGACAAGGCAGACAAGCGGAAACCGTCAGAATTACTCCGGAATCAATCCGGTACAAAATACACGCACAGGCGTACCCGGCCGGTGCGCGGTTCTGTTTCTTTTTCATATACTGACACTTCTGTCATTTATTTCCGTATGCAGTAAACAGATCCTTACATTGTATGACAGCCGTTATGTATACAGGGAATCCTTTCTGATTTCCTTTATGCAGGATATGGATGGCCGAAAACGAACCGTTTTCGTCTGATCCTGACCGGCAGTTCTTACATACTACAGTGCATGGCATCGTCCCATGTTTTGTTTTGTTGTGCTCTTTTGCACAATTTGCTCTACACTTAATTGAAAACATTTGTTATTTATATATCTGCTCATCCTGATCAGACTCTTATTCATGACAATAGGTTTGTTGGCAAAGTCTGCAATCTATTGCATTCTCATAGCGGCGTATGTGAACAACAGAAGGTTCACAAAGCGGACTTTCTGTTATGTAAATCAGAAAAAGAGAGGATAAGAAAGTATGGAAATCAGTATTGGTCTTTGGATTGTCATTATTGCAGGTGGGTTTGTGGGAATTTCTTCCAGCCTGTATGTTGTTGTTTCCCTGTTTGCAACACTGGCATATAAAATTTACAGAAAATGCAAATTCGGCATTTCTTTGTACAATTAAGCATTTATCATCACCCGCCAGCGTCTGCTTTGGGTGCATAGGGGTGCCTAAAAGAGCGCCGGCCATCACATACATGGCCGACGCTTTTTTATATTGTATCCTCTTTATCTATCCCGGTTCCGTCAAATGCCGGAATAAAACTTTCTCCGGCAGTTTCTCCTTCCTGTATAAACCCGTTTTCAATCCCCTGAGCAAGGGCATGGGAAATCAGTGCTTCATATTCAGATTCATCTACTTTTCCATTCAGTTCCGGATGGGTAAAATTTGTTGAGACCGGTGTATACTGATTCATCATACTGATAAAAATCCGGTCCCCATATGTATCCAGCAGCCAGGAAATAATTCTTTTGGAATCCTCCAGTCCTCCAGGCAGCAGAAGATGCCGTACAATCACCCCTCTTGTCATCACCAGGCTTTCGCCCTGTCCGCTCCGCTTTTGATAAGCCGCCGTATCCAGCCGCTGCGTTCCCGTAGCTTCATCGGTAAAGGCCATCTCACCCGCCTGCCGCACCATCTCATCTATGGCCGCAGAGGCGGTTTCAAAATAATCCGGTGCATGAGAATATCGGTTGCTTCTCTCCCTGTCCATATATTTCAGATCCGGCAGATACACATCCACATATCCGTCCAGCATGCGAATCGTCTCCACCGATTCATAACCGCTGCTGTTATAGACCACCGGCAGACCCAGTCCCTTCCTTTTGGCAGCCTGCAGCGCCTCGATTACCTGGGGTACAAACTGGCAGGCCGTCACCAGATTGATATTGTTCGCCCCCGCTGCCTGAAGTTTTAAAAAAATTTCTCCCAGCCGCTCTGCAGTCATCTCCCTGCCTGCCTTTCCGGAAGCAATGGCATGATTCTGGCAGAACACGCACTGCAGCCCGCAACCGGAAAAAAATACGGCCCCGGAACCGTTTCTGCCGGAAATACAGGGTTCTTCCCACATATGAAGAGCGGCCCGTGCAGCTTTTATGTTGCCCGACTGTCCGCAGACACCCCGCTGCCCGGCCGTCCGGTCAACCCCGCATGCCCTGGGACAGAGCCTGCAGGCTTCCATAGGATTACTTATCGGTCTCATCCATCTCTCACACCCTTATGTCCAGGAAAAGTTCCACCACCGCCCCTGCTTTTTCCGTTTCTCTTAAATCAATGATTCTCTGATTTTCCGATCCCCGGAAACTAAGCATCAGATTCTTCTTTGCTTCTACAAAGGGGCCGTCCACCAGAACATCACACAGAGAAAGAAATGCACGGGTGCTCTCGCAATTTGCCCGGCCATCCGGCAGGAAATCCTCATACAGATAGCCGCTGTACACCCATACAGTTTTCGCCGCCTCCCGCTTCACACGGCGCAGCAGGGGCAATAGCGCCCGCTGGTTGTCCGGTTCCATAGGATCCCCGCCGAGCAGGGTCAGACCCGCTATATAATCGGGCGCCAGCATTTGCAGTATCCTGTCCTCCGTCTCTGCCGTAAATGGACTTCCATATTCGAAATCCCAGGTTTTCTCGCTGAAACAGCCCCTGCACCGATGACTGCAGCCGGATACGAACAGAGATACCCGTACCCCCGGGCCATTTTCGATAGAAAACTGTTTAATCGCTCCGTAATGCATCCTCTCTCTCCGATCCTGCTACAGGTGCATCACCCGTTCCTGAATCTCCTGTGTCCTGCCCTGATTCCAGAACTGGGTTCCGATATAGCCACAGGTCCTTCTGGCCACATTCAACGTCTCCTGATTCCTGTTTCCACAGCGGGGGCATTCCCATACCAGCTTCCCGTCCGCTTCTGCTATCTGGATTTCTCCGTTATAACCACATTCCTGGCAGTAATCACTCTTTGTATTCAGCTCTGCATACATGATATTGTCATAAATAAACCGGATGATACTCAGCACTGCCGGAATATTATCCTGCATATCCGGCACCTCCACATAGCTGATGGCGCCCCCTTTGGACAGCGCCTGAAACTCCGCTTCAAATTTCAGTTTGGAAAAAGCGTCTATCTCCTCTGTCACTTTCACATGATAACTGTTGGTAATATACCCTTTGTCTGTGACGCCTTCCACAATGCCAAACCGCCGCTGCAGGCACTTGGCAAATTTGTAAGTCGTACTTTCAATCGGAGAACCGTAAATGCTGAACCCAATATCCGTTTCCTCTTTCCACCGGTCACAGGCGCGGTTCATATATTCCATCACTTCCAGTGCAAAAGGCTTCGCCAGAGGATCCGTGTGGGATTTGCCGGTCATATATTTTACACATTCGCACAGACCTGCATAGCCCAGGGAAATGGTGGAATATCCGCCATACAGCAGGCTGTCTATCACCTCTCCCCGTTTCAGCCGCGCCAGAGCGCCATACTGCCAGAGAATCGGCGCCGCATCCGACAAGGTGCCCTTGAGCCTCTCATGGCGGCACATCAGCGCCCGGTAACACAGATCCAGCCGTTCGTCAAAAATCTTCCAGAACCTGTCCATATCCCTGCCGGAGGACAAGGCCACATCCACCAGATTGATGGTCACAACCCCCTGGTTAAATCTTCCGTAAAATTTATATTGTCCCTGTTCATCCTGCCAGGGGGACAGGGCGCTGCGGCACCCCATAACCGGGAAACAGTTGCCCTCTTTCAGCTGTTTCATAATCTTTTCCGATATATAATCGGGAACCATCCTTTTGGCCGTACAGTTGGCGGCCAGCTTTGTCAGATAAAAATATTCACTGTCCTCACTGATATTGTCCTCTTCCAGCACATAAATCAGTTTGGGAAAAGCCGGTGTGATATAAACGCCGCTTTCATTTTTCACTCCCTGGATACGCTGGTTCAGCATTTCTTCTATAATCAGAGCCAGATCTCTCTTCTCCCGGCTGCTCCTTGCCTCATTCAGATACATAAAGACCGTCAAAAACGGCGCCTGACCATTGGTGGTCATCAGTGTGATCACCTGATACTGAATCGTCTGCACCCCTTTTTCAATTTCCTTCCGCAGACGCTTCTCCACAATCTGATGCAGCGCTTCTTCAGAAGGATGCGCACCTGTCAACTCCATGTCTTCCAGCACTTCCCTGCGTATTTTCTCTCTGGAAATCTGCACAAACGGCGCCAGATGGGCCAGAGAAATACTCTGTCCGCCATACTGGCTGCTGGCAACCTGGGCTACGATCTGCATGGCAATGTTGCAGGCTGTGGAAAAGCTGTGGGGCTTGTCAATAAATGTTTCACTGATCACCGTACCATTCTCCAGCATGTCCTCCAGATTGACCAGGTCACAGTTGTGCATATGCTGGGCAAAATAGTCCGAATCATGGAAATGAATCAGCCCTTCCGCGTCCGCCTTTACAATGTCCTCCGGAAGCAGCAGACGTCTGGTCAGATCCCTGCTGACCTCCCCTGCCATATAATCCCGCTGTACACTGTTGATGACCGGATCCTTATTGGAATTTTCCTGCATCACTTCTTCATTATTACATTCTATCAATGTCAGTATACGCCCGTCCGTGGTATTGCTCTTGCGGACAAGCGTTCTTGTATACCGGTATCGCACATAACATCTGGCTACATTGAAAGCGCCCTGGGACATAATCTGGTTCTCAACCATGTCCTGCATCTCTTCCACGGAAACCGCACGGTTCATACGGCTGCATTTAAAATCAATATACTCCGATATTTCCTGAATCTGCTCCTGTGTCAATTCCTGCCGTATCGCCGCTTTATTGGCTTTTTCTATGGCTGCCTGGATCTTTGTAATATCAAAATCCACCTCTGAGCCATTCCGCTTGATTACTTTCATAAACTCTTCTCCTCCTTACCGCTGACTGTATTATATTACATTGTCCGGAGAAAAACTGTTGTGTGAACAACATATTTATTTTATAATACCATATATGGTAGTAATTACAGAAAGGAATATCTATATATGGGGGATTCTGACACTATTTTCATTTCTGAAAAAAATATGAAATTCATTCTGGAATATTTCCAGCCCCGGCAGAAAGCCTTTGGCCGCAGTGAAATGATTCTGGAAAAAAATATACCCGAAGACAGACTATGCCTGCTGCTGAAAGGCACCGCCTATCTGTGCATGGAAAACGAACGGGGAGACAAGCAGCTTCTGGACTATTTTACAGGAGGCCGGCTGTTGTATCACGATATGCTGCCCGGCCCGGAAAGCGGCCACTGTTTCGTGCAGGCCAAATATCCCTGCGTCATCGCATATCTGCCCGGCCCGGAACTGACGGAATACATATTAAAAACAGAGGACAGGAATCTGGCAACGCAGTTTTACGGTATATTGCGGTCCACCGTGTCCCTGAGCATCGAGCATTGTCATATATTACAGCAAAAAACCATCCGCGGAAAACTGCTCGCTTTCCTCCATGCCCAGAGCCGCCAGCAGAAAAGCAGCACAGTCCATATCCCCATCCCCTACTCTGATCTGGCGGACTATCTGTCCATTGACCGCAGTTCTCTGATGACCGAACTGAGCAGAATGCATGAGGATGGGGTGATTGAAAAAAACACACGGAGGATCGTTTTAAAAGGAAACGGACCGGATTGAATCCCCTGGCCGCAGAAAGGGTTACAGGCGCAGCGATTGCGGAAAGCCGGATGTGTCTTTTGCCTTGAATTAAACCCTGGCCTGTGATAAAATCAGAGCGTTCAATGACGTTTTACAAAACTGTTTGTCATAATCAAAATCTTACATAAAAATGTTTGCTGTATCATTGTGACGAAAGGAAATCATCATGCTGTATAAATTTACATTCAGTCCCACAGGTGGAACAGAAAAAATCGCCTCTATCCTGGCAGCCGCACTTTCGCCGGACATAACAGACGTGGATCTGACAGACCGGTCCATTGACCTTTCTCAATATTCTCCAAAAGCGCAGGACCTCTGTCTTGTATCGGTTCCCTCCTATGGAGGGCGGGTTCCGGATACGGCAGCCCGGCGGATTGCACAGATACAGGGGAACGGCGCCAGAGCCGTCCTTGTGGTTTCCTACGGAAACCGCGCCTACGAAGATACGTTGCTGGAGCTGGAGGAATTGGTACATCATGCGGGATTTCGCTGTATGGCAGGCGTTGCCGCGGTAGCTGAACATTCCATTATGCGTCAGTTTGCAACCGGCCGGCCGGACGCGCAGGATGCCGCCGAACTGACCACCTTCGCAGAAGCCATTTTGCAGAAGCTCAGTCAGACCACGCCGCTTCTGCCGGTTTCTTTCCCCGGCAGCCGGCCCTATCGTGAATATAATGGCGTACCTCTGATGCCAAAAGCAGGCAAAGCCTGCCAGCGCTGCGGCCTGTGCGCCGCCCGCTGTCCGGCAGGCGCCATTACGGCTGAAAACCCGTCCCATACGGATAAAAAGCGCTGTATCTCCTGTATGCGCTGTATCTCTGTCTGTCCGGCCCACGCCCGCAGTTTGAATCAGCTGTTGTTCTCCGTAGCCGCCAAAAAGATGGAAAGTGTTTGCAGCGGCAGGAAAGAGAATGAACTGTTTCTGTAGGCGCAAGGGGAACTTCCCGCACCGATGCCGAAAACCCTACGGGCCATATTTCCTGTTTCCGTTACGAAATCGTTATATTATTCAACAGAAGGGCATTCATTATGAATACAAATCCACAGGCAATCATCATCAGTTATAATACCCACAATGAAGCAATCTGCGCCAGTGCTGCAAGAATATCCACAACTCCCGGAAATGCCGAAGAAATCTTCCAAAAAGCCCAGGGAAACGCAAAAAACCGCAATCTGATAGAAAAAGTTCTGTCTTCCGGCCATAAATCCCTGCTTGAACATGCAGTGTTTACCATTGCCTTTCGGAATGTTTCCGCTTATGTGGAGCAGTTCTTTATTGAATGCAGACTGGCTTCTTTCACTGTCAAGTCAAGGCGCTATGTGGATTTCAGTCAGTCGGGATATTATATACCGCCGGAGCTTACAGGAAATGATCGCCATCTGTATGAAAATTATATGGATCATCTGTTTCATGCCTATCATACGTTGCTGGAAAGCGGCGTTCCCAGAGAGGATGCGCGTTTCATTCTGCCGTATTCATTTCACAGTAATTTCTACTGTACCCTGAATGCACGGGAACTGGGGCACGTAATCTGTGCAATCCAATACGGGCGCGGGCGTAATATCCCTGAATTAAAACAGATCGCGGCGCAGATTACAGAACAGATTAAAACACTCTTTCCCTGCCTGCTGCCGGAATTTGAGAAACCGGACACACTGCAGGATGTATCTGACAGCCCCCGGGAGCCTGTATTTTCCCCATCGCCCGTGTTTCTTTCTCAGGCAGAGATTGGCAGTGTGGAGTTAATCCATGCACCCGTTGATCCCCTAAGCCTCCTGAACATCGCCTGGAAGATCAGTCATCCCGGCTGCGCCGGGCTGCCGGAAATGAGCACATTCTGTAAGGGGGAACGGCTAAGGGAACTGGAACAGCTTTCCTATACATTTACCATCTCCAATATCAGCCTGTCGGGTATCACACATATTGTGCGGCATCGTATGCAGTCTGTGATCATTCCTTCCATCCAGACCATCGACCACAGCAGATTCCTGATTCCGCCTACGGTGGAAAGGGATTCGGCTCTGCTTGCTCAATACCGCCACATTCTGGAAAAAACATGCCGTCTGCTGAACCAGATGGAAGATAACCGGACTTTAAAAGCATATCATTACTATTTCGCCCTCAGCGGCAACGTTATGAACAGTATGACGACGATGAATGCAAGGGAGCTCCTGCACTTTATCCGTCTGAGAACCTGCAACCGGGCCCAGTGGGAAATACGAAACATGACGGTCAACATGTTAACACAGCTCCGGGAACATTTCCCCGAACTTTTCAACCACTTTGGCCCCAGTTGTTTCCACAGTGGATTTTGCCCGGAAGGCAAACTCACCTGCGGGCAAATGGCTTCTGTGATTGCCGGATTTAAGAATGATCGTGAAAATCCTAACGGTTCGGAACATTAGAAAGCACCCCTGGCGGACTTTCCATTGTCATGAATCCGTATCTGCCGGATGGGGCGGGGTATGGCAGTTTATTCCGCCAGCCACATCTCCGGCACCTGCAGATACTGCCCTTCTAAAATCCGGTCTGCCTCTTCCAGCCCGTTATATACCGCCAGTTCCGGATAACGGGCCCCCTCTCCCGTATAGGACTTTGCCAAATCCCACAAAGTGTCCCCCGGCTCTGTCCTGTGCACAAAGGGAAGGTAGGAAAACCCGGCCAGCACTTCCCTGGCAAACTCCGTATCCGGACGATAATTGCTGTTCCGATCCGTAAACAATAACAGGAATGGCACTTCGTTTCCCGTTTCCACAGAAGATTTTACCGGCAGGGAAATGATATTATCCATCCGCAGGCTTTCACGGTCTTCCTTGTCCACAAATACATAATGTTTCGCATTCAATTCTTCCTTATAGAGATTCAAAGAATACCTGCCCTCTGTCTTCCATGTATGATGATCCCACCAGTTGATAAAATAGAGAGGCCGCAGCCAGTTCGGCTCTTCCATACAGCCCCAGATTCTGGAAATATCCGACTCCGTTTCCTCATCGTCCAGAGATGACAGCCAAAACGCCCCCGGCAGAGAAGAATCGGCAGAATCAAACGCGCCGGCGCCGGCATATATACTTTCCAGTTTTTCTGTTTTCTGTAAAAAGCGGTTCATGTTCCCCACTTCTTCATCCGGCAGACGCAGTATCCATACCTGCCAGCCCGCCGCATCTTCCCCGTAACATGATGGCAGTGCTGCGCCTTCCCGTGCCTCCATACAGAGTGCATACTCCGAAACTTCCCGAATGATAAATCCCTGGGGCGCGCGCAGCACAAACGCATCGCACAGATAAACATGTTCTTTCCCATTTTCCGGAAATGACCGGGTAATGCCCAGGGGAACGATGCCCAATTTTTCTTTTGCCTCTTCCAGATCAAACTGCCAGTTATTATGGACATAGGGAAAAGAAGCAGTGTCTGCCTGCCACCGTTCCATTTCAGCCGCAGATAGTTCCATAATATTTTCATGGCGCATATGCCCTGTGGCCATGCCTTCCAGACTGACACAGTTCAAAACTTCCGAATTGCCAAAAGCACTGCCGGCAATCCCATAGGTACCGCCATTGCCTTCCTCCTGTATGGAAATCCTGCCGGTATTGTAACATTCTGAAAACAGGCCGCTGTCCATTTTTCCGGCAATCCCGCCTGCCATGGCTTCTTCCCAACGGTCGCTCAGGTTCTGATCATACGCATTTTCCAGATAGGGCTGTACCGACTGATAACGCACGGATATTTCTCCTTCATTCCCGCACTGCCGGATTTCCGTATTGCCGCCGGAATTTACGGAACAGACGCCGCCTGCCAGCCAGTCCCCCGTTACCGTTCCCAGATTGGTGCATCCGTAGATTGCCGCCTTTATTTCCTCATCCTGATCGCTTTCTGTCCAGGTGTCCTCATTTTTTCCCGTAATACCGCCGGCGCCGTATTCCCCCACACCCATTGCATCCACTGACGCCCGGTTTACACAGTCTCTGATGGTGCCATAATTGATACCTGCAATACCACCGATATAGCTTTTCTCACCTTCCACCCATCCCTGTACCTGACAACCGGTTATGCTGCCATAGTTTGCCATGCACAAAATTCCAATGCCATAGCCGCTGTCCGCTAACCCGCCGTCTCCATCCGCAGGGAAAAAAGCGATATGGTCTGCCTGGACAGTCAGATTCCTGATTTCCGCCTCACGCAATAAACAGGCAAACATACCATACCCCGCATCCACATTCCACCGGATGGTATGGCCGTTCCCGTCAAAGGTTCCGTTATAACGCAAAATAGGCCGTTTGATATATGGATGGTCATTCAGACGATACCCTGTCTCCTCTTCCAAATCAAGATCCGCCGTCAACACCGCATCAATGGCAACCGCCCCGTCCCTTTCATCTGTTTCGCTCTCCTTCCACGCACGATTGACATACCCCGAAAATCTGAGATAGTCCTTCTTATTGTTGATATAAAAAACATCCTCCTGAAAACAGGGATCTTCTTCGATTCTCTCACAGAGCGGATCCTCCTGCATCCGATATACTGCAACGGCTGTTCCACAGCAGGCAATCAATGCAAATAATAGAAGCAGCAGGATGATCCGCTCTGATCCCAGGCGTTTTTTATCCCTTTTATGCGGTTTCGTTTCCGGATGTTTTGCAGATACTTTATGTTCTGAAATCTCTTCGTGTTTCGTATGATATTGCTCCATAAATGATCCTCTTTCAATGCCCCGCGCCGGGCTGCAGTCCTGTCCGGCAGCTCCGGCTCTGACCGGCGGCAAGACATGTCCCGAATGACTTAATACATCCCGGGATCCGTCTGCATGCCGCAACAGTCTCAGCGCCCTCTCAGCCAATCTGCCGTCTCAGCCCCGAAAACGATTCAGACACGCAAAAATCTCCTGCCGTCTGGGCTTTGCAAGTCCGCAGGGTACATAAGAGGCGCAAAAGGGTTCCCAGCCTTTTTTATCCAGCGTGTCCGCAAGCACACCGGCAATTTGCCGGACAGTCCGCTTTCCGTCTATCACCTGCTCCAGACCGTACCGCAGCAGATGCGCCAGCGCGCTTGTCTGCTCAGAATCCGCAAGCTGTTCCACATACCGCAAATCGACAGTCTCCTTGTCCAGCGAAAAAGAATCCCGGCCAAATGTCTTGATCTTCATATGTTCGTGACGATTGTCGGGGCGATTCCCGCCCCGGCGGTCCTGTCCCGGCCTGCCGCCCCGTTCTCTGCCGCTCTGTCTGCGTACAGGAGGCAGGGTGCGCATAAAGTCCGGCATACCAAAGCCGGGCGCCTGTATCCGGGGCGCCGTATGCTCTGCACAAAGAGCCTTTACCCGGTCTGTTATATCAATGGGATGGTAACAGTCCATTTGCAGTATCCTGTCCGCAATGTGGAAAAACGCCCCCGAACTGCCCGCCACCAGTATGGTGGATATACCCGCTTCCCGGAACAGATCCACCGCCCGTTCCAGAAACGGAGTAATAGGCTCCTTTTCCCGGCTGATCACCTGCTGCATAAAATCATCCCGCAGCATAAAGTTTGTGGCGGAGGTATCCTCGTCGATCAGAAACAGCCCCGCGCCTGCCTCCGCGCTCTCGATCACACCTGCCGCCTGGGAAGTACTGCCGCTGGCGTCCATGGTACTGAATGCGGTGGTGTCCCTTTTATTGGGCAGATCATTGATAAAAAGAGAAATATCCACATTGCGGATACTTCTGCCATCCTCCGCCCTCAGTTTTACCGCCGTGTCATCGGTGATCACAAATTCCCGGCCGTCTCCCGCAATATGATCATACACCCCGGCCTGCAGTGCCTCCAACAGCGTGGATTTCCCGTGATAGCCGCCACCCACAATCAGAGTAATCCCCTGGGGGATCGCCATACCGCTGATTTTTCCCCGATGGGGCAGTGTAAATGTCCGTTCCATGGAGGCCGGAGATGTAAAGGGAACACTCTCCTTCATTGGCAGCTCTGATACACCGCTCTTACGGGGCAAAATGGAGTCATTGGCCACAAAAGCCGCCAGCTTTTCTTCCACAAGGATCCGGCGCACCGCCTGCTGGTCTTCTGCCAGGAAGATGGCCTCCTCCACTTTGCGTGCATCCAGTTTTTGGTACACCAGAGCGTCTTCCACACATTTGGGAAGAAAGTCAAAGAGAATCTTTTCCAGTTCTCCCGCATTGATGGTACGCCCAAATGCCGGAAACCCTACATGGAATCTGGCAATGATCCCCGATGTCGTAATCTGGCAGGCACTGCGCTCCAACACTTCCTGTCCGCACCTGCTGATCGACATCAGCCCGCTTTTCCCTGAACCCTTTGCCTTAAAATTAAAGTCCTCAAACCGGGCGTACAGACGCCTTGTGAGGTAATCCTGCAGGGCAACCCTGGCACACCGTTCCTGATAATAGGCCGCCGGAAACCCGGCGGCCCCATGTGCCACCTCCACATGAAGGCTGGAAGGCGACGCAAAGGGATCGCCCTGTACATGGTCGATATGCAGGCTGTAACCTGTAAACTGATAACTTCCGGCCAGTGATTTGTAAGCCGGATAACCGCGATGGTCAATAGAGCGCAGCAATGTGCGCAATTCGTTTGATGATTTCATAAATACCCTCTGTTTTTTGTTGGATTCCGATTCTGCACCAGACACGACGGCCCTTTTTGCGGAGCCATCTCTGGCTGCCTCCGCGTCCATCCATCATTCCAGAGCCTCCGGCCCTGATGCTGTTGTTATTATAACGCACCCAGATATGATTTTCTATGGTTTTTCATTTACATGCGCAAAATAATGTGCCCCTTCCGATGCAAACGGATCAGCCTGTCATGTTGTACATGAGAGCAGCCTTTTCTTGCCCCAGGAGGAAAAGCATGGTAAAATCAAATATCCGGAACAGGAAAAAGGAGATACTATGAAATTAAACAGACAAATTGCCGAACTGGCTCTGGAAGAGGCGGCAAAATCCAATCCAGGCCCCTGGGCAGACCACTCCCGCTATGTGGCCAGAGCCTGTGAAGCCATTGCAGAGCATTGCGAACAGCTATCCTCTGACCAGGCCTATATCCTGGGCCTGTTGCACGACATCGGGCGCTATGCAGGAGTGAGTTCCGAAAAACATCTGCTGGACGGCTATCGCTACTGCATGGACCGGGGATGGGAAAAAGCGGCACAGATTTGCATTTCCCACGCATTTATGATACAGGATATTCACACTTCCATCGGTGAATTTGATGTAAGCGCTGATGATTATCAGTTTATGAAGACATGGATTTCCCATGCAGTATATGATGCATACGACCGCCTGGTACAGTTGTGTGATGCTTTGGCCCTGCCCACAGGTTTCTGCCTGCTGGAAAAGCGATTTGTGGATGTTACCATCCGGTATGGTATCCACCCGTCCACAATCGACAGGTGGAAAAGGATTCTGGAAATCAAAGAATGCTTTGAAAAAGAAATTGGCTGTTCTATTTACACCCTGCTTCCGGGCGTTGTGGAAAACAGTTTTCGCTGAGAACACATTCTTTCACCGCAGGTGAAAAATATTCCGTTTCTCTATCGCCCCTTTGGGACAGGTGTGTATACACTTGCCACAACGGATACATTCCCGGCTGCCCGGCTGCTCCCACACCGGAATATCCATGGGGCAGGCATTTCTGCATGCACCGCACCCGGTACAGGCATCCTCACGAATCCTGTACTGATACAATGCCACAGGATTGAACAGGCCATACACCGCACCCAGGGGGCAGAGATATTTGCAAAAAGGACGGTACACCCACAGAGACAATCCAATGACTGAAAACAGTATTCCCAGCTTCCACGCAAACAGGGCACCTGCTGCGGCCCGCAGGGATTCCTGCGCCAGCATCAGAGGAATTCCCGCCAGCAATGTACCCGCAGGGCAAATGTACTGACAGAACCAGGGACTGCCCTGTCCCAACGAATCTACAAACAACAGGGGCAGCAAAATGACAAACAGCAAAAGAATCCCATATTTCATCCACACCATCCCCCTATGCCCCGGCAGATTCTTTCGTTTCCGGAAAAAGGGAATCCGGTAGAGCAGATCCTGCACCAGCCCAAAGGGACACAGCCAGCCACAGATAAACCTGCCCATCAGCGAGCCGAACAACAGCAGAAATCCCACCATATAAAAAGAAAATCCGAATTTCCGGCTTCCCAGCACAGCCTGCAGGGAACCAATGGGACAGGCTCCCAGGGCACCGGGACAGGAGTAACAGTTCAGTCCCGGCACACATACAACTTTGGTGGGGCCGGTATAAATTCTTCCGGTCAGAAATCCATACAAATATCCGTTGGTCAGCGCCGCAAATACAATCTGTACCCACAATCTGATCCGTTCCTTCTTCTCTTGTATGTTTTTTCTTATTTTCTCAGCCAATTCCAATACACTCCAGACATACATAGACTGCTTTGGTCAATACGGTTTCCGCTTCACCCCGCACAACGCCAATGGCAAGGCACACTGCCGACAACACCAATAACAGGGTACAAATCCATTTGTTCCTGCCGTTCATTCCCCTGTTTCCTCCAGAAGAGACTCAATAATCTCAGCCCATTCCGCTTTGGAACGGCTGCCTGCATATGTCTCCCCTACCCTTTTTCCCTCACTGTCCAGGAATATGGTTGTGGGAACCACGTTCACAATCCGCAGAAATCCGCTGCGCAGATCATCGGACGCAATAATATGCGTATAGTCTGCACCGGTCATATTCACAATCTCTTTTGCCGTTTCATCCCCTGCCTGAGTCACATCACTGATCATGCCCACAATCCGGAAACCGCGATCTGCATATTCTTCATTTAAAGCAGCCAGATCCGGCATTTCCGAAATGCAGGGCTGACAGAATGTTGCCCAGATATTTACCATCGTCAGATCCGTACCTTCCAGTATTTCCTGGGTCACAGCCTCACCTTCCAATGTCTCCGACTGAAATGTCCCAAACACACTGCTCTCCGAACCGGTTACAGCTTCTCCCTTCTCTTCGCTCCCGCCTTCTGTTTTCCCACATGCACATAAGAACAGGGCTGACAATATCACCAGCCACACAAGCACTGTCCACTTTCCTGTTTTTTCGGTCTGGTTCCCTTTCATACGCCTGCAAACCTCCTCGTGTTCATTTTCTGCACTTATTATAATAGAAATCCTGTACTGCGTCAAAAAATTTTCTGACCGGTTTCCATGATCCAATCTGTTGTCGGCAGCAAACCTTCCCTGTAATTATGAAAAAGCTGCTGCAAAACCGGTTCAATCCGGAATGCAACAGCCTTTCCCCATATGCTCTGAACTTTACAAAGTATACTTTCCGGCATGGAGAACAGGAGACATCCACACGGCAGTTTTTCTATATTGACAGTATCAATGCCCGCCCCTGTTCTTACTGCTTTTATACAGACAACAGATACAGAGCACCACGCCCGTTAAACCCAAAACTATGGGCGTCAAAAACAGTTTCCCATAATTGACAGGTGCATTTTCATACTGTCCTGTCACAATATAGCGGTACAGCATATATTGCGTACTAAGCGTCATACTCCGCATAGCCAGCACAAACAGTACAGTCAATATACTTGCCATCAGAAATAGCAAGCCGCCTGTCAGCAACAATGTCATCTTTCTGTTCACCTGATTGATACGCACCATATCTTCCAGAGTGATACGTTCCTCCTGTTTTCCCGCCTCCCGCTCTCCCATATCCAGCAATTCATTGGGCGATACCTGAAACAGATGACAAAGCCTGACCACACTTTCCAGATCCGGCAGCGTCGTGCCGCTTTCCCATTTAGATATAGTCTGCCTGGCTACATGCAGCTTTTCTGCCATCTGCTCCTGTGTCATACCCGACAGTTTCCGCATCTGAAACACCTTTTTCCCGATTTCCATCCTCTGCTCTCCTCTTCCTGACAGCATGCACTGCCATTGCTCTGGCTGTTATCCTACTGCAAACTACAGAGTTCTTCCAGCAATTTGATATTCCATTTGCGCACAGAATCATAACATCACCGAAAAAAAGCCGTCTCAGCCCCCAAAGTCCCCCCCAATACCACATCGTTTCAAACATCACTCCAGTTCCAGAGAGAGATTTCCCATCAGTTCCCATGCGGCATCCCTTTCATGCCGTTGCTCCGGTGTCAGTTCCTCGTATGGACACAGCATCGGGTGCTGTCTTGCCTCATCGTCACGAACGGCGCCATAACTCCAGTTATAAAAAATATAAAACCTAAGCCAGCGTATATGGTCCAGCTTGCGATACATTTCCCTCACTGTCTCCTGATATTTTGTCTTACGATATTTGTCGTATGCCTTCTTTACCGCAGATGAGGTAAGTACCGTAATCGTTTCATCATGTAACAGTATTCGGGTCTTCATCAGAAGGTGATCCGCCGCCGCGATCTTGGACTGCTGGTGCAAATCATCCAGTTCGTCCCACCGCAGAGTCGGATACGAAACAGACTTGCGGAAAATTTCATTTATCGTAACTGCCGCTTTATTCAAATCCGTGCGGATGATCTGCTGTGATGTGTAGATATCCTCATTTGCCCCAAAATAGGAGATGCCCGGTGCCCTCCTGCTGCTGCGCAGGTCTATGCGTCCGGAAACTCTGTAATACTTGTTCAACGTCCAGAAAATGCTCCAGCCCTCCTGCTCGTCATCCACGCAGATAATAATGCGGTCCGCCCGTTCCAGGATCGTATGACTCTCCGCCCACGATCTGTCATAAAAGAGCAGAGAGTCTCTTACCTGGGACTCTTCATTCAGCGAAAACAATTCCCCCAGACGATAGTGGATTGCCAGAAAATCTCCCACATTACCAAAAATATGATATGCCACATGCTGTTCTACGGAAACAATATTATTCAATATGGCCCGCTCCAGAATACTTTGCCCATAGTTACCGAATCCGATCAGCACAATAACATTTTCATGCATACATAGCGGCTTGGAACGCCAATACTGCCTGGCACAGCATTCATAGCTGTGAAAGAAATTAATATTGCCTGAAAGTTTATCCCGCCCGTTGGTCGTTCTGGCATACACTTCCACTGGCAGTTCATGCAGATTGACCGCCCGGCTGTTAACGCCAATATCATTTTCCTTCATCAGAAAGACTTTGCACTTTGCGCCCTTCTCCTTCTTTTTCTTCACAATCTTATCCGGTGAAGCATTGACATAGATGCAGGGATAGTCCGGAATCTCATTCTGCCCGTTCCTCTTCTCGCCAAATATAATGAGCGCATTTGCATCTTCCTTATAAATATTTGCGGCAAGTGTGTTGGACTCCACTCCACAGTCTGCAAAATAATACCAGTTTTTATATCGCTGGAGACTGAGCAGAAGCAAGGGAAGACCTTCGCTCGTGACAAACGATAACACAGCGCCGAACAATGTCACCATAATACCGGCAGACAAAAGCAAAAATATCATTCCCACCGCATGTCCCAGCGGTGTCACCGGAAGCAGATCGCCATATCCCACAGTGGTCAACGTCACCAGCGAATACCAGAGGGCGTCTCCAAATGTTTGAATCATTGCATCACTGCTTGCAGATTCCGAGCAGTAAAGAATTGTCAACAAAATAAGATAGACCAATCCTATGAACACAATCAAATGCAGATAGATATTCTTTCTCACTTTCATATGTCTGCCCGCTCCTTTTCTGAATAAATTATAACATGGCAAGGATTTGGTTTATCCTACAAGTTCCGAAAGTGGACGATATTCATACCCCATCTCCTCCCAGCGTGTCAGCAATTCGTCCAATATCTCCCCGTTTGTCCTGGAAGTATTATGGAGCAGCACCACCGCGCCGGGATGAATCCGTCCTGTCAGCTTTTCCAAAGCCTCTTGATGGCTTGGCTGATTGTCCTCATCCCAATCCACATACGCAAGGCTCCAGAAAATGGTGTTATAGTCCAGTTCTCTGGCCATTTTCAAATTGGCTTCCACACATTTGCCCGCCGGAGGTCGGTAATAACGGGCAAGCTCCATCCCTGTCATCTCCTGGAACAGCCTTTCCACATCCTCCAGTTCTTTCCGAAAGTCATCCGGTTTTAAAACAGCCGTCATATCCGGATGGTGATATGTATGATTGCCTACCGCATGTCCATCCGCCGCCATGCGCGCCACTAACTCCGGTGCTGATTCCAGAAAATGGCCCACCACAAAAAATGTTGCCGGGGCATTATGTTTTTCCAGTGCATCCAGAATCGGCTCTGTATTTCCATTCTCATAACCACAATCAAAGGTAAGATAGATAACCTTTTCTCTGGCATTTCCCATATAATATGCATCATAGGCTTTCAACGCAGACACAGTGGCATTTCCCACAGGCTGCGTACCTGCTTCCCCAAAGCCCAGCCCCCAGTCTTCCGAAGAAAGGGACAGGGGCGGTAATTCTTCGACCATACCTTCCGCATCTTCATCGCTGTCCAAATCCTCTGATTCCGTTTGTGATACTGCTTCTGTTTGTATTTCTGCTTCTGCCTGCATTTTCGCTTCTGTTGGAGCCTGTATGTTTTTATTTGTTGCAGCCTGCCCATTGGTTTCTGCTGTATCTATATCAAAACCGTCATCCGCATCCACCCGGTCAGATATTCCTTCCTTGTCCTGAGCAACATTGCTGCCCGGCTCCTGTTCTTCCTCCATACAATCTTGCTCTGTCAATGCATCTGCTGCTGTTTCCGTATAACCGCACCCGCTCAAACATACTACTGCCGCCACTGTCAACAGCATATTCCCCAACCATCTGTATCTCACTACATAACGCCTCCTTTGTGTTCTGATCACACAAATTGTAATCTATATCTGCATCAAAATTGCATCATGACGTGAAATACATTTCCACTGTTTCCCAGGTTTATATCTGTTTACGATGTCTGATTTTACAAATCCACTGTGTCATTGTCCCCATAGGGCAAAAGACGCACCATGTTCTCGGCTTATACAAAATCATCACAATCAGGCCAATCAGTGTGGACGTCAGCATCAGACTGTAGAAACCAAAGCTGAACTGTACCACCCAATCCGGTATTGCACTGGCCAAATACGCCCAATCCCAGGGAATCCTGATTGTCCAGAACAGTTTTATCACTTCCCGCAAAGACGCCGCCCCTGCTGCTACAAGCCATGTCTGAAACACCATATTCCCAAACATTGCCAGGAAGAAAACCAGAAATCCATACCGGAACCACTTTGATGACATCCAGCCAGGTGTACCCCTGTTTCCGGAACACTTCCATTCAGCCCCCACTTTTCGCAAAAGCTGTCCTCTGCCGCAATACCGGTTACAGAATCCTTTATTCCCGTTGAAAAGCGCAAACACCAGTGGTACACAAAAATCAATCATCCCCAGCCAGGCAAAGAGGATATTGAAAAATCCCAGAATAAAATACAGGATTGTCCAGAGCCACAAATACTCATACCATTTTTTATGCATTGTTATCTTTCCTCCCGCTCAACGAATATGATACATCCCACAGGACAATTTTTCCCACATAGTCCACAGCCAACACAGATACCTTTATCAACCTGCGCATGACAGCCATTCCTGACGGAAATGGCATATTTAGGGCAGGAATGCGTACACTCACCACATGCCACACATCGGCTTGTATCCACCATTGCATATTTTTTAGATTTCATAGACATCCCTCCATCCTTTTGTCTGTTTTATTCCTCTGTCAGAGTAAACAAAAACAATCAACTCAGGCCTGTTATATGTTTCTGTTTTCGTCTCTGTGTTCCTCTCTGTTATTGATCAATTAAAATAATCTGACAGATCAGACTTGACTTACTTCAGGCAAAACAAAACGGCTCTTCTATTATCATATGCAATAACCTTGTAATAAGCAACAGCATTGTCAAAAAATGGCATTTTCTTTATGGTGTTTTTTTGATGCTTCATCTGGTGTTTTACAGAATAAAGCGATAACTCGTATGGAGTGGCGGGCGTCTCCTTCTATTGTCCAGATAACCGTAAAGGATAAATGGAAGCGTCATACACCCGGAGGACTTACACCATATTTTCAAACGGTTTTACCGCAGCCGTTTTTCCAAAGACACACAAGGTATTGGGCTTGGCCTGTCGCTTACAAAAGCGATTGTAGAAGCTCATAACGGGACGATTGAAGTTGACAGCACATCAGGCACAGAAACCTCTTTCATCATGAATTTTTTGAATCCTACAAAATTGTAGGCTGATTGTAATATTGGTGTAGGATTTACTGGTTATAATGATGCTATCAAAACATAAAAGAGGTGTTTGCACATGAACTTATTAGACGTCAGCAATATCTGTAAAATATACGGAAGCGGCGAAACTGCCGTACACGCTTTGAAAAAAGTCAGCTTTTCCGTTCCAAAGGGCGAGTATGTGGCTATCGTCGGGGAATCCGGCTCTGGAAAAAGTACGCTGCTCAACATGATCGGCGCGCTTGACACACCTACCTCTGGCAAGGTAACCATTGGCGGCAAGGATATTTTTTCTATGGATGACCGCAAACTGACCGTTTTCCGTCGGAGGAATATCGGCTTTATCTTTCAGGCGTTCAACTTAATTCCCGAACTGACTGTTGAGCAGAATATCATTTTCCCGGTGCTGCTTGATTACCAAAAAACCGATCGGAAGTATCTGGAAGAACTGCTTACGGTTCTTAATCTGAAAAAGCGGCGTAACCATTTGCCCAGCCAGTTATCCGGTGGACAGCAGCAGCGCGTGGCAGTCGGACGTGCCCTTATCACGCGCCCGTCCTTAATCCTCGCCGACGAGCCGACCGGAAACCTTGACACGCAGAACAGCAGCGAAGTCATCGCCCTGTTAAAAGAAGCATCAAAGAAATATGCGCAGACCATTATTATGATTACCCACAACCGCAGTATCGCACAGACCGCCGACCGGGTGTTACAGGTGTCGGATGGAGTTCTGGCTGATTTAGGGAGGTGCCGGGAATGAAAAGCTATCTTAGTCTTATACCTATTTCGGCAAAGGTTCATAAGCGGCAGAACCGAATGACCATTTTATGTATTATTTTCGCCGTTTTCCTGGTGACTGCCATTTTCAGTATGGCAGAAATGGGTATGCGAATGGAGCAGACAAGATTGGTAAATAAGCATAACCATTTGACATTACAAAATATCATAAGCAGCACAACCGGGCAAACGCTCTGTATAGCTGCCATTGTATTCTTTGTGTTGGTGCTGACAGCAGGCGTATTGATGATTTCAAGCAGTATCAACAGCAGTGTGACACAAAGGACAAAATTTTTTGGAATGATGCGATGCATTGGAATGAGTAAACAGCAAATTATTCATTTCGTAAAACTGGAAGCTCTGAATTGGTGCAAAACAGCTATTCCCATAGGCGTTACACTTGGTATTATCATCACATGGGGGTTATGTGCTGTTTTACGTTTTCTTGTCGGAGAAGAGTTTTTTGACATTCCTCTTTTTGGCATCAGCATAGTCGGTATCGTCAGTGGAATGATCGTAGGTATTGTCGCAGTATTGATTGCTGCCAGAACTCCGGCAAAACGGGCGGCAAAAGTATCTCCTGTAATGGCGGCTTCCGGAAATTCAGAAATCACAGAAAATAGAAACCATGGGGCAAAAGTTAATTTATTCAAAATAGAAACGGCTCTGGGTATTCATCATGCAATAGCGGCAAAGAAAACGCTGATACTTATGACGGGTTCATTTGCCCTCAGTATTATCCTTTTTCTCAGTTTTTCTGTTTTGATAAAATTTGTTGATTATATCATGCCGCAGTCTGCTGCCGCCGCTGATATGAACATTTCAAGTGTTGACGTTTCAAATGGCGTAGATCGTGCGTTATATGATACTATCGGCACAATGGACGGAGTAAAACGTATTTTCGGACGCCGTAGTGTTTTTAACATTCCGGCGCAGCTAAATTCAAATGCGATTGAACTTGACATGATTTCTTATGATGATTTTGATTTGGACTGTCTTGTGAAAGACGATATGCTGAAAAAAGGCAGTGATATTTCTAAAGTATATGGAAACAGTCATTATGTGCTTGCAACATGGGACAAAGGCAGTTCTCTGGAAATTGGCGATAAAATATTTGTTGCCCATGAAGAATTGGAAATTGCGGGTTTGTTGAAATATGATCCGTTCAACAGCGACGGGCTTACAAACGGAAAAATAACCCTTATTACTTCTGGTGCTACCTTTATTCGCTTAACGGGAATAACGGATTATTCTCTCATCATGATACAAACAACGAGTGACGTAACAGACGAAGATGTAACGGCAATTCGGGATATCTTAGACCATGACTGCACCTTAAACGATTTACGTGACCAACGAACTTCCGGGACTTATCTTGCATTTGTGTCCTGTATTTATGCGTTTTTAGCCATGATTGCTCTGGTTACGGTATTAAATATTGTAAACAGCATTTCCATGAGTGTATCCTCAAAAATCAAGTCATACGGGACCATGCGGGCAGTAGGGATGAACGAACATCAGATAACCAAAATGATTGTTGTGGGGTCTGCAAAATATTCCGTCTCATTAAAAAGAGACATCTGTCCCTCAATATCAAGGACGGATGTCTTTTCAGACTTTGTTCCATAAAGTTTACGGGTCAGGAAATCAACCTGCTCCTTCAGGAGCCGGATCTGCTGTTCCA
>CAJUSK010000014.1 GCA_910589075.1 uncultured Lachnospiraceae bacterium
CTTTCTCGAACATCCTGAATATTTGGATGATTATCTGCCGTGGAATCCCATAGCACAGGAACGGTGTCGATAACCACTGCCTTTTAGTATAGAGGGTTGGTGGTTATTTTTCTATACACTATCTTATTTGACGCTTACTTTGTTTCCCTCATTTTTTCCCTTATCAGGGTTCGTAATGCCCTGTGGGAATATATAACACAAGGGAAACCTTAAGGGAAAGTTCACCTGCAATAAACTTAGTGTTTTCAAGGGTTAGCGGATATTTTAATAATAAAATATAACAGCTAATATTCCCCTTAAAAATCATCGAATCACAATCGGGATTTAGAGAGGATAGGAATGAAACGAGAATTAGGAATTGCAAGGTGTGGACTTGCCTGTTGCCTGTGTTCAGAAAATGTAAAATGCAATGGTTGTTATTCTGACAACTGTCCTGACTATACACAATGCGAAAACAGAAAATGCTCCATTGAAAAAGACCTCTTAGGCTGTTATGACTGTGAAATGGATTGTAAAAAAGGATTACTGAACAAAATCAAACCATATGGTTTTACATTGTTTATAAGAAGATATGGGGTAGAGAAACTTCTTGACTGTCTTGAGGAAAATGAAAAGAGAGGAGTCCTGTATCATCGTGCAGGCATTGTTGGAGATTATGATGATTTCGACGATGTGGAAAAGCTGATAGAATTTATTAATACAGGAAAACACTAAATTGTTATTTATGAAAGCTAATAAAAATTCAAATGAAGCGTCATAAAAAGCAGAGCTTTATTTCTTAATTAAGGAATTGATAAATAAAGCTCTGTTTTATTCATGATAATAGAAAGTTCACAAAGCGTACTTTCTATTGTTTCTGTCTTAACATAGATGCTAAGGCATCTTATTCCGTGTACATTCAATTTCTTTTCTATAAAATTCAATTTTTTCTTCCTATTTCATCTTATGTTCCTGCAACTGTGTTATTTGTTTATTAAGTGCCTGTCGGTGCTGCACCAGCATTTCCATCCTTTCAGAAAGGGTGGGCTCACCGTCAGCGCGGAGTTTGGCATAGCGCCTGATTTCCTTAATGGGCATACCGATGTCCTTCAGGTGTTTGATGGAGAAGTACCCGAATTTGGATATTATCATCAGAAGCACCGATTTATCCGTGCCGGAAAATGCATATCAGTTTTATGACGGTTTGAAGGGCTATGAAATTGAGACATGGATCAATAATGCGGGCTTTGGAAATTATGACAGCGTGGCAGGTCAAGATTTGAAAAAAATCGGGATGATGCTGCGTTTGAACATTGAAGCGCTGACAATATTGGCCTCACTGTTTGTCCGTGATTACAGGGACGTAGAGGGAGCACAGCTTATCAACATATCTTCGGCTGGCTGAGGCATTGTTCCCATATGCAGGAAAAAATCATCAGAAGTAACAAATGTATCAAAAACAATGCTTACATAGACGACGGTTTTTCCGGTGTAAATTTCCAGCGCAGAGGATTACAGGCCATGCTGCGTGAAGTGGAAGCCGGAAATGTCGCCACTGTCATTACAAAAGACCTGTCCCGGCTGGGGCGCAATTATCTGAAAACCGGAGAGCTGATAGAAATACTGTTCCCGGAATATGGAGTTCGCTATATCGCCATCAACGATTCTGTGGACACTGCAAAGGAAGAGAATGAGTTTACGCCGTTGCGGAACTGGTTCAACGAATTTTATGCCCGTGACACTTCCAAAAAAATCAGGGCTGTTAAGCAGGCCAAAGCCCAGAGAGGAGAGCGTGTAAACGGATCGGTGCCTTATGGATACAAAACAGATCCCGACGACCGCAATCATTTGCTGCCTGATGAGGAAACGGCCTGGGTTGTACGGCAGATTTTTGCCATGTATGTACAGGGCGCCCGTATTTGTGAGATACAAGACTGGTTAAAAGAGCATGAGATACTCACGGTTTCGGAATTTCGCAACAGGCGTTCAGGCAAAGGGAGCAAACCACACCCGGACTACGCCTGTAACTGGCCGGATAAGACATTGTACGACATTCTCAGCCGCAAAGAATATCTGGGCCATACAATTACGGGAAAAAGTTATAAAGTGTCTTATAAATCCAAAAAAATCAAGAAAAACCCGGTGGAAAAACAGTATATTTTCCCCAATACCCATGAAGCGCTGATTGATGAAGAAACTTTTTCCCTGGCACAAAAACGGATTGCCACGAAGCACCGGCCCGTCAAAGGGGATGGCATTGATTTGTTTTCAGGGCTTCTTTATTGCGGAGACTGCGGCTATAAAATGTATCTCCAACAGGGCGCTAAAACACCTGGCGAGAGACACGCCTATACCTGTGGCAGATATCGTAACCGCGTCCGAACCGGCCCCCGGTGTACGACCCACTATATCCGGAAAACTGTTTTGAAAGAACTGATCCTCCAGGACTTGCAACGCATGCTGTCCCGTATACGGCCCTGTGAACAGGAACTGGTTCTGGCAGCCGAAACATATGGCAAAAAAGCGCTGGAAAAAAAGCTGGCCCAACAGAAGAAAGAACTCAGCAGGGCACAGGCCAGAAGAGATGAAATAGCTATATTTTTTAAAAAGATCTATGAGGACAATGCGCTGGGAAAACTGACAGACCAGCAATATACTTCCCTGCATTCCGGCTATGAAGAGGAAGCAGCATTATTGGATTGCCGGATTTCGGAATTGTCGCAGCAGATAACGGAGGCCTTTTCCGGGAGCCGGGATGAGAAAAACTGGATGGAGTTTGTTCACAGACACACGATGATAAAAGAACTGACTTACGAGAATATTCACGAATGGATTGACCGGATTCTGATTTATGAACCGGATAAGGAAACGAAAACACGCAGAATTGAGATATACTATTCCTGTAAATTTTTTGGGGCCTAAGAGGAACGGACTGAGAAAGAGGTGTTGTAAACAGTTACGTTATCTTACGCCTACAAACAAATAACCGGAAAAACCATCATCCTCATACCAGCGATCTATTGTAAGATTTTGTTCTGCGGCATATTGAGTGATTATCAGCTTCTGATTTTCGATGGAAGAATAATTTTTCCGGTCATCGTCTCTGGACAGACGGACATATCCTGCGTTCATGAATTCACATCCTTTCACGATAAAAGTCACATATGATTTTGGATAACCGCCCGGACCGCTTCCCATAGGGGACGGCTGTCCGGGCCGTCTGTAAAGGTGACAACCCGGAAACCCATATCCGACAGCCTTGCTTTTGCCTTTTCATATGCTTCCTGCGACGAAAAACTATTGCGCCAGAGATAATAAGTAATTTTTTTCAAAATCCTTCTCCTTTCAACATTGTTAAAACAGTGTGTGTTTCTGCATCCGTTCATCGGATCGGCAAACCAGATGCAGAAATTTACATATTGACCAAAATACCACCTGCCCGGCCTCCCAGAACATTTTTACCTTTCAGCATATCCCATGAAAAATCCTCGATGGGTTCCCTGGAGACAAGGAAATTACCTGCACGCTGTGTAAGCTGGGCAAAATTGACAACCGGATCAGACGTCCCGCCCAAATACGTGTAAATAGAGGCTTCCGACCCCATAAAACCGATATCCGCCTCATCGGACAACACAGCCGTCATCGTCTTATCGGCTCCAAAGCCCGTAACCAGTTCAAGTTCAATTCCTTCTTCAGCGAAATACCCTTCTTCGATGGCAACATACATCGGCGCATAAAAGATAGAATGCGCCACCTCATTCAGAACAACCTTCTCCCCCGAAGAAACAGCCGGCGCGCTGCCACCGCCCCCATTTCCGCACCCAACAAGCCCCGCCGCCAGCACAGCCGGCAACAACACAAGACTCAACAACTTCTTTTTCATAAACAATCCCTCCAAAATAAAAATAGATAGTCTATTATATTGAAAAAAGTTCAAAATGTGCTACAATGAGCAGTGCGAAAACAGCCATAGACAAACCGGCTGCTTGCAGACGGATTTGTCTATGGCCGTTTTCATAGGGCGAAGCCCGACAGCTTGTGCATGCAAAGCATGCACAAGCTGCAGCACTGCGGAGTACAAACTTTGCAAGCCCCCAACAACACCCCGCCACAGTACAAACTTTGCGCCCCAAGCCCCCTCAGCCCCAATACAATACAACCCCCCCCACCCTTCACAACAAAACCAGGAGAAAACCATGAGCATATACGACACACTAAACGAAAGACAAAAAGAAGCAGTCTACCAGACCGACGGCCCGGTCCTCATTCTGGCAGGTGCCGGTTCAGGAAAAACACGTGTACTGACCCACAGAATTGCATACCTGACAGAGCGCTGCGGCGTAAACCCATGGAATATCATGGCAATTACATTTACCAACAAAGCTGCCGGAGAAATGCGGGATCGTGTGGACAAAATCGCAGGATTTGGCGCGGAGAGCATATGGGTTTCCACATTTCATTCCAGTTGCGTCAGAATACTGCGCCGTTACATAGACAGACTGGGATTTGACAATCACTTTACCATCTATGATACCGACGACCAGAAGACCGTTATGAAAGAAATCTGCAAGCGCCTGGAAATTGACACCAAAATGCTGAAAGAACGAACCATTATGAGTGCCATTTCTTCCGCTAAAAACGAGTATATTTCCCCCCTGGAATTTGAGCAGAATGCAGCGGGAGATTTTACAGCCCAAAAAATCGCCGGGGTTTATACGGAATATCAGAAAATCATGCGTAAAAACAACGCTCTGGATTTTGACGATCTGCTGGTCAAAACTGTAGAATTGTTTAAAAACTGTCCCGATGTGCTGGAATCTTATCAGAACAGATTCCGTTATATCATGGTGGACGAGTATCAGGATACCAATACCGTACAGTTTGAACTCATCCGCCTGCTTGCCGCCAAACACAGGAATCTGTGTGTGGTGGGAGACGATGACCAGTCCATTTATAAATTCCGGGGCGCGAATATCAGGAATATTCTTGATTTTGAACAGGTATATCCGGATGCAAAAGTCATCCGCCTGGAGCAGAACTACCGTTCCACCCAGAACGTGCTGGATGCGGCCAACCATGTTATCCGCAATAATGTCCGGCGAAAGGACAAAGCGCTCTGGACCGATCAGGGAGCGGGCAGCCCTATCCATTTCAGACAGTTTGATACTGCGTATGATGAAGCGCAATTCATCGCCGGAGACATCCGCAAAAAGAAAGCGGACGGGGACACTGACTATGGACAATGTGCCGTACTCTACCGGACCAATGCCCAGGCGCGGCTTCTGGAAGAACAGTTTGTACTGACAGGCATACCATATCATGTGGTGGGCGGCGTAAACTTTTATGCCAGAAAAGAGATCAAGGATCTGCTGGCCTATTTGAAAACTGTGGACAATGGGAAGGATGATGTGGCCGTAAAACGGATTATCAATATCCCCAAACGGGGGATCGGTGCGGCCACCATTGCAAGAGTGCAGGAATATGCCGATGAACGGCAGATCAGTTTCTATGATGGTCTGCGGGAGGCAGATCAGATTATGACAATCGGAAGGAGCGCCTCCAAACTGGAACCGTTTGTCACCCTGATCCAGAGTTTTCGGGGCAAACTGGAATATTATGGCCTGCAACAGCTTTTACAGGATATTCTTGATACGACCGGTTATGTGAAAGCATTGAAAGAGTCCAATGAAGAGGATGCGGAAAGCCGGATTGAAAATATTGACGAATTGATGAATAAAGTCATTGCCTATGAGGAAAGCCATGAAGAACCTTCCTTGAGCGAATTTCTGGAGGAAGTGGCACTGGTGGCCGACATTGACGGCGTATCGGATGACGATAACCGTGTGCTCCTGATGACGCTGCACAGCGCAAAGGGCCTGGAATTTTCAAACGTGTATATTGCGGGTATGGAAGACGGTATATTCCCCGGTTATATGTCAATTACGTCGGATGATCCGGAGGAGATTGAAGAAGAGAGGCGTCTGGCTTATGTGGGTATTACAAGGGCAAAAGAAGAACTGACACTGACCTGTGCCAGGTCAAGGATGATCCGAGGAGAAACACAGTACAATATGGTCAGCCGTTTTATAAATGAGATACCGGAAGAATTGCTGGATCACAGAGTCCCCACGGTAAAAAAGAGAGAATGGGAAGAGATTCCGCAGAAAACAGGATTCAGAGATCATTTCAGGGAAAAGCCCTTTGGCAGTTATGGCAATAGAGAGGGTATGCACACTGCAGGCAGCCTGGATGGCGGGGTGGGTGTTACCAGACCGGCCAATGATCCCCGCCTCCGCCCCAAAGCAGTGGTGACACCGCGCAGGACAGCAGAGGAAAACAGACCCTTTTTTACCAAAGGGCCCGACAGTCTGAGTGGTTTGTCCAAAGGTGTGCCCACCGGGGGCAGGCCGGACTATGATGTGCATGATCGGGTAAAACACATCAAATATGGGGAAGGAACAGTACAGAAAATCGAGAAAGGCGCCAGAGATTTCCAGGTGACGGTGGATTTTGACCGTGCAGGAACAAAGGTCATGTATGCCGCTTTTGCCAAACTGAAAAAAATCCAGGGCGGTGATTAGTCTGTCTGTTACAAAGGAAGGGTTGTCCGCCTGACGGGAGAAGTAATAAAATAAAATTTGTGATAGTAAAAATAAAAAAACAGTGGTATAATATAGAAAGTAAATATGGAATCGGAAAACATTGGAACAGGAATACGTTTTCCATGTTCTGAAATATAAAGAAAGGTGGTTTTTATGAATAAACTGGAGGATATGATCGCAATGAAAAAATTCCAGGAACTGCTGGGCAGAAAGGATGATAAAAAGGAGATCTCACCGATTTGCTGGGTAGTTGCGATTTTACTGGCAGTAGCGGCGGTTGCTGCAATCGCGTATGCGTTATACCGTTATTTTACGCCGGACTATCTGGAAGATTTCGAAGATGAATTCGAGGATGAGTTCGACGACGAATTCTTTGATGACGAGGAAGACGAGGAAGAGAAAAAAGAAGATTCTTCCAACGAACAATAGATTGCAGGCTTCGCCGGCAAACCTATTGTCATGAATAAGAACAGGCAGCGGAAAACTTCCAAAAACAGATAACAAAGACAGCGGGATGCGAAGGCATCCCGTTTTGTCATCACGCCGACATACACACCGCATACATATAATAAAGAAATAATGCAGGCGGCAGGTATTGAAATGGAACTATCTACATTTCGTTATGACAGTATGATGGAGGAGATCAACCGGTTGCTGCTGTTTTATCCGTTTCTGGAAAAAACAGGCATCGGCAACAGCGTGATGGGCAAAGAAATTCCGGTACTCAGGATTGGTTCCGGTACACAGGAGGTTTTTTATGGCGCAGCATTCCATGCCAATGAATGGATTACCGCGCCGATACTTCTGCAATTTGCAGAGGAATATGCAGAGGCGGTGGCTTCGGGAATGGAACTGTATGGGACGGATGCCCGGAGTCTGTACCAGCAGGTGACTCTGTATCTTGCACCGCTGATAAATCCGGACGGCACGGATCTGGTAACCGGCGCTCTGGCGTCCGGCATGTATTATGAAGGTGCAAAACAGATTGGGGCATCCTATCCGTCCATTCCGTTTCCCGACGGCTGGAAGGCCAATATAGAAGGGGTGGATTTGAATTTACAGTTTCCCGCCGGCTGGGAAATGGCCAGAGAGATTAAATTTGCCCAGGGCTATGGGATGCCTGCCCCGCGGGATTATGTGGGCGAGTTTCCGTTATCAGCGCCGGAAAGCCGGGCGGTGTATGAGTTTACACTGGCCCATGATTTTTCTCTGATTCTGGCGTACCATACACAGGGAGAAGTCATTTACTGGAAATACAAAGACCTGGAACCGGCCCGCTCCAGAGAAATTGCAGAATACTTTGGCCGTGTCAGCGGCTATGCCGTGGAGGAGACACCCTATGCTTCCGGAAATGCAGGCTATAAAGACTGGTTTATCCTGCAATATGACCGGCCGGGATATACCATTGAGGCGGGGTATGGGGAGAATCCGCTGCCCATAGAAGACTTTCCGGAAATTTACAGACGTAATACGGGGATTCTGATGGGCGGAATGACAGAAATCCTCAAAAGCTGACAATCTATAAATGACAGGGATGAAGCGGAACCGGAAAAACAGCGGAATCCCGCAGAGAACCAGGAAGAATTTTGCGGCCACGCAAGGGGACGAAAAATGCTTCCGGCAGAGAGGTTCACGGAGGGATGAAGCGGAACCGGAATAGGAGAAAAAATGTACGATAAGTTAACGAAATCCGATATGAAAAAAATGCAGGAAGAGATTGAGTACCGCAAACTGGAACTCCGTCCCAAACTGCTGGAAGAGGTAAAAGAAACCAGGGCGCATGGGGATCTGAGTGAAAATTTCGAATATCATGCAGCCAAAAAGGAAAAAAATAAAAATGAAAGCCGTATCCGTTATCTGGAACGCATGCTGCGCACTGCCCAGGTGATAGATGACAGTTCCAAAGAAGATGAAGTGGGTATGAACAATACGGTTTCGGTGTATTTTGAAGAAGATGATACGACAGAAGAATACAGGATTGTCACCACTGTGCGTGGGGATTCTCTCCACAACCTGATCAGTATTGAATCGCCTCTGGGCAGGGCTTTGATGGGACACCGGGCAGGTGACCGGGTAGAGGTAAAGGTAAATGATACATACAGCTATCCGGTTGTTATCAAAAGCATTGTCAATACAGAGGATGATTCCAAAGACAGAATCCGGAGCTATTAGTCGGGATACCATGCATAGTTTGCACCAACAAGGGCATAATGAGACTGTAAAAATTATGTGAGAGAGGTGCACGTGTATGGTATTAACAGAAAAAGAAGCCACTACAATCAAAGATTTGCAGACCCAGGAGGAAACCTGCATTAAAAAGTATGAGAAATACGGACAGCAGGCACATGATACGGAATTAAAAAATCTGTTCCAGACGCTCAAATCCAACGAGCAGGAACATTACAATTCTCTCAGCCAGGTTTTAAAGGGCACAGTTCCTTCCTGTAACTGCAATGATTCCAGAGGAAAAAGCTACAATCCCAAAAGGACATATGATCAGATGACCAATTCCCAGGATAAAAAGGATGACTGCTTCCTGGCGACGGACTGCATCGGAACAGAGAAACTGGTATCCTCCGAATACAATACCAATGTATTTACATGCAGTGATTCTGAAGTACGCAAGCTCCTTGCCGATATACAGATTGAAGAGCAGAACCATGCGGAGATGTTGTACAAATATAAACAGGTCAACGGTATGCAGTAAGCGGGCATATGTGATAAGAAGCCGGGACACATGGATTTGCATGTGTTCCGGCTTCACTGTTGTCCGCAGTCGGTTCTGCAGGGAGGCCGCTGTCCCGGTAAGAGGCGGCTTCCAGGGCATTCCCTCTAAAATACTTGTATTTTTAGAATGCAGATGATAGGATTAGGTGATTACACAATCTGAAAAATGAGGAAAGGAACGAACCAATGAAACTGATATTTATCAGACACGGAGACCCCGATTATGAGCACGATACACTGACAGAGAAAGGCATCCGGGAGGCGGCGCTGCTGGGAGAGCGTGTACGGGACTGGAAGGTGGATGAACTGTATGTATCCTGCCTGGGGCGGGCAAGGAAAACGGCGGAACCGGTGGAAGCAGCCCTGAACAGGAAAGGGATTGTACTGGACTGGCTGCAGGAATTCAGGGGCAGGATTGATGCGAAACGCGGTTATGGCGACGGCTATCCATGGGATTTTGCACCTGCTTTCTGGACGGGCATACCGGAGCTGTATGATAAGGAAACATGGTATCGGGCGGAAATCATGCAAAAAAACGGAGATTTGCCTTCCGTAGAGGAGGTTTATCTGGAAACCTGTGAAAAACTGGATGGGCTTTTGGCTGCATATGGGTGCCGGCGTGAAAAGGGATATTATCGGGTGGAGCCGGGAAATGATAAGACCATTGTCCTGGTATGCCATATGGCAATCACCTTTGTTATGCTGTCCCATTTACTGGGGATTTCTTTTCCGGCGCTGGTACATGGTATGTTTCTGCCGCCCACATCTGTTACCGTTGTGGGCAGTGAAGAAATGGAGCCGGGAATCGCTTCCTTCCGCTGCCAGTGTATGGGAGATGTATGGCATTTACGTAAGAATGGGGAACCTGTTTCCGATAAAGGATATTTTGGTGAGTTGTTCCGCGAATGATGAAGCAGACATTCCGTATTTCCCCGCGTCAGCGGGCAGGCCGGCGGATCTGTCCGTGAGAGCGGGGATGGCAACTTAGGAAAACAGGTCGTCGCGGGTGATGTTATTGAGCCATTTGCCGCTGCGGTAATGCCGGATGACCCAGGGCCATTTTACAAATTCGTCTGTACAGAGGAGAAAGTAGACCCACATAACCGGCAGTTTGAATACAAAGGCGGCCAGAAACCCCAGCGGAACGGCGTAACACCACATATCCACTGTGTCACATACAAAACCGAACCGGCTGTCTCCGCCTGCCCGGAAAACACCCGCAATCAGCGTGGTATTCACGGCTGCGCCCATGATGTAATATGTATTGATCAGCAGCATATATTTGAGATAGTGCATGGCCTGGTCAGACAGAGCGGCATACTTCATAACAAACGGAATGGATAACAGGACGATCAGACCGCCCAGAGCGCCGGCTATGACTGTCAGTTTCATCAAATCCCTTGCAGCGGCCCGGGCCTTTTCCGGCTTATTTTCCCCGATGATATTGCCCAGCAATATACCGCCGGCATTGGCGATTCCGAAACAGAATACAGTGCCGAAATTGCGCACAACCGCGACGAAGGAATTGGCGGCCACAGCGTTTGTTTCCAGATGCCCGATGATTGCAGAGTACATGGAAAATGCCAGTCCCCAGCTTACATCGTTGCCTACGGCGGGCAGGGAGACACGGAGAAAATCGGAAAAAAGAATTTTATTTTTCATCAGGAGATAGCGCAAGTCCAGTTTCACATATCTGCTTTTCAGGGATACGAGGAAACAGCCAATGAGCTGGATACATCTGGACAGAGAGGTGGCAATGGCGACACCTGCAGCGCCCAGTCTCGGCGCGCCCAGCAGACCAAAAATAAATATGGCATTCACAAATACGTTCAGTGAAAATGCCAGTACATTCAAAGCTGTGCTGATCACAACTCTGCCTGTGCTGCGCAGAATGGCCAGATAGACTTCCGAAACACCCCAACACAGATAGGCCACACTCATAAACCGCAGATAAGATGTACCGATTGCAATCAGTTCCCGGTCATTTGTAAAAACAAGCATCATCTGTTCCGGAATCAGAATGGCTGCACAGGCAAACACCAGACCTGCCAGCAGGGCAAACCGCAGGGCAATGCCTTCGACAACCTGAATTGCCTGCAGATCCCCCTTTCCATAATACTGGGCACAGAGAATGGACGCACCTGTACCCAGGCCGAAAAATATCATAAACAGAATACCCGCATACTGGGAGGCAAGCGATACGGCTGAGATGGCAGACTGTCCTGTATAATTGAGCATGACTACGTCGGCGGAGCTGACAGCGGCGCTGAGAAGGTTCTGGATGATAATGGGCAGTACCAGTTGAAATATGCGGCTGTATATAGATGTATCCCGTGTGTTTGTCATGGTATGGTTTTCCTGTTCTGTGGAATTTTCCGATAGAATAACGGAAGTTGCCGGTAATTTGAATTATCTTATCACAGCAGGATAGATATTACAACGGTGAACGTATCGGAAGGATTGCCGTCAGATCATAAATCTGATACACTCAGACATGGAAAAGAGAAGGTCAGACAGGGAACATAAGAGAGGTAAAGAACAGGTATGGAACAGGTGGAAATCAGGATGGCGGAACCAAAGGACTGTGCAAAGATATTGGACATCTACCGTTATTATGTGGAAAACACGGCAGTTTCCTTTGAATATGAAGTGCCCACAGAGACGGAATTTTGTTTCAGGATAGAGACCACATTAAAAAAATATCCATACCTTGTGGCTGTAAGCGATGGAACGATTAGGGGGTATGCGTATGCCGGCCCTTTTATCAGACGCGCAGCCTATGACTGGTCTGCAGAAACGACCATTTATCTGGAACCGGGCAGAAAGCGGCAGGGTATCGGGAGAAAACTGTACGGAGAACTGGAGATGCGCCTGCAGGAGAAGGGAATCCTGAATTTGTATGCCTGCATTGGCTCCCCGGAAAAGGAAGATGCATATCTCACAAATGACAGTGAGAAATTCCATGCCCGTATGGGATTTCGTAAGGTGGGAACATTTTACCGGTGTGGTTATAAATTTGGCCGATGGTATCATATGATCTGGATGGAAAAAATCATTGGAGAACATCGTTTGAACCAGGGGAGGCCGTTTCAGCCATTTCCGTCATAGAGCTGTTGAAGGGATAAACAGGGCTGTTTCTCATAACGGGGAATCTGATTATCCATTCTGTACTGCATTTGGTATAGGCTGTGCGCTTCCGGTTTTTATATGCACTGGTATTCTCATATGCATGCATTGCCAATGCATGTATCCCCGTTATGTCATCTCCGGTCAGTCATTGATAAAACCATGGGATATGCAGCCGGTAACATTACGCATACATCCTGAGACATAAGATTCTCCTGAAAACCGGTCACATTCAATTTCATTCCTTTTAACCGGGCCGACTCCCGGTGCTTCTGATCCTATACATAAATGGCTGTGCCGTTACAGTCCACACGGTATGTGCCATTCTCATAAAATCCCCCAAAACGCCACATTGTAATCTTTTGCCTGACTGTCTTCCTGTCTGCTTGAACAGATGATAGCAGAACCGCTTTGGCTTGTATATATGCCAATATGGGCAATGCGTCTGCCCCACGTTCAGATGCCCCTTTTCTCAAATCCACATCAGAAATATACTCCCCTTTCGACAAAAAATGAAAATTCGCAAGATGTGAAAAACCACATTCCCAAAGATGAACAAAGAAAGAAAAACATAACAAATATTTAGAATATGCCGCCGGAAATTGGAATGATATAATAAAAATGTGCAAAAAACCATGGGAAAAATTGTGCAAAAGAGACAGCAGTTCGTACAGACAGATACAATCAATGTACAGAACGCATAAAAATGATTCAGGAGGAAAACACCTATGAAAAAGAAAGCACTGGCATTATTGCTTGGTATCTGCATGATAACGATGACAGCCTGCGGCAATGCTTCATCACAGACATCGGGAGAGGCGCCCGCATCCACGGCAGATGAAGGCGCTGCAGACGACACGGCCGGGGCGGAAGATGCCCAGGCACAGGGAGAGGCAGCAGGTTCTGCAGTGGCAGGCGTGGTATGGTATAATTTTGCGGATACCTTTATTTCCAATGCAAGACAGACACTGATTAATATTGGCGCGGCAGACGGCACCATTACCATCACCGATGCGGACAGCACCAATGATGTAAGCACGCAGACGAGTAATATGAACAATTTCTTTACCCAGGGCGTGGACTATCTGGTACTGAATAATATCAATACCGGCGCCATTACCGAAATATGCGACCAGATTCAGGCAGAAGGCTGCTATGGTATCTTTGCCAATACCGATACTCCTTCTGATGAAGATTTTGCGAAAAATGACAAACTCTACAGTGTATCGTCCGTGGCAACCCAGTCTGGCACCATTATGGGCGAGGCACTGGCAGAATACTGGCAGGCACATCCGGAAGCAGACCGCAACGGCAACGGAAAACTGGACTATGTGATGCTGCTTGGTATTCAGGGACATTATGATACCACGGTACGTTCCCAGTATTCCGTACAGGCTCTGGAAGACGCGGGAATCGAAGTAAATAACATCGGCGGCGAAATCATCTGTGACTACAGCCGTGCTACGGCACAGGAAAAAGTTGCGGCGTTGCTTGCCAACTACAGCGATGATATCGACGCGGTGATCGCCTGCAATGACGATATGGCACTGGGCGCTATTGAAGCGCTGAAAGCGGGCGGCTTCTTCACCGGTGATGATACCTACCTTCCGGTCTGCGGCGTAGATGCCACCGTAAACGGCTGCCAGGCCATCAAAGACGGCACTATGCTGGTAACGGCTCTCAATAACCCGGTTATGCTGGCAAAATCCATTTATAAAGTGATGTATCTGACAAACAGCGGACAGGAAGTGACCACTGAGTCCATGGGTCTGGAAGGGGTTTCTGTGGAAGGACACAGAGTATGGCTGGATTACTCCCCCGTTACCATCGACAATGTAGACCAGGCAACCTATGACATCAATGATACAGCATTTTAATACATGCCCGGAGCCGGCAGCACATACAGGCTCCGGCGCTGATATTTGATAAACAAAAAACAAAATAACAATCACATAAGAGCCTGGCCCGTTATGGGCCGGCAGCCCCGCAGCCTGCTGCAATACAGGTTTCATGCAGCCTGGTGCGGGGCTTTTACTGACCAGTGAACGGCAGTACACTGGTGACTTACAAGCAAGGAGGGTAGCTTATGGAGGCAAATAACTGCGTCCTTGAAATGCAACATATCTCCAAAAGTTTTCCGGGTGTCAAAGCGCTGGATGACGTTTCCCTGACCGTGCGGCCAGGGACCGTCCACGCACTGATGGGGGAGAACGGTGCCGGCAAATCCACACTGATGAAATGTGCCTTTGGACTTTACCAGCCGGATGAAGGAGAAATACGGATCGAAGGAAAGAGTGTATCCCTGCCGACTCCAAAGGCCGCCATGGTGGCAGGCGTTTCCATGATCCATCAGGAACTGAACCCTATCATGACACGCAACGTCATGGAAAATATCTGGGTGGGACGGGTTCCCTACAGAAAAGTGGCAGGCGTTCACTGGGCAGACGATAAGAAAATGTATCAGGATACCGAGAAACTGTTTCAGGATCTGGGGATTCACATAGATCCCAGGGAGAAGGTCAGCAATCTGTCTGTTTCCCATTGCCAGCTTCTGGAAATTGCCCGTGCGGTATCCTATGGCGCCAAAGTGATCATTATGGATGAGCCCACCTCTTCCCTGACTGAAAGCGAGTCAGAGCTTTTATTTGGTATTATCAGGAAACTGACCAGACAGGGAGTTGCGATCATCTATATTTCCCATAAGATAGAAGAAGTGCTGGATATTACAGACGAGGTTACAGTGCTGCGGGATGGCCGGTTCGTAGGGACCTGGCCCACGAAGGAACTGGATATGGACAGCATTGTCAGTAAAATGGTGGGACGGGAGATGACAAACCGCTTTCCCAGCCCAGGGCACACCATGGGGGACGTATATCTGGAAGTGTCTCATCTCACATCTGCCCTGCCCCATTCTTTTTCCGATATCAGTTTTACATTGAGAAAAGGGGAAATACTGGGAATAGGAGGACTGGTAGGCGCCCAGCGGACGGAACTGATGGAAAGTATCTTTGGGCTGCGTCCCATTTCTTCCGGAACCATACACATTGACGGCAAAGAAGTGAAAATCAGAAATCCCAGGGAGGCTATCCGCCATAAAATTGCCCTGCTGACAGAAGAACGGCGCGTAACGGGTATTATTCCCATGCTTTCGGTGGGAGAAAATATCGTACTGGCAAACCAGACGGCAAACCGGAGCAAATACACAGCCGGCGGTCTGTTCCTGAATTATGGGGCCAGAAACGCGGATGCGCAGAAATATGTGGACTCCCTGTCCATCAAGACACCGGGGCTGAAAGCACAGATTCAGTACCTGTCCGGAGGCAATCAGCAGAAAGCCCTGCTGGGCCGCTGGATGCTGTTGGAACCGGATATACTGATTATGGACGAACCTACCCGCGGTATTGACGTGGGCGCTAAATATGAGATTTACTGTCTGATGGAAGAGATGGTGCAGAGAGGAAAATGCGTGATTATGATCAGTTCGGAAATGCCGGAACTGATGGGAATGAGCGACCGGGTTATGGTCATGTGCGAAGGACATCTGTCGGGTATTTTAAACCGTGACGAAGTAACGGATGAACGTATTATGTACCTTGCAAGTACCTATGAGAATACAGAGAGGAGTAACGAAGATGCAAAAGAAACCATTTAAACCAAAAGACTTCATGATGAATTACGCTCTGTATCTGATCATGCTGCTGATCGTGATTATCATAGCGTGCATTTCTCCTAAATTTATATCTCTGCGGGTAATCCGCGATATTTTGACACAGAGCTCCACCAAAATGCTGGTGGCTCTGGGGTGTATGTTTATTATTGTATCCGGTTCCGCCGACCTTTCCGGAGGACGTGTGGTGGGACTGGCGGCAGTGGTGTCCGGCTCCCTGGCACAACAGGCAGCCTATGCCAATAAATTCTGGCCCGGCATGGGGGAACTGCCCGTTATCGTCCCCATACTGGCATCCGTACTGGTAGGACTGCTGGTGGGCGCCTGTAACGGTTATGCCGTGGCAAAGCTGAAAGTGCCCGCCTTTCTGGCCACGCTGGGCATGCAGATGATTGCCTATGGCGTCAACTGCCTGTACTTCAACAAAGCCCCCAACAATTCCCAGCCTCTGGGCGGCTACAAAGAATCTTTTGGCAACCTGGGTACAGGCTCCATCGCCGGCATTCCCATTCTGGTCATGATTGCCCTGGCGCTTTGCGCCGTTGTCTGGATCATCCAGACCAGAACCTGTCTGGGAAGGGAAATCTTTGCAGTGGGCGGCAATCCCAATGCTGCCAGAGTATCCGGCATCAATGTGTTTAAAATACTGATGATTACTTATATGATTGCCGGCGCCCTGTACGGCTTTGCCGGATGTCTGGAAGCGGCACGGACCGGCAGCGCCACCAGCTCATACGGTCTCAGCTATGAACTGGATGCCATTGCTTCCTGTATTGTGGGCGGCTGCTCTGCCAGCGGCGGTATTGGTTCTGTCCCTGGCGTCATTGCCGGTGTTCTGATTTTCAACGTTATCAATTACGGCCTGACCTTTATCGGCCTCAGTTCCTATTGGCAGTTTGTCGTAAAAGGTCTGATTATCATTATCGCCGTTGCCATTGATGTCAGAAAATATGCGTCAAAGAACTGACGCTCCGAAACAGGCTTGCATCTGTGGTGAGAGCAACAGGTATGACCGCTTTTTTCCGTATTCAGAAGCAGTATAAAGGGCACATGCAGTATGTGGGAGGCGTCTGTGCAGGCGCTAAAGACACAGAGGCCGGAAAAGGAGGCCGTGAGAGGTATCGGTATATGAAGAAAACAATGTGGCACCGGGCCGTAATGCTCTTAGTGTGCCTGGCGGCTTCCGGGTTTTTGATGGTTTCCCTGTTGGGAAGGCAGGAACAGAACACAGATCAGGACTGGATTCGTATCACGGCGGTACTCCCGCACAAAGATTACGGCTATTGGTCGATTATGGGGGAAGGCATCCTTGCCGGAGGGAAAGAATACGGCGCTGATGTAAAGATTGTCATTCCACGTATGAATTATGACATCGCCCAGATGACTCAGCTCATCCGGCAGGAGACAGCGGCCAGGGTGGATGCGCTGATCGTGCAGGGAATTGAAGACCAGGGCTATCTGGAAGCCCTGGGCGAAGCACAGGCCCAGGGAATCCTGATCGTCCTCGTGGATACAGATGTGGAAGGCATCTTTCCCCATCTGTATGTGGGGACAGACAACTACGCCGCCGGAATGAAAATGGGAGAAGCGGTAGCAGCAGTCACAGGCGGCCAGGGGACGATTGCAGTACTGTCAGGCGCGGAAAACTATCCAAACCTGGAAGAGCGGTATGATGGCATCTGCAAAGCGCTGGAACAATATCCGGATCTGACTGTGGCATGTCTGGAATATGACCAGTATGATTCTCTCCGTGTCATGGAAAAATATCATACCATAGCCAGAGAGTATCCGGAAGTGGACACGCTGGTGTGTGTAGAAGGCACTTCCGGGCAGACACTGGGTACAAGGCTGACAGGGGAAACCAGAAAATTCTCTCATATCCTTGTGTTTGACCTGGTGGACGAGACAATGCAGGGACTGCGTTCAGGGGCATTTGAAGGCATCATGGAACAACAACAGGCCAATATGGGGCGGATCAGCGTATGTGAGATTATACGCTACATGGAGTCCGGCGGGCAATGGGACCGCAAAATACTGACAGACGTGAACCTCGTTACGGCGGAAGGCTCGGAGGATACATGAAATGGATAAAGAAAGAAAACGATCTATTTCAACAGAGTATAAAAAAGGATATTCTGTGATTCTCGGTTGTGTGCTCATCATGTTTGCGGCTGCTTCAATGGGGAACTGGATGCTGTCCCTGGGCTATGAAAGTGCGCTGGACGAACTGCTGGAACTCAACCAGCTCTTTGTGGAAATCGAGACAGCCAATATGGCCATCAGCGATGCCTACCTGTATCTGCGCGAGAGCAGCATGGAGGGATACGCCGAAGAGCGGGAAAACGTGCGAAGGCAGATCAGTGTGGTGGAACAGCAGGTGGCGCGTGAGTATTCCCGTGCCAAAAAAGACCTGGCCTGTATGACGGAAACCTATCTGGAAGAATGTGATGATCTGATCCTGCTGCTGAAAAGTTATGGCTCCCAGGACAAGCCTCAGGAAGTCAGCGACAAGGAGATTGACATACAGTTCAGAGCCACACAGGAGGTCATGGACTATATCAACACCAGTTTCAAGGACATCTATTCCATCGAACTGACAGTTTCACTGGAAAAGAAGCAGACAATGGCAGAAATCAGCAGGGCTATCGGCTTTTTACAGATCGGCCTGCTGGTGCTTGTGCTGGCTATCTATCTCAAACACAACCTCAAAATCATACGCAACATTTCGGACAGCCTGGGCCAGCTCACCCGCTTTGTGGAGTGTATCAAAGAAAATCTCTATCACACGGAACGGCTGGAACTGCGCTCTCACGACGAGCTGACGATACTGGCTGACACGATGAACGATATGCTGGATATTATCCAGAAACAGGTGTGCCAACTGGAGCAGGACGGGCAGATACGGGCGCAGATCAAAGAGATGGAGATAGACAACCTGCGTCTGAAAAATGAATTGCAAAGCAGTCAGATGAACCTGCTGCAATCCCGGATCAATCCCCATTTTCTGTTTAACACCCTGAATATGATTTCCAATTCAGCAGTGATGGAGGATGCGGAACAGACAAGGACCCTGATTGACATCACCGCCGAATACCTGCGCTATAACCTGGATCGCCTGACAAAAACCGTTTCCCTTTCCGAAGAGATCGAAAATCTCAAAGACTACATTTATATTCAGAAATGCCGGTTTGAAGACCGCTTTACCTTCGCATTTGATCTTGACAAGAACTGCGGTATACAGAAAATGCCCTGTATGATCCTCCAGCCGCTGGTGGAAAATGCCCTGAAACATGGGATCCACAATATGCTGACCGGCGGTAAAGTGACGATACGGACCAGACAGGCGCCGACGTACACCATCATCGAAATAGAAGACAATGGCTGTGGATTTGCGGAGGAATATATCAGAAAGATCAGAAACGGCGAATTTGAATATGAAAAAGACGATCATGTGGGAATCCGCAACATTTACATGCGTCTCAAGCTTTTTTATCATGCGGAGATTGTTTTTGATGTGGACAGCCATCCGGGAAAGACAGTGATTCACATCGAGATTCCCGGTCAGGGAATTTTGCAGGGAGAATAGAAATGTTTACACTGATCATAGCAGACGACGAAAAAGCGGCATGCAAACGCCTGGAACTTTTTACCAAACGGGAATTTCCCGACATTGAGATTGTAGCCATTGTCAATGACGGCTATGAACTGGTGCGCAGTGCAGCGGCATTGATGCCGGATATTGCCATTGTGGACATGAATATGCCTGGCATGAACGGCATCCAGGCCATACGCATACTCCATGAACGCAAAGTGAATACCAGATTTATCATAAATACAGCCTACGACGAATTTGATTATGTGAAACAGGCCCTGGACATGAAAGTTGACGCCTATCTGCTCAAGCCGGAAAAAAAGGAGCATTTTCTGGAAACGGTCAGAAAGGTGTGCGACAGCATACGCAGGGAACGGGAAGAAGAGGACTCCAGAAATCGGATGAATTCTCTTCTGACAGGTATCCATTCGGTGGTTGAAAGTGATATTGTTTACTCCGTCCTGATGAAAGAGCCGTCGGAACACAGTATGCGTATGTACTGCGATATGAATCACATACAATTCTGCGGCGCCGCCATGGCCACCATTCTTCCCACAGGGTTTGAAGAGAGACTCAGAGCACCGGAGAAAAATGTCTGGAATGAAATTGTCCACCGCGCGCTGGACAGCCTTTGCAACTGCATTGTAAATGCCACGGATCACGGAATCAATCTTATCATACTGGTGCAGCCCCTGCAGTTCAAAGACCGGCAGGAGACAGAAAACTGGATCAGAGATCTGGTATGGCTGGCCGTTGAAGAACTGCGGCGGGAGTATCCCATGCATTTCAGAGCCGGCATCGGCGGCTTTTACGAAAGTCTGTCAGAACTGTCCCGCTCTTACCAGGAAAGCCTGGAAGGCTTATACCGGAAAAATCCGGAGACAAAAGAGGAGGAAAAGGGGGATGAAAAAGGAGAAGGCCTGGAAAAGTGGCAGGAGGAGCTTGAACGCATCCATACATTGTGCAGGATGGATGGCGCATCGGATTATGTAAAAGAAGCCATCTGTTACATCGATCAGAATTTCGCCAGAGACATCTCTCTGGACAGCGTGGCAGAGGCAATCGGTATCAGTTCCTACTACCTCAGCCGCATCATCAGCCAGGAGCTGGGCATTACCTTTGTGGAATATCTGACCGGTCTGCGCATTGTGGAAGCGGCAAAACTTGCGGCCACCACCAGACTTTCCCTAAAACAGATTGCAGAACGCACCGGCTACCCCAATGATGCCTACCTTTGCAGAGTCTTCAAAAAATATGCCGGCAAGACAATCGGACAAATCCGCAGAGAAGAACAAAAAACCCCACCTCAACCAAGATAAACCCAAAACAGCATGAGCCGGGAAGGGGCGGGAAAAATTTACGGCCACGGAAGTGGACGGAAATGTTTCCCCAGGGGTGCGCCTGCAAGGCGAATGCGGAACTGGAACAGGAGAAACTAAGAATGAATACAGAAGAATATGGCAGGCTGTTACGGAGCCTGAAAGAAAATGCAAGCATGATACAAGTAGACGGTCTGGAGATTGAAGTGCGGAACTGTGCAGATCGCGAGCCGGGAGCGGCGGATCCGAGAAGCGCAGCGGCGGCGGGCGTGACAAGGGAAGATTTTATGCATTTCCGGGAGCGGCTTCATCCACAGCTATGGGCGAATGAAACACATCTGCTGGGGCCGGAGCAGGGGGAAAACTATTCGAAGCTGGAATTTTTAAGGGCTCAGTTCGGGTGGGTCAGCAGTGATATGTCCACAGGAATCCGGACAACATGTCATGAGATTGCAGCCGAACAGGGAAACTTCCACCTGTATCAGTATGAAGTGCTGTCAAAGGAGACAGAGCGGCCTGCTTTAATCTTCATCCATGGAGGCGGATTTTTTGGCGGGAATATCACCACGGTGGAAAATCAATGTAAGTTATTGGCCCAGCTTTCCGGCGGGGTGGTATTTTCCGTGGATTATCCGCTGAGTCCGGAGCACCCATATCCGGCCGGGTTTGATACATGCTACGAAGCGTTGCGGTGGGTGTATGCCCATGCCGGTGAACTGGGGATTGGAGCAGACAAGATTGGTATGGCCGGAGACTCCGCAGGCGGAAACCTGACGCTGGCCTGCGCTTTGCGGGATCGGATGGAGGGAAACCATATGCTGTCCTATGAAGCGTTGATTTATCCGGGATCCCACATGGGAGAAACGCTGGAGAAGCCCATTTACTGGAAGCCTGAGATGTATGACAATCCAAAGCAGGATCCGCTTATTGAAGCGCAGATTCGGATTATCGGTGAAACATCTGTGATGGCAGCGTCGTGGTATATTCCGGAAGGGGTGGATGACAGTCAGCCCGGTATCAGCCCTATGCTGGCAGATTTCTCCCGGCTTCCCAAAACCACAGTTATGTCGGCGGAATATGATTTCCTGCGTGCGAGCTGTGAGGCGCTTTCACGGAAACTTGTGGCAGCAGGCATAGAGACACGTCATATACGATATGGCGGTATCTTCCATGGTACATTTGACAGGCTGGGCTATGCGCCGCAGGTGGAAGACATGCTGCTGGAGATTGCGACGGATCTGAAAACTTTATGATTTTGAACTGGCCTATAAGCCCAGGCCGGCCCATTGGGAAACAATTACATAACAAACAATAGATTGCAGGCTTCGCCAGCAAACCTATTGTCATGAATAAAAAAGTCAACTTGCGTTGGCTTTTTTGCATGGAATCGAAAACCGGCAAAGCCTGTTCTCTGTTGTTCATGGAATTGAAAACCGGCAAAGCCTGTTCTCTGTTGTCCATGGAATTGAAAGCCGGAAAAGTATACTTTCTGCTGTCTGTGAAATTAGCCCCCGGATTTTATGACAGAAAGCGCTCAAAGTCCGTTTTCTGTTTTCTCACCGAATCATCAGATCAGACATTTCACACCTGCCAGGGTACATTCAGGAACATTTTGATTGCCCTGGCAGAAAAGATGTAGTAAAATACTGTTTTTCAGGGAGGAGGTACCGATATGATCCGTATTGCAGTCTGCGATGACGAACCGCAAATTTCCGACCATATCAAAGGGATGGCGGCTGATTTTTTTCGCAGGAAACATATGGAAATATATATTGTGCAATTTTCATCGGGAGAAGAGTTGCTGAAATATGATAAAAGAATCGATATTCTGTTTTTGGATATTCAGATGCAGGGCATGGATGGTATGGTAACTGCCCGAAAGCTCCGGGCACATCAATTTAAGGGCTTTCTCATTTTTATTACGGTTCTCAAAGAAATGGTATTCCAGTCTTTTGAAGTACAGGCCTATGATTACCTGATAAAGCCGATTGAAAAGAAACGATTTGACAAAACAATGGAACGTCTGACGGATTCCATGGCGGGCTCCGGGGAAGCCAATCTGCTTGTACGCAAGGGATATGAAAGCAGCATTATTTCTTTTGAGGAGATTGTTTTTTGTGAGATTATCAACAGAAAAGTTTACCTGCATTTAGTATCATCGGAAGTGATTGATTTTTATGATCGTATAGAAAAGCTGGAAACCAGGCTGGATCAGAGGTTTTTCCGGTGTCACAGAAGTTACCTGATCAATTTACAATATTTAAGAAGCTATAAACATGGTATGGCATATATGGAAGGCGGCCGGGAGATACCCGTATCAAGATTGCGGAGCAGGGAATTTTCAGGTGTTATTTTACAGTATATGAAACATATATAAGAAAAATCCGGTTACATACAGGAGCGTGTAAAATGACTGAATGTATGGATGTTTTAATATATATTATGGGCAGCGTTCAGATGCTTGCAGGGTTTTATTTCCTTACCCGGTTTTTGCAGAAAAAAGTCCGGTTTTATCTGTACGGATTGTTTGCAATACTGGGATTTGCTGTGACGATGGCAATTCCTGCGGGGGACAGTATAACAGAATTTCTCGTATATTTTTTGCTGCTTACAGTAAGTGGGATTCTGGTATGCCGGGCAGACTGGAGGCCTGTTATCTTATATGCCGCTCTGACAATCGAGAGTATGCAGCTCAGTTATGGAATTGTGAATTCGTTGTCTTGCATTGTGTATCCCAGGCTGTTTTCCTTAACCCACAAAGTCATGGGCATTGCATTCTGGCTGTCAGAGAGTATGGCGTTGGTCTTGTCAATACTTTGCTTTTGTATGATATACCGGCATTTTTCATACTGTGAAACCGTAAAACAACCATATCTGTTTATGATTTTAACGCCGCTATGTATGCTGTTTTTTGTTGAAAACTATATCAGTTCCGTTTTATACGGAAATACGGTTATTACGGATGAAAAGGGTATCAGGATATATACGGATCCCGGCCCTATTGTATTGTTGCAGCTTTTGAGTGTGGCCAGCCTGTTCTGCATTCTGTTTGCCTATAAGAAACTTTTACAGAACTTCCGTCTCAGTGTGGAATTATCATTGTTGGAGCAGGAAGAGTATTTTCTGAACCGGTATGTGGAGGAGGCGAAGGAGCGTTATGATAACACAAAGTCATTTCGCCATGATATAAAGAATCACATGACAATGCTAAAAGAGCTTTTAAAAGCCGGGGAAACGGGAAAGGCGTTAACATATATCGGGGATATGGAGGAGATGACAAACGGATTGTCCTTTCCATGCAGTACCAACAACCCGGTGGTGGATATTCTGCTGGAGAATAAACTGGGGATGGCAAAAAGTATGGGAATAGATGTTTCCTGTTCTCTGATTCTGCCCTGCCCCTGTATGGTGCGGGATATTGATTTTTGTGTGATTCTGGCCAATGCGTTGGACAATGCAATCCATGCATGCAAACTTTCGGCGCGGTGTACAGAACCGTATATTCATGTGTCGGGGCGCATACAGGGCGATTTTATTCTGCTGGAAATTGAGAACAGCTTTCAGGGAAATGGTTTATTCAGAACAGGGACGGGCATTTCCAATATAAGAGCAGTGGCTGAAAAATATCAGGGTACGATGCGCATAAAAGCACAGGGTACGATATGTGTTTGCAGTGTGCTGCTGCTGATCCCACAGTATCCGGAAAACATTCCCCAGAAAACCGGTTGAGCTGTTGTATCAAACTGCCTTCTGTGAACAAAACGGGTTTAAAGGTTATGACAATAGTTGTATATGCGCAGGAAGATAGAGGGCCTTTGGCGGGCTATGGCACTGCTTTTTTTGCAGTTGCCTTAACCAATAACATCATAGGACGGCGCATTTCGTCTTTCATTTCCGGAAAATCCCGCATTTCTGCAGGTTGCTCTGCTTCTTCCACTGCATTCAGTTCAAAGCCGTTATTGAGCAGGCCCATCAGTATCTGGGTAAGCGTATGATGCTGTTTTACTATATCACATCCTAAAAAATGTGTATTCCGTTCTCCTGGAAAAAAGTAATTGTCAATGGGCCAATATTTTGGTGTCCCTTCGTCTGTATAGACCCAATCCTGTCCCACACCGGCAGTAAATACCGGGTGCTCAATATTAAAAAGGAATATCCCGTCCTGCTTCAGTGTTTTATGCACTTTTTGGAATATCCTGTCAATAGGTGCAATGTAGTGCAGAGCCAGATTGGAAATGACACAGTCCCACATATTTTCCGGGTATTCATATTCCTCTATTCCGCAAATACGATATTCAATTTGGTTTTCCACGTTGCGTTTTTGGGCTTCAGCAATCATCTTCCGGCTTAGATCAAGTCCCAATACCTGTACTGCCCCCTGGCTGGCTGCAAATTTACAATGCCAACCATATCCGCACCCCAGATCCAGCACACGTTTCCCTTCCAGCGGGGGAAACAGCGGCTGTAACTGATGCCATTCTCCGGCGGCGGTTAAACCTTCCCTGCTGCGGGGCATTTTCGCATATTCCGCAAAAAATTTTTCATGGTCATATTCATTCTGTAACATCCATTTTCCTCCCATTCTCCTGTATCGTTTTGACTATAACACAGGTTTGGATGGAATTCAATTTACTTCCGCAGATTGCCGGAGCCTGTGGCGGCAGCCTGTATCCGGAAACGCCCCCCCTTTGCATATTGTTCCATGCGGGATATTTTGGCACAATATCGACTTCCGGTTGTTCTTGTGATAAAATGGATTGCGTTGATACACAGGCAGATAATCAATTTGAAAAAGAAAACGCTAACAGGGAAGTTGCAGCGGGAAGGGATATAATCCATGAGTGATGTGGCCGGAAAGGGATTTAAAAAATATATTTGTATAGGGTTGTTGGCCCATGTGGACGCGGGTAAGACCACACTGTCGGAAAGCCTTTTGTTCGAGAATGGCGCTTTGCGGGAGCGGGGCCGGGTGGATAAGGGCAACGTTTTTCTGGACACGTATGCGGTGGAGAAGGAGCGGGGGATTACGGTCTTTTCCAAGCAGGCGGTGCTCAAGGGGGAAGCGGCGGATATTATCCTTATGGACACGCCGGGGCATGTGGACTTTTCGGCGGAAATGGAACGTACGTTGCAGATATTGGATGGGGCAGTGCTGGTGTTAAGCGGCGTGGAGGGCATACAGGCCCACACCCGGACACTCTGGAAGCTGCTGCAAAAATATGACATACCTGTCATGATTTTTGTCAATAAAACGGACCGCTTTGAAAACAGAGAAGAGGGAGCCAAATTGCTGGCCAAGTTACAGGAAGAGTTCGGCGATCATTGTGTGGACTTTTCGGAAGAGGTAAAGGGGACAGAGCCCTTTTATGAAAATATTGCCGTGTGTGAGGAAGCAGCGTTGGATCTGTATATGGAAACGGGCAGTGTGCCAGAGGAGATGACAGGAAAGCTGATCCGGGAGAGAAAGCTGTTTCCCTGTTACTTTGGATCTGCCCTGAAAGGGGACGGGGCAGGTGAACTGCTGGCGGATATGGGCAGGTATCTGGGGCGGCAGGAATATCCGGGGGAGTTTGGCGCCAGAGTTTACAAGATCAGCAGAGACGAACAGGGAAAACGTCTGACCTGGCTGAAAGTGACCGGCGGGAAGCTGGCAGTGCGGGATCTTCTGTCTGTGGAAACGGAGGACGGGACGTGGGAGGAAAAGGTCAGTCAGATCAGGCTGTATTCCGGTGCCAAATATGATGTGGCGTCGGAGATCGGTGCAGGCTGTGTGGCGGCTGTAACAGGGCCGGAGCACACATTTGCAGGCGCAGGGCTGGGCCGGGAACAGGGGATTTTGCAGCCTTTGCTGGAACCGGTGCTTTCTTATGAGATGATTTTGGAGGAAGGATATGACCTGGTAAAGGCGCTGCCGCTGCTCAGGCAATTGGAAGAAGAGGAGCCGGAGCTGCATTTTGCGTTGGATGAGGAAGGAAAAAAGCTGCAGCTGCGGCTGATGGGGGAAATCCAGCTACAGATATTGCAGCGTCAGATCAGAGAACGGTTTGGCCTGGAAGTCTCTTTCGGGCCGGGTGCCATTGTCTATAAAGAAACCATTTCCAAAGCCGTGGAAGGTGTCGGGCATTTTGAGCCGCTGCGCCATTATGCGGAAGTACATCTTCTCCTGGAGCCGGGAGAGCCGGGCAGTGGGATGCAGTATGCCAGTGGGTGCAGCGAGGATGTGTTGGACCGGAACTGGCAGCGGCTGGTGCTGACGCATCTGCGTGAGCGGGAACACAGGGGCGTGTTGACCGGCGGGGCGCTGACGGATATGAAAGTGACACTTATGTCAGGAAAAGCGCATACCAAACACACGGAGGGCGGAGATTTCCGGCAGGCAACCTATCGGGCTGTCCGCCAGGGACTGATGCAGACAGAGTCCGTACTTTTGGAGCCCTATTATGATTTTTGCCTGGAAGTGCCGTCTGTGTTGACGGGCCGGGCGATGACGGATCTGGATATGCTTGATGCAAAAGCCTTTCAGCCGGAGATGGATGGGGACATGACGCAGATTCGTGGCAGCGCGCCTGTGGTCTGCCTGCAGTCTTATCAGAAAGAAGTGGCCGCCTATACCAAAGGGCTGGGGCGGTTATCTTGTACACTGAAAGGGTATGGCCCCTGTCATAATACCGGGGAAGTGTTGGCGGAAAAAGCGTATGATCCGGAGCGGGATGTGAGAAATCCTTCTTCCTCTGTATTTTGCGCCCATGGCGCCGGGTTTGTGGTGCCATGGGATGAAGTAGGGGAATATATGCACCTGCCTTCCATTCTGACAAATGAACAGGAGCCGACGGATGGGGAAATACGCAGACAGGCGAAAGCAGAAAGCCGCAGTGCACAGGCACTGACCATTGGCACCGAGGAGATTGATGCTATATTAAATAAGACCGCTTATGCAAACCGTAAGGATGCGCCCATATCCCGGAAAGGCATTCCGGCCAGGCGCAGACGTCAGGAAAAAGAGGGGATATCCATACCATCCCGCGCCAGGATGTATCAACCCCAGGAGAAAAAGCCGGAATATCTGTTGGTGGATGGGTATAATATTATATTTGCCTGGAAGGAACTAAAAGAACTGGCAGCGGTGAGTCTGGACGGTGCCAGAGGCAGACTGCTGGATATTCTGTGCAATTATCAGGGAATCCGGGGGTGTGAGCTGATTGCGGTGTTTGATGCCTATCGCCTGGAAGGGCATGTGGAGGAAATGGTGGACTATCACAATATTCATGTGGTCTATACGAAAGAAGCGGAGACTGCGGATCGGTTTATTGAAAAATTTGCCCATGAACACGCTTCCCGGTATCGGATCAGTGTGGCCACGTCCGATGGACTGGAGCAGATAATCATTCGTGGTGCAGGCTGCGGCCTGATCTCAGCCAGGGAGCTGGAAGAGGAGATCCACCGGGCCAATGCTCATATATTGCAGGAATATGAGGAAAAGCAGGAGAGCGGGCGGGTGTATCTTGGGGATATGGATTTTAACCCATTTTTCCCATCTCAATAAGCATAATCTCATTTTTCAGCATTTCTTTGAATATATCAATCAGATTGCGGTTCTGTGAAAAGAGGCAGGCGGAGTTTTCTCCATCGGAAATTCTGCCTGTCAGTACTTTCACAGAATCCACAATCAGGCGTATCTGATCTTCTTCCCTGCCGGTTACATAAGAAATCGCCCCTTCCAGCGGATGGGGGATATTGGAGAGAATCACTACCTTTTTCCCGGTTTCCACCTGTTTCTGCAGATGTGGAAGCATTTGGGAGAGAATGGAAGGTGGTACGGAAATATACAGCCGCTGCCCTGTTTCCAGAATCAGGCTGGTTAGTTTATCCATGATCTGCCTTGTTCCCCGTATGGTGAGATAGCCCTGGACGTCTGTTTGGCGGTGGGGGAGACGGGACAGGAGCGCTTCTTTTTTTTCCTGCAGATGGCGGATAACATTGCCGCTGAATTCTTCAAAGGGGACGGCCACATAGCGGGTCACATGTTCTTCCATAACCCAGGCGGCGCCCTTTTCCACCAGGCCGGCCAGGGCATTATATGTATTGGAACGTGAAATGCCCGTTAATTTGGCGGCTTCATAGCCAGTGAGTTCGCCGTGGGTAAGCAGGGTCAGGTACAGGTTGGCCTCTTGTCTGGTGAGGCCGAAATGGAGCAGCTCTTCGGTGATGGGATACATGGTTTCTTCCTTTCGTCAGGGAATGGTTTCAGGAACACTATGGATGAAAAAGGGAGATTTGTCAAGTTTTCTCCGGCAAGGCATTTCCTCGGCGGTCATCAGGGCTATAACCAACTGCATATGACGCCGTTGTATGACATACTGAATAAAGTATATCTGGAAGCGGTGATACAGCCAGAACCGCAAAAGACGAAATCGGCGCATTGATTGAACTTGTCAGGCGCAACACATTCAGGGAAAAAACTCTCATCATTGGAGACAGAGGTTTTGAGTCCTATAACCTCTTGGCCCATCTTGCGGAAAAGGAAAATCTGGATTTTTTAATTCGTATAAAGAATAACCGTTCTGCAATGAGGGAAGTAGCACGTCTCCCTATGTTGGAACTGGATACGGTTATCCGATTTACCGTCAGCACCACGGAGACAAAAGAGGATAAACAGAAGAAACATATCTTCCTTCAAGTGCCGAAAAACAGCAAAGAAGGGAGCAAAACACGCCGGGGACGTTGGGATTTTCCCAGTCCGTATCCCATGTGTCTTGTAAATCTGCACGGCAAAAGCGACTGTTTTGCGGAGCAGGAAATGTACGCGGCAATGGTCATGTGTAACTTTACAAGCCGTATAGCCCGTGAAGTGGTTATACGACAGCCGGAAGAAGGGATTCATGCGTACCGTGTTAATTTTAAGATGGCGGCGGCCTTGTGCCGGGAATATTTCAGGTCGGAAGGTGCAGATTATGAAAAGCTGTTAGAGGAAATCGGACGGCATACCGTGCCGGTCAGACCAGACAGACAAAACAAACATAGAAATTATATAACATGTTCTACAAATATAACTCAAAATCCCTTTGTTTACAAAGGTCAGGCAATAGGAAAATAGAAAATCAAAATATAACAAGTACACACTTATGTAGCGATTTTTAGGGGGGGGGGAAATCTATGGAAAATTGAGAATCTCTAAATTTCCACGTCATATTTTTATGTTGTTGACCATAAAAAGAACGTAAAACTCCATAAATATCCCCTATAATTGCAACTGTTGCTTATGATAAGCAGACCATATTTTCCATGGATTTCTCTGGCAAAAGCCGGAAAACCAAAGAAAGCAACAAGAAAAAGCCACTCCCAATATCGACAAACAGATTTTAGGGAAATTTGCTAACTCTATTCCAGAACGATTCAGTACTTTTTCTGAATCGTTCTGGAATGGGTTGGGAAGAAATGGATATTTAGAAAACTATATGTTTTTTTTGAATATTATTGCTATGATATACAAAAATAAATATTCTGCTTTTGGAAATATACAAACTATGGTATAGTTATATACAAATCGGAATTGATGGAGGGCAAGTATGGAATATAAGGACTATATTAAGCAAGGCTTGAATGGGAACGCCCCATTAAAATTAATATTATGCGGAAATATACAGGGGACGGAAAATGATAAAGTAGGTGTTGTATCAGTTGTGTATGCCACAAATGATAAAGACTTAGCAGAACAAAAAATGAATGAATTGATTGCCGCCAATCCTAATAATTATTACATGGTTTATAGTGTGCCACTAAATGTTGATTTGACAGAACTTTCTCATTATCCTTCAATAGCAATTTCTAAAGATGATTTACAATAAAAGCAATTCCTATTTATTGAGAAGTTGCAGAGCATAAAATCGGGATTGTTGAAGGAAAATTGATTATGATGAAAAAGAATTGGAAGATGCTCTGGTAAATCAGATTACCCAGTTCCTGCTAGAACTGGGAACAGGTTTTTCCTATGTGGGGCGTCAGGTGCATTTACAGGTTGGAGAGCGTGAATTTTATATTGATTTGCTGTTTTATCACATAAAACTTCACTGTTATGTTGTCGTAGAACTTAAAACAAAGAGATTTGAACCGGAGTATGTTGGGAAATTAAATTTTTATGTTACCGCAGTAAATAAGCAATTAACAGGAGATGGCGATAATCCGGCAATAGGTTTGCTTATTTGCAAGGATAAGGATAATGTTGTGGCGGAATATTCTTTAGAAGAAGTTTCACAGCCGATTGGTATTGCAGGATACGAATTAAGCAATGCGCTCAGCAAAGAATACCAACGCAGTCTTCCTACAATAGAAACGTTGGAGTCTGAAGTGGCAAAAATGATGAATACAAAA
>CAJUSK010000015.1 GCA_910589075.1 uncultured Lachnospiraceae bacterium
CTTTGTATCTGCATATATCAGTGTTGAATCATCCTCTGAAAATTTCGATGAGTTATAATAATCAACACTAAAAGTTATGGCAACCGGCTCTTCTGCTTTTTCTTCATTTCCCCAGTCATATGCAAGTGCCTTCTGTATAATACAAATTGCCGCTAATGCAAAAAATACGCCTATAAAACATATGATGGGTTTTAGTATCTCTCTCATAAGATTTACCTCCTTTTATACTTTTAAAACGGACATTTTCCTGGTAACAATAATCCTGGCAATAATTCCGGCAATATTTCAGGACAGTAGTATGCTGCCACAACTACGCCCACTGTAGCAAAAACAGTTCTCCACCTTAGATAGTTTGTGTCCACAGACATCGCCAGTGTAACCGTGGCATCAGGTTCCACAACTATATCGTCAAACAATTCCAATGGTAGATTGTCTGTAGTAAACGAAAACGTCTGGCCTATAAACACCCCCTCTTTATTCACACCTTCCCCGATCATAACACTGACCCTGCCATCCGGAGATTTGGCTTTTGTATACCTTTTTATCCCCCAGGTGATCGGACTGTGGGCGTCTGTAATTCTGCATCCTGCAGAAAAATTAATATAAGGAATATCTGCTGACAAATCTACTGCCCATCCTGTAAATCTACCGTCTCTGTTCTTATCCACAACCACAAAATTCCCTCCCCGATGCACATATAAACTAATGGTTTTATCTTCACTTTGGTACAGCATATCATTCACCCCAAATACATCATTACTCCAGAACTCATTCACCCCGGTAACAACACCATCCACCTCGTTTTTAATCTGATCCACGCGATACTCCACGCCTCTTCCCGCCAGATCCAGCCCTTTATTAACGGCCTTCCCAATGCTGTCCGCTGCCTGTGACAGATCATCTTTCCATAGTTCAATTCCCATCTGATACTGGTTGGATGTATATGAGGATATGACAGCGTTTGCGGCATTCTGTCCAAACATCCCATTTCTATCCACCCATCCTACAGGATTCCCCATGCAGTAGGCATAGTGGTTCAGTGTCTGGGGCAGACCTGCTATGTCATGGATTCTGTCTTCACTGAGAAATGTCCCTGTTGTCGGCATATACTCTCTGGCGTTCCCATGCCAGGCGCCGCTGACGCTGTCCTCCAGATACCCTGTGTAACCAAAGGGCTGACTGCTTCCCCTGCTCTGTGTCCTATTACCGAATTCATCGTATCCATAAATGCCGTTTTCTTTCCCCGTATGGTAAAAGGCACGTATCACACTGCCCAGTTCATCTGTCAGCAACAGTTTCCCCCTTCCTGCTTCTGAAATGCAGGCGATCGTCCCATCCCACAGGCAGGTATCGCACTTCCCGTCCTCCAGCTTCTCCAGCAGGTTACCCGCTCTGCGGGTTATATCTGTTATATAAGTAATCTCCCGCGCCTTTCCACCGGGATCGTCCCCGTAGACGGTTCGTCCCGTTCTGTGGCCCAGGCCGTTGTACCGCATCGTTTCCAGCAGCCCTTCCCTTCCATAGACGGCGCTCAGGCGATTGGCGCTGTCAAATTCATACCGCTTTTCCAATACACCGTTGACCTGTATATCACGACAGTTGCCTCTTTTGTCATAGCTGTATGCAACGCTGTTCTCCCCCTCTTCCCGGATCAGCTGATTGCCCGCATTGTACAGATAGCGTACTTCCCGCTCTCCTTCCACTTTGCAGATCCGGTTGCCCAGACGATCATACCGGTATTGACGCAGCACCTCTCCGTCCCGCAGTACCCCGGTCAGACGGCGGAGGGCATCATATTCATACCGGTATGTCCCGCTTTCCGCCTCAAGTCCTGTGCGTTCCCTGTTTACGCCTGTCCGGTTGCCCACTGCATCATATGTATAGCGGAATCTGTCCAGTATCCTCTCATCCCGGTAATGTGTCAGCTCCGACAACTGACCGGCACGATCATAGGAACACACCGTTTTCAGTCCGCCCGGCATCTCCTTTTCCCGCAGCCTTCCAGCCTCATATCTGTACTTCACCTCATATTCTCCATCCGATAATCCCACAAGCCGCAGGCAGTCATCATACTCATACCGGATGGTTTTCCCGTGGGGACAGATAATGCGCTCCGGTTGCCCGGCAGGGGAAAATTCATAAGTTATTTTCCTGCCCTCAGGATCCGTGACGGAACGCAGATGGCGCCAGATTCCCCACTCTATCTCGGTCACGCCCAGCCAGTCCTCTACTTGTATAAGCCTGCGCTGTCCGTCATGGGTCAGCTTTATCTGACGGCCATCGGCATACAGGATGGATTCCAGCATGCCTGCCCGGGTATATGTATAGGTCTCCGTATTTCCCTCCCGATCTGTTCTTGAGCCCAGATTGCCGGACGGATCATATGTATAGAATTCCGTAAGACCCAGCGGATTGACGGCTGCCACGATCCGTCCTGTCAAATCTCTCTCATAGCTGCTGACCGCAGACCCCTCCTGTCCCGGTGTAATGCATGACAGGAGCTGCCCCATACAGTCATACTGATACCGGATCGTATTACCTTCCGGGTCTGTCATCCTTTCCAGATTCCCGTTGGGCGTATAGGCATACTTCGTTGTATGGCCGACGGCATCCGTAAAGGCCAGCAGGTGACCAATGCTGTCATAAGCATAAGCTTTCCTGTTTCCCCGGTCGTCCCGGATCTCTGTAACGCGGTTCAGACAGTCATACAGTAACTCCACCGCAAAACCATCCTGATTTTCCGTTCTGATCACGTTATAGTTCCCATCATAGCAAAATGTCTCATGGCTCCCGTCCCAACAGACAATCTTCTCCGGCAGAATTCCCATACCATACCGATACTCCGTTATCCGCCCCACGCTGTCTGTCTTTTGGGTCATCCGCCCCATACAGTCATACTGATACGAAGCGGTGTTGCCATATACATCCGTGCTCTTTTGCAGATTCCCGTGAGCGTCATACACCAACAGGGCTTCATTTCCATAATTATCGTTTATGGCTGTAATCCGGTTATTCTGATCATAGACAAAACAGGTAGTCAGGCCATCCGGTTCTGTCCGGCTGTCCATACGGTTCAGGCAGTCATAGGTATAGCAAGTCTCTCCCTTGTCCGGATGCACAATGCGGATACAGTTTCCATTCGCATCATATTGAAACCGGGTGACAGCACCCATGGGATCGGTAACGGATTCCAGATCTCCCATACGCGTATGGGTATATACATAACATCCTCCGTTGGGCAGAATCCTGCGCAGCAACCGTCCGGCTTCATCATAGATATATGAGGTTTCATTCCCTTCCGGATCGGTATACATGGAACAGCGGTTGCAGCCGTCATATTGTATTTTATGGATATTTCCGTTAAAATCCTGTATTTCCACCGGCCTGTCGCAGCTGTTATACCGATATATCCTGCTGTTCCCCGCCGGGTTTATGATTTCCCCAACCCGTCCCTTCTGATCATACCGATACCGGGTGGTATTGCCATTTCCATCGGTGATCCTCTCCGTCTGGCCCAGTTCATTATATGAGAACTGACAACTGCGTCCGGAGGCATCCACGATCTTCGTTATCTTTCCCCGCTCATCATGGTCAATCCTGATTTCTCCGTTGTCCGGCTGTATCAGACGGCGGATTTTATGGTTATCATCATATTCCGCCCTGGTCTGATTCCCAAGCCTGTCTGTCGTCCCCGTCAGATTGCCCTGCTGATTATAGATATATTTTTCTTCTGTGCCGTCAGGATATTTTATCCGGATCAAATGGTTTTGCCCATCGTAAGTCATATGAAATACCTGGCCGGCCGCATCTGTCCGCTTTGTCATATTCCCCCGGTCATCATAACAGTACCGGGTAGTATTGCCGTTTCGGTCCGTATAAAGGGTGAGTTGGTTATTATCATTGTATGCATACAATTCTTCTCCCGCCTCGCAGACAGTCCTGATATTCCGGTGCCGTTCATCGCTCTCGAACATCATCAGATTCCCGTTTTCCTCTTTCAGCCAGGTGCGGTTATTCTTATCGTCATACCGCAGTTCTGCAACGGAACCGTCCGGCATGGTCTGTCTGAGTACCCGATTCGCCCCGTCATATTCATTTTTCAGGGCAACTCCCTCTTCCGGCTTACAGACCCTGTTCAACTTTCCATTTTCATTATAGTCATATTCGTAACAGACACCGGCGGCATCCGTATACCATCTCAGTTTTCCATACTGATATTTCAGATCCACTTTCCGGCCTGTATGATCGCATACGTGTATCAGACGGTTTTCCCCATTGTAAACATACTGGAGCCACCCTGTTTCATTCTCCGCCCGCAGCAGCCGTCCCTTTCCGTCATACAGAAAGTGATTCCCCGCCCCGGCGCCGGCTGACATATGCACCAGGCGCCCTTTCCGGTCAAATGCACAGACAAGCCCACTCCTGTCCCGGTAAGAAAACCCATTCTCCACAGCGATCAATTCTCCTGCATCTCCGGAGGCAGGCCGATAGGCTCCTTCAAGGCTGCGAACATACGAAACTTCCCGTCCGTCCCCCATTGTAATGACGACCGCCGCTTTCTTTGGTATTTCTTTCAGCGATATTTCATATGTATGGTTCCAGCCTTCCCCCAGCGCCCCCTGGTCTTTATCGCTGAGTGAATTATAAAACAGGCAGAAACTGAGCGGCAAAATCCCCTGTATTTTCAAATCCTGCTTTTCATACAGATAGTTGCCACTATCCATATTGATGGGGTCTTTTCCGTATATCTGGCAGCCCATATCCTTCCCAACCGCCCAAAAATACGCATTCACATATCGCTTTGTAAAGTTCTCCCAATCCAGTTTCCCATCGTATTCCTGGCCTGATGAAACCGGTATGATTACGCCGCCCTTTTTACATAATAGAACGGAACTCAAATTGATTGCCCGCTCGCCGGCCACCGTTTTGGACACACCGGATAAAGACGCATTTTCCCATTCTTCTGCCAGCTCCATATACCCTTCACACAGATGTGTCTCTTCGTTCTTCATACATTGTTCAAAATAAGGGATATTCTCTACTGCTTTACAGTCTTTACAGTTTGCGCTTTTCTGATCACCGCCTGTATACCCGTGATTTTCCGGTACTTTCAACGAAGTGACTCCATAACCGTTTATACAAAATAATTGTGCGCCTTCCACCAGAAATTCATTGTCGTCGGGAGAATGAAACAACCCCATGCCAATCTGCATCCTGTATCTGGTCCACGCTTTTATCTCATCTAAAAATCCCATATCCATACCTCTCTTTTCTGTCCGCCCCACACGTTCTGTCCTGTCAGAGTACCGTCACTTCCCGCAGTTCCAGGCCTGTTATATCCCGCGCCAGCAGACTTTCCGCCAGATCCATCCGGATAACAATCCGCTTTTTATCTCTTACATCCACCCGGAACAGAACCTTCCCGCCAATCTGTTCCTGTTTCAGCAGTATTTGTATGTCTCCGTTTCCTCTTCTCTCCACAACGCAGGCCACGTCCTCCGGTATGGGACAGTAATAGGATCCGCAGATCCCCTGTTTTGTATCAAAGAGGGCCGCAAACACAAACGGCAGCTCCTGCTCATAGAGAACGACCATTTCCATCGCCTCCCTGGACAGCAGTAGAAAGGGGGAAACAAGAATATCCGGCATATATGCATCCAGATCCAAACGCATATCCAGCATCAGAAACGGCGGCAGTGACCGGTATGCTTCCCGGTTCAGCGCTCTCACATCCAGCGCCCGGTTCCAGTTTACAATTTCCGGGAACGGATTGTTCTCTGATTGAACGATCATAAAATATTTCATTTGTTCTCCAACTGCCACAAAATCTCCCCCTCTCCCCTGAATCTGCCGAAAAAAGCAGTAAAACGCTGCGCCCGTTTCATTCGCCTAAAGCTTTCCGTCTCCAGGATCTCTTCCTCCAGGCCGGCGCAGAGCCGCCACAACGCTGCATGGTAATATTCCACGCACAGCCTGCGCACCGCGTCTTCCTCATATCGCCAGATCCGTGGGAAATGTCTGCGGAGCTCTTTCATAATCTGCTCCATATCTTCCTCAAAATACAGGTCAAATACCGGTGGCCTCCAATACCGGCAGAGGGGAAGGGGATCAAAATAAAATTCCTCCCCGTACAGAGCCAGCAATACTTCGTGGCTGCCTGTGGCAAGGCCCACATGCAGAGGGAAAATACCCAGCCATGCCGTTTCCTTGTCCTGCTCCGCCGCCATATCCATCAGCCCGGTAAAAGCCTGCACGGCCATCGCCCGGTAATCCCTGCCTGCATATACCTGCTCCAACTCCCGGCACCGGGCTGCAAACCGTTCCCGTTCCAATCTGTCCGCTGCTTCTTTTACTTGTTCCAGCCTGTCCATTTCCGCCTCCTTTGGTCTCACTGATACGGGGTCATTGAACACGCATCTCCCCGCCTGTAAAGGAAATCCCTTTGCCAATGTCAATACCGGTATTTTTCTGTCTGAGATTCACCGATTCTGTCCCTGCCGCCGTCAGCGATCCGGTTTCACTGGACAGGGTCAGGTCTTCTCTGGCTCTGAGGGCAATGGCATGTTCACTGACAATCTCGATTCCGTTCTGATCGGTCAGTGCAATTCTGGTTCCACGGTTGTTGGTCAGTACGATGGAATCCGGCGTAAAGCGGATTTCTTTCCGGTATTTGTTCATAATCCTTTTTATATCCGGATTACTGCGTTCGGCGCCGACTGTCTCCAGATGCACCGCGCTGGCCACATAGGCCTGTTCCTCATGGTGGGCAGGAATGTGCAGCCGCACCATATCGCCAATCTCCGGCATGCAGTACCAGCCTGTCCCGTCAGGAGAGGAATAAACGGTCGCGTAGGGATACCATTGCCGGATTTCCTGGCCGCTGTTTTCATCCTCCAGCGCTTCCACCTGTACCCGGTCTTCCTCCACCTGCAGAATCCTGGCCGGGAACGAGCAGCCGGCCGCCTGTTCACAGAAAGTTTCCGTCACATCCATACCCTCCCGTACTTTCAGCCAACATTGGTGCAGCAGCTCTCCACGGTCATAACAGCTTTCAATCCGCCAGATGCGGTATGGCTGTCCCCGGATGATCAGTGTATCCCCAATCCGGTAATCTTCTCTGCTTTCCACTTCATATTCCAGGCAGTCGGCTTCCCGCATCCCGCCCAGCCCCCTGCCGCGCTTTTCTGCAAACTCTGTTATTTTCTTATGTACTGTACAGGGCGTTTGCGCCGGCAGTTCATAGCTGTCGCCTTTTTGCAAATCATAAAAGTACCTGGAGCCGGGCATATCAAATGCCGGTGTGAGGAAACTGTGAAATCTGGAAGCCATCCGCTGTAAAAATTCCCAGTCCGTCTCTTCATACTGCAAAATCAGCCCGCCGATCGCCTCTTTCAGCGGACGGTTACAGATCAATCCGGAATCCTGATAGTTCCCCGTAATCTGGCGGAACAGTTCCACATAGGTCATATCCGGATTCTGAAAAGTTCTGTAATGGGGCCTGCGATCCATCAGGCATGTGCCGGTTGTCACTTCCAGCATCATCTGCTTCTGATCCTTTCCGCCGGAAATGGAAAAGCCGGTTACAATTCCATGAAAAATCGTCTTTCTGTCCCCCTCTCTGCCCACGATCTCAATCTTTTCCCATACGTCTTTACAAAGCTGTTCCAGAAAAGGCTGTTCATCCTCGTCCGCAATATGCCCTTCCAGTCTGGCTCTTCCGTGTTCCCCCACCTGTCTGTGTATTGCCAGATGTTTGATATGTATAAATGTCAACGGCTCAGTTACAATATCGTATTCTCTCATTTCGTATCTCCTTCCCCGATCCGTATTGTTTCCAGCAGTTTCAGCACTTCCGGTTTCCACCTGTCATAGTCTCTGAATCTGCAATAAAAAGTCCCCATCATTACCTTCGTTTCCGCCGGAAACAGAAACATCAGATTATATACCGCGCCATCCTTTGCAAAACTTTTATAATCAAACCAGTGTACCCTGCCTGCCAGGGCCTGTCCCTGTTCATAAAAAACCGTTTTTACATCCGCCCGCCGGAGAACTTCCCGTGCGGTATTTCCGGCTTTTTCCATATCATCCACGGGCAGATCTGCTTCCGCTTCCAACGCCTGGAATGTAAAGCCTGCACAACGCTTAGGGCAGAGAACCATTGTTTCCGGCCTGTGTCTGGAATAAAACAGGGCGACAGCCCTATCCCGGTCTGTCTCCCGGAAGTCTTCCGGAAGTTCCATACAAAATCCCTGTCCCCTAAGCAGACGGCGGACAGGCTGTCCACCTGTGCCCTCTGCCAGTCCCATTCGCAGCAATTCCCGCTGCAACTGCAAAAATATCCTGTCTGTATCAGTATCCTGCACCGGTTTCATCTTTTCTTTCCTCTATATGTAATGTACTGAAAAAGCGCTTTACAATGGCTTCCCATTTCGTTCTCTCCTGTTCCGGATAGGTAAAGGTGGCAAGGCAAAACCGTCCCCACACCGAAAATACCGCCTTGACATGATGCCGCTGCCTGTCTTCTTCCGTGAGTATCATCAGAAACCAACAGACGGGCACTTCGCCTCCCCTGAAACACACCACAGGCGAAATCCAGTTATGGGGATATTCCTCCTCCGTATAGCTGCGGACGGCTTCGGCGGCGTCCCCGCATTCCCCTGGCAGCATATCCTTATCCAGCATGGCAAACGTCAGTTGTGCGCTGCCCTCCCTGTCAGAGAGTATGACTTCCGGTCTGTTGTCATACGGATAAAACATATCTCTGAATGCCCCGGACATGGGCTCCATCTGCTGTGGTATCTCCGCCGTCAGAACCTCCGGCGCCAGTTCAATCCGTTTTAACACAACCGTTTCCTGCTGGCAGCCTTCCATCTCCTGATCATAAAAAATCATCCTGATTCCTCCCTTCACTGTCTATCGTTTCCGCTGAAAATCTATGGAAAATGCATCTGCAATCCGTTTCATCCTCTCCATACTTTCGCCCCGGTTTCCTTCCGCCTTTGCAAACACCTCCTGTTCCAGTCTGCCAGCGGCATCCATACGGCTGCTGATGGCATGTAACCGATTCATCTTTTCTATGGCAGGATTTTTTCCCACGCCGCCGGTTTTGATCGTTTTCCCCATTTCTGATCTCCTTCTCACTCTATATGTGCCGTTATGGCATACAGCTGTGTCCCTGTAATTTTCCGTTCCAATCCCGTCCTGCCGGCCATGCGGGGTGTGGAACCCGTCACTGCTTTCTCCGCGCCCCTGAGATCATATGGCTGTCCGGTATGCTCCACAGCCGGCAATACGGCTCCTCCATTTGCCTCCATGGTCACACCGGTAAATCTGCCGATACAATCGAATCCGTTGCACAGATTCACGGAAGTGGGATCGGACATATCCCGACGGAACAAGGAGATTTCCTGGGGTGCACGCCATGTCACCCGGCTGCCGCCCAATGTAATGTTTTCTCTGGCAGAGAGATGAATGCTTTTACAGCTTTCTATGGATATACCTGTCATATCCTCCAGCACCACCCGCTGGGTTATTTTCTGCCTGAGATCCGTAACGCCCATTTCCTCAGGCCAGAAGTACATGCGCTTATTTTGGGCTGTCGTAAAGGTGCGCCGGGACGGATCCTGCAATTCCCCATTTCCCCCGCCGTTTGCGCGAATGCATCGGATGGCCCGTGCCCTGCCGTCGCTTTTTTCAAACAGCAGCGTGGCCCGTTCACCCCGCTCTGGCATACAATACATCAGATTTCCGCTCACCGGCATCCACGGATACCAGAAAGCCGTATCCTCCGGCTGTTCCCGGTCTATGTCCAGCCATATCCGCACGGACTCCCTCTGAACGGCCAGCACGGTTCCTTCCAGAGCAATCCCCGACAGCATAGGATTGGCATAGGGCGGTGTCTGAAATACCTTTTCAGAAGCCGTTTCATAATGCCAGACCAGGAGGCCGTTTTCCAGCGTGGCCCGCACTGCCAGTACCCGGTTTACCCCGCCGCCGGTGAATGACAGATAATCTCCCGCCGCCCACTGTTCCAGGGAGTCCAGATCGCGACAGAGAAATTCTTCTTTCCTGACATGATCCCATCTGCGGCAAAAATCATCATACACAGAGTCCAGCCTGACCGATGTGGTCATTCCCTCCCTTTCTTCATGCCATTTCCCGTCGGGCAGCCCAAAATGCAGTTCCGGCCTGCCCGAAAGGGCTCCCGGAAAAAGGGACGTGCCAAACCGGGCAGCCACACGCTTCAAAAATGCCATATCCGTTTCCCGGTACTGATAAATGGGTTGTCCGATACTTGTATCTTTCGTAGAACAAAAGTGCGCTTCGCACACTCTCGCGTCCAAATTTTCCTGAAAGCGCAGCTTTTGTTCCGCGCGCGAAGCTGCGCATCCCTTTTTTTTCATAGGACGAACTTTCCTATGAAATAAAAAATAACCGCCGCCCCCGGCGTATCCGCCAGCACAGTCCGCACCAGTTCCCTGCAGGTCATGTCCACATTCTGGAAAGACCTGCATTTTTCTTCTCTGTCCAGCAGAACAGTGGCCGTAACGCCCTCCACCACCGCCATATACCCGTTGCCCATCTGCTCTATCCGCAGGGAATGTATCCGTCCGCAGAAAATCATTTTCCGCCCCTCCCCCTCCGGGACGGAAACCACAAGCAGCCCGTTTTCCAGTGTTTCCATTGCCGGTGAAAGCCCCACCGATTCCGGGACTGTCCCTTTTATCCGTATCCTGCCATGGCTGTTTTTCCGCATCACCAGTTCCAGTTCCAGAATGTCCTGCATGGCCGGGCCGCTTTCAATCCGGATCATACCTGCCGTTATTGCTCCTGTTTCCATCTCTGTTCCTCCTTTTCCAGTTCCTTTGTTTTCACTGTCAGTCCCAGGTAATTGTCATACGGCATTTTCCCTGTCTGCATATAAAAAATCACTCCGATATACCAAAATCTCAGACACAACAGTTTCAGCCCAATGCGCCCCGCCATCCAGGCCCATCCCCCGCTCTCTTCCCCGCAACGGATTTCACCGCGGCAGACTTCCAGCCCGCAGAGCCTCTTTCCCGGCGTATGGCCGCCCCGGCCGCACTCAAACGCAAGCAGGAATAAAAACAGGCTGAAATATAGAAAGAGCTGAAATTTATGCTGGGAAAAGACGCCATAATTCAGAATCAATGTACCAATTCCGGCGCTTTCCCCCATCTTATACAGAGGAAGGGTAAAATATGGAACCTGCGCTCCCGTACCCTGCAACGCCCATCCGCATAACACCGTAAAACCAATCCGGCAGATGCATGCCAGTATGCAGCAAATCCCATAGTCTATTGTTCCTGCTGTGATTCTTTTCATAGAGTTTGTCTCCTTTGTGCTTTGTCCGGGTGGTTCCTGTTTTGTCATTTCCGGTTCATTCCTGTATGGGATTTGCATATCTGTGGTTTCCCAGTTCCCACTGCACCCGTTTCACATAATCCGCCACATTATCCCATCTCCAAACGGCAAAGTTCCTTCTGCTGCGCCATGCCCATTTCCATCTCTCAAGAATTCCGCCTTCCAGTAACTCGGTGTAAGCGACCCGATCTCCGGAAGATACGTGAATTTATACACCTTTTCCGGGGCATTACATATAGCCGGATCGTATCTGCCTCATATGCATCTCCCAGTGTCAGATGCAGGTATGTGTATGGGTACGGCAGCGAATATGACGGCGTTCCACTGATATAAGACTCGTCTGTTATCCATGGGCATCCTGCCGGGTGAGACAAGCCGGAGCATCCACCGGTGGTGGATGGCGATCAATATGCGTAGAACAATTACAGCGACTATACACAGAAACCCGTTTATCATCGTTCCTGTCCCTCTTCTCATTTTCCTCTCCTATATGCTTTCCACCTGTACCTTACTTCTGTTTCCAGCAGTTATATACGGTATATCCATACTCTTCCTGCCAAACATTTATGTAGTTCTCCGTATCCCTTTTCATGCCTTCCACCGCAATGTGATAAGCCCATAACCATTCCCTGAATATCCCGCCGGTTTCTATCCACGCCTTATGTTCCGGTTCATATCCCGGCATAATCCAGTCTATATTTTCATAATAGTAATAGTCCGTTTGCCACCAGCGTATCTCTTCCATACAATCATCCGCAACACGCTGTGTCATAATACGCGGTATCTCATATATACAAATCAGATTTTCCGTATACTCTTTTTCCAGCAGAAAACGGAAATTCACAATCGGTTCGCGGCACTGTATCTCATCATCCACCCAACGACTGTAGTAAGCCCATCCCGGTTGTATGGATGCCGCTTTTATCTTTCGTCCAAAAGTGACGGCCAGCATATTTTTCCGACAATCACAATGATTCAAATCTATTCCCAGTTCCTGATAACCAGCAAGATCCCCTTCCAAATCCCCGATTACAAACAGCCATCCACCCGGTTCTCCGGATGGTACGACAGGCAGACTGCCCATTTTCATTTCCGGCACGGTAAATTCCTCTACGCAGCGGATTTCCAGTTCCACGTTTCCGGAATAAACATCCGCAATATATTCTGCAATATACCAGTCCCGCAGCATCCATGGAATTTGAGGGCACAGGGAATCTGACTCCTGATATCTCTGATACAGATACCACTGATGCTGCCGGTATAACCGGGAAATATCCGTATCCAGAATCTCCGGCTCAAACACAGCCAGAAGCATCACCCATCCGGACAGAATTGCCAGCAGTTTCAGAAAAATCATTTCTGCGGAATGTTTCCTGCCTGTTACCCGTCTGTACGTCTTCCCTGTATGCCATATTTCCGTCCCCGGCATACAGTCGCAGGGCATTGTCCCGAAAATCCAGAGCTGGCACAGAGAAACAGGCCATATGATAACGGACACACCTTCAAGCAGTGCATGCCACAAATTCCATTTTGTCCTGATCCGCACACCTGCAATGCGTTCGCCTAACGTGATCCCGCTCATAAACCGCTGTACGAAAAAGTGGTACAGGCAGATCACAAGCATGGGGACGGCGAAAAACAGTTCCCCAAATATTCCGTCTCCGGGAAGGTATAATTCAACCGGCCGGGCCATACCCAGGAGCCATCTGTGCGGTATGGCAAACAGCAGCCTGATTCCTATGGCTGTCCATATGCACAGTTTAAAATTGATGATTGCAGAAAGCAGTCTTCGCATGTCCGTTCTCCCTTTTGTAAGTCTTGTCCTGTTTTGTCATTTCTGGTTCATTCCTGTATGGGGATTTGCATATCCGTGGCGACTCGGTTCCCATCTCATCCGTTCCATAATAAGTAACCCATCAGGCATTGCCATGCAGCCATTCATACGCCCATTCCCATCGCCCCAGTATGCCCTCCCGGCCAATCGTAGAAAGATGTCTGCTTTCCGGGAAATCCTGATACAGTCCATAATCTGTGTTCACCCACACGACTGAGACATCCCCCTGATCATTTGTCATGGGGATTTCCATAAATCTGGTTATGTCATATTCATATACATTATAAAAATAGACCATATTTTCCTCATATACATCATCCAGCACAAGGTGCAGATATATGTGCGGAAATTCAGGAAAAGGTTCCCGCATTGCATCTATCCACAACCATGGCTCATCTATGATTCTTACTGTTTTTAATTTTCTTCCAAAAGTAACAATCGCTATATTTCTCCCCTGGCAAATTTCTGCCGCATCTACTCCCAATGTCTTATATTCATTTTCATAATGCGCCTTTGTTACCGAAGTGAATCCCCACACCTGCTTTTTTCCTGATTCTGAAAATATGACCCGTTCACGCTCTCCCAGTTCTGCTTCTGACAGCCGTTTTTCTTTTATACAAGTACTGTCCAATTCAATGCAGACCGCATAGGCGCCTGATATCATATACGCATCTATCAGAAAGGAAGCCGGGCCTATTGCGTAATATGGATATAAATATGAATTTTCTGAATCATCGCTAAGCCAATATTGAATATTTCCTGAGAACATCATACTCACCAATAACATCGCAGCTACATACCGTTTTCTGAACTTTCCCGCCGTATTGCCCACATGCTGAACCTGAACAGCCAGATAACGATCATATGGCATACTGCCTGTTCTCCACATGCATATCACTGTTATCACCCAGAAAACAGTTAACAGATAATCCAATAACACATAACGGAACCTATATTCTGTTATTACTCTGATTTCCATCAACCTTTCTCCCAGGGTAGTCCCGTCAGAAACTTTTTTTATAAATAAATAATAGACAATACCTGCCAGCAACGGGAATCCAAGCAATGCCAAAGACAAGGGAATGGCGGCCTGTGGACTGTATAATTCCGTTAATCTTGATTGCATCAATATCCATCTGCGCAGCATAGCAGCCAACATATAAAATATAACTGTAATGAATATACACGCAGTTCCATTCAGCATTGTTGCCGTTAATCTTCTCATATGATTTCCTTTCCTGCATTACCTGTGCTTTTCTTCCCGCTCTATCCTGTTATGGCCAGATATTTGTCATAAGGTATCTTGCAATAATTTCCCCATAGCCGTCTGCTTTTACTCCACTGTCCATTCCGCCGCCGGAATAGGAAAACCTTCTTCTTTATGTTTCTTCTGTATTTCTTTCACTTCTTTAATTCTCTGCCAGTGAGATTCCATCGTTTTCCATCTGCGGCTACGGGAAATATTGGCCCAATGGTATGACCATTTCCATCTTTCCCATATGCCTTCTTCCGCTTCTGTATCCGTCAGGATTGCAGAGGCGGGATCCGTCGCAAAACAGTCAAAATTTATTCCAACGATTCCTACAGGCCAGAATACCTTATCATAAAAACCCATTTCATAAATGTGAGTAGATTTATATATATTTGGCTGTGAAACTGCATAAAAATATATCGTATTCTGCTCATATTGATCACCCAGCACAGGATGCATATATGTATAAGGTCTGCCCTCTCCTGGTATTCTGCTCCCATCTATTTTCAGATAAGGCTCATCCACAATCCGCATCCGGTACAGTTCTCTTCCAAATGTCACTGCCAATATGTAATTGTCATAATCAAATGTTTCCGTAACTGCTCCCAGTTTTGTATATCTTTCCCCATATTCATCTGCAAATGTAATTACAAACGCCCATTCTTCTTCCATCCCTTCCTCTGAAAAAATATATTTTTCCCATTCTTCCATCTCCGATTCTTCCAATCTGCACGTTCCGATTGGAAAACTTTCCGCTTCCACGCAGACACTGTAAATTCCCGCCAAAATATTTGTTTCTGTCAATATCGCAAAGGGGCCTGTCCCATAATACAGGGCCCACAGACGTTCTTCTTGGTCCATCCGTAAGAAACCATAATATAAGAAAGCAGACAGACACACCAATGTGAGTAACAGAGACAACACCCGGTATTTCCTCCGGATACAGACAGGCTGTCCCCGGCGGCAGGACACTTCCACTCCCAGTCTGTTATCCATGGGCATCCTGCCAGAGATACACACGCTCAAAACTGCCACAGGCCAGAATAAAACATACAACATCTCAAAAAATATGTACCACCCTCTGTGTACGGCTTTCATTCTGATACCGGCCAGCCATTCCCCCGGCGTAGCCCCGCCGCAGAAACGGCGGGTGAGAAAATCATACAGGGCATATACTGCCAACAGCAGTAGCAAAACCATATACCACGGGAATACCCGCCATGGGTAGTACAGCCTGCCGAGTGAGACAAGCCCGATCATCCACCTGTGGGGAATGGCGATTAGTATGCGTAAAACAACAGCAAAAAAATAGCATAATAGTCCATTAAATATGGTTATCAATAGTCTTTTCATTTTTTTATTTCCTTCTTCTCATATACTATTTACATTCTAAACTCTCTTCTTGCTGTCCCAGCACATGCTGATCCAGCATAAAATCCGTTGTTTTGCCACTTACTTCCATCTGTATCAGATTGTTATATTTCCGCGTCAAATCCAGTATATATTCTGTGACATGGGCTGAAATGCCCGTTCGGATATTTCCAGCATATTCTCCATTCTGTTTTCCATATTGCTTCTCCTGCACACACTACTGTATCCTGAACTCCCCGCCCGCAAAGCGCACCCCGTCCTGGAGCGATATTTCTGTTCCCTGTTGTTTCAGAATCAGGGCGTCATCCGCCGCCACGGCAATGGAGCCTTTCCCTGAGGATATTGTCATATCCTCACCTGCTTCTATTGCGATGGAACGATTGCTGACAATCCGGATTCCTTCGTTGTCCAGCAGTTCTATGCGAAGACCCTGATTGTTGGTGATAACAATTTCATCCGGTGTAAACCGGATTTCTTTCCCATGTGCGGTTTTCAGAATTTTATGATCCGGATGCATCCGGCCTTCTCTCCCGGCTTCCCCGTAAACGGCGCTGGCCGCATATGCTTCCCGTTCATCCCATCCCGGTATGTACAGTCTGACCTGTTCTCCGATTTCCGGCATCCAGTACCAGCCGGTTCCTGTGTCTGTGGCATATACCGTTGAAAACGGAAACCAGGTATCGGAAATACCGCTCCTGTTCTCATCCTGTAGAAAACGGATTTTGACCCGGTCTTCCTTTACATCCATCACCAGCCCTGCCAGGGACGCTCCCTGTGCACCATACAAGGGACGCCGCTGTGTCGGCAGATCTTCCCCGCGTCTGGCATAATATACGTGCAGCATCTCGCCGCCCAGGTAGCGGCTTTCAATCCTGTACACGGACATGGCCTGTCCTGCAATCAGGAACCTGGTACCCATCGGGTATATATCCCGCATGGAAACGGTATAGCCCATGCATTTGGAGACACTCCCATCCCTTTCCTCCATCTCCTGGAACATGCGGTAATGCATGTCATCCACCAGTATGACCGTATCTCTGGCGGGAAGACCTATATATAACTTAACCCCGTCCCGCAGACATTCAGGCGTCAGGAAGGTGGACGCACCGGATACAAGCCTGGTGAGGAATTCCCAGTCCGTTTCCTGGTACTGGAGTACAAAGCCTTCCGTCGGAATATTCACAGACGCGGTGTCTATCACATTCCCACCCACATATTCCCGCAGGATCTGCTTCGTAATCTCCAGATATGTTTGTCTGCTGTTTTGAAATGTCCGGATATGCCGTTTTCTGTCCATCAGCCAGGAACCGCTGACAACTTCCAGTTTCAGTTTTTTCTGGTCATTATCCACACCCAGTTCAAAATTTCTCACCGGCCCCCAGAAGAGTATTTCCGACTCTCCCGCGCCGCCTGCGGCTTCCACCAGAACTCTGCAGTCTGTCTGCAGCAACGTCAGATATGCTTCTTCATCCTCATCCTTTATATAGCCTTCTATTGTCATGCTTCCATGCCTGTTGATTTCTTTGTGAATATCCAAAGTAAGAATTGCAATCAAATCAAAAGGTTTCACTCTGACCGTATATTCTCTCATCCTCATTTTCCTCCTCTGACAAAGATGTCACAATTTCCGGTATCCTTCTTTTCCATCTCTCATATGCCCGAAAAGGACAGTGGAACGTAAGCCCGCCGGAACGATTTCCCAGCAGACGGAATGTAAAGACCATGCTGTGATCCAATCGTCAGTATCCGTCTTCTCAATTTTTTTCATGTTCCACCTCAATGGAAAACAGCACCCAGTTCATAATATTGCCCCACTTTGTCTCTTCCTCCGGTGGATATGTCAACGTGAAGTGGTACATATCCTTTCCCGAAAACATCACATATTTTCTGTGTTTTACCACCTTCTCCCCCAGGAAAAGTTCTGTCAGAAACCAACTGATATATTCATCGCCCAGTTTCAGAAATCTGACCGGATACAGTTTCTGCAAATCGAACCGCTCTTCCACATATCTCCGGATAGCGCCAATGACTGCAATCGCATCCGTATCCTGCCCTGCATCCTTCATAAACTGAAATGTCATTTCCACCGCTTTCTCTTTTTCAAATAGAATAAGGTCCGGTTTTTCCTGGTATGGATAATGGGTTTCCTGCCGCTGGGCCGGCATCTCTTCCAGGCAGACCGGTATCCGCATCCGCAGCCCTTTAAATTGCAGTTCCCGCACCGGAATATCTTCCTGATGATCCCCTTCTGCTCTCCTGAAAAAAAATTCACTCATGCTCTTCCCCCTTTTTGTCCGTAAAACGGATCTGGTACTTTTCAATCATTTCTTCCTGTCTGTCCAAAGTTTTCCTGCCTGTCCCGGAGGCTGTGATCTCCCCATAGCTCCCCGTTACGTCAAAGCTGTTACACAGATTGACTACCGCAGGCGCAGCCACATCTTTTCTCAGCATTGTAATCTCCGCCGGGGCATGCACCCATATATGCCTTGCTCTGAGAGATATGGTTTCCTGCGCGGTAATTTCCATGGTTCCGGCAGTTTTTAATGTCACTTTTTCATGGTCGTACAGACCTATGGACGCCTGTTTTTTCTGCTGACGGTTGTCAATCAGCAGCGTTTTGGCAGTCATCGTAAGTCTTTTTTCCCACCTGGCAGTCAGATACCGGTTGGCAGGGTTGTGCATTTCGGGATGTGTTCTCCCATTGGTTCGTACTGCATGGGTACATATCCCTTCCCGTTCCCATGGAGAGGGGATATATAATGCTGCCTGTGTCCCCGCTTCCGGCATACAGTACATACCATTTCCTGTTCCGGTAACCCAGGGATATGGCCACGCCTGCGCCGGATCCTGTCTCTGATCTATATCCAGATGCAGTTTTACTTTGTTTCCTTCCACTTCCAGCACTCTGCCGGTCAGCGTCACACCCTGTATACGGCCATTTCCACGCCTATATGTAACGATGTGTCCCTCTCTGCACAGGGTATAGCCAAATATCAGTACGCCTTTTTCCATTCGGCAGGTCATACCGGCCACTCTTCCATGAAATGCACCAAATGTTACGCTGTCGCCCCAGCGCAGCAAATCACAGGTTTCTGCTTTTACAAGCAGGTACTTACTTTTATTCTCCAAAGAGGAAGTCACAGGCCATGTATGTTCCGGAAATTGTTCCGCATTTTCACTGAACGTCCATTGATAGCGTAAAACCCGGATTTCCTTTTCCTCCCCTGCAGGGAGCCCAAAATATACCTGGGGCCTGTCTCCATAAAAACCCGCAAAAACCGATGTGCCACAATAACCTGCCGCCCGGATCAGAAATTCCCAGTCCGTTTCCATATACTGAATCACCGGAAAGTCCAAAGCGGTATTCTGCGCCAGGTACATCAGACTTCCCTGTGGCTGGATTGTTTTCCTGACAATGTCCTTCCATGTCTGTTCGCCGTTCTGAAAGGATCGGCAGCGGCGTATCCCATCCAGCAGGTATGTGCAGGAAACGCATTCCAGTTCCACACAAAGCTGATACCGTTCATACCCGCAGGTCAGATGCCAGATGATCCCCTGGAACAACACAACCTCTTCATCACCTCCGTCACACCGGCCCCACAGGACAATCTTTTCACCGGCCAGGCTTTTTTCCCCAATCTTCTCCATTTCCTCCCGTTCTATGGCTGCTTTCAGAAAAACCTGCGCATGCGCATTTTTATCCGCAGTCAGCCGATAGTCCAATATGGAACCGACAGTCAGTTCACATACCACTCTGCTGATCTCATATACCCTCATTTTTTTCCTCCTTCTGTCATACTGGCCCTCGCTTATTTAGGGTGTGGGCGTCTGTGTCGTCTGATCTGTCTCCCGGGCCTTTTGTTCTTCTTCCCTCTGTTTTGCTTCCTGTTCCTGTAGTTCCAGTATGGCCGCGCGTTCCGCTTCTTCCTTTGCTCTCTTTTCCGCTTCTATTGCCATCACTGTATCCAGCATTTCAAGCAGACCATCCACTTCTTTTGTTTCATCCTCCAGTTTCAGTTCTCTGTATAAATTACCTGCGGACTGATACTCTTTTCTGGCTTCCAGATAGTTCCCCCGGGCTTCCAGCGTTTTGCCCCGTTCCACGCAGTCATCGGCTTTCTGCCGCTTTTCTTTGGTTTCTTCCGATTTCTGTGTGCTGGCATCAATCCTTGCCTGTATGCCGGCGGCATGAACGTCGTCGCCCATTTCCTGATATTTTTCCAGCGCCATTGTATAGTAGGCGTTGGCGCTTTCATATTCTCCCTCCGCAAAGGCCTTGTCCCCTTCCGCCGCCAGACTTACGGCGCCTGTCTCGTCGGCGGCTTTTTCCCTGGCCGCTTCTTTATCCGCTTCCTCCGCTTTACTCTGGCTCTCATACAGAGCTTCCAGCGCATCCAGGGCTGCCTGTCTGCCTTCTTCAAAATATGCGCCGGTAGCCAGATTCCGGGCCTGGAGATATTTTTCCTCCGCCTGGCTGTAATCCCCCTGTGCGCTCAGTTGATCCCCCATCTGCATATAATCAAACACAGACAGATAATCCGTAATAACAGCCAGTTTTCTGTGGATATATGCATCCGCTATACGGTCGGCATACCGGGAGCGCTCCAGGGACGCCATGTATGCCGTGTGGGCTTCTTCATACTTGCCCTCTCCAAATGCCTTGTCCGCAGCATTCACAGCTTCGATCAGTTTCCGGTAATCGGAAATTTCCTGCATCTTCTCCTTGTCCCGCAGTTTCCCGGCCACATCCAGCGCCTCTGTACACTCTTCCTGGGCCCGGATATAATTGCTGTCCTGTATGTACTCTGTCATATTGGTATAGTGCAGTTCCATATCCTCCACACGTCTGCGCCGCTGTCTGGCCAGAAACCACAGCACCACAGCCAGGACAAGGAGCAGGACAAACACAAGTACGCTGATGGTAACAATTTTCCGAATCCGCCGTTTTCTGTCCGGATCCAGAAACACCTTATCTACAAAAACAGTGGCAAAAGTATAGTTCTCCAACTGTCCGGGCTGTTTTGACAATAACAGTTCTTCTATATCGTCCAGGCTTTCCTGGGGGTCGTCCTTTGCCTCGGAAAAAACGTCATCCAGTTCGCCGCCGTCCAGATTTTCCCAGATCCCCCGTGTATACATGGCAACAATGTCGCCGTTTTCCAATTTTATCTTTCCGGATATAAAAGGCAGAAAACTTCTTCCTTTTCCCAGGTAGGTACGGAGATTATTGCGCTGTTCATGTCTGGCCAGCACGTCCTGGGGCAGATTCCGTTCTCTGACCATATCCATCCCCAGGGAAGCGTCGCTTGTCTGCTCTCTGACAATCCCATTGCGGTAAAGGCGCAGCCTTGTGTTCCCTGCCTGGGCATAACGAAGCTTCACATAATCTGTTACCACCACAATGACCGAGGCTTTCAGCCGTTGTGTATCGTCCGCTTCCGCCAGTGCCCGGTCGGCGGCTTCCAGCCAGGAACGGATTGCCCGTTTCCTCATGGACGGCCGCTCCTGAAAGGCTATGAGGATGGTCTGTACAGCCAGCCGGGCGCTCTCTGCGCCTGGCACGTCATTCAAGCCGTCCGCCACCACATAACAGGCATACTTTTCCAATTCCACAAATGCAAAATAATCATTATTTTTCAGCTCAGACCCGGCTTCTGAGATAAAAGCTGTCTTAAATGTACTGTTTTGCTTTCTCATCTTCTGTTTTTACTCCTTTTCCTCCTGTATGACGCACCGTCTTACGGCCGCTTCACAGCCTGTGTGCCACATCGCTTTCCGGCAGCCTTTCCGTCTGTATGGCGCACCGTTTTCCAGCGGCCTTTCCCTCTGTATGGCGCACTGTTTTCCGGCGGCTTCCCCGCTGCCATATTTCAGAATCTTTCCAGCACGGATATTGTCTCTGATGCGCTTATATCCAGAAACAGCCGGTCCTGCACCTTCCCCCGGTCAAGCCGGTACAGCCAGAGAACCGGCCTTCTGCCTTCTCTCTCAAAGTCCGGATCCTCTACATACTGGCGCGCTGCCAGGTATATCCTGTCATGGAATTTCA
>CAJUSK010000016.1 GCA_910589075.1 uncultured Lachnospiraceae bacterium
CTTTCTCGAACATCCTGAATATTTGGATGATTATCTGCCGTGGAATCCCATAGCACAGGAACGGTGTCGATAACCACTGCCTTTTAGTATAGAGGGTTGGTGGTTATTTTTCTATACACTATCTTATTTGACGCTTACGATTGTAAAGCAGCCTCCCAGGTCCTGCCGGTGATCCTTTGGCCGCTCCGGCCCCTGATTCTCCACAAACGCAAAACACACCGCCGATCCCGGCAGTGTGTTTCACCCATTGTTTCTTATTCCTCTACAACGACAATCGAAGAATCTCCCTTTTTCGCCTGCTCTATAACAGCACGGGACAATTTGTCAAAATTCCCGCCGGAATGAGACGCGCCGGTGACGGCATCAATCTCATCCGGATCCTGCGTCTCCACAAGCTGTGCCACATACGCCCTGGTATACGCATTGGGATATGTACCCGTCCCGGCCAGCATATTGCCCATATATCCATTGTCCCAGGCCTTGATATAACCGCTTTCATTTCTGGCATTGAACTCTGCATAAACAATCTTATCATTTTTTACAAAAATACACAGATACTCTTTCCAGCCATGAGAATACTCCGCCATCTCTGCGGTATAAAACCCGTCCTCCATTTTGTTTCCCACTCCGCAGCCGCCCAAAAGCAGCATGGGAAGCAGCATCCATAAACAAAGTCTTTTTTTCATCATTCATCCTCCCGGAACGTATCTTTGACTTTCACCTGCGCCACATATTCTGTCAGGCTTTCCGACTGGGCCAGCGAATCGGCAGCTCTCTGATCCGTCTCCTGGGCCAGCCCTCTGTTGGCTTTGGCAATCTCCTGCAGAGATACGAGCTGCTCCGTAATCCGTTCCACAGCCGCTGTCTGTTCCGCCACCGTCTCTGTCATCTGTGCGGAAATTCCATGGTAGTGGTTTGTTACCTGCTCAATCTGACGGAATGCTTCCGCCGTCTGGTCAGCCATCTCCTGCCCCCGTTGAATCGTCTCCGTGGAATGGACAACCATTGCCATCGTCTGTTTGAGCGCATCTGCAGTCTGACCGGCCAACTGACCGATTTCTCCGGCAACCACGGCAAACCCCCGGCCCGCTTCACCGGCCCGTGCCGCCTCAATGGATGCATTCAGAGAGAGCAGATTGGTCTGTCCGGAAATTTCCTCAATCATCAGACTGATTTTGGAGATTTCTTCCACCGCATCATGAATCTGCTGCATGGTATCCAGCATACTCTGCATATAACAACTGCCCTGTGCTGTTTTTTCCGCCGCATGTTCGGAAAAGTCTTTGATCTGCGCGGCATTTTCTCTGTTTTTCCCGATGGCACTCTGAATCTCTGCCATACTCCCTTCCAGTTCTTTCAGAAGGGCATCCTGCTGCAGAGAGCCCTCATTGAGCTGTCTCGCGCACTCCGATACGCCGCTGGAATTCTCATAAACTTCCCCCGCTGACCGGTTCATACGGATCATCGTCTGATTCAATGCATCCGCAATATGGCAGAGCGAATCATGTATGGAAGAAAAATCGCCGTGAAATGTATCGGGAATCTCCAGCGTATAATCTCCCTCTGCCAGTACGCCCAGGCAGTTTTGTATATTTTGAATATAGCCGTTGAGACTGGCAACCGTTTTCGCCAACGCCTCCGTGAGGATACCTGTCTCGTCATTGCTGTCGCATCGTATCACATCCTGTCTGAGATCCCCGTCGGCCAGAGCCTGCAGACGTCCTGTTGCCGCCGACAGCGGATCAGATATCTTCCTGGACAGCTTCACAATCACCGCTGCCGCCCCCAGAAGCAGAAACACCGTCAACAGAATGGTCACACCAATGGAAAATACCATGGTACTCATGTATTCCCGCTGGGGCACCTGTACCAGCAATGCCCAGTTGGTACCGGGAATCGGCGCATACCCCACATACCGGTTCACGTGTCCCATCCGCATCAGGGCAGATCCTGTCTGAAAAGACAGCGCCTTATCAAATATCTCCGCATTTTTGGTGGAAGTGTACATATTGTAAATATTTTTCTGTTCAATGATGTTCGCTTCATTGATATCACCGACAATCCGGCCTTCTTCATTTAAAATACACGAACTTCCCGAATTGCCGAGAATCAACAGGCTGAGTACATCATTCAGCACATCGTACTTATAACTGCCCACCATATATCCCGTTACTTCATCTTCCTGTTTCATGGCGGCACCCACGCAGAGCTGTAAAATACCCCCGGACTCATAAGGCTCTCCGATTACAATGCTCCCTGTCTGTGTCAGATATGTATAATACCCGGTCTGGCTGATGCTGTCGGGCGCTCCTTCGTCCCCATACAGCTTTTCTCCTCCGGTATCATAGACGGCAAGCCAGACAAATTCCACCTGCTGCTCCATCTCATCCATACGGGCCATTTTCTGCTCTTCAGACACAGTGGCATCCAGGAAAATATCTTCCGAAGAAAGATTATAGATCCGCTCCGTAAGCAGATGGAGGTTGGAACTGATACTCTGAGAAGCAATCCTCGTTGTAATCTGCATATTTTCCAACAAAACGGTATTCGTGGAAACAATGCTTCCGATGGACATGTTCAAGGTAATCAGCACCGCCAGCAAAACTGCCACAGACATAACATAAAAAATAATTTTGTGTTTCAGCGTACTCAGTTTTTTCATGACATAACAGAACTCCTCTATCTTATACTCTTTTCTATCTTATAAAGTCTCCATGGGATATTCCACCACATAGAAATCATAGGCGTTAATCACTGTCGTATCCCCGAAGGTATCTCTCCGTTTAAAATTGCTGCTGTAATTGGCATGCACATGCCCATGGAAAAAAAACCTGGGACGATACTTTTCCATCAGGGTGCGGAATACCGCAAACCCTCTGTGGGGCAAATCCTCCAGGTCATTCACCTGATAAGCGGGCGCATGGGCCACTAGAATGTCAAATCCCCGGCGACGCCACAGTTTAAAAGAGAGACGGCGCACACGGCGTCTCATCTGACGCTCCGTATACTGATTAACGGCGCCCGGAATATACTCCATAGACCCTCCCAGTCCCAGGATACGCACACCTCTGTAAACAAAAATATCATCTTCAATACAAATGCAGCCTTCCGGCGGTTTTTCCGCATACTGTCCGTCATGGTTGCCTCTGACATACAGAACAGGCACCTGACAGAGGGTGGCGAAAAAAGTGAGATAGTCGGAGGACAAATCCCCACAGGAAATAATCAGATCAATATTTTTCATCCGCTCAGGCTCATAATAATCATACAGCAGCTTTGACTCATGGTCGGTGAGTATCATAATATTCATAACCTCCATACGGTTATGATCCCCTCCGCCCGGCGCTTCCCCGCCGCCTCTTCTTTTTCCTCTCACTGCCTCACGGCTTTTCCTCTTTCTCCCCATCGGTTTCATTCATCTTAACACCCTGGAGCTGTACCAGCCCCTGGGCTTCCTCCGTCAGTTCTTCAAATTCAGGAATCTGTCCCACTACATTTTCCGCCAGCCAGTCCATGGTAATGATTTCGTCCGGATCCAGAGTTTTGCCTTCCTGACAGCGGATTTCCCCGTCCTGGGAACGGATGAGCCCGTCAAAGGGATGAAATGCCCCTGTCCGGATGGAATGTTTCAAAAACTCGATCAGGCGGCGTGTCTCCCATGGCATGGCTTTGGAACAGATCACATCAATCACGTCTGCGGAAAGCCCCCACCAGTAGTTTATGGCTTTTCCGCCCTTCTGAGCACCCGTCTCACTGCTGCCGCTGCAGAGATTCCGGATAATCCGCTCATAGAATTTGCCCCAGTCCCAGATAGGCGTTGCCAGGTTTTCCAGACTGCCGTCTTCTTTTTTCCGGTACAGCCCATATTCACGGGAAGCAGATTCCGGTGTAATCATATCGTTGTCCGATATAAATACCACGCCCTCCTGCCGAAGGCGTTCCCTGGCATTTTTCCCTTTTGTCTTGGACCACTCCAGATGTACTCTCACATAGGGATTGACCATTCTGGCCCCCAGGGCAAAGGCGTTAATATTGGCCATCTCACCATAAATGGGATAGTCCGCCACATACCCCAGCCGCTCCGTGCGGGACAGCGCGGAGGCAATGGCGCCAATGAGAAACTTGGACTCATACATACGGGCATAATATGTATGGATGGATGAGTAAGGCATTTTCAATGAACAGTTAAAAATCCGCACTTTGGGATGACGGATGGCACAGCGGACACTGGCATTCACCATCTGAACGGCAATGGTGAAAATCAGGTTGCACCCGGCAGCAACCGCCAGATCAATGGCGTTTTCCACTTCCCCGTCCGTGGCGGCCCTGTCAAAGGCCATGGTTTTCACCCTGCCTGCAAACGCCTGTTCCAGGTACAGCCTTCCCAGCTCATGCGCATAGGTCCATCCGGAAGTCTCCGGTGTCTTGGGGTAGATAAAGGCAATCTTCAACATATCCGGTGTGACTGTACCGGATGGAATCAAACGGTTTAACAGAGAAGTTTTTTCCTCTGCGGGATTCTGCACCAGCTCAACCTGGCTTCCTTTCTCTGCCAGTTTAATCTCTTCCCATATCTTTAAAAGGGCCCGGAGCATTTCCTGCTCTGTTTCCTGTTTTACCTGGTCATAGCCATAAATTTCCACGTAGATCAGAAAAGCGTCGGAAACCGTCAGATCCAGCTTTTCCCCATGGGCCATCCGGTAAGCCTCCGCAAATCTGCCATACACACTGCGCATCAGCTTACGCTCTTCCTCGTCCCATACTTCCCCGGCCTTTTTTCCCATCAGTTTCAGCAGTTTTTTATAGCTTCCCTCTCTGCCAAACCAGATTTCACAGCTCTGGGAAACCTGGTAAAAATCCAGAAATTCGTAATACAGACGATTTTCCCGCTCTTCTGTCTTTTTGGGAATCAGACGGGTCACATTGCCGGAAATACTATAGGCCCCCAGATATTTCATAACACTGACCCGTTTATTGCCCTCCTGCACATAAAAACGGTTCATAAATTCATAGGCCACAATGGGATCACGGATGCCTTCGCTGACCTGATGATCATACAGGGATGCCCATTTGGCTCCAAATTCCGATTTTTCCGAAAGGAGCGGCATAAAATTATCGGTAAAGGCGTTGGTCCTTCCCGCAGTCTTCGTCCCCACCACTTTGGACAGCGGAATATCCACCAGCCCCAGGTTCACGGTCTGCACCACTTCCGTATAAGATAAAATATCGTCAAGCACCGGCAGATACGGGTACTGCCCCTTTGTCAGAGCGGCCTGATACCGCTTTCTCCCCTGTTTTAACGCTGCCGCATAATCATTCAATGCCATAAATCCATTCCTCCCCTGTCCTGCAACATCCCCCGCCGGCCCCTTTATCCTGCCGCTTTCCGCAAATTGGTGCCTACAGTATAGTATCCCGAAATCAAAATGTCAATATATCAAAGGCACGCAAAATTCCTGTAAAATCCTATGCGGCCATGGGATTTTGCGTGCCCGGATTTCTCTTATGACCTGTTACAGTTTCCCGTACATTTCCGTTACATGCTTCCAGTAGCGGTAACGGTTCATGGCATGCTCCTGCGCCTCTGTAAACAGTTGATCCGCCACATCCGGTTTAATTCTCTCCAGCGCCGTATAACGCACTTCTCCCTCCAGGAATTCCCGATAGGGAACGGACGGTTCCCCGCTGTCCAGGTGAAAGGGATTTTCCCCTTTTTCACGCAGGGCAGGATTGTAACGGAACAGCGTAAAATACCCTGATCTGACCGCCTTCTCTTCTTCATGCTGAGAGCTTCCCATGCCTGCCCGGATGCCATGGTTGATGCAGGGCGCATAAGCGATCAGCAGAGACGGGCCGTCATAGTCCGCCGCTTCCTGGATGGCCTTCACCGTCTGGTTGTAATCGGCGCCCATGGCAATCTGCGCCACGTAGACATAACCATAGCTGATGGCCATACCTGCCAGATCCTTTTTCCGGGTCCGTTTGCCGCCTGCCGCAAACAGTGCGGTAGCACCCAGGGGCGTAGCTTTGGACGCCTGTCCGCCTGTGTTGGAATACACCTCCGTATCGAACACCAGCACATTGATATTCCGCCGGGTGGCCAGCACATGGTCCAGACCGCCAAAACCGATATCATACGCCCAGCCGTCTCCGCCGAATACCCATTTGGACTTTCTGGAAAAGAAATTCCGTTCTGCAAGCAGGCAGGCAGCGCCGGCGTCCCCACTGCCGGACAACGCCTGTATCAGAGCCTCGGAAGCCGGGCCGTTGGCATAAAAATCGTCATAGGTGGACAGCCAGTCCTCACATGCCCTGCGCAGCCCGTCATCCTTTGTCTCTTCTTTCAGAGTCTGTGTCTTTTCCCGCAGCCGATCCCGGATGGTTTCCTCCGCCAGCAGCATACCGTAGCCAAATTCCGCCGCATCTTCGAACAGGGAATTGGACCAGGCCGGCCCCTGTCCCCGCTCGTTCACCGTATAGGGTGTGGACGGATAGGAGTTGCCCCAGATAGAGGAACAGCCTGTGGCATTGGCAATATACATTCGCTCCCCAAACAACTGTGTCACCAGACGGGGATAGGTCGTCTCCCCGCAACCGGCGCAGGCGCCGTGAAATTCCAGATACGGTTTTTTATACTGGCTCCCCTTTACGGTGGCAATGCCGAATTTATCCGCCAGATCCGTCTTCTCCGGCAGCCTCTTACCATAGTCGAAATATTGCTGGTGCTCTGCATGTTCGTGTACGGGGCACATTTCCAGCGCCTTCTCTCCCTGCCGTCCGGGACAGACAGCCGCACAGGAACCGCAGCCGGTGCAGTCCTCTTCCGAGATAACCATGGAAACCTGATACCGGGGTTCCCCTGTAACCGGCAGCATGGCCATCCCCGCTGGCGCCGCTGCCGCTTCCTGCTCATCCATCACCGCCGGCCGGATCACCGCATGGGGGCAGACAAAGGAACAGCGATTACACTGAATACAGTTTTCCGGTTTCCAGACGGGAATCTCCGTGGCAACATTGCGCCGTTCATGCGCCGTCGTACCGGAAGGAACGGAACCGTCGGCAATATCCACAAAAGCAGATACCGGCAGCCGGTCCCCTTCCTGTACAATCACAGGCTTCTGTATCCGGCAGACAAACCGTTCCACTTCTTCCCGGTCCGGAAGCAAATCCTCATCCAGCGGTTCGTCCTTTGCCGTTTTCCAGCTTTCCTTTACTTCCACCTCTTTTACTTCTTCCATTCCCCGGTCAATCGCCGCATAGTTCATATTGACAATTTTATCACCCTTACGCTCATAGGCCAGTTTTGCGGCATTTTTCATCAGTTCCAGCGCTTTGTCCGGAGGAATAATGCCGGACAGCTTGAAAAAGGCTGCCTGTAAAATGGTATTGATCTTATTATTAAGGCCGATTTCCTTACCGATCCGGATGCCGTCGATGACGTAAAAACGGATATGATGCTGCGCCAGATACCGCTTCACCTGCCCCGGCAGAAAACGCTCCAGCGCTTCCCCTTCATAGGGACAGTTTAAAAGGAATGTGCCCCCATCTTTTATTTCCTGCACAATGTTGAATTTATGCATATATACATGGTTATGGCAGGCGGTAAAATCCGACCTCTCAATCAGGTAAGCCGACCGGATGGGCTCCGGCCCAAAGCGCAGATGAGAGATTGTCAGTCCCCTCGATTTCTTGGAATCATAGGCAAAATAAGCCTGTGCATGTAAATCCGTATGGTTTCCTATAATTTTTACGGATGATTTATTGGCGCCCACTGTACCGTCGCCGCCCAGCCCCCAGAACTTGCAGCATATATTTCCCTTTTTCGCAACGGAAAAGTCTTCCAGGGGAAGGGACAAATGAGTAACATCATCTTCAATCCCGATGGTAAAACGCTTTTTCGTCTCATTCATAAAGACCGCATGGATCTGGGCCGGTGTGGTATCTTTGGAAGCCAGTCCGTATCTGCCCGTATAAACCGGAATATCCTGGTAATAGCTGTCCCGCAGCGCACCCAGCACATCCAGGTACAGAGGTTCACCGATACTGCCCGCTTCCTTCGTCCGGTCCAGTACCGTGATCTTTTCCACTGTTTTCGGGATGACTTCCAGAAGACGCTCTCTTACAAACGGACGGTACAGACGCACTTTAATCAACCCGGTCTTTTTACCGTTTCCGTTTTCCACGTCCACCACTTCTTCGATGGTCTGACAGACACTGCCCATGGCGATGATCACATGCTCTGCCTCCGGATCGCCATAATACTGGAACAGGGCATACTCCGTACCGGTTTTCTCCGTAATTCTGTGAAACAGGTTTTCCACGATTCCCGGCAGTTTCTCATACCGGGGATTGGCCGCTTCCCTGTACTGGAAAAACACATCCGGATTCTGCGCGGATCCCATCTGCCTGCCGCAGGAAGGGTTTAAAGCCCGTTTCCGGAAATCTGCCACCGCTTCCCAGTCCATCAGATCCTCATAATCCTCTCTGTCCCATATGTCAATTTTCTGTACTTCATGAGATGTGCGGAAGCCGTCAAAGCAGTGCAGAAACGGTGTACTGCCCTGCAGGGCGGCAATATGTGCCACCGGCGCCAGATCCATCACTTCCTGCACACTGCTGCACACCAGAATGGCTGCGCCGGTCTGTCTGCAGGCATAAATATCCGAATGGTCGCCAAAAATAGACAAGGCATGGGTGGCAATGCTCCTGGCTGCCACATGGAACACGCCGGGCAGTCCCTCGCCCGCAATTTTATACAGATTGGGAATCATTAAAAGAAGGCCCTGAGAAGCCGTAAACGTGGATGTCAGGGCGCCGGCGGCCAGAGAGCCGTGCACAGCGCCGGCAGCACCGGCCTCCGACTGCATGGTCGATACCGTAACGGGCCTGCCAAACAGATTTTTTTCTCCTCTGGCAGACCATTCATCCATCCACTCCGCCATGGTGGAAGAAGGCGTAATCGGATACAGGGCCGCCACATCGCTGTATGCATAAGCCGCCAGAGCCGCCGCCTGATTTCCATCCATGGTTTTCTTACTTCTTATTTTACGATTTGTTCCGGACTTCCTTGTTCCGGATTGATTTGTCTGATTCTGTTCCATATACTGTACTCACTTTCCTGTTATTTTGCCATGTAGTGTGTACAGATTTGGAAAAAAAGATTCTCTTTATACGCTGATTTCCGCTTTTATACCCAGCAGGTCTTTGTTCGCTTCCAGGATGGGCCGGATCACCTGTGTGAGAAAAGCGTCCACCTGCTCCACGCTGCGCCCCACATACCGGGACGGCTCCATCAGCGCCTGCAGTTCTTCCAGAGAAAGATTAAACGCCGGATCTGCGGCAATCAGCTCCAGCAGATTATTTTCTCTGCCTTCCACCTTTACATTCCTGCCCGCTTCCATGGACAGGGTACGGATTTTTTCGTGCAGCTCCTGCCTGTCACCGCCCGCCTTGACCGCATCCATCATAATATTCTCCGTCGCCATAAAGGGCAGTTCGCTCCGCAGACGTTTTTCAATCACTTTCGGATAGACCACCAGTCCGTCCGCCACGTTCAGGCACAGATCCAGGATACCGTCCGTTGCCAGAAACCCTTCCGGTATGGAAAGCCGCTTGTTGGCCGAATCATCCAGTGTCCGTTCGAACCACTGGGTTGCGGACGTAATGGCGGGGTTCAGGGCATCAATCATCACATAACGGCTCAGAGAGGCGATCCGTTCACTGCGCATGGGATTGCGCTTATAGGCCATGGCCGAAGAGCCGATCTGGCTTTTTTCAAATGGCTCTTCCACCTCTTTCAGATGCTGCAGCAACCGGATATCATTGCTCATCTTATGGGCGCTGGCTGCAATGCCCGCCAGCACATTGGCCACCCTGGTATCCACCTTTCTGGAATAGGTCTGCCCCGAAACGGGATAACATTCCGAAAATCCCATTTTTTCCGCAATCATGGGATCAATCCGGTCGATGGTTTCCTGGTCGCCGTTAAACAGTTCCAGAAAAGATGCCTGGGTGCCGGTGGTGCCCTTGGAACCCAGCAGTTTCATACCGTTCAGCACATGATCCAGATCTTCCAGATCCAGACAGAATTCCTGCATCCAAAGGGTCGCACGCTTTCCCACTGTGGCAGGCTGTGCCGGCTGAAAATGGGTAAAGGCCAGTGTGGGAAGGTCTTTGTACTTCTCCGCAAATCCGGCCAGTCTGTCCAAGACATTGACCAGCTTTTTCCTGATGAGCCCCAAAGCCTCGGTCATCAGAATGATGTCCGTATTGTCACCCACATAGCAGGAAGTGGCTCCCAGATGGATAATCCCCTTTGCTTTGGGACACTGTACGCCGTAGGCGTACACATGGCTCATCACATCGTGGCGCACTTCCTTTTCCCGCGCCTGCGCCACATCGTAGTTTATGTCATCGGCATGGGCTTTCAGTTCTTCAATCTGTTCATCCGTTATGGGCAGCCCCAGTTCCTTCTCTGTCTCTGCCAGTGCGATCCACAGCTTTCTCCATGTCCGGAATTTTTTGTCCGGGGAAAAAATATACTGCATCTCCCGGCTGGCATAACGCTCGGAAAGAGGGCTGTTATATCTGTCTGTACGCATATGCTCTCCTTATTATCTCTCAAATTCTCCCCGGATATCTTCCTGTGGCGGCGTCAGGGGATACTCACCGGTAAAACATCCTTTACAGATACCCAGACCGTTGGCAATCTCCGAAAGCCGCTCCAGCCGCAGATAAGCCAGGGAATCCGTACCTATCATATCGCTGATTTCTTCCACTGTCTTATTATGGGCGATCAGCTGGTCCCTGGCCGGTATATCCGTGCCAAAGTAGCAGGGCCACAGAAACGGAGGCGCCCCTACCCGCATATGCACCTCTTTTGCGCCCGCATCCCGCAGCATGCGCACAATTCTGTCCGATGTGGTGCCCCGGACAATGGAATCATCTATCATAATAATCCGTTTGCCGTCCACCACTTCCCGCAGCGCGTTCAGCTTCACCTGGACACTGCTCTCCCGGCTCTTCTGCCCCGGTTTGATAAAGGTACGGCCCACATAGGTATTTTTCACGAACGCCTGTCCGTAAGGAATGCCGGATTCCATGGCATATCCCATGGCAGCGCAATTTCCCGACTCCGGAACCCCCACGACCAGATCGGCGTCCACAGGGGAATCCATCGCCAGAAACTTCCCTGCCAGGATTCTGGAGCTGTATACGCTGAATCCGTCCACATAACTGTCCGGTCTGGCAAAATAGATATACTCAAATACACATCGGGCATGCTGCTCTTTTGGCAGGCACATACGCCTGTCGGACTCAATGCCCCGCTCCGGAGAAATGGTGACAATTTCCCCCGGCTCCACGTCCCTGACGAATGCTGCGCCGATGGTGTCCAATGCGCAGGTTTCCGATGCCAGCACATAAGCATTGTCACGCCTGCCGATGCAAAGGGGCCGAAAACCAAAAGGATCCCTGGCGCCGATCAGTTTCCGGGGCGACATAACGATCAGGGAATACGCGCCTTTGATTTTTTTCATGGCCCGTCCCACTGCCTCTTCCACGGATTTGGAATTCAGCCTCTCCCGCGCAATATGATAGGCAATCACTTCCGAATCAATGGTGGTCTGGAAAATAGCACCTGTATATTCCAGTTCCCTGCGCAGCTCCGGCGCATTGATCAGATTGCCGTTATGGGCAAGTCCCAGGGTTCCTTTCACATAATTCAGTACAAGAGGCTGGGCATTTTCCCTGGTGGAGCTGCCGGCGGTGGAATACCGCACATGCCCGACTCCAATATCCCCCTTCAGCCCTTCCAGCGTCTCCGGGGTAAAAGCCTCGTTCAACAGCCCCATATCCCGCACACTGGAAATCCTGTTGGGGCCTTCCGTATCACTGACCGCAATGCCGCAGCTTTCCTGTCCTCTGTGCTGTAATGCATACAGGCCATAATAAATGGCAGACGCCACATCTTTGCCATCAAAATCGTACATACCGAACACGCCGCACTCTTCATGCAGCCTGTCCATATCCTCCATCATCCTGTTCACTTTCCAGTCTCCCGTTTATAAACCCAGACGTTTGAATACTTCGTTATAGGCTTCTTCCACATTTCCCAGATCCCTGCGGAATCTGTCCTTATCCAGCTTCTCATTGGTATTCACATCCCAGAGACGGCATGTATCCGGGGATGTCTCATCCGCAAGTATAATCTCCCCATGATACCGGCCAAACTCGATTTTAAAATCAATCAGTTTTATCCCTGCCTGGAGGAAATATTCTTTTAATACGTCGTTTACCTGGAACGCATATTTGCGGATTGTCTCAATCTCTTCCCAGGTGGCCAGTTCCAGGGCAACCGCAAAATAAGAATTGATCAGCGGATCGCCCAGTTCGTCATTTTTATAGCTGAATTCAATGGTTGGCTCTTTGAAGGGAGTGCCTTCGGGAACACCCAGACGTTTGGAAAAGCTGCCCGCTGCCACATTCCGGATAATCACTTCCAGCGGAACGATTTCCACTTTTTTCACAGCCGTCTCACGGTCGCTGAGTTCTTCGATCAGATGGGTTGGAACTCCTTTTTCTTCCAGAAGTTTAAACACACGATTGGTCATACGGTTGTTGATTACACCCTTGCCTACGATGGTGCCCTTCTTTTCTCCGTTAAAAGCAGTGGCGTCATCCTTGTAATCTACAATCAATATGTCCGGATCGTCTGTTGTAAATACTTTCTTTGCCTTTCCTTCATAGAGCTGTTCCAGTTTCTTCATTGCCTTCACCTCATGCCTTTCCCATGTTTTTCACAGTGTATTGAGTAATTCACCGTCTGAAGCAAGTAATTCCCCTGCACGGTAACATGCCATGTCCCCATGGGGACACGGCCCTTTCTGCGGGTGCGCACACGCCTCACCCGGCACAGTATAACCTTAAACCCAGTTCTCTGCCTGGATTATACCATATACCTATATCTGCTGCAATCACAACGTTTGCGGCTATTTTTCACAGAAAATATCCGCGCGCAAAATTTTTATAGCAATTTTGTCCAATAAATAGTATAATAGAATCAATTATTAAGTTAATTTATCCAAATGATGTAAGAAACAAACAGGAAAGCGAGGGATTTTTATGCAGGAAATCAAAAAAATGTACTCAAAAAGCCATCCCGGCATTGTACTGCGAACCATACCGGGACATTTTGTAACCCCCAGCTCCCATATCAATTATTATCTGGATATGACAATGCTGAAAGCAAGGCAGAGCGAGGCATTGGAAGTTGCCAAGGCCATGGCGGAATCCTATGTTGCCAGCACCGTTGTGGATACCATCGTCTGCATGGAAGGCTGCGAAGTCATCGGCGCCTATCTGGCCGAGCATCTCACCAGAGCGGGCGTTCTTTCCATGAATGCGCACAAGACCATCTACATTACCGCTCCGGAAATCAACGGTGCGGGACAGATCATCTTCCGCGAAAATTACAAGCATATGATCAAAAATAAACATGTGCTTCTGCTTCTGGCTGCTGCCACCACCGGCAACACCATGTCCAGGGCGATTGATACCATCGTCTACTATGGCGGTTCCATCAGCGGTATTTCCGCAATTTTCAGTGCGGTAAACAAGATCCATAATATCCCCATCAATGCGCTGTTTACCATGACAGATATTGCAGACTATAAGATGAGCGCGCCGGAGCAATGCCCGATGTGCAAAGAAGGCAAACCCATCGACGCGCTGGCCAACGGATTCGGTTATTCCCTGCTTCAATAGAACCGGGATACGAAAAGCAAAAGAGATGTCGGAATCTTTCCCCGGACATCTCTTTTTATTCATGACAATAGGTTTGCTGGCGAAGCCTGCAATCTATTGTTCATGACAATAGGTTTGCTGGCAAAGCCTGCAATCTATTGTTCATGACAATGGGTTTGCTGGCGAAGCCTGCAATCTATTGTTCATGACAATGGGTTTGCTGGCGAAGCCTGCAATCTATTGTTTATGACAATAGAAAGTCCGCAAAGCGTGCTTTCATTGTTCAGGACAACCGCCGGTCCACAAACCGCACATGCCGCCTGTTTACAGCGGCGCCGCCCGGTCTGTCACTCCTGTCCCTTTGCCAGGGCAGCCCGACCGCATGTATCTTCCCCTTTCTCAATCCATTTCTTCCGTTCCACCATCCGGCCCATGAAAAAGGCAATGATTCCCACGCCAATGCCAGTCTGTATACAGAACAGCAGGCTCTCCAGCTCCCCGGGCAGTTCCCCGCCCAGCATGGTTTCCACCACCGGGGTAAACCATGGCTCATAGGAACCTTCGATTTCTTCCACCATCACACTCCCGGCATCATCAGAGCCTCCAAATTCCGCCCCTTTTTTGAACACTACAGGAAACACAATCAAAAACACCACAAGAAACAACAATACCAGCACCGTTTTCCGATTACCGTTCACGACTGCTCCTCCTTTCCATACCCCAGAGCATTCAATTCCGGCCGGGCATATGTCTCCAGGCCAATGACCATCAGTACGGTCAGTATACCTTCCACCACAGCCAGGGGAAGCTGGGCAGGCGCAAATACACCCAAAAATTTCAAGGCAGACAGCGCCGCGCCGCCTTCCTGCGAAGGAAACGCCAGTCCAAGCTGCACACTTGTCACACAATATGTAAGCAGATCCCCCAATGCCGCCGCCAGAAAAATGGCGAACCGTTTATTCATCCGGCATTTCTTACACAGGCCATACACCAGCCAGGCAAAAACCGGCCCTGCCACAGCCATGGAGAATATATTGGCCCCAAGGGAAGTCAGACCGCCGTGGGCCAGCAGAATGGCCTGGAAAATCAGCACAATCATCCCCAATATACTCACCGACAGCGGCCCCAGTAAAATGGCGCCCAGCCCGGTTCCCGTCATATGGGAACAACTTCCCGTGACGGAAGGAATTTTCAAAGATGAAATTACAAAGATAAACGCGCCGGACATGGCCAGCAGTGTAATGGATCTCCCATCTTCCTGCAACCGCCTGCGGATGGTGAGAAATCCTGCGAGCAAAAACGGGATGCAGAGCACACCCCAGGCAATACAATCCCCCGCCGGCAAATAGCCTTCCATAATGTGCATGGCGTGGGCTTTTGGCACAATACCCAACAGCGCCGCCGGCAGAGCCGCTATATAGATCAATCTGCGTTCTTTCTGATTCATACTTCTCCTTTCTGATTTGGGACAATGGAATCTTTGCATCGTCCCCCCGTATTCCATCATCGCTCGTAATGAAATACTTCCGATGTGAAGGGCAGGTCTTCTGACTTGAGTCTCCATACGCACCTTACGCCTTCCCGGTTTCCCAGTGGCATCCGTAAGGCCGCTCTTCTCATACAGCGGCGGGACCGTAAGGGATTCTCACCCTTTTCCCTGTTATCCTGCGGAGAGCACAGGCACCTCTTCACGTTTACGCATCTCCTTCCGGCAGCTGCTGCCGCCAAAAGGACTTATGTTTCTCCCAACATCTTTTCCAGTTCTTCCACTGTTCCGGGAATCCTCCCCTTCTCCCTGAGGAGATTCTTCCGTTCCAGCATATCGGCGATCCGGAACAATACCGGGCTTGTCAGATTTGCCTGTTCACACAGATCCTTTTGTGCAAAGACAGTCTGCGGCGGCCCGTCCGCCCTCAAAATACCATATTGAAACACAAGCACCCGTTCTGCCCACCGACAGGCAAAATCCACATCATGGGTGCTGATCAGCAGTGTTTTCCCCTGTCCGGCCAAATCCGCCAGCACCCCTTCAAGCTGCCGCACATTTGCCGGGTCCAGAGAAACCGTGGGCTCATCAAACAGAAACACCTCCGGCTCCATTGCAATAATATCCGCAATGCTCACCCGTTTCTTCTCGCCTCCGCTCAGATAATGAGGCGGACGCTCTTCAAACCCTTCCAGGTTCATATAGGCAACGGCCCGTTCCACCCGCGCTGCCACCTCTTCGGTGGAGAGTTTCAGATTCATGGGGCCAAACGAAATTTCACTGCGCACACTGGGAGCGATCATCTGGCTGTCCGCATCCTGAAATATGATCCCCACTCCTTTTCGCAGTGTTTGTACATTCCTTCTATTGATCGTTGTCCCTTTATAATATATGTGGCCGGACGACGGCGCAAGCACACCGTTCATCAGCAGGAACAGGGTGGATTTCCCCGCCCCGTTCGCCCCAAGCACTGCGATTCTCTCCCCGGCACAGACCGTCAGATTCACATGGGAAAGGGCCTGCCGCCCTTCGGGATAGGCAAAGCCCACATCCTTCAGGCATAATACTACGTCTTCTCTCATCCCCAAAGCCTCCTTACCGCTGCCACACCGGCCAGATAGACAACTCCAAACGCCCATTGCCACAGGCTGCACTTCTTGTGTTCCTCCAGAAAACGGATCTCTCCCGCAAAACATCTGGATTCCATGGCAGTGTAACACTGATCCGCCCGCTTCATGGAAGCGGCCAGCAGATTACCACCCACCGCCCCAAACGTATGCAGTGAAGTCTTATAATCCACATACCCCAGTCTGGACCGGGCCGCCATGTGCATGTCCTGCCATACCCGAAGCAGGATAAAAATATACCGATACAAAAGATACATCAGCCCGGTTATCAGTCCCGGTATATGGCACCGGTTCAGAACCGCCACAATCCCGCTCACCGGGGTGGACAAAACCAGAAAGTAAAAAGCACTCACCGCTCCCAGCGACCGTAGTGTTACATGTAAAACCGTTTCTGTCTCTCCTGTGACAAACCACAGGGCAATCCCGCCAAACACAAGAAAAAACAGAGGAATCCCCAGAAGCTGTAAATATTCTGCCGGCTTCACTCTGCCCCAGATAGCAGCTATGACTGCCATAGACAGGATAATCCATATGGAAACAGGTATGCTGTCAAACCAGAGACACAAAATCAGCACTGTCATACTGAAAGCTGCCTTGAATGAAGGATCCCAGTGTCTCAGCGGCGAGGCAAGGGCATACCCTTCCAGATAGTGTGTGTGTTTGTGCATAATCCCTCCTTTCTCTCCGGATACAGACAAGCGCATATCGCATGCGCTTCACTTATTATAGCACAGAATTAAAAGGAATGTATCATAAATATAGATACACCGGACTTATGAAAGAAAATTTACAAATACCTGTATTTCCTGTATAATTTGAAAAGACATTTGACAAATTGTCGGCACAAACCAAAACATTCCATATGTATACAAAGGAGAACACCATGCAAATCATATCCTATGTTTATCAGTTTCTCTGGGGAGATCTGATTTACCTCCCTCTGCCCGGCGGGCAGAGAGCCGGTCTTTCCCTGCTGGTACTGATTCTGATCCCCGCCGGTCTTTATTTTACTCTGCGCACGGGTTTCCTTCCCATCCGTCTGTTTCCGGAAATGCTCAAAGTCACAGCGGAGAAACGCAGCAAAACAGACCAACATGCCATTTCAGGGCTGCAGGCACTGATCGTTTCCACCGCCACAAGGGTAGGCATGGGCAACCTGGTCGGTGTAGTAGCCGCCATTTCCGCAGGCGGCGCAGGCGCCGTATTCTGGATGTGGCTCACGGCACTGATCGGCTCCTCCACTGCATTTGCAGAGGCAACCCTGGCACAGCTTCATAAAGAAAAAGACCCGCTCTACGGCGGATATCGTGGCGGACCGGCTTATTATATCCATGATTTTGTACAAACCCGGAAACCATCGAAGCGCGGGCGCAGCCTGATTGCCGTACTCTTTGCCATATCCGGCCTGATCTGCTGGTGCGGTATCAGCCAGGTAATCAGTAATTCCGTTTCCTCTTCCTTTTATAACGCCTTCCGGATTCCGCCCCTGTACACAACCATTGTCCTGGTGATCCTGGCAGCAATCATCGTACTGCGCAAACATGCCACAGTCAAGGTACTGGACATCCTGGTACCCATTATGGCCGGGTGCTATTTTGTAATCACACTGTTTATTATTCTGAAAAACGCACCTGCCCTGCCCTCCGTATTCCGGCAGATTTTCGCGGAGGCTTTCGGCCTGCGGCAGGCAGTTGCAGGAGGCTTTGGCGCAGTGCTCATGAATGGCGTAAAACGGGGACTGTTCTCCAACGAAGCCGGCTCCGGCTCCGCCCCCTGTGCAGCGGCCGCTGCAGAAACGGATCACGCTGCCAGGTCGGGCTTATTGCAGGCATTCGGCGTCTTTATCGACACCATTGTCATATGCAGCTGTACCGCCATGATTATGCTGCTGGCTCCCGGCAATCTGCTGGAACATCTGAACGGTATGGAACTGCTGCAAACGGCCATGGAATACCATATGGGCCGTTTTGGTACTGTCTTCATTGCGGCAACCCTGTGGCTGTTCAGCTTTTCCACATTTATCGGCATCCTGTTTTACGCCAGATCCAATGTGGCATACCTGTTCGGAGACAACTGGCTCTCCCAGACCCTGTACAAGGTTCTCGCCCTGATGATGCTCTTTATAGGCGGTCTGGCCGCTTATACCTTTGTATGGGATCTGGGTGATATCGGCATCGGTCTGATGACCATTTTTAATATGATCATTCTTATCCCTCAGAGCAGAGAAGCGCTGGATGCCCTGAAAGAGTATGAACAGCGCTTTATGCAGAAAAAGCCCAGGCAACGGAAGCGGCCATAACGCTCCGGCGGGCTGCCTTTACAGTTTTTCGAAGCCATTCACCGCAATGCGGTAGGATTTCCTATATGTATCGCCCGGCCTGAGTATATGCAGGCCGGGCTTTTCTTCAAGCTGCTCCGTGCAGCCTGTATTGTCACAACGCCCCGACCATGGCTCCAGGCATACATAGGGCGCTCCCGGCTTCGCCCAGATACCCAGGCTCTCAAACCCTTCGCAGAACATCGTCACATAGCGGCTGCCGTCCGGCCGCAGTACAGACACTTCCCCAATCTGTCCATCATCAAAAATCAACGCATCCCGGTCGAACATATGCCGGCCCACAGGACAACGCCCCTGTTCCAGAGAAAGCGCATGCAGCGCTTCCGGCATGCCCAGCCCGGTAGCCAGATCCACCAGAAGATAGGTCAGCTTGTCCTTTCCCGGAAAATACAGGCTGTACACTCCGTCACCGTTCTCCATTTCCGGCAATGCAAACCCGGGATGGCCTCCAATCTTAAAATACATATCCCCGGTACCGCCATTTTTGACCTCCCATGCCACGGTAAGGTTGTTTTTATCCAGTCTGTGGGTAATACGCAGTACAAAATCGAAAGGGTACTTCGCTTTCGTCTCTTCATTGGCAGACAGTTCATGAACCACATAGTCCGCTCCCTTTTCCTTCATTTCAAAGGCCATATCCCTTGCAAATCCATGCTGTCCCACCGGCCAGGATTTGCCCTGATAGTGAAACGCATTGCCGGAAATCCGGCCGACAAAGGGAAACAGGATCGGTGTTCTCCGGTTCCAGATTTCAGGACGCCCGTCCCAGATTACCTGCTCTTTTGTCTCTTTGTTCCAGAGCTCCCAGAGTTCCGCCCCCTGGTCATTGACTACCACCTTTACAAATTCGTTTTCAATACTGTGTAAATGGTCCATATTTTATCTCCTTTTCTTTCACTATTTTTTCCGGGTCCGGCAGACTTTCATTCTCCCGTTCCAGCTTTCTCCCGTACAAGGGTATATCCACTTCATATTTCTCATGCTATACCGGTTCAAACGCTTCATACACACGCTCTGGCACTGCAATGGAGTGTTTGGTTTCCCCGGCACCCGATAATCAAATCCAAATGAAAAATCTTATGTGGGATAACCATATCCAAACAATTTTATAAATTCATTCCAACCCAATATCCAAATGCCCACCACAAATAATCCGATAAATGCCAAAAACGGCAGACATGTGAAAGACTTTCTTTTATAATAACAGGTTTTACATAACGATATGAAGACGGGCAGTATTGCAAGCAGCCACAGGAGAAGCAGTATAACTCCAAAAAGCACTGCAATATCAGCTTCCGAACCCATATCATACGCATATCCTTTGCCATGCCCGGTCATGTCCATGTATATGCAGCCAATCCAGAGCGGCGAAGAAATGCTTACAAATAAAAACCAAAGAACCGAAACTACCAGCTTCACTTTTTTCATACAATCCCTCCCGACCAATCTATCTTCACAATTTTGCCTTATTTTTACACGCTTACAACAGGATGCTCACATTTTATCACAGGCATCTGCACGCTGCAAGCCATCCGTAAAACCTCAGAAAAACTTTCATTAGTGCGCCTGCTGTTTCACTGCACAGAATCTCTTCTTCAGCCTGATGAAGACATTCCAGAATCTCTGTCAGGAATTGTTTCTTCTTCCATTGATTGTACGCTCCCAAGCGGGCTATGGCCGCCTGATACTTTCCCGGTCACAGCCTTTAAAAGCCATTACTTCAGTGCATAGCTGCTCCATTTTGTTACCGACAACCATGCTTTCACTTGATAAAAAGATATATATTCAGAATCACGCAAAATACAAAAATTCAAGCTATAAAGCAAAAATTTCTATCGCTACCTAACAGATAAAATTAGTAAAAATCAATGGGTTGTTATTGATACATCGTCTCCATGATACAAGACAATATTTTTCGCTATCATGATCTCAAGAACAAACAGTATCTCTATTCACACCGACAGACACTGTTTGTTCTCATGTTATCCCTCATTCCACTGTGAAGCTTTTAATTTTTATTCATATCTAAACTGAAATATTGGTTCATTCCACTTTTTCATCTTCATGAGTACAATTTTATTGGGAAGTGAACAAATAGTGGAAGATAAACATGAACTTTTTTGATTAGCAATTAAACATGCACGGATGGATTGCGGCTTGACACAGGAAGCACCGGCAGAACTTGCCAGAATCAGCGGACGCTGGATCATCTTCAGGCTCTGGCTGGGATCATTCTTTCCCCTGCTGATGGAACCAGACAATACCGTTTTATTTCCCAGAGCCTTAGACAATACCTTCGCGCTCTCTGAGTTTGGTGCAAACCCTCCGAATAGGATATCCTGACAGTTGTCAATGATGATCTCGCTGCCCTCTTTCCCATAGTTCTTCTGCAGCCAGGCAAAAGACTGGATGATGGGCACCATGCTGACACGGCGGGATCGGCCTGCGGAGAACAGCATTTACAGGGATTCAATCTTGGGAATGGTCCCGATTTCGTCCCCGAAAATCACCACACGGTTGGGCAACTTCCTGCCATGCTCGTCTGCAATGGACAGCATCTCCCGGTAAATCTGCCTCCGGTGTCCCGACCGGGACATTTTCTGCTCTTTTCAATAGGCACCTCCAATCAGATCAGGGGGGAAAGCCTGCCATCCGCCCTCTCCGTCTGGTTTTCAGGCATAAAAAACACCGGACACATCCCTGCATCCGGCATCCTGCCGTCTCATCATTCTTACTTCTGTTTATGCCTCTACTATAAGGCGGGAGACTGTCCCATCCCCTTCTGCTCCTGCCCCTCCTTAGGAAACGGGATCTCAAACAACCGCAGGATCTCTTTCTGGGACTCAAACTCCCTCTCCGCAATAAATTCCATAAACTCCCTGTCACCCCTGTGCGCCCGCTCCAGCAGGGACACATAATCCCCCCGCAGGATGGGTGGCACGACTACAGGCAGATATCCGTCCTGGATCAGCGCCAGGTTCATCAGCAGCCTTGCCACCCTGCCGTTCCCGTCTTTGAAGGGGTGGATGAACACAAACCTCTTATGGAGCTGGGCGGCAAATTCCACGGGATGATATCTCTCCCTCTCCTTCTGTACCCAGGCAAACAGACGATCCATCTCCCTCTGTATCTTCTCCGGGGCAGCCACGGGATACTGCGACCCTGTGATCAGCACCCGGACATCCCGGTAGCGCCCGGCATACCCCGGCTCAATATTCTGGCAGAACAGCCCATGCATCTTCAGCACAGTCTGCTCGTCAATGCGTCTGTTCCGGAACACGGAGAACATAAAATCATAGGCTCTGGCATGATCCACCGCCTCAAACACGTCCCGGAGCGGTTTCCCGCCCACCGTCAGACCGTCCTCCAGGAGCACTTTCGTCTCGCTCTCTGTCAGGGAGTTGCCCTCCAGCGCATTGGATGTCCATGTCAGTCCGATCCGGTAATAGTCCTGTATTTGCCCCAGCATTTCGCTCTCCGTCGGACGCAGCCCATGGATCTCTTTCTGGAAAAGGTCTATCTTTCTCAGTATCTCCATCCTGTCACCATCCTTTCAAACCCATTGACATCATACCACAAAATCCCCTGAAAAGGTAGGATGAAAAACCGTTTCCTCCTAATCATCCGGGATGATCCGCCGTTCCCCGTCAAAGTCCTCAAACTTCTCTTTGGTCACGTTCTGCTCGTAATACACAGCCATGATCCGCTTGATGTCCCCGCTCCCCGCCCGACTAAGCAACATAGCTGTTTTTGAATAAATAACCGCACAGGGACAGTATGGGCAGAAAAGATTTTTCTGTCAGCCTGAGCAAATAAAAAAGGGCCGAAAAATCAAGAAAAACTAAGAACAGGATAGAATCCTTTCGTTTTAGATGTCTATGCCACTGGGGACGGCTCATAATATAAAAAACCCCTGCAAATGGCATTCACACACCATCTACAAGGGTTCTCATTTTTATTTCAGTTCGCCTTTTTCCGACAAATTTCTACTGATTCATCTGCTTTGCGAACTTTGGACTGAAACGCTGGGTTTATGCGGGGTTGGGGATATTCCATTTTCTGTTTACCAGATTTTGTGTTGGTAGAGTTTTTCTGTCCTTTAATTTCCTAATCAAAGCAGGTAATTTTCAAAATTGGTAAAGCATATTTTAAATTGGTAAACTATGCACTAACTTAAAACATCTTTTTCTCAAAACTTTCTTTTCAACATTCCAGTATATTTAACTTTCTCTACTTTTGGTATTTGAATACTCCGATACCGCAGAATTACCTGTCTGATATGGATGATCTGTTCCTAACTAACAGCCATTATTCCCGATGCATCTACATACTGACCAAACACATCTATAAATTGATTGAATAAATCTTCTATCTGTTCGTAAGATGCTTCTTTTGCCACATCAAAAACAACATCTCGCATCTGTTCACCTGTTTCTTCCAGTATTCTTTTAATATCAGTGATTTCAGAAATATCAATTACTTTGTTTAAATAAATACACTCTATTATATTATTTAGGGAATTTATCGTTTCGTGTACAATATTAATTACCTTATTCTGATATTGACAATATACTTGCTTTACAATAAACTTTCCTGACTTACCAAATAATTCTTGTTCTATTTCTGTTGTATACATAAACATCTTTTTTAATGAGGTTAGTAAAGCTATACCC
>CAJUSK010000017.1 GCA_910589075.1 uncultured Lachnospiraceae bacterium
CTGACGCTTACTACTCCCGGTGTCAGCGGGGTTTCCACATGAGCGGTGCCGCCCCCTATGGCTTCAAGCTGGAGCCTACCACCCTCCAAGGTATCCGCACGAAAATGATGATCCCGGACCCCACCACGGCGAATATTGCCCGCCTGATGTTTGAAATGTACGCCGAGCCGTCCACGTCGTTCGGGGATATTGCCCGGTACTTTGCTGAAAACAATATCCTGATTTACGACAAGGAATTGAAACGGGGCTTTATCTCTCAGCTGCTCCGCAACCCGATTTACGCCCAGGCCGACCTGGAGCTGTACGAATTTTTCAAGGGCCAGGGGGCCGTGGTAGTCAATGACGCGGCGGACTTCGCCGGGACCAACGGCTGCTATCTCTACCAGGGCCGGGATGTGCAGGAGCGAAAAAACAAGGACCTGCGGGGACAGATCCTTGTGTTGGCCCCCAGCGAGGGCATTGTTTCCGCCGATACCTGGCTGCGGTGCAGGAAGAAGCTGCTGGCAAATATCACGTTCCAGGGAGGACGCAAGGCCCGGAATACCTGGCTGGCCGGAAAAATCAAATGTGGGCGCTGTGGGTATGCCCTTATGAGTGTGGGCAACCCGGCAGGGACGCAGTATCTTCGGTGCTCCAGGCGGGCGGACAACAAAAGCTGTGAGGGCTGCGGGACGCTTCGGACGGCGGAGTTTGAGCAATTTGTCTATGGGGAGATGGTGAAGAAGCTCTCTGAATTTCAAACCCTGACCGCAAAAGCAACGACCGTCAATCCCAAGCTGACCGCCTTAAATGTGGAATTGGCACAGGTGGAGAACGAAATTGAAAAATTGCTGAACACCCTGACCGGGGCCAATGCGGTTCTGTTGTCCTATGCCAACGGGAAAATTGAGGAACTGGACGCACACCGCCAACGGCTGATAAAGGAGATTGCCGCATTGAATGCGGAAACAATCTCCCCACAGAAAATTGAGTTTCTGTCTGCTCATCTGGAGAACTGGAACACGATTGACTTTGACGACCGACGGCAGGTGACGGACATTATTCTCTCCCAGGTCCAAGCCACCAGCGACCGCGTTTCGTTTGAGTGGAAGATCTGAAAATCTTTCTCTCTGCGTTTTATACTATGGCCTGTGTGCCCTTGTTAAGCGTTGCTATGATTGACAAATCAAAATGTTGTAAGTATAATGACCATACGCTACAGGTTGCTTTTTATGTGTCATATACTACGATATTTTTTGTAAAAACAGTTTCGCAGATGAAGGCAATCTCAGAAATATCAGAAACTCCATACAAAAATGTAAATTATACAATCATTTATATATACACCCCCAAAGTCCTTTCACTTTACATCCGAAAACCATTATACCCATACAAAAACAGGAGTCATGCAATCCGCACAACTCCTGTTCTATCTCATTAATCCAAACCACCTTTTCACTTTTCCACATTGCAACATATCATGAATCACACTTGGGCAAAGCCAGTGTCCCGGTTCTGGCCACTTCCACGATGCTGACCGACGCCAGCAGCGTAATCAGCAGGGCCGTCCGTTCCGGTATGTCACAGATCTGTATCATCATCTGATTTTTGGACATGTCCACAATCTGCGCCTTCATAATTTCGCAGGTTTCCATAATATCCCGGCGGTTCCCCTTGTTAAATTTTACTTTAACCAACATCAGTTCCCGGCTGACGCTTTGGGTTTCGTCAAAGGTCTTTACTTTGATAATATCCAGCTTTTTATTCAACTGTTTTTCTATCTGTTCAATCGTCCGCTCATCGCCGCTGCTGACAATGGTCATACAGGACACTGCCGGATCATCGGTTTCCCCTACGGCAAGGCTGTCAATATTAAAATTTCTTCTGGAAAAAAGCCCGGCTACTTTACTGAGGACGCCGGAACGGTTTTCCACCTGAACGGAATAAATTCGTTTCATCCTGTTTTCCTCCTATTTAACCAGATCCATGGGGTCGATCAGACATTCCATCAGCATGGAGGTATCTTCCCTCAAAAATCTTTCAACCGCTTCCGCTGCCCCGTCCATATTGGTCAGACGGATAAACGGCAGGTCATAGGCTGCCGCAAGTTTTTCCAGATCAGGGCTGCCCGAAAGATCCACTACCGAATACTGATCCTGATAGGTATAATGCTGGTATTCCCGTACCATGCCCAGATAATTGTTTTTCAGTACCACAATCTTAACCGGCACATGGTGCTGGCGCATCGTTGCCAGTTCCATCATGGACATCTGGAAAGAACCGTCGCCACAGACCGCTACCACCTGTCTGGAGGGATCTCCCAGCTTGGCGCCCATGGCTGCGGGAATGGAGTAGCCCATGGTCCCCATACCGCCGGAAGTCAGAAAACGCCCCTCCCGGACAATATGATAACCACAGGACCAAATCTGATTCTGTCCCACATCCGCCACATATACGCCATCTTTTTGCATCTTTTCCGATAAGATCCGAATCAGAGCAGCCGGGTCCACGTAATCCGGATTGGGATGTCGCTTTGGTTCCATCCGTACCCGGTAATCATTCAGTGTTTCAATCCATTTGCTATGCTCACAGGTAATTTCCTGACTGGCAAATTCCTGGAAAATATGTTTTATATCCCCTACCAGCGGAATGGTCGGTCCCACATTTTTACCGATTTCTGCCGGGTCCACATCAATATGTACCAATACTTTGTTCTCGGTAATCAAATCCGGCTGGCTTACCGCTCTGTCCGCTACACGGGCGCCTGCCATAATCAGCAGATCCGATTCATTCATGGCACGGTTGGCACAGGGCTTTCCATTATTGCCCACCATACCATAGTACATAGGATGGTGGGTGGGCATTACGCTGATACCCATCATCGTGGAAACAACCGGAACCTGATGTTTTTCCGCAAATTCCCGCAATTCCTGCCGGGCGCCGCTCAAAAGCACACCTCCGCCCACACAGATAATGGGTCTTTTCGCCTTCTCCAGTTCCCGGATCACTTTCTGAATCTGCACCACATGCCCCTTCACCGTGGGCTTATATGTGCGCAGATTCACTTCCTCCGGATATTTAAACCTGGTAACAACCGCATTCTGAATATCAATGGGCACATCAATCAGTACCGGCCCTCTCCGTCCTGTAGAAGCGATGTGGAAGGCTTCTTTGAAAATACGCGGAATGTCGTTTACATTCCTGACCAGGTAACTGTATTTTACAAAAGATTCCGCCGCACCGGTTACATCTGCTTCCTGAAACACGTCGGAACCGATGAGTTCGCTGCTCACCTGCCCTGTAATACATACAAGGGGAATGCTGTCTGCAAAGGCGGTAGCAATACCGGTTAACAGATTGGTGGCGCCAGGACCGCTGGTTACGGCACATACGCCCACCTTCCCCGTTACTCTTGCCATACCGCTTGCCGCATGGGCCGCATTCTGTTCAGTCCGGATCAGAATGGTTCTGATAGGTGACTGTACAATACTGTTATAAAACGGACAAATCGCTACTCCCGGATAGCCGAACACCATGTCCACGCCTTCCGCTTCCAGGCACTTGATGATTGCGTCTGCTCCTGTCATTTTCTTTCTCCTGTTCTCTATATTCGCAGGGATTTTCTTATAATCCCAAGATTCTCTGTGTCAGTTTCACGGCCTCCGCCGCATCTGCGGAATAACCGTCCGCACCGATTTCATCTGCATATTCCTGGGTAATCACGGCTCCGCCAACGATAATTTTGGCAGGGCATCCCCGTTCCCTGGCATAGGCGATCACATGGCGCATCTCCTGCATCGTGGTAGTCATCAGGGCGGACAGGGCAATGACATCTGCCCGATGCTGTATAGCCTCTTCCACAATGGTTTCCCTGGGTACGTCCTTCCCTAAATCAATTACCTGAAAACCATGATTTTTCAACATGAGTGCCACCAGATTTTTCCCGATGTCATGAATATCGCCCTTTACAGTGGCGATGACCACGGTGGGCAATACTTTCTGGTCACCTGCTTCCAGCAGCATCGGCTCCAGAAATTCAATAGCCAGTTTCATGGCCTCTGCTCCGGCAATGAGTTGGGGCAGGAAATATTTTCCCTGATCAAACAATTCTCCCACTTCATTGATACCGGGCAGCAACGCTTCATTCAGAATCTCTCCGGCGGGCCGGCCGGTGTCCAGCGCCTTTTGCGTCAGTTCCACGATGGTTCTCTTATTTCCCTTTAAGACCGCTTCACGGACTTTGTCCAGAGGATCTGTTTCTTCCAAAACAACCGGCGCTTTGGAATCTGCCGGTTTCCTTTCCCCGGTGATGGCATGTCCGGCTGCTGCTCCCGTCTGTGCCTGGGGCTGTGCCGCCTTCCATACTTCCATATGGGAAATGTAGCGCATATCGGCCCCTTCCTTATGCAGCAGCAAATCCGAAGCCATGGCACAGTTCATTAGCAGTTCCTGAGACGGGTTTGCAATGGCCATCGAAAGTCCGGCCTGAATCGCCATCGTCAGAAAAGCGGTATTGACAAAACTCCTCTCCGGTAATCCAAAGGATATATTGGACAGGCCGCAGATGGTTGCCAGACCATTTGCCTGGCAATAACGTATCGTTTCCAGTGTTTCCAGAGCCGCCGCAGGATTGGCGCCCACCGTGGCCACCAGTCCGTCCACCACAATATCTTCTTTTTCCATCCCCAGAGACAGAGCGCGGTCTACGATTGTATCGATAATATGTATTTTTTCCTCCTGATTTTCAGGAAGCCCCTTGTCAGAAAGGGGAAGCAAAATAAACATGGCGCCATATTTTTTCGCCATGGGCAACAGCTTTTCAAATTTCTCAGACTCCAGAGAAATGGAGTTGATCAGTGCCCGGCCCGGATACCGCCGCAGCGCTGCCTCCAACACTTCCACATGGCTGGAATCAATGGACAACGGCAGAGATGAGACGCCCATCACCTCATTGATCACCTGAAGCATCATTGCCTTTTCATCAATGCCGCTCATACCCATATTGATGTCCAGCACACCTGCACCGCACGCCTCCTGCTCCTGGGCAAACGTCACTGCCATGTCCAGGTTTCCTTCCCGCAGTTGAGCCTGCAGCTTTTTCTTACCGGTGGGATTAATCCGTTCTCCCACAACAATCAGGTTGTCCTGCAGACCGAAGGAAAGGGTCCTGCGCTCACTGGCCAGATAACGCAGCGGCTTTTTCGTTCTGCATTGCACTGCCATTCCCTTTGTATGCGTTTCCAGCGCACGGATATAAGACGGATCCGTACCACAGCACCCGCCCAGCACAGAGGCACCGGCATGGACCAGGCGTACCATCTCTCTGCCAAATGTCTCCGCATCCATATCATAAACAGTACTGCCGTCGGCTGCCAGAGAGGGCAGACCCGCATTGGGTTTGGCAATCAACGGTATTGTCGTAACCCTTGCCATGTCCCGGATAATCTCTTCCATCCCGTCCGGGCCTGTGGAACAGTTGGCGCCAATGGCATCCGCCCCCAGATGTTCCAGTACAACAGCCGCCGTAGACGCATCCGTGCCAAACAGACTCCGCCCGTCCGATTCAAATGTCATAGTCACCATAACCGGCAGGTCGCAGACTTCCTTCGCCGCAATCAGGGCTGCCCTGGATTCCTGCAGACTCATCATCGTCTCCACAACCAGAAGGTCCACCCTGGCCCGGACGCAGCAGGCAATCTGTTCCTTATACACATCCACCAATTCCTCAAAATCCAGTGTTCCCAAAGGCGCCAGCTGGCGCCCTGTCATCGTCAGATCCCCGGCTATATATGCCTGCCCCGCCGCAGCCTCTTGGGATATCTCCACCAGCCGTCTGTTGATCTCTTCCGTCCGTGCCTCCAGACCATATTCCGCCAGTTTGATGCGGTTGCTGGTAAACGTCGGCGCATAGATGATATGGCTGCCCGATTCGATATATTCTTTCTGCAGCCCGATTAAAATCTCCGGATGCTCCAGAATCCAGCTTTCCGGACAGACACCGGCAGGCATTCCTCTTTTTATCAGATTAGAACCGGTAGCGCCGTCCAGATAGACAATCTGTTTTCTGCAAAGCGCCTGAAATGCTTCCTTTGTCATAGGTTATCCTTTCCACGCTGTCATATATGTATGATTCCTGCATTCTTTGTTTATACTTATTTGTAATGATACACGCAATTAATCATAGCACGATTCCTTCTTTTTCTCAATTTATTTTTACAATATCACTTTTCCGTTGCTTTCATGAAATGAATGTGATAAATTGTAAGAGGTATTTTATGGAAAAAGAACCAAAATCCGGCATCTATTGGAGGTCCACATGAAAAAAATGTATTACCTGCTCACGGTCTTTCTCTTGGCCGTCATTCTCACCGGCTGTGGCAAAAAAGACGACGGGCTGGAAGAGTACCGGGCGGAAATGTCTGCATTCACCGATACCATTAATGAACTGGTTTCCTCAATCGAAAGCATTGATCTGGAATCGGAAACCCGTACCGAGGAATTACTTGGCTACCTGGATGAGATGGATGCCGCTTTCACTGCCATGGGAAATCTGGAAGTACCGGAGCAGTTTGCCAATATAGAAGAACTGGCCGACGAGGCCAGCGCCAATCTTTCCAAATCCGTATCCCTGTATCATCAGGCTTTCGACAATCCGGAAAATTATGATCCGCAACTGATCGAAGCGGCCCTGGAATATTATAGCCGTGCCTTTAAACGGCTGGATTATATCGGAACTATCCTGCAAGGGGATCTGCCGGAAGACGAGTCCATTACGATTATCCATGAGGATGACGATACGCCTGCCGAAACCACACCCCAGGAAGACGAAAGTGATTCCGAATCCGAAACGGAAAATCCAGAACCGGAAGAAGACACCGGTGCTGAAAGCTCCGAAGGCGATGAAACACCCGAAGAATCTCCGGAGCAATAAACAACAGAAAGCACGCTTTGGGATTTTCTATTGTCATGAAAAGCGACAGCAAAAGGACGCGGAGTTCATTGTTCCGCGTCCTTTTATGTACAATATCCGTTTTTCCATCTATTCCATTATACTGTCCTGCTCTGTCACATTCCGAACGGTTTCAGGCCGGGATTCGCCTGCCCTTTCCATATCTCCCGTTTGCCCTGTCAGCAGTACCATCGGCATCATCATGGACAAATATAATGCGAGTAACCATTCACCTTTCATGCATTGCACCTCTCTTATTTCTGTTAAATATTCCCGTTCAATGACCATATTTCCTGCGGTTTTGCGGGAAAGGGAACTTGTTTTCCGGCTTCCCTTTGATATAATCAAGGATACCAGAATTCCATGTCAAAACTGTGTACAATTCATAAAAGAAAAATTAAATTCCATAAGGAAATTATGAAGTTTATCCATAAAAGATTCAGTTTTATTTCATATTTAGCAGGAACAAAATTGTTTCTGTCTGGCTGTGCTGCCTTTCTTGAAAAGCGGAGTGATTTGTGGTAGCATAAACACAAATAGATTTATGTCATGGCCTATTGCGGAAAGCAGGTGACACATTTGACAACAGAAGAACAAAAACACCTGGAGGATTTACAGCGTTTGCGCGGCTTGCGGCCGATAGACGATGATTTTATGCGCTGTCTGTTCAAAGATAACATTCCTCTGGCTGAATTGGTATTGCGTATCATCACAGGCAAGCAGGATTTGACGATCACCGACTGTCAAACACAGAAAGATATGAGACGACTGGCCGGGGCGCGGTCGATTTGTCTGGACGCTTATGGAACAGACAGCACAGGCAAAAAATATGATTTGGAAATCCAGCGCGCAGACAAGGGTGCAAATCCTCACCGGGCCAGATATCATTCCAGTGTGATGGATGTGGAAAATCTGGATGCCGGGCAGGAGTTTTGCGAACTGCCGGACACCTACACAATTTTCATCGTTGAAAAGGATTTTTATGGCATAGGTAAACCGGTATATTCGATTGAGCGTATAAACCTTGATACGGGTAAACCGTTTGAAGATGGAGAACATATTCTTTATGTAAACGGTGAATATCGGGGAGCTTCCGACATTGGAAAGCTGATGCACGATTTCAACTGTACCGATGCCAATGATATGAACTTTGAACTGATAGCAGAGCGCACAAGGTATTTGAAGGAAAATCCGAAAGGAGTGAGCGAGATGTGTAAAGTGATTGAAGATATGCGTACCCAGGAGCGGAGAGAAACCATGACGGAGATTGCACTTCGTATGTTGCGTGCTGGGAAATATGCCCTTGAAGAAATCGTCAGCATTTCCGGTCTCTCTCTTGATGAAGTAAAGAGTTTGCAGACAGGGCACAATGCGTAAATAAAACCTTAACTAAAGCCGGAAACCTATGAACAGGCCCCCGGCTTTTGCTATGTCAAATCAGCCCTGGCCGGCTCTGCCCTATTGTCTGCTGAAATAAACTGCCCGCATAGAATAGACCCGATTTCGGAATATTCCCAGGGAAACCGGCTCTTCTGTTTCTGACATAGGATCCATACAGAGATAACCGTTCTCATCCGATCCCACAAGGAGCACCCAATGCCAGGCGCCCACACCGTTTACACGTACTTTCACCACCGGAAATATCCCCTGTTGCAGCAGAGCGTCAATCTCTTCTGCCTTTACTTTGTCTGCCACAATACATTCTGTATCCGGCAGGACAGAGGAAATATTTCCCCATATGACCGCACCGCTGTCCGTATAAACGCCGCCTTCGGAAAATGCTGCGTTTAACTCTCCTGCTGTCATGGAAAAACCGGCCCCCGGCGCATCCGGCTGCATGGCGGGCCAATCGCCTTCCGTTTCCAGGGTCGATTTTTCTGCCAATGCCTCTGACTGCATCATAAGCCCGGACGCCAGAGAACAGACAAGACAACCGGATGATCGCATCGTATCCCTGGCGTCCCCCAGATGATCTTCGGCCCATTCCGGATCCTGCTGGCAAAAATACACCACCTGCCCCGGTTCTGTTTCACACAGCGGATACAGTTCCACACTTTTCCCCATTCTGTTATGCCGTATATACACCGCCAATAGAAGCAGCAAGCCTGCCACTGCAAGACAACGGATGCCATTGTTTCTTACTCTTGCATTCATACCCATTCTCCCCTTTATTGTTCACAAAAAAGCTAATACAACACTGCCATCTGCTCATACTCATAGTCCGGTTTACAATCTAAAAAACAATTAGAACCTCTTTCCTTCTTCCCCCAGGAAAGACAGATATCTTGGATAAAAAGCAAGCGATATACCTCCCCGTATCCTCATTGGACCATTCATTGATCATATCTTTTTTCTTCCCGGACTGTTCAGGGCTGTCTGGAAAGTCCGCCACCGTCAGCATCATAAAAAGCATGCAGGTTCCTCCGGAATAGTCTGGCCGGCCTGTGTCCCGCCCCTTCCACGATATGTTCTGTCTCCGTCACAAAATCGGAAATTTTCCTTCTGAAGTTTGCCGTTAACAGGGTACGCCCCAGTACCGCCTCATATGCCTTCTGCAGCTCGGACAGGGTAAACTCTTCCGGCATCAGATCAAAAACCATCTTTCCGCCCCGCTCCACCTGACCCTGCAGATGCAGGAAGGCCCGTAGTATGATTATGGCATGGTCAAAGGCAAGGCCTCCCGGCTCCACAATCTCATAGGTTGTCTTTTCATGATACCCGACAAACTGCTTCCTTTCTTTGACTTGTGCGGTCAATTTCAATGCATCCCGCTCCCGGCATATGAGCTTCATCGTATACATACTGCTGATCTCTGCGGACTGTGCTTCCACACGCCGTTCCTGCTCCTGCCGCTCTACCTGTATGCAAAACCACTGCGCCTCCCAGGCATCCGAACCTCCCCGGATCTGATATTTTTCTCCGTCTATCAGTGTCAGAAATGCATGGGAGATAATCCAGCCCCTGGGATCACGCCCGGTTTCGCTGAAAATGTCAAAGGGTTGCAAATAGGCGTCCTTGACGCCGGTTTCTTCGTACAATTCACGATAGGCAGTCTCCTTTGTGCTCTCTTCCCTCCGGCCAAATCCGCCCGGCAGCGCCCAGCAATCCCGACAGGGAAACGAAGCTCTCCGGATCAGCAGCAGTTTCAGCCCTTTCTCCGGGTCCTTCCGGTAATCCGCCTTTCTGACGGTTCCATTCCCCTCTGTATGGGAAGCCAGTCCCATAATGGAAAAAACCGCCATATCAGCGGCAACTGACGGTCTGTCATATTGATTGATATCATATGTATCCAACCATGCTTTTTCTTCTGCCGATATTCCGGATTTTCCCATATCCGCTCCCCCTTTTATCAATGCTTCCTTCAGGATACCTGTTTTCATCTTAACACAAATGACCGGAATAATCCATGGCTTTTCCCTGACACCGCCCTGTCATCATTTTGATACAGCACATACAGGAAGCTGTTGCCCGGCGCAATCCTCATGGCTTCAACATATAAATATTTTCATCATTCACAATCATAAATTCGTTGTTCCCCCTGATCAGGCGGCTGTCCGGTGTCACCACATCACACGCAAAATCCCGATAAGCCTGTTTTTCAAAGGAAAATCCCCGGATGTATCCGTCCATGGGAATATATAAAGTATACGCCCACAGGCAGAGATTGGCAGGATCGCCTTCATACCGGAGCTTGTCTGTGTCAAACAAAAGGCCATTTTGCAGTACCAGAGTCCGAAAGGAACCGTCTCCCCCTTCCAGCACTGCCAGCCACCCGCCGCTCTCCGGATCCCGGCGTATGCCATACGCCTGAATTACGTCATCGTATAAAAGTTCTGTGTTTCTGCCGTCGCAGTTGATAATCAGCCGCCCCTGGTATCTGTTTATCAGACAAAAATGTCCTGCTTCCACCGCAAAATATGTTTCATAACCACATTTAGCCAGTTCTGTTTTCCCGTTTCCCTGCTCTGTCACCGTCAGTTTACAGAATCTATTTCCGCCAGTCATATAATAGATATGATTTTCATCCGTATAAACCGGGCTGCGGAGCTTTTTTCCGATCTGGCATATCTTTCCCCTGACCTCAAAATAAAAACTGTCCTGTTTTGATAAAAGGGCAGAGCCATCTTTCAGAAAAGTATACTGTACGCCTTCCTGACGGGGCTGTCGTTCCCCGGTTCGTATATCGACAATCTCACCACGTTTGTCCAGATAACAACACTCATTTAAGACCAACGCCACATCTTCCGGATACAACACGGCAGTCAGGTGCAGGCCTCTGACCGTTTCCCGTCTGTGAGGCCTCATAACCAGAGCAGCGTCACCGTTACACAGAGGGCAGCAGTCAAATCTGCCATCATAATATTCGCCATCCGTCTCACAGTATTTCAGACAGCCATACATTTCCTCCAATTCCTGTCCCAATGTGCGGCTCCTGTTCTCAAATATAGCTTTCAGCGCTGTGACCAGCGCCGGACTGAGATGTTTCCAGGACCGGATTGTCCGGGGAATCTTAACCGCCGGATTGTCTATTACACAGATTCCCCGTTTCATACGTTCCGGAATATTCATATCCGGCTCCATCGTACCACCGTGAGGGTGTATGCGGGTAAGCAGACGCCAGATCAGAATGCTCATGGCATACAAATCCGTACTTTCCGAAAAACGGTTTCCCTGCATCAGAGGATCCCGGTATACATCCATCACAACCCCGCAGTTCTCCCCACCCACACTCCAGCTGTCGCAATCAATCAAGTATATATTTCCCTTCTTGTCGAACAGAACATTTCTGTCATTCAGATCGCCCACATACACCCCTGCCCGGTGAACTGCCTGTAAAACCTGCCGCATACGGACAAGAATCCCCAATATATCCCTGGTGGAAATTTGATTTGCCTTCACATATTTCCCATTGGCCAGCATTCTGATTTCATCTCCGGAAACCTTTTCCATCAGATAGCCGATAAATCTGCCCTGACTGTCACATACCGTCTCCAGAGGTCTGATTACTTCCGGCGGAAGAGTTTTTTTCAGCAGCAGTTTCACCTTTTTTTCTTTTGTCTGCAAATCTGTACCATCTTTAAACAGTTTCAATATCTTTCCCTGATATTCATAAATAACCCCTTCTCCGCCTTCCGTAATTCGCACAAGACGATTTCTGTTCCAGATACCCAGCCTCATACCAGACACCTCCTTCATTGCACAAGACTTCCTTTCATACCTGCGCCCTTCATTACACAAACTCTTACATATCTGCGCCCTTCATTACACAAACTCCCACATATCTGCGCCCTTCATTGCAAAAAATCGCCCCATACCTGTACCCTTAATCCCACAAGACGCATCTCCATATCTGTACTTTTTCTTCGATGAATCCAGACCATACAGATCTGTCCGGATACTACAGGACAATGGTAATATCATCCTGAAACAGGGTCTGGTGTTTATTGATCATCCGCTTTAACCATACCTCCCTGCCATGTTGCAGGCCACTCATAAAAGCCGTTTCCACCTCCGCAGCCTTCCCTGCAAATCGCAGGCCATCAGAAGCAATCCCGACTTTTCTGTACAGACTTTTTGGAAAAATACGTGTTTCAAAGTCTACGCCGTCTTTGTAATACGACAGACTGTCCCGGTCAATATAGCGATAGGCAAAATATTTCGGATATTTTCCGTCGCTCAACTCTTCGGTCTGAAGACTTCCGTCTGCCAGCACCTTCAAAATATATCCGTCTCCGCAATAGGATACGATAAACGCCGCTTCTGTTTCCTGCACCATCAGAATTGTAAAACAGAGATACTGATGGATAGATGCGGGCGTCTGCCCGAAAATCCCCAACAGTATATCAAAAGCCTCCTGCACATCCATCCCCTCTGCCAGCAGATGACAAAAGGCTTTTGCACCCACTTCGGAATGCATGCCTTCCGAGCATCCGTCGCAGACAACTTTCAATCCCTTTTTCTCGAATCCGTAATCCTGACAATTTCTTCCATATTCCAGATGCTGCCATCCGATTTTATTGATTACCATACCCATCACCTCCCTCTCTGACTTCCCCATTGCCATACCCATCGCCTCCATCCCCGGCTCCTCGATTGCCATTCCCATCGCCTCCGTCCCCGGCTCCTCGATTGCCATTCCCTGCTTCCCGATTCTACTGAAACAAAGCGTTCCAGAAACATTTTAGGCCGACTTTCTACACCACGAAAAAATCATCCTGACGGGAAAGCACACTTCTGGAATGTTCAATGACCGATCTGGAAAGACAGTTAAAAGCCCTTCTCAGTTCGGTTGCGGAACTGCTCACATCCAGGATATTGCGAAATCCCAAATCGCCGGCCGTTTTTGACGCTTCTCCTCCAAAACTCACAAACGCTGTTACAATTTCTTCCCCGTTCAGATAGGCCACCGACCTTGCAGCCCCGGAAAAATCATTGCCTATCGTATTCTCTCCGTCGCTGAATATGGCAAATACCGCTTTTACCCGCATACCTTCATTTTTCAGGAAATCCCGGTACTCTTTCAACTTTCTGCATCCCTCCTGTATCACATCATACAGCGCCGTACAGCCGCCGGTTGTGTAGTTTGTATCAAATTCCTGTATTTTTCTGTAACCGCCAACGGAAATATCTCCGGAAAAATCCGCCCGTGCCACCAGTATTTCATCTGCTTCCCCCGATGCCCCAAGGGCATCCCGGAAATCTTCCAGCGCTTTTTTCATGTCTGCTTCAAACCGCCACATGGAACTGGATCTGTCGATTCCCACGAAAATCAGATTCACATTCTCACTGTCGATTTCTTCAACAGAGGTATTGATCATCTCTGTCTGATCCAGACCGTCTATCCATATCTCTGTATCTGTTCTGTGCTGTAACATCCTCTCTGCCATTGCAATCTCCCTTCTTTTCCCTCTGGTTATCATCGTTTCACCACATCGTATCCGGATGGTTCCCGTGGGACATGGCCTGCTCTGTCAACCGTGTGATCATACATCCGCTGCCTTCTCCACACTTATGGATTCCCCTGCAGAAACCCATCTGTACTTTTTACAAGATTCACCGAATAAGTTTTTCTGAAATCCTCAAAAGCCTGATCCGTTCCATCCTCAAAACCCGGAATAGACGACATACAATCTTCCAGAATATACACTTTTCCTGTAATTTCAGGCCGTTTCCTGTAATGCTGTAAAATCTGCCGGATAGATTCCAGTACACAGTGAGACTTTGCTTCACCTGCAATCACAATTTTGTCGTATTGTTCCAACCGGTTCAGCGCTTCCAGATTGATATAATTGTTTGCGTCATACTCCGGCCGGTAAATCCCGTACATTTCACTCAGAGGATCCGTTCCCTTCACCATACGCATGGTAACAGCCTTTTTCGCTACTGAGTGGAAATACACCATATTGGCAAACTGGTTCTCCAATGCCGCGCCAAAAGTTCCCTGGAGGCAATGGTAAGGCCATACGATCAGTGTTTTCCTGCCCTCCTGTTCCAGATGCTCCACATAATCCCGTGATGCCACAGGACTGATAATGGCTCTGTACCGTCCGCAGTCCAGATCGTTACGCGTAATTGGCGTACCGGGGGCCGGATGACGGCCCGCTTCATCAATCCACCAGCACGGGTGGAAGATCTGATGGGGTGTATGTGTATCCAGGGATACGGCAATATTGGAAATCCGGTCCATATTCTCATACAAAAATCCGGTCATCCGCTCCACATCCCCATGCGCGCCCGGAACCCCCAACGCCCCCTGTTCCATGAAGTCCTGCTGTACATCAATCCCCAGAAACAACACTCGTTCTTTGTTTTGGACAGATGGTGTCAGATTTTCTTCATCTGCCTTTCTCAATATGTCATGAAGCAGAAAAGGATTTTCCCGTGCACCGATACTGTTTACGTTTACGATTTCATGATAGGCTGTTTTCATAGCTGTTCCTCCTTTTCTTATTATTAAATTGATAATATCATTAGGGTTGAATTTATGATACTATCATATTGATAATATGTCAAGAAGTATTTTCTAAATGTATGTGAAAATGTTGCAGCTATCCTTCTGTGAACCTGTTTATTTAGAGGTATCCTGTCAATCGCAATAGGAGGTGGTTTTTCCCTCATACGTCTCCGTTTTTCGGGACACAAAAAACGCCGCCACATGCAACAGGCGAAAGCCACTGCCCATAGAAAGCAGTTTTTATGAGCTTTCTATGGGCAGAACAAAAGTGCGCTTCACACACTCTCGCGTCCAAATGTTCCGGAAAGCGCAGCTTTTGTTCCGCGCGCGAAGCTACGCATCCCTTTTGTTTCCGCACTTTCCTATGAAAGAAAAAAAGAGTGCAACTCCTGAAATTCCCGGATGTTGCACTCTTTCTATGTTATAAAATTATGGGTCAGACATTTCCCTGTGCCAGGTCGTCTCCATCAAATACCTCACTGATAGCCGCTCCCGGCGAAACCATGGGAAATACTTTATCATCTTTTGGAATCACACATTCAATGACAACAGGACCGCCTGCAGCCAGGGCCTTTTCCAGAGCCGGGGCCACCTCTTCCTTTTTTGTCACTCGGATTGCCTGGCAGCCCAGACCTTCGGAAACCTTACAGAAATCCACCTTATCCTCCAAAATGGTCTGAGAATACCGCTCTCCGTAAAACAGTGTCTGCCACTGCCGTACCATCCCCAGCACATGATTGTTGATGACCACCTGGATAATCGGGATATTATACCGGCTTGCGGTGGCCAGTTCATTCATATTCATGCGGAAGCAGCCGTCGCCTGCGATATTGATACACACCTTATCCGGCCTGCCCGTTTTTGCGCCGATGCAGGCACCCAGGCCATATCCCATCGTTCCCAGACCGCCGGAAGAAAGGAAACTTCTGGGCTGTGTATATCTGTAAAACTGTGCCGCCCACATCTGATGCTGTCCCACATCTGTGGTAATCACAGCTTTTCCTTCCGTAATCCGGTCTATCTCTTCTATGATATAAGGACAGGAAAGAACTTCCTTATCATATTTGAGCGGAAATTTTTCCTTCAGCTCCAGAATATGGGTGTGCCACTGCGGATGACTCATCTGGTCAATCCTGGAATTGAGCAGCGAGAGCACTTCCTTCAGATCTCCTACGACAGATACATCCGTTCTGATATTTTTATTAATCTCTGCGGCATCAATATCAATATGAAGCACCTTTGCCCCGGCTGCGAATTTTTCCGAATTTCCCACCACACGATCAGAAAACCTTGCGCCCAGCGCAATCAGCAAATCACACTGACTGACGCCCAGGTTAGACGTTTTCGTGCCATGCATACCGATCATGCCCGTATACAGCTCGTCCTTGCCGTCAAAAGCACCCTTGCCCATCAGGGTATCGCAGACCGGCGCATCAATCTTTTTCGCAAAGGTCCGCACTTCTTCGCAGGCGCCGGACAAAATGGCGCCGCCGCCCAGGTAAATATAGGGACGTTTCGCTTCCCGGATCAGAGCCACTGCCGCTTCCACGTCTTCCTCCGTATATTTCTTTGCAGAGGGAAGTTCTTCCGGTGTCCTGGGTTCATACTCACACAGAGCAGCCGTCACATCTTTCGTAATATCCACCAGTACCGGGCCGGGCCGGCCTGAACGTGCAATCCGGAAAGCCTTACGGATGGTATCCGCAAGAATGGAAATATCCTTGACAATATATCCATGTTTGGTAATCGGCATGGTAACGCCTGCAATATCCACCTCCTGGAATGTATCCTTTCCCAGCAGGGGCAAAACCACATTGGCTGTAATCGCCACCATGGGAACACTGTCCATATAAGCGGTGGCAATCCCGGTCACCAGATTGGTGGCACCGGGGCCGCTTGTAGCCATACAGACTCCCACTTTTCCAGTGGCCCGCGCATAACCGTCCGCCGCATGAGCCGCCCCCTGCTCATGGGACGTCAATATATGCTGAATCTCTTTATGTTTATACAACGCATCGTAAATATTTAAAATCGTACCGCCCGGATACCCGAAAACAGTATCCACGCCCTGTTCTTTCAAACACTCAATTACGATTTCCGCACCTGTCAACTGCATATGCTATCCTCCTGTATCCGTTTTCCTGTCGGTTTTTTATTCATGACAATAGGTTTGCTGGCGAAGCCTGCAATCTATTGTACATGACATATAGAAAACTCGCGAAGCGTGCTTTCTATTGTACGGACGGATCTGTTTTCAGAATTGCGCCCTGGTTTCCGCTGGTCACCATTTCCCGATATCTTGCCAGATAACCGGTGGTAACTTTTGGCTCTCTGGGTTTCCAGTCTCTGCGCCTTCTTTCCAGTTCTTCATCCGATACCTTTACATTCAGTGTGTTTTCCGGAATATTGATGCTGATCATATCCCCTTCTTCCACCAGGGCAATGGGGCCGCCTACGGCCGCCTCCGGTGATACATGGCCGATGGAGGCACCTCTGGAAGCGCCGGAAAAACGTCCGTCCGTAATGAGTGCCACACTGGAACCCAGTCCCATACCTGCAATGGCGGACGTGGGATTGAGCATCTCCCGCATACCCGGACCGCCTTTGGGTCCCTCGTACCGGATGACCACCACATCCCCTTCCCGGATTTTCCCGCCTGTAATGGCGCTGATGGCATCTTCCTCACAGTCAAATACCCTGGCCGGGCCTTCATGTACCATCATCTCCGGTACAACGGCAGAACGCTTCACCACACCGGAGTCCGGCGCCAGATTCCCTTTCAGAACCGCAATCCCCCCTGTTTCGGAGTAGGGATTTTCAATGGGCCGGATTACTTCCGGATCCCGGTTGACAACCCCTGCAATGTTTTCCCCCACCGTCTTACCTGTTACCGTGGGCAAATCCATATACAGCAGATTTTTCTTAGTCAGTTCATTCATCACCGCATATACACCGCCCGCCTCATTCAAATCTTCCATATAGGTGGGACCCGCCGGCGCCAGATGGCACAGGTTGGGCGTTTTTGCCGACAGTTCATTGGCAATGTCCAGATTCAGGCAAACGCCGGCCTCATGGGCAATGGCAGGCAGGTGCAGCATGGAGTTTGTGGAACAGCCAAGGGCCATATCTACAGTCAGCGCATTGAGAAACGCTTTCTCTGTCATAATGTCTCTGGGTTTTATATCCTGTTTTACCAGTTCCATAATCTGCATACCCGCATGTTTTGCCAGGCGGATACGCTCGGAATACACGGCGGGGATGGTTCCATTGCCTCCAAGGCCCATACCCAGGGCTTCCGTTAAACAGTTCATGGAATTGGCCGTATACATACCGGAACAGGACCCGCAGGTCGGGCAGCACTTTTCTTCCATCTCTTCCAGTTCTTCCATAGTCATAGTCCCTGCCGCCACACTGCCTACAGCTTCAAACATGGAAGACAGGCTTCTCTTTTTCCCGTTGACATGACCGGCCATCATGGGACCGCCGGATACGAAAATCGTGGGAATATTGACTCTGGCCGCAGCCATCAGCAAGCCAGGCACATTTTTATCACAGTTAGGCACACATACCAGACCGTCAAAACCGTGCGCCATTGCCATGCATTCGGTACTATCCGCAATCAGATCCCGTGTCACAAGGGAATATTTCATCCCGATATGTCCCATGGCAATACCGTCACACACAGCGATGGCCGGGAATACCACTGGTGTGCCGCCGGCCATTGCCACCCCCAGTTTCACCGCTTCCACAATTTTATCCAGATTCATATGTCCCGGAACAATCTCATTATAGGAGCTTACAATCCCGATCAGGGGACGTTCGCGCTCTTCCTGTGTATAGCCAAGGGCATTCAACAGGCTTCTGTGCGGCGCCTGTTGTACACCTTTTTTTACGGAGTCACTTCTCATCTTTTGCTTCCTCCCTCCAAATGTTCTGCAATCAGCCTTCCCATTTCCTGACAGCCGACCTGCCGGCAGCCCGGCGACATAATATCCACTGTTCTGAACCCTTCCTGCAGCACAGCCCTGACCGCGTTGTCTATGGCATCCGCTTCTTTGTCCAGGTCGAAACTGTATCGCAGCATCATGGATGCAGACAGAATGGTGGCAATGGGGTTGGCAATGTCCTGTCCGGCAATATCCGGCGCAGAGCCGTGGCTGGGTTCATACAGACCAAACTTTGTCTCATTGAGACTGGCGGACGCCAACATGCCAATGGAGCCGGTTACCATGCTGGCCTCATCGGACAGAATGTCTCCGAACATATTTTCTGTCAGGATCACGTCAAATTGTGCCGGATCTTTTACAAGCTGCATGGCACAATTATCCACCAGCATATGGGAAAGGGCCACATCCGGATACTCTCTGGCCACTTCTTCCACAACGGCTCTCCACAGCCTGGAAGAATCCAGCACATTGGCCTTGTCCACGCTTGTTACCTTCTTTCTTCTCTTTCGTGCAATATCAAATCCCTTTATGGCAATCCTGCGGATTTCCTCCTCACTGTAAGTCAGCGTATCCACCGCATGGCGCATACCGCCTTCCGTATAGGTCCTGCGCTCTCCAAAATACAGGCCCCCTGTCAGTTCCCGCATAATCAGCATGTCAAAACCGCCCTGGCGTATCTCAGACCGCAGCGGACAAGCCTCCGCCAGCTCGCTGTACAAAACCGCAGGACGCAGATTGGCAAACAGCCGGAGTTCCTTCCTGATTTTCAGAAGCCCCGCCTCCGGCCGTTTATCCGGCGGCAGCTGATACCAGGGGGATTTTGTGGTATCTCCTCCGATGGATCCCATCAGCACCGCGTCCGCAGCTCTGGCATCCGCAACCGCCTCCTCTGTCAGCGGCACTCCATGCACATCAATGGACGCACCGCCCATCAGTACATCTTTATATGTAATCTCATGGCCATATACTTTTGCCATCTCATCCAGCACAGCTCTGGCCTGGGCCACAATTTCCGGCCCGATACCGTCTCCCGGTATACATACAATATTCAGTTTCATCCTATTCACACTCCTGATTTCCCATATTTCATTTAGTGTATCACAGATAAGCCCTTCTTAACAATGCATAATATTTATGGACAATATAACCGGTGTTTATAGAATCATAACCACCCGTCAAACGGGTGGTTTGCTCTGCGGCTATAAGCCGCTGTTACCGGCCAGCGCCTAAAGACGCTGGCTTTCACTTTGTTCAAGCCACTACGCCCTTGACTCATCGCCGCCCTTCAAAGGGCGTTC
>CAJUSK010000018.1 GCA_910589075.1 uncultured Lachnospiraceae bacterium
AGGCATCCAGCTCCCTGCCCCTTCCAGTTCTGATCAGCTCCGCCAGGTATTCCCCGAATTCCTCCAGAGCTTCCATGCCTTCACTGCCGGCAGGCTCCGTTTCCATTGCCTTATCTTTTGCTTCCTTCCACTTTGATATTTTCCCCTTTTCCCATGCAATGGTTTTCAGCGGCACGGTGCCGGCACCAGTCGGCTCTGCTCCGCATCCCCCTGTCAGCGTTATGGCCAGTATGCTTATGAGCAATAGGGGCAGTATGTTTTTTTTGTTTTGCTTCATGTATTATCAGACTCCTTCTACCGTGCATGATACCCGCCTGTTTTATATACTTTTGTATTATCTCCTGTTGGCACAGCCACGGATTCTCCCTGACAGGCTGCGGATCCACATATATATTCTTCTCCCGGAACATATATCCCGCCTTTTCCAATTCTTCATATGTAATTGGCATCTTTGGTTCTTCTGTTTGTATCTGTGCCTGCTTTTCCTCATACCGTCTTATGGATTCCCGTATACGCTGCACATGGATTCTCGCTGATGCAATGTTTGCAGACATGACTGTGGCCGAGTTTTTCCACATCATATTCTCGCTCAGGGTTCCCTGACCACGTCAAAACAAATGCATGATATCCGCCCTTCTCCGAAAACGCTATTGGCCAGACTTTTATCTCTTTTTCCAACATTCCCTCCTTCCCTCACAGATGTTCCTTACATGCTCAAAACAATTTCTTTCCCCTCCTGCACGCACATGGAAAAGTATAAGGCCAGCTAATCATCCAGCCAGCTATATGTATGACGCCATCGATATGCCTTCAACAATATGTGCGGATTCCGCATGCTGATGGATTTCATTATATATATAGTCAGACGCTCTTCCGGTATATCCTGCCATACTTCCACATGCCGCTTCTTGTTCCCGGTTCCACTTATGTAATGGGTAATTCCCTTCCCTTTCTCCCAGACGATCCTCTGATACTCTGTTGTCCTGCCTATATAAGCGCTGTACAGACGGAAAATCCGTTTATCCCCCTCTATATCCACATACTCATGCCACCCATTCTCATCCGCCGCACTGTCCGTGCCCGGCTCATTGCAGACAATTACCCTTTCGTCAAACGCCTCCAATCCCGTTTCTTCCATCCGGCGAACCACATCCTCTGTCATTTCAGCAGTATAACTAACATCTGGTTTGTACACGCGCCAGATCTCTTCTTCCGTAACATAGAAATAACCCAGGTATCTTCTGTATGACCCCATCCGATCATACGGGTCCGGTTCATCCAGTTCATCCAGTTCCAGAGTATACAGTATGCCTTCATCCAACTCTCTGATCTTTGTAATGTGCAGTTTTATATTCTGTTCAATATTGTTGCCATTCAAACTGCAATGATAGCATTGATAAACCACTTCTCTCTGGCCCGGCCTGAAAAAATATGGGTTGACATATTTCTCTTCCTGGTAAATACAGCCCTCTGCAATATATCTTTTCAGCCTGGTTATATTCAGATTGCTGTCCTGTTCCGGCTCTTCTTCCCTGAGCAGGTACAGAGCATTATATAGTTCATTACGGTATATATAGCCGCCCGCAAAAACAAAACAGAATAACAGAACAGTTATCGTTATAAGTTTTAATTTTTTTCTCTTCATACAGTCCTCCTGATTTCATAAACGCCTTATCTACTTATTCATCATTAGACTTTACCGATACACTTATTTGTTTCTTTCCGTACTTTCCTGATATGTTGTCATCATACTATCCTCTAATTCTTCATAACTGATCGTAAAATGTGTCTCGTCAGTAATCAGACTTTCCCACCACCATACATCCAACCCCTTTTCTGTTAAACGATAATAGCTTCTATAATACGTATTTTCATGAATATGTCTTTCCGGCATATCCATTCTATCCAGTAAAGCGATGCCCTTATCTGTTTTTCGAATTTCATAAGATAATCGCATCAGAGTTTCATCCAGGCTTCCATCAAACATATCTTCCAATCCGATTTCCTCTCCTGTCTCTGCCCGATAAAATCTTATAATATAATCCGTTATGGGGTATTCGTAGGAATCTTCAGCATCTGTCAGTTGTATTCGCTCACTGTACACAATACTCACATAGTCTGCATCCGCATATGCATGCTCGCAGTACAGCTTTCCCACAACCCTACACGTATCTTTATCTTCCTGAAACACGTTTTCTGCACACTCTGCCTCTCTCATCAGACGTTCCCGAAAAGCGTCCGCCTCTTCTTTTGTCTTTTCTGAAATCTTATCGCGGGCAGGTATAGCCTGTCCCATTACGGGCAGCCGCACATCCAGAAATATATCAAAACCATTATTTTCATACTGTTCTGTAAGCAGTATGTCCTCTTCCACTTCTCCTTCTCTGCTTCCGGCTCCCATATCGCCTCCGTTCACATATAACAATGCAGTATTTCCCGGCTCCTCCAAATAGCCGGATTCCCCTGTTAAAATATTTGTCCGGTTCCATCGTTCACCCCGATTTTTCCCAGCATATACTTTTGTAAATACGTTTCCATTTATGGTATAAAAACCGCTGATCCCTTCATACAATGCAGTTCCCTGTAAACCGTCCAGAGTAAACAATTCCGTCCACGCCTTGCCCTGACTGTCAAACCGATACACAGTACAACGCCTGACATGTTCTCTGTCTGACGTTATGACCCGTCCATACAGTTCACCGGAATTCATATAGTAATCTGCCTGAAAACGGCCACGCCAATCATTCCGGTACGCTGTTTTATCGGTAATCTCTTCTGTCTCCGGCCCTCGCGCCAGCACATCCGCAATGAATATTGTTTCCCCATTCTCCCTGTCCAGACACATCAGTTGTTTAAACGGATTTGTATAATACAAATACCTCCCCTGGGGAATAACGTCAGAAATCCCTTCACATATGCATTCCATATTCCCATTGCTGTCCAGAATCAGGATTTCCGTATTTTCAGTGTTCTGATTCTGTCCACCGCTGTCTCCGCCTTCCTTCTTTTTCAGACGGATATACAAATGGATTCCGTCTGTACTCAGCCAGTCATAATCCCCTCTGTCTAAAAAAGTTATCCCGTCTGTTTCAGACCAGGAAAATATCTCGTTTTCTCCGTTTTCCGGAATTGTAAGGCAGTAAAACACAGTGCCCACAGGCAGAAAACGGTCTGTCTTTTTATCCAGCAGCATTTCCATATTACTGCCATCTGTCCGCACCCGATACATCCGGGAGCCATCTGAAAGATTGATAAAATAAATCCATTCATCTCTTATATAAATCTCCTTAGGAACCTGTTTGACAATACATTCCCGATCCTTTCCGTTTGCATCACTCCGATACAAATAAAAGCTGTCTTCCTGACTTTTATAATAGTAATATCCCCTGCTGTATGTAATCTCTGTATGATCGGTTTGGCAAACATCATCTGCCTTATTTATATTCCGGACTGGTTTTGATCTATCCGTATCTTCTGTCACGATTTCTGTCTTGCCGCAGGACATTTTTTCTTTCTGATTTATATAGTTGCCTGCAAGAAAAGCAAAAGATAACAGGACAGTCAAAGTTATGTACTTACCTATATTTTTTCTATTCATATAAATCCTCCCTGCATATTTATCCCTCTATGCAGTTTCCAGAGCATCATTGCAAAAATATTATGTTTTATTCTTTCATATGTTTTGTTTACCCATATCGTCCCTCTTCCACGTTATATTCCCACACAGTATTTCTGGACCACGGCAGAACAAATGCATGGTATCCTCCTGTCTCCTTCTCCAGAACCGCTATTGGCCAATACGGTGATTATACATTGCTTTTTACCCTTCATTTTCAACATTCCTTCCCTCACAGATGTTCCTTACATGCTCGAAACGGTTTCTTTCCCCTCCTGCACGCACATGGAAAAGTATAAGGCCGGCTAATCATCCAGCCAGCTATATGTATGCCGCCATCTATGTGCCCTCAGCAATATGTGCGGATTCCGCATGCTGATGGATTTCATTATATATATAGTCAACCGCTCTTCCGGTATATCCTGCCATAGTTCCACATGCCGCTTCATACTTCCCGCCCCGTTTATGTAATAAGTAATTCCCTTCCCTTTCTCCCAGACGATTCTCTGATACTCTGTTGTCCTGCCTATATAAGCGCTGTACAGACGAAAAATCCGTTTATCCCCCTCTACATCCACATACTCATGCCACCCATTCTCATCCGCCGCACTGTCTGTTCCCGGCTCATTGCAGACAATTACCCTTTCGTCAAACGCTTCCAACCCTGTTTCTTCCATCCGGCGAACCACATCCTCTGTCATTTCAGCAGTATAACTAACACCTGGTCTGTACACGCGCCAGATCTCTTCTTCCGTAACATAGAAATAACCCAGGTATCTTCTGTACGACCCCATCTGATCATATGGGTCCGGTTCATCCAGTTCATCCAGTTCCAGAGTATACAGTATGCCTTCATCCAACTCCCTGATCTTTGTAATATGCAGTTTTATATTCTGTTCAATATTGTTGCCATTCAAACTGCAATGATAGCATTGATAAACCACTTCTCTCTGGCCCGGCCTGAAAAAGTATGGGTTGACATATTTCTCTTCCTGGTAAATACAGCCCTCTGCGATATATCTTTTCAGCCTGGTTATATTCAGGGTACTGTCCTGTTCCGGCTCTTCTTCCCTGAGCAGGTACAGAGCATTATATAGTTCAATACGGTATATATAGCCGCCCGCAAAAACAAAACAGGATAACAGAACGGCTATCGTTATAAGTTTTAATTTTTTTCTCTTCATACAGTCCTCCTGATTTCATAAACGCTTTGTTATAAATCCAGTATTGCTTTCAAAGCCCAATAGGTGTTGCATCAATTCTGCCGGACTGCATTCTCTCATCTCCGGCCTTCCTTTCCCACCTACTCGTTTCTCTCAATATATAAATAAATCAAATGCATGTCCATCTGCATAATCGGAGATAAATTCCAACATCAGTCCATCTATTTCATACGCAATTCTGTAATTTGTCCCACTTCCTCCCACACCAGACATTTCCGGCTCTGTCTTCCCCATAACTTCCATAATATCCTGGAATTTCATCTCCTGATCAAGCCCCAGTTCTAAGAGATATTCCTGTTTATAATTTTCAGAAAATGTAATATAACGTGGGTATTCCTTTCCATCAAGACTACTGCATAATACTATAAGAAACTCATCCGGCAACACGATCACAGGGAAAAAAATATCTGGTTCAAATACAACCAATGATCCATTTTCCATACTTTCTGATCCTGCGATAGCCAAAATATCCTGTACAGACATATTGAGATATTTCTTAATTTTTTGGTTCCATATTGAAATATCTGAAGAAACTGGCAAGGATTCTTCCTGCGCTTCCCGTAAAGTCTCCTGGTAAAAATGAAAATCCAAACTGCTTACCACATAGTCTTCCGGTTTCAGATACTGCCAGAGACGTGTATTATAAAATAGCTCCTTATCCGCCATGCACGTAATATTTGCTGAACATGTTCCGTCTGAAAGTATCTCTTTCCCCCTGAAAGATACTCCCCATGGAGTAAAACATATATAAATATACATTCCCCCGTTTTCCTCTGTATTCTTATCAATATAGTTGGCTCTTTCATATCCTCCCTCCAGAATTTGTAGGAATTTCTTCCTGTTTTCTTCAGACATCCCCATTCTGTTTACATCTTTAATTCCCTGCTCACACAAAGAAATTATCTGTTCTTTGGAAATCAGATCCTGTATTTCAAGTATCTCTTTGCTACGAATATCCAGCATAAATGGATATTCCGGAAACTTACCTCCAAAGACATCAGGAGTCACATAAACACTGCCTGTAAATACATCAGGAGTCACATAACACGCCTCACTTCCCACATATATGGCTGTTTCGTCACAAAGTGATAAAGCATTCCATGCACAGATATTTTCTATTTGAAGCAATTTTTCATTTACCCATTGTTCTTTTGTCTGATCCGCATTCATATACTGATACATACTTGTAATATAAACTTCCCTGTCATTATCCGATTTTATATTGTATTTCTCATTTTGAAATCCTGATATCTTCGTACCGATTCCCTTGTAATATGTATAAATATTGGGTTCTCCAACTGTTTTCCTATCATGAAAAATAAATCTCCTGTCTTGATTAATCCACATCGCTCTGTTAAACCGGAAACTTTCTGTCTGGCTGTCATATAGAAAATAATCTATCCGTCGAGGAATTTTTCCATATTGGATGTACCCGTATATATTTTCAAACATTAACAAACCGTCTGCCTCAAATCTCAGTTCTTCACATACCACGCCCCCGTCCAGCAAAACTTTCTTTTTATAACTTCCATCTCCCTCAGAAAGTAACAGCCACAGTTCTGAACTATCACTGAAGATATTTTTATCCGCTTTTTGTACATCCACGTTTCGAAAAACCACCGCCAAATAATCCTCCCATCCGTCATGGTTCAGATCGCAGACAGCAACATGTTTTGACAGGCTATAATCTTCTGGTAGCAATTTCTTAATCGTTTCCTTTACTTCAGAAGTTATTTTCATACGGAAATAAACCCGTTCGGCCTCCTTAATCAGCCATCTCGCCATATAATATTCTATTTCTTCTGTAATATCCTGTAATGTTTCCTCCTCCCGATTTATTTCATAAAGCCGATTATTTATCACACAATACTCCCTGTTGTCATTCCCCTCCTGCACTAACCTTTCCAAACGTTCTTTCCACATATCTTTCCCAGTTACATCTTCCGGACCTATGTCAGAATATATAAGGCTGTTATCACACATCTGATACTCAGGTATATCCATATTCTTTAACCCCCGACAGCTTATATACAATATTTCCCCTGTATCACAATATCTGTATTCTAAAATTCCACCTCCTTCCTTTATTGCAATACGCATACTGTAAAATGCATCACTATTTTCTCTCCCTCTTTCCGCAGCAAGGATGCCTTCCATATAATATTTACTTTTTGATGAACTACCGCCAGATTTTACTTGGCCAAAATATGATTCATCCAACAACTCTCTGTACCCATTGTCCACATTTCTCCATCCATCCTCACTGAAAACAGAAATGTTTTCTCGCAGTCTGTCATTATTTATCAGACGATCACAATATTTCTGATACAACAGCCGTCCCTTTTGCACATTGTTCATTGATTTATCCACAGGCCAGATTATATTATCTTCGTTCTCCTTATCCTGTATCGTCGTATTTGTTTCTATCCTGTTTTCATTTTTCCAGTATGAACAGTAGATTAATAATATGAACAATAGAATCCATCCTGCTGCCAGTTTACAATTATGTGCGAATTTACTTTTTTTCATATAATCTCCATGGTCACAACCAGACATTTAGGCAAAAACGGCGGAATCATCTCCGATAGAATCAATAGGCATACTCAGTTCTACATCCACGAGCAGTCTACCTCTGACAAACGCCATTTGGTTCCGTCAGAAATGCTGTCTCTGAAATCCGCTTTCAAAAAATCTCCGGCCTCTTCAATATCCATTGCAAATTCATAATAATAGCCATCGTTATATATGAGGACAAACCGCTCTCCATCCACATACCACTGATTCATATCGCCAAACTCCTCCGCCTGCAGATTCTGATACAATGTTTCTCTGTACCCGTTCCGACAGAGTTCGCTTACCTGTTGGCCACACGCCACATTGTCCCACTTCGTTATACAGACAAAACGATCCTCCATCAGCCAGTCGCTTAACAGTGCAAAGTCATCCACCACATCCGGCAGCATTAGAATCTTTTCCTGTTCCAGGTCTATAACCGTTGCAGTGGATACGCTGGAAAGCCCTTTGCCCGGTGTGAGTACCCCGGTAAACAGTCCGTAGCGGATACAGAGCAGTTTCCTGCTGACGTATGGAATCTTCCCGGAATACTGGTTCAGGCAAAAGGTATTTTTTTCGTATGGATAGCTTCCTTCCTGAAAGCGGGTATATACCGGATTGTTGCGCAGCAGCCTGAGGGCATCCTCCGCAATCAGAGCATTGATCCGTTCTTCTTTTCGGCTGTCCTGCATTCCATGAAGCTGCGGATAGCAGATATCTATATCAATCATTGGCGGATTATCGCGGTATTCCCTGTACCTGCCTTCTGTTATGGTCAGGCTTGAGAAACTATACTTTTCCGCCAGATTATTTTTTAAACATTCATGACTTAATACTTCCTCTGTACCATTTTTCTCCAACGGTATTACCTCTCTGTTACCTGCGCAAACAGCCCATCCTGTGAATATTAAAATAACCATTATATTACGTATCTTTCTTTTCATATTTCATGATCACTCCCTATACAGGGTATCCGTTATTTGAATGGATTTGTATTATACGGATACCTTCCCCTTCATGCGCACATCACTCTATGCAGTATCATTACAAACTTTTACGAATACTCTTGATCCTCTTCGTTATATTCCCATACCGCATTTTGTGACCATGACATAACAAACGCATGATACCCGCCTGTTTTCATCTCCAATACGGCTATGGGCCAGTAATCCCCATACCCGTATTTTTCATATTCTTTCTTTTCCTGTCCATGATATACACATGCCCTCAGCCGCTTATGCACTACCAGCCCATCTTCCGTTTTTTCGCAAAAAAGAACTGTATTACCAGTTATGCCGCCCAGAGCGCCGCCCGAAAAAGACACAATATATTCGCACACTGCGTCATCATTCAGGTCGTACTGAAAATATTCCATGATATACGCCGGCGCTTCATACCCTTTTTTCAAATGCCATTCCCTGTCTTCTTCCGCCTGTTTTATATACTTTTGTATTACCTCCTGTTGACACAGCCACGGATTCTCGCTGACAGGCTGCGGATTCACACATATATTCTTCTCACGGATCACATATCCTGCCTTTTCCAATTCTTCATATGTAATTGGCATCTTTGGCTCTTCTGTTTGTATCTGTGCCTGCTCTTCCTCATACCATTTTAGGGATTCCCGTATACTCTGCACATGGATTCTCGCTGATGCAATGTTTGCAGGCATGCCTGCGGCTGGGTTTTTCCCCACAGGCAAAAGCAGACTGATTAATAAAATAACATATAGTATGTTTTGCTCATTTTCTTTGATGTTTCGTCCTGCACACGCTTTGTAATGACATTTCTCCCTTTTTCGTACGTTCATTTCTTTCCTTCCCACCATAAAGGATTTACTGGTGACTATACCTGGTTGCGGGAATCCATACCGGTTTTTTCCACGTCATATTCCTGCTCAGGATTCCCATTCTTATCTACGGCTTCCCTTACCATCTATCAAACGCCACCACCCATATGCTTCCAGCAGTTGTTGCGGATTTCGTATACGAATGGCTTTCTTTATATAAATGATCAACCATTCTTCCGGTATATCCTGCCATAATTCCACATGCCGCTTCATACCTCCCGCCCCGTTTATGTAATAAGTAATTCCCTTTCCTTTCTCCCAGACAATTTTCTGATACTCTTTTGTACCACCGCTATAATTGTTATACATCCGAAAAACCCGTTTATCCCCATCTGCCTCTACATACTCATACCACCCATTCTCATCTGCCGTATGATCTGTTCCGGCCTCATTACAGACAATTACCCTTTCGTCAAATGCTTCCACTCCCGTTTCTTCCATCCGGCGAATCACGTCCTCTGTTATCTCCGTAGTATAACCATCCCAACCTGGTCTGCACAAACGCCAAATCTCCTGTTCTGTAACATAAAAATAACCCATACATCTTCGGAGCGTTCCCATATGATCATGATGATCAGGCTCGTCCAGTTCATCCAGTTCCAGAATATACAATATGCCTTCATCCAGTTCCCTGATCTTTATAATATGTAGTTTTATATTCTGTTCTATATCGCAGAAATTCAAACTGTAATGATAGCATTGATAAACCACTTCTGGCTGGCCCGGCCTGAAAAAATATGGATTGATATATTTTTCTTCCTGGTAAATATAGCCCTCTGCAATATATTTTTTCAGCCTGGTTATATTCAGATTGCTGTCCTGCTCTGGCTCATCTTCCCTGAACAGATACAGAGCATTATATAGTTCTTTCTGGTATATATAGCTGCCTGCAAGAAAAGCAAAAGATAACAGGACAGTCAAAGTTATGTACTTACATATGTTTTTTCTATTCATATAAATCCTCCCCGCATATTTATCCCTCTATGCAATTTCCAGAGCATCATTGCAAAAATATTATGTGTTATTCTTTCATATGTTTTGTTTACCCATATCGTCCCTCTTCCACGTTATATTCCCACACAGTATTTCCGGACCATGGCAGAACAAATGCATGGTATCCTCCTGTCTCCTTCTCCAGAACCGCTATTGGCCAATACGCCTGATAACCATATTTTTCATACACTGTCATATTTGGCCCTTTATACACCTGCGCAGTTATACCGTTCATCTCCTCTAACCCTTCGTCTGTCTTTCTGCAGATACATACAGAATTACCGGAAGATCCTTCAAATCCACATCCTGCAAAAGACACAATATACTCATAGATGCCGTCATCATTTAAGTCATACAGGAAATAATCCATGGCATACTCAACCGGCATGTGCATATCATTTTCCATATGCAGTTTTATTTCCCATTCCATAAATTCGATATAATTCTTTATCTTCTCCTGTTCACATAACATCTGATTCTCCAGCACCGGCAATGGCTTTACACATATATTCTTTTCCCGAATCCCGTATCCCGCTTCTTCCAGTTCCTTATAATCAATGGGCATGCCCGGTTCTTCCTCCGTCAAGCGCACGGTCTGTTCGTCTTCCATATTCTGTTCATAAACAGATTCCTGTATATCCCGCAGACTTCTCTCCACTGATTTTACTTTTACAGACAGGTCTGCGGCTGTGTTTCCACAGCCATACAGCCATATGCCTGTAAGCAAAACAAGCATGATTATATACCGCTTTTTATTCTTTATCTTCAATTCTCTATTTAACCTCTCTCAGACATTTTCTTTATTCCTTACATATCCCAAAAGTTTCGTTATATCATATCCGCCAAACTCATACATATATTCTGTAGCATATGTCTCATTATTGTCACTTTCTGTCCATTTTGTATCCCCACGTTCTGCATAATCCTTGTATTCATCTTCAACACTTCCTATTCCCACCAAATGTACAGCCGCCATCAAACCAGATAATGTGACTTCCACATTTTGATTCTCTTTTGTACCATCTTCTTTTCTCACCGGACCGTTGAAAACCACTCCAACCATCTCAATATCTTCATTTATTGCTTGTAACTCTTCTTCAAAGTTTAGTACAGTCATATATTCTCTCCGCAAATACAAAATCATAGCAACCTTTTGAGCATCCGGACTGTTTAAGAAATCATCCAGACTACTGATCCCAAAAGATTTTGCTTCTTTTGTCCATGAGTTATATTCATTAGTATGCAACCAACCAATATCCAAAAAGGCTTTGGGCCCCATCTGATACCGACCTATGAAACTACCATTTATTGCACGACTGTTTCCAGTTGATTCCCGTTGTTCTATCATGTAGAGAAATGTATTAATATCTTCTGTACAATATGTATCCAGATACTCCATGACTGCATCCAAACCACCCTGTTCCGCCAATTCATAGATTACAATTTTCAAATCCACAATTTCTTCATCCTCCGTTTCCTCCTCTGTCTCCTCCACAATTTCCTCTTCCATCTCCTCTTCCACTTCCTCCGGCACCTGACCGTCGTCAACCAGTGTCAGAATTCCGACTGCATCCCGCCTGCGCTCGCAGAGCAGATAAGAACTCATAATAACGCTCTCTTCACCGGTTATCTCATCTTTACAGCACGCCTGCCAGCAGCCGTCCAGTATATGGGGCACACATTGATTCATCTGGGGAAGTCTGTATTTTCTGCATTCTCCCAGTTCTCCCTGGTCAAATGTTATGTCCGTGGCCTTTAACGCAGCTCCGCCCGCCCTTTCCTCAAAGGATTCACCGGCGGCATACACGGTCATACAGCTCTCCGGATCCTTTGCCAGAGAACATTTCATGTGCGCCCCCGATACAACCGGTGCACGGTTTTCTTCCTCTATATCGCTGATGATGTGATCTTCTATCATAATCCAGTCGGCTTCCCCGTCCCATCCAATCCGATCCAGGAATTCGGGGTAGGGGGATTCTTTTCCGTTGATGATTTCCTGCGTGCCCGACTTCACAGCACCTTTTTGTCCAAACATCTCATTCCTCCCACAGGGCATGCCCACCCTTTACGATATACTGTTCCATTCCTTTCAATACATGGGGGAATGGATACTCGCTCTCCTTTGTACCATGCATCACATGAAGCAGGGCATGCATGGCACCCGCCCCTGCCACACTGGGAATGCCGCCGCAGGCATAAACTCCTGGCATAATATCCGGATCTGCCAGTGTTTCCGGATACAGCGCCTTTGGAATGGCTCCCAGTGCCATATAGGACGCCTGCCAGTGGTCTGCCTGTTTCCGACGTTTCTGATTTCTGCGGGCAGAGACGGCGCTGCCGGAAGCACCGCTGTCAGCGCCATAGGTGTTCACCCCGCCCCGGGCATAAAAATTAAAGTCTCTGCAAATCTCAATATTGGACTGCGGTGTACAGCATACCACTTCCAGCGGGGCCGTAATCAGAATGCTGCTGCCTTTCAGATGTACGCTTCCCGCCGCCTGCAGCAGGGCGGCGCCTCCACTGTCCAGACGTGCGCCCCCGGTATCTTCCATGGACAGGGACACGTCTGCGCCTTTCAGAAAGAGTCTGTCCGGATACAGCCCCGCCTGTTTTCCCCAGGCCGTAACAAAGGCCCGCTTCTGAGAATCGGTATAAAGGCTTTTCCGGGTATTTTCCACTGCTGCAAGAATGACCCGCCCTTCCCGCTCATCCGTTGACTGGAGATACAGGACAGCTTTCGTCCCCGGCTCCGGCATGCAGTAGCAGAGACTGTTTGTCTCAGGCGCCCAGGGCCAGGGCCAGTCCGAGCCTTCCCGCTGGTCCATATCCAGTTGAAGCCAGACGGATTCCGCCGCCGTCCTGCGGACCGTCCCTTCCAGGCGCAGGCCCCGCAGCGCGGGGTTGTACAGCTTCTTCCTGCACCAGGCCCCTTCTCTTCCCAAACGGTAGGCGCATTGCAGCGCTCCTCCCATCAGGCAAATACGACGTTCATATACCCGCCAGATCCGGTCCTGCCACAGCACACTGTCCCCCATCTGCCAGTACTGCTTTGTCTCCACATCCAGATAAAAGGCGCCCTCCCGTGTCAGTCCATTTTCATAACATCCGTTATAGTAATAGCTGTTATCAAATCCGGTTCCCGTTATCCGGCTCTCCTCCAGGCTGCGTCTCTGTCCCTGCCCCATACCGAAGAAAAACTGCGGTCTGCCGGTTTTCAGATCCGCAAACAGCGGTTGACCGAAATGGCTGCACAGGCGGATGAGAAATTCCCAGTCTGTCTCTTCGTACTGAATCAGGGGACCGCCCGTCTCTCCATCCTCCCCTGCATTCCAGATACAGGCCCCCTCCGGATACCCTTCCATCAGCTCCCGGACAATGTCATGATATGTCCGCTTCCCATTCTGAAAAGAACGTCTGCGCTTTTCCCTGTCCATCGCAACGCTGCCGCCCAGTCCCCGGATTTCCAGAACCCCCTCTGACCGGTCAAAAGACAGACAAGACAGCGTGCCGCTAAACAGCGGCGTATCTTCCTCCCCTTCGCGCAGTACGGTTATCTGCGTATCCTGCCATGTACATTCCTGCGCCAGATCCTCATCCGTCCAGCCGGCCACGGCTTTCAGACGCAGCGCCCCGTGCCTGTTTTCCCGATGGATCATTTCCAGCTCCAGCACTGTCTGAAATACAGCTTCACTTCTGACGATCAATCCTTCTCCTGCAGCCCTGTATTCTCTCATTTTCTGCCATCCTTTCCCCATCCGGTTAATTCATATATATCTTTCCGCCTGCGACCCGTATCTCATGATCCAGCCGAATACTGGCCGCACCCTGCTGCATGGAAATATTGTTTTTGGCAGACAGATGGACGCCGCCCTGGCTTCCAATCCGAATATCTCCTGCCGACTGCATCACAATGTCTGTATCGCTGCACAGCCTGATGCCGTCCACATCTGACAGTTCCAGCGACAGTCCTTTGTTATTGCGCAGCAAGATGGAATCCGGCGTGAAGAGGATTTCCTTGCCCTGCCGGTTTTTCCAGGATTTCCGATTCGGATCCGTCCGCTCCGCCGCCGCTCCCAGATGAACGCTCCCCGCCGCATATACATGCCGCTCATCTCCGTCCGGGAATACGAGACGCACCTCGTCTCCGATTTCCGGCATACAGTACCATCCCGTGCCGTCGGGCGTGGAATATATGGTGGCATAGTCCATCCAGCAGCTTTGGCTGTTTTCTCTGTTTTCATCCGCCTGTATCCGTACCTGTACCTGTGTCTGTTCCACAGCCAGCACATTCCCTTTCAGAGAAACACCCGTCAATGCCTGATTGCGCAGTTCGGGAAGGAGCCCGGCCCGTTTTGTAATCAGGCTGTATGTATGCCACAGTTCCTGCCCCTCCAGACGGCTGTCGGCTCTGCCCACCACGAATAATTGTCCGTCAAACCAGACGCTTTCTCCCAGCCTGATCATCTCCCGCGTCCGGATTGTATGGCTGATTGCATCTTCCTGCCGCAGGCCCTGTATGCCCAAGGATGCACTGCGTCTGAATCCTTCCCAGTCCCTGATGAGACGATGGCTCTCCCACTTAGGTTCATCCAGCGCTTCCCGCACCCGGTAGCCAAAGTAAAACCGCCTGCCCGGTGTTACGTCCTCCGCAATCAGCACCGTGTTTGCATAAGACGCCAGCCGTCTGAAAAACGCCCAGTCAGTCTCCTCATACTGCATCAGAATCCGGCCTGTCACTTCATGCTTTTTCTCCAGCATGATTACGGCGCCGCCAGCCGGGCCGGCGCAGGTACGGATGACTTCCCGGTACTCCATACGGGGATTCTGGAAGGAGCGGATATGGGGCTGTATATCCAGCAGGAAACTGCCTGTTTTCACCTCAATGGTAAGCTCTGTCACCTGATTTTCCTTTTTCAGATAAAAACCGGTCAAAATGCCTGTAAAAAAGACGGTTTCTTCTCCCTCCCCGGAAACAGCCTTTACATTGACCCACGTTTCCCCACAGGCCAGCTCTGTGTACTGTGCTTCTTTTTCCTGACTGATCAGACCCCGCACACGGAGCGAACCGTGACAGTTTAATTCTCTTACGCACTCCAGTTCCGTATAGGTGATATAGGAAAAAGGCTCCACTGCCAGATTTACCGCTTTCATATTGCTTCCTCCGCTTTTATTTCCTCGATGGTTTCCCAGATCATCAGTGCCACCGGTTTCCATTTTTCATATATCTGATATGGGCAGTTAAAGCTGCCCTGCAAAAGATACTTCCCTGCAGCCATTGTCAGCAGCAGATTGTACACGTCGCTGTCCAGTGCATGGCTTCTGAACGCAAACCAGCTTCCCCGGTTCTCCGAAAGACATACGCAGGGATAAGTACGGAAATCCGGGTGGGCCCGGCGCACCGCTGCCCTTGTCCCTTCTGCCACCGCATTTGTGTCCATATCCTCCGTATCCTGCCGAATCAGCGTAAAGCCCAGATTGACAGCCAAATCCGCCGTAGTCAGGATCAGCGCCGGGCGAAAGTGCGAGGGATACCTGATTCTGGCATATTCCTCGGGCATCACCTGCATGGAGTCCGGCAGCATCACCGTTATCTCCCCAAACAATTCCTGCCGCTGAAATTGCATAATCCTGCCATCCATGTAAATACCCGTTTCCAGGGTGGAATATTTCTCCCGTTTCCGCTCTTCCCGTTTTTTTAATATTTCTTCTTCCGTATACTTCATTGTCATCCTCCCTGCCTTCCATCCCTCTGTACCGTTTCCACTTCCCCCAGGCTGATTCCCAGCGCGCCCCTTCTCAGAATGCTCTCCGTCAGGTCCATGCGCATAATCACCGCCTGACCCGTGGGACAGGTGATTTCCACCAGCGCCCGATCCTCCAGGGACTGCCTGTCCACCCGCAGCCGAACAGAGGCGGCGCCCGGTGTTCCCCTGCCCTCCACAGCCTTTTGCCGTTCCATAAAAGGGATATGATACGCCCTGTTCTCCTTCCGTTCCCGGTCATATAGAATAACCCGCACAAAACGCATAAAAGGCTCATACCGCAAAACGGCTTCCCGCACCATACTGCTGACCATGAAGCAGGGAAAATTCACCACGTCCGTAAAAGTCATCTGTGTATTCGGCTCCACCATAAACAGCAGATTCCTGGGAAATTCATGAGGTTTTTTCAGCGTCACCATTTTCCGGTTAATAATTTCCTGACAACCCAGCGGCGACGGGGGTATATACCGGTTATCCACACCCACCGCAAAATAGGGCATTCCCTCTGACATCCTAAATCCTGCCCAGGATTTTCTGTTCTCCCATGTAGCCTCCATACAGCACCTCCCTGCCTTCCTCTTTCCACATATCCCTCAACAGTTCTGTAAAAACGCCGTCCATCCGCTCATACAGTCCGTCCAGATACCATCTCCTGATTTCCTCCCGTATCCCCGGATACATTCGGATAAATTTCCCTTCCAGCTTTTCCGCCAGCGCCGCACTGTCTGCCTCCGCCTTGTCAAACAGACCGGCTATAGAAAGGCAGACAGCCTCCGGGGCCTCTTCCACAAACGGGTCATCCAGATAGTGGGCAACATAGAAAACATGTTTTCCGGTAATATAACTGCTCCGCAGAAACGAAATTCCGAAGACACCGCCCTCCCGCAGCGCCAGCCTCTCCATCACACAGCACAGATCCTTCCCGCTTTCCCCGCAGCTTTTGCTACAGGCCTGCGCCATTTCGGACAGACGTTTCTGCAAAAACGCCTCTTTTTCCGTCTCCAGGTATGCTTTCATCTCACCGATCCTGTTCATGAGATTCCTCCTTTATAAAGTGATTGTGTTTATCGTCCCAATCCAGGGAATGTGTGTTCTTGTGCGTGCAGACTGACTGTCTGCTTTTCTGCATCAGAATGCAGGTTTCATGTAATTCCAGAGTGGGGTATCCGCAAAATATTCCTTATCTACCCTGAATCCCCTGCCATCACAGGCTATATACATCCCCCAGGCATTTACAATCATCTTGAGACTGACTTTCTCGCCACAGGGCTGTAAGCTGTTTATCTTCTCATATTCGTCTTCCATGGCCTGCAGGTATTTTTCCTTTGTCCGGTTATCCAGTGCTTCACCGCTTTTGCTTTTCATCCCCCTGCGGCATATTTCTGCCATTTCTGCAAACGGCACCAGTTCCTGTATCCTTAACAGTTTGCCGCTCTCTATGTCTATATTGAACCATATCCGGCCCGCTACGCCGCTTAATATGCGTTCATTCAGGTATTCAGGCACAACTCTGACATTCACGTACTTTTCATCTTTTTTACCGTTCTTCGCTATATCTTCCACAGCCAGGTATTCCAGATGGGTGATCTGATCCTGTATGACCTTCTCCTTTTCCTTATCCCGATTGGAGTACGTGATTCCTCCAATCACTCTGACGCGCCTGCCATCCTCCAATTTTATTTCATATGACTTGTCCTTCAGGGATTGATTTATTTTGCTGTCATAACCATGATAATAAGTATGAAGATTCACCCTTTCCAGACTGTTCTGTCTTTGGCACAGCATTGTCTCGCCTTTACCCAAGTACACTCTTTCCAGATAAAAGTCTTCTGCCGCCTCGTCATACATAAAATATTCCATCCTCCAGGGACTGACGCCATACCGTTCAAAGCCTGTCCGGTCTACGCAGGCCAGCGTCCCCTCCGATACAAACTCCAGTTGCGCACACTGAATGTCTCCTTCTTCCAACACCTTCTTCCTGTATCCCGCCCCATCAGACAGATACAGCCACAACTGATCCCCCAGTAATCTGCGGTACTCATCATACTGCGCCTCCTCCGGCCTATACACCGATACTACATAATCGGTCGTCCCGTCATGGTTCAGGTCACAGCCCGTTATCCGTTCTCTGTCTGACATACGATATTCTTCCGGCAGCATGGAACGAATCATCTCCACATCCATCGGTTCAGTCTGCATACCGCAGACTGCCCTTTCTGCCTCCCATGTCAGCCACTGGGCCATACAGCTTTCGATTCCCTCTGTTACATCCAACAAGCGACGGTTCTCCAGGTCCAGCCTGTATACATGCCCATCTGCAACACAGTATTCCTCCCACTCCCCTGACACTTCCTGACCATAACTTTCCATCCATTCATCCCATCGCTCTTCTCTCCCCGTCAATGTCACACCGGCACAATTCAATACTCCCTCACATACCTGATATTCGGGAACTTCTCTTTCCTTTTTGCTACCCCCGCGCCGGGCAAACCAGATGATATCCCAGTTGTCAAAATACACATATTCTGTGACACTGCCCATCTCATACATGGCAGCTCGCATTCCCGTCAGATTTGGCTGAGGTTTTTCCAGTATGAGCACACCCCACATGTCTTCCGGATCCTCACTGTCAAGTCCGGTATCCGTTATTATGCTTTGTCCATAGAAAGATTCCCAAAGTATCTCTCTGTAGCATCCTTCTGTCTGTTCCCAGCCGTTTTCCCCCAGAACAGCCAGCCTTGTGCTGTCTTCCTCCAGACCGTACAGCGAATCTTTATATTTTTCAAACAGCAGGCGTTCCTTGTCAATCCGGTTTTCCATCTTTTCCCGGCGTTCTTTCAATGCGGTTTTCAGGTCTTCTATTGTGGTATTTGTTATGTCGCACACTGGCGCTGTCTCAGATTTGTCAGTTCCCGTATATTTCTCATTGACGCTGCACAGTACTGCAAGAATTGTGAGCAGTATGCCAATATGTATATACCGCTTATTTTGATTCATTCTGCCGCCTCCTGCCCTCAATCCACAAGAATCATCCGCCGTTTCTTCTCCGGCTCTCTTTGCTGCGGGGCACCGCCCATATAGCGGAGGGTCATACACATCTCCTGAAACAATGCTTCCTGCGATATTGTATGTTCCGGCTTTTTCCCGTTTTTCCGCCCGATATAGTCTGTCAGTATATCTCTTGGCAGCGCATCCCCACGGTTCATGCACAGATAGGCAAACTGGGCATCCATATCCCCGCAGCCGTTTGTTTCCAGCAATTCCTGTGCAAACCGCTGTGTTAAGACAGGGCACATGGCGCTGCCCCGCAGGCTCCCCCAGGAAGCATGGATATAATTGAGAACATTGTACTGCGTTCCCATATCCTCAAAACTTTTATAGGTTTCCCGCAGCCAGGCACCCCTCTGCAGGCGGAAACGGCATACTTCCAGTTCGTTCTCCCCTGTCTCCACCCGTTCATCCAGGACGATTTCCATGCCATAGAGAATATGGTCCGGTGTCTCCTGTGCCGCCGCAAACCGCATTTTCAGCGCCGTCACTTGGTCTGTCGGCTCATAGGATACCCGTTCCTCTTCAGTTATCAAATAGACAAAATCTCTGAATTTGATCATGCCCGGGCTGACCACAAGCTGTTCCCCTTCAATCCGTACATGACAGCCTTTTAATATCCCCTGGCCATATTGCCGGTATTCCAGCCCGATATGGGCAAAGGAATAATCCCGCAGCGACCATAACAACTCTTTTTTTAATATCCGGTTTCGCTCAAACAGCGGATACAGATTCTGCATACCATTTTCTCCCTTCTTTTTGTCTGAGGAAGCGCCGATTCAACGATCGCTTTCTCAGAGTTCCCCTAAAACAGCACTGTCTCATCCAACTCCATCGTTTCTTCCACATCAATAATCCCGAAATGATGTTCCCAGAACAGCCATGCCTCACAGTAAACCGGCAGAAACATATCCCGTAAAAAAGTCAGCCGCTGCCGTCCTTCTTCCGTCTCCTTCACGCCCACATAGACCAGTACCTGCCGTACACTTTCCGTACCTGCATAGACAAGGGAATCCGGATACATCAGACGCATGGCCTCACGAAACAGATGAATGGAACAGCCGCACCGGTGAAGCTTCACGATCAGACACAGCAGCGGCCGAAGCTCATGCCGTTTCACATAGTCGATTCCCCTGGCCGCCCGGCTTCCCCAGACCCCCTGCCCTAGTTCCTCCAGCAAAAACCGCAGGGCATATTCCTGTCTGGAAAGGCTCTGTCGCAGATCAATCTGTATCAGATATTGCATAAAAACATCAAAAAACAATGCCCGCGCCTTTCCGTATGCCTCCAGATCCATGTCAAACATGGCTGAAAATTCTTTGGAAAACCGGTACAGCGGGTTGATTTCCACCCAGCCCTCATCTATATCCCGGTTATTCAGGGATTCCTGCGCAATTTCCGTATAGGGGCTCCCGTTCCTGACCGGGACATATCGTACATCTTCCCGCGCCACTTTGCAGCGGTCGGCTGCCAGCGCCGCTTCCCACGCATAGTTCACAGCCTGTCCCCTCCTTTTGTTTCATTTTCCCAGGCACCATCCGTCAATATTCCCACACACCGGTATTCACAGATTTCCTGTTGCAGGCAGGAGACGGCAAAACGCATCATACTGTCATTGAGATAATACCCCGGCTGCTTTTCCCGAAATACAATCAGCAGCGTGCGCCTGCTGTCCATGGGAAACATACCTTCTCCCACAAACCAGTCCATACTCCGCAGGGCAGGATATTCTTCTTTGTCACAGACCTGTATTTCTTCCGGTTCAATCCATTTCTCCACATCCAGTTCCATCAGCCTGCGCATCAGACCGGCCCTTGTCATCAGCCGCACGCCGTTCTCCTCCAGACTCCTTCTGCCAAAAGAGTCCTTTCTCCGATTGGTCAGCAGGGCAGCCGTATAATCCAGTGATTGTATGGTTTTTGTCTGTATCATATGTAATACTTTCCAGTCCTCGAAAGTTTCCTTTTTTGATTTGACAATGATACGATCCGTTTCGTGGCGGATTTCCATAATGTCCTCATTGGAACAAACCAGATAGCCGTCCCTTTCTTCCCTGCTGTCCAGAGAAAATGCATGCTCATAACAAATTCCGTCCAACGCCGGCAGCATAAAATCCTCACTGTCAAATTCCAGCCATTCCATATTCCAGAGAGGTATCATGTCATAGTGCACATATGGTTCCAATCCCCCGAAATGAACCGTGACATCTTCCGTTTCCGGCTGAATCGGTATCCTTTCCCCGTTTTTTGCCGGATCGCACATCCAAATATCATAAAACCGATCCAGATATCCGGTATTCACCGTCTCCCAGGGGATATGGTTATCCAGAAAGATGTGATACAATCCTTCCACCGCCTGGCGGTAACGTTTTGCCGGGCGGATGTGAAACAAAGTTTCCGCCTCGCCAGTCTCTGTCCTCACAGTCCCCGGAAATATCTTTTCCGGCACGAACCCTTCCATACCGCTTTCGCTCAGTTCCAGATAAACCGTTCCCCCATAGACTTCCCCTTCCTCCTGTATGCCCATGGTCCTGTTTTTCTCCAGATCCATAGCATCCACCGGATACAGCGTCCCATTGGCCGGATCATACACATCCCGTTTTACAATGGTCATAACCGTTTCATATCTGTTATCTCCAATCCGGATTTCATCCCGCACCCGCCGTTCCAGTTCTTTATATTTCTGTTCGGTACACCGTATAACCTTGCCCAGCCCTTCCAGGAGTACCTCTTTTGCAAATTTCCGCTCATCCAAATCTTCGATTTCCCGCAGGCGTTTCTCTATATACCGTTCAAAATCAAAAGGATAATCCAAAACCGTTGATGCATGATTCTCATACCAGTTTTTATGCTGTTGTGTCATGTTCTCCGCTCCTTATCTGTCTGTGCTTTTTGTGCTTCCCAACTGCTTTCTGTAAAGGTGGGAACCATCCGTCAGCGTATTTCTGCCCACATGAAAATCTGTCAGCCAGGCCCCTGCCGCCTGGTCTTTTCTCACAAGAATATGAACGGCCATGGCCAGTGCCCCCACCACTTTCTCCGGGCCGCACTGGCTCTGTCCCACCGGTGAAAGCGCTGCCGGCACCGCTCCCAGGGCCCTGGGAACACATTGACTGAAATCCGGCGTCAGACGAATCTCCCTTGCCGGAAGCGGGGCATGCATCCGATATTTTGTACCGTGTAAATATACGTTTTCCCCGTTCCCATTGAACTCATTCCCCATATGAAACGAACTGTTTCTGCCCATACTGCGAATCTCCTCTCCTGTTTTTCATGAAACCGGTAAAAATTCTTCTTACCTGTCCGCGCTTTTTATATAGTTCTCCCATATCTCCTTAAATCCCTCATTATAGTCCCATCGCTCATCTCCCCAATCTCTGAGGCGCCTTTCCTCAATCACAATCCCGGTCACCCTGTCCACTGCAAAATGGCTGATGAACTCTTTACGCATCCACTTATCTCCTTCTTTATACATCCATGTATCCCCCTCCTGATACATTGCATCCGCCTTCGAAAGACCCAGGATATAATACTGTCCGTCACAGGTTATTCCCTTATGCACAAGCTGGTATCTCACATTTTCTTCCCCCGCCGGTTCAAACTCATAAACCGGCGTGCCGGCTGTATGGTAGGCCCTGCTTTTCTTCTCGTCCCTGTAACAGATTCTGCCGGCCGCTTCGTAATCCTCTTCCGGATACAGGGCGCAAAAAACAAGTGACAGCGCTTCCTGTTCCGTCACCGGATACGCAGCGGCTTCCTCCCCGCACCCCTCTGCAGGCCGCTTCCGCTCCGGATACAGCAGTTCCCCGAATATTTCATCCATTGTTTTTTCCTGAATTCCCTCCGTTTCCATTGCCGAAAAGAAAGGCGCCGTGACTTCGTCCCAGTTCTCTTTTCCCACATCGACCCAGCCGCTTCCGTTTATATCTATACAATAATAATGACAGCTGCCTAAACCCTCTTCCAGATCCAGTGCGGTATCCCATTCCCCTGTTTCATCCGGCACATATAGTCTGTTCCTTATCTTGTCTGCGTGTAACCCGTCATGACGCCAGATCATTCCCTCTCCCAGTATCTTTTCCACATACATACGGCTTTCACAGAATGTTATCCGAAATTCATTCCAGCCTGGCTCCCATTTGAATATATATACATCATTCCTGCTTTCCCCTAATTCCGGTTTCCCATCCCCATCCAGATCGTCATAATAAAAAGTTCTGTTCCAATAAAGAGAGTCCTCAAACTCTCCTCCAGTCGGGAGCAAATCCCGGTGATATTGTTTTTTTCCGGCATAATTGGTATACATTTCATTCTTTAATATTTTTAAATAGGCTTCTTTATAAAGTTTCTCTTCTTCTTCCGTCAGCCTTAACTGCGGCATACGCGGTTCAAAATCCAGAGATTTTACTGCCTGGCATACGGTTGCTATCGCTGCTTCTTTGCCTGCTTCTGTATCATGTTCCGCATCTGATCCTTCTGTCTCTGAAGTGCTTCCATAGGAATCCGTACCACCGGCAATTTCATTCCCACTGTTTTCATTTTTCTTATTCTCCCATGCCAGATCCGTCATACCTTCCATACATATGTCTTTTATTTTACCGGCCTGCCGGTATTCCCTGCTTTTCAAGGATATGCATAACGGAATAACCACTAAACTGATCAACAGCCATGTGCATGTTGCAATTCTTTTCTTCATTTTCTCTCCTTTTATTTTTCAAATTTATCTCTGTATTATCTGAAATACCTTACTTTCTGCACAGAAATTCATCCAATCAAATTTGCTCCGCTTACCTCTTACTGCCCAGTTCAGCTGTTATCCAGTACAAATCAGTTCCGTCAAACCATGCTTCTTTTGTACATGTTATATGATTCGTATTATCGCAATCAGCTATAGTCTTCTAATTTCTCCTTCCGATTTATCAATTCTCATTACAAATCTGCATATCTTTCCAGTCGTACCATTTACTCCATAGCGGTATGCATAATAACTATCATAGTTAAATCGCATCTTATCCTCATTCGAGTCATATGTATATGTACCACCATACAAATCAAAATAATAATACCCTTCTGTCATGCCATAGCTGTCAATTCGTTCTACATATTCATATTTGTCCTTTTGTTTGGAATTCCATTCATAAATGTGCAAAGGCTTCTGAAATCCTTCTGGTACTTTTGGATCTTTTACAGCCAGGGATTCAAACAGTTCGTTTCCCACTTGAGGATACACTTCCTGCAAAAGAAGACGCACGGCTTCTTCTTCCGAAATACATATTTCTTCTGTTGCTTTTTCCTTGGCTTCATCAATTACATACTCTACAGGTACTTCTATCAAAATATAATCCCCTGTCAGCAAAGGAGCAGAATCTATCTTAAAACTGAGCAACAATGTATCAGGTGTGACACAGAAAGTATAGTAATATTCCTTTCCTGTTAATCCAATTAAATCACAATATGCATCCGGCATTCTTTCCCTCACTTCTTCTTTCGTAATTTCATCCTTTTCCAGTAATGGCTCCATAAAATCCTCTGCCTTTAAAAGCCTTTCTGCAAATCTATTCTCTGTCTTTATAAAATCTTCCAGTTCCATTTTCTCAGCATTTACAAGGTCTATTGTTATACCATGCACATGGCTGGATACTTCCAGTTCGTAACCTGTCTGAGACTCTCCCTCATAAAGGATACTCAATATCTCCGGAGTCCGCATAATAACCAGAAAATCCAGATGATACATACAATCCCATCCATACAAATCCTGCGCATACAAACCAATTTCATTTTCTTCCAAATCAGCCAATATCAATCGGTTTATGGCCTTTTCTTTCTCTTTATCACGCATCCCCGCAATCTGCGGATACTTGATAACATTTACCTCCTTATCTGCAATCCCGTCATACGTCTGGGCCATGATCATATATGGTCTGTGCATTTCTGCATCTGTATGTATGCATTCCCCATTCAAATATTCTTCTCTGGGTACCTCTATCAGCTCATAATTCTGATCGCTTTCTTTATCTCCAACACTGATAATAAATGTATCAGGCGTTACACAATACGTATAATAATACGCATTATTTATCAGTTCCGGCAGATTTTCATCTACTCTGACGATTCTTTCTCTCAATTCTTTTTTTGTCAGTATACCGCCTTCATACAACGGACTTTTATCATATTCTACAGACTGCTTCATCCACTTTAAAAATGTTTCATTGATCTCCGTAAAGTCTGTCAGTTCCAGCTTTTTTGCATTTACAAGGTCAATGGTAATTGTATGAATATTACTATTGTTTCGATAATTATTTTCAGGGTCAGGAAGAAACATCCTCCTGGATGTCCCCTGATACAGAATGCTTAACACCTCCGGACTTTGCAGTGTAATCTCATACTCCAGATTCAGTTGGTATACATCACAGTTTAAAAACGCAGCAGCTTCGCTTCCCAGTTCTCCTTCGATCAAATCGTTTAAAATCAGATCATTTATCTCCTTTTCTTTCTCCTTATCACCCATCCCTGCAATCTGCGGATATGCAGCGCAAATCCTGTCCCTGCTGTTCATGACCTGTGAGGTATAATATTCTGTCCTAATCGTATAGTTTCCATCGACGCCTTTTGTATCATCTGATCCTGATATACTTTGATTTTTCTCAAAGTCCATACTGCCTTCATTTATCTCCTGCATACCACCCGATAAAAAATCTGGTTCCTTTGATGCACATCCTGAAAGTAAAATGGATATTGACAAAATGAATACCGCTATTTTTTTCATGAAACCCTCCCAAATTAACTAAGTATCCAGTTTGAATTAAAAATTATATCTTAACTCGTTAGATTTTCTAATACACCAAATATCCTTTTCCACTTTTGGGCATTGCTTTTCCTTTCTTTTAATGCTTCTACTCCAGGTCTTTCATAACACTTCATAAAAACTTCAGCTAAATAACCAACTTCCTCTTCAGATTTTGTAAACTCTTGAAAACTCATTCTCGAACTGTGCCTATCCTTATCCCAAATTAAGTTTTCCGTTTCATGTTTTACTTCATAAAAAATTCGTTCCAACTGACAATCAATATCATCATCTTCTACTCCATTAGCATATTCATTTTTCCATGCTGTATACTTAGTTTTGGGTGTCCATTGCGTCAATCCAAATCCCTTTTCATCATCTGATTTACCATTAATTTTTTCCAAAAAAGCGGGGCTAAATTGACTTTCCCTTTCCATATTCCCAAAGATTCCAAAAATAGCATTATCTGTCCATCCTTCCATTTTGAATTTGCTATATATGTATCTAGCATTCACTAATTGCTGAGCTGGCGTCATACTTTTACTTTCTTTATATATTTCACTCTTATCCACGGTTTTCTGAGAAACCGATTCGGTAAATTCTTTAACAATCCATCCTTGTACCCAACACCACAAATCAGGATTATTTATATTCTCATCATTACCTTTTTCTTCAAAATTTTCAAAGTAACTTACCCTAATCCATTCATATTGTTCTCTTACCTCATTTTCATTTGAATGTTTAATCAGTATTTGATCTTTTGTAATAGCTTTAATGCTATTTCCACCAGGTTCTTCTCTTATATTTGCCGATTTTATATTTATCAAAAGTTCTTCTATTTCCTCCTCTTTTTCCTCCACCTCAACAACCGTAATCACACCGCCATAAATACATGTCAAATAAGCCCCGCTTTTCAGCGCTTCCACAGTCCCTTCATCTCTTGTTTCCAGATAGATTCGGCTGTCATTCTGTATCCAGCGTTTTCCCAATACAGGCATACACTGATATTTGCCGTCACTGTTTAAAAACGGATAATGTGTCCATTCCGGACTTTTTACTGGTATCGGACTTATACACGTTCCGAATCCCTGTATATTTTCCGGTTTACAGTCCTTGCAGCTCATAACAGGCTCGTTTCCCGACTCCACTCCATGATCCAGGCACATATCTATTTGTAAAAGTCTGCTCCCTTTTCCACACATCAAAACCGACTTCCGTTTAACAAGTTCCTCCTGTTTCATTTCACTGTAAAATTCAGCATGCTTCGCCATTAAGTCAAGAGCAATCTCCTCTGCAATTTTTTCCTTGTTCTCAAGCCCTGCAGCGGAATCTGCTATGGACATATAACTTTCAAACAAGAAAGATCCATACTCCCTTTTAACAAGAACTTCTCTGGACAGTTTCGCATCTATTATTTTTGCTGCAACGGCTTTCGGCAGACTGTCGATTTCAAACAGTCTCGCATCTATTATTTTCGCTGCACCGGCTTTCGGCAGACTGTCAGTATCCATATGGCTTTTCTCTCTCCCATTCATATATGTTCCCTCTTCTCCTGTATTCTTCAGTCGATTATGTTTCCTTCTCTTCCACAGTCATAAAACATAATTCCACAATGTCCTTCCAATCCTCCGCATTTCTGTCCGGACAGTTAAAAATTCCATGTAACACCGCCCTGCGCAGTCGGATCAGGTACATTCGGTTATAGCTTTGCCCATCCAGAGCATATCCGCGAAAATCAAACCTGCACAGTTCATTTCCCTGGCTGGTTACGCCATCATCCAGTCTGTTTTTTATTTTTATAGCTGGATTGACATTGCACAACGCATTCCTGAATTGTCTCGCCATAGCTTTGATGTCGCCATCCTCCACCGCAACAGGCAGTCTGCTGAATCCGAAATTTACCATACTGTCCAGGCTTGTAAACAGGTAATCAGGCGCATTTCTGGACGGATATTTTGCATTTTTTACAATTTCCGGCATCGGGACAAACCTTTCCGGCAGATATATGCTGATATGTATATCCGGCAGTACCATTTGCTGAAAAGTAATCAATTCATCTCCCACATAAATACCGGTTTCCAATGTAGTATATTTTTTACGTTCTTTTTCCCGTCTCATTTCCAATATTTTTTCATCGTAATACTCCATTTTTATCCCCCTTCAAACGATTACCCCTGGCAGACATTTAATTCATCCGGTGTACTGACAGTAATTCTGCGCGCTTTTATTTTCACCTCATCCACAGCGGAAATATACAGTTTATTTGAGCTGCTAAACAGAATATTTTCATTGCACAGTGACAGATGGCAGCTATTTTTCTGAAAGAAATCAATGCTGTCCCCAAACAGATGCACGCTGTTTCCATATACTGTATCAACATATTTATCTGTACTGTATGTCTGATGTCTGATTCCGTTTGGCAGACAGTGCAGGATATATCCTTCCCGCCCGCCTTCCCTGCAAAAATGCAATGCGACACGGGCGCCTTTTTCAGGCATGGCGTACAGGGAATTGCCCGTTTCCGGATAATAGGGATACGCATAACCGTCCGTGGAAATTCCTCTGTCTATATCCAGTGAAACCTTCAGTCGGTCCTGGTATACCGCCTCCACCGTTCCCATCAGTTCCAGACCTGCAAAACCGTTATGTTCGATCCGTTCATATATGTCCTGTTCCTTCAACCGATATGTAAAAATCAGCTCTCCGTTTTTAAAAATTGCTTCCACGCTGCAGATTCTCATATTGCGTCCAAGGAATACTGTCTGGTCGCCGATTTTATAGAAATTTCTGCTTTCTGTCTGATAGCTGATCTCTGTCTGTTCACCCTTTTTTACATCGCAACTAAATCTGTTTTCTGAAAATGCAGGGATATGACTGCCTTTGCGCATGCCAAACCACAGATTGGGTCTTCCCGTTATAATATCTGGAATTACACACGTTCCCAGATATCTGGCCAGGCGCATGACAAATTCCCATACCGTTTCCCCGTAGCGAATCAATGGCGTTTCCATTTTGTTCTCTTTCCCGGCTGTACAAATTACCTGTCCGCCGCTTTGCTGAATCGCTTCTTTCACGGTTTTGGCATACGTATTCTCCACATTCTGAAAAGACCGGCTCTCTCTGCGCTTGTCCAACATACAGGAGGCAGATTTTGCTTCCAGATATACTTTTTCAAAGTTTCCTTCCGATTCTGTTTTCAGCACTGTTATATATCCCCAGAAAATATTCTGCTCTCCATCGGCAGTATCCAGACATATTTTTATTTTGCTTTCATATATCTGTTCGCATACAGCTTCCCATCCCTTTTGTATAGAACCGCTCAGTTCCAGATGTGCATGCCTGTTTGGTTTCCAGTCCAGATAAAAATACGAGACAGTCTGATCTCTTTTCCCTCCCGGTTTCTCCAGGACTTACACTCCGGTTTTCTCCGATATGCCGCATCCGCTTCATGATATGCATTTGCCACATAGGCTTCCTGCTCATTTTCCGTCGGAAAACAGATTCTGACCCGGTCACCGATTTCCGGCATACAATACCAGCCTGCCATATCAGAAGAAGAATACACAGTGGCATAAGTAAACCAACACGCCCCTGACCGCGCTTTATTTTCATCTTCCAATATCTCCAATTTCACTTTTTCTTCTTTGACATCCAATACTTTCCCAAATAATGTGACTCCGGATATTTTCTCATTGTATTGTAAAGGGACACAAAAACCGTTTTTAGGCTTCATGAAATCGTTTTTGTATACCATTCAAATTTTTCCAAAGTATCAAATCTCTTTCATCACTCTATCAATTATGTTCTTCTTCATACATGGATGCATTTTCAATAAACGATACTCTTTTCATGAAATATTCATACGCCATATATTCTGTAACCAGAGTATTATTATCAATAATATAAAACGTATCTCCAAATACATTCCCCTGCTTTTTTCCATCAGCAAAAACATAATTAAAATAGTTTCCTTTTATTCCAAGCGAATTGACTGATAAAGAACGTTTTCCCAAATAATTTTGCTCTTTTTTCAAAACCGGTATAATACTGATTTTATAAATCGGATTCTCTAATACCAAATGATTGTTATTCAAAATACCGTCTTTTCCATAGCTGACACGCATTCCTATAAAGGATTCAGCATTTTTTTCTATATTATTGTTATCTTCATCCACTGGAATTTCAGCTGTATAATTTAAATATTCTTTCACCTCCCATTCTCCATAAAAAAGTTTATACCCGTCGTTAGCCACTTCTATTGCTACAAAATCATTTATATTTGACAGCCTTCTACTATTTGTTTTATAATTTATTAATTCACATTGCAAAATCTCTTCTTTTAGATTGCAATATATATTGCTTTTATTATTTAAACAATGAAGAAGAAAAACATTGCATGCTACAGATAGCAGAATCGTAAATAACAATATATAAACACCATTTCTTTTCATCTGATGATCCATTTCAAACACTCCCGTCTGTGCAAATCACGAACCCAGAAAAGATTTCTGTTCAGGCGCAGCGCCTTTCCCTGATTTGCCGCCTCATCCACTTCACTTTCTTTCAGGTATTCTTTCCTGCAAATGCGAATATCCCCGGTTTCGTCCAACACCGGAAGATAGTACAGTCTTGATTCATTGTTTATCTGATCCAGCAAAATCACCTGCCGGAAAAAACAGCGTTCCCTGTACATTTTGATGACATCCTTAACCACAGGCGAAACCAGCAGAAAAGGAAAGAGTATCACATCCGTAAATACGGTATCTTCCGCCGGTTCAATGGTGAATAACTGCATCTTTGGTATTTTGGGAAATCTGTCTATCCGGATATTCCGCACATCAAACGCTTGAGACCATCCCACAAGCCTAGGTGCACACACAAGTACAGGCGTATCAATCATTTCAAAATAAATCATCCCGTCCCCTCCTTCTTTTAACACCGGATCATCACTACCGCCCCATTATCTTTCCCTTCCTTATCACTTCTGTTCACCAGTTCAATGATTCTGTATGCTTTCTCCTGACAGGATCCACTGCCGTCCAGACAGTCTTCCATATCCTTCCAGCGAACGGTTTCATACAGTCCGTCGCTCATCAGCAGTATGTATTCCCCGCCATGCAGAATGATGGGCGTATCAAAAAATTCAATATCCCGAAAACCATCCTGTCCCACAAAGTTATACAGGCGATGTCGATCCAGCAGTGACACAGCCTCTTCTCTGGTGAGTTTCCCTTCTTCATATTTCTGCCGGGCCAGTACGCTGATGGTATGTCCGCTCGTTACAGGTGTCAGTTCATGATTCCGGAATACGGCTGCCTGCACATTGCCTGCAGCCGCATAATAGAGACGGCGGTTCTGAATCACCACGGCAGCTACACAGGCACTGCCCTGTTCATCTTCCAGATGATGCAATATCTCCCTGTTTGCCCCCTGAAAGGCTTTTCTCAGGGAGTACTGAGGTTTATAAAATGTGCTTCTGTCCTCAAACACATCCAGGAATGTCTGCACGGCAATGCGCGCCGCAATTTTTCCCCCGAATGCTTTCCCCATACCGTCGGCCAGGACTGCCATAATCCCTTCGCTGGTCTCCATAATGCCGAATTCGTCTTCCTGCACTTCTCTGTCACCGATGGTTTTGGATGTTCCGGTTTCATACCGGGATTGCCGCTCATATCCTCTCTGTGCTGCAAGGCATGCCATCCACAGCCTGGCCGCAAGCAGCACAGTGCCGGCCGCAAGTAGCAGAAAAAGAATGATTTCGGGAATTGTCATACGTCCCCTCCTCCCTTGTCTTCCCACATAAAACTTTCCCCGCAGAACGGAACGAAGGCAAATTTGCTGTCCCCCATCTCAATCACGTCAAAAGAAGCCAGCTTCTGCGGCGTATACACTGCGGCTTTATTGAGATAAACCAGACCGTTGCTGTCTCCTGGAAGAAGTACGGTTTCCTTGTTTTTGGGATCAAAAACAATCACGCCATGGTTCCGTCTGGAAATCTTATTGTCTCCCAGTATCTGTATGTCCATATCATCCGCCCGTCCGATAAAGTTTTTTCCGGAGCGGATTTTATAATCCTTTCCCTGCCTGGGCCCGGAAATGCATACAATCCATCCGCATACGGGAGAAGTTTCCTCCGCCAACAGCATTTCTTCCAGCGCTTCCCCGTTTTCCATGCCGGTTTCCTTCTTTTCCTTTGTGGCAGTTTCAATGTTGCAATACGGGCAGACAGTCCCGTATCTTCTGGATGAAAACAGGTGTCCGTTCTGACACCGAATCAGATTTCCGTTCATTTCTTTAGCTCCTTTTCCATCTTGGATTTTTCATTTGTCCGGCTGATCCGCCGGTTTCTATTTCAACAGCAGACGGTTCATTCCCACATAGATCACATCTCCCCGATCCAGCCTGCAGGGAGTATCCGATGACAGCCTGTAAATCCTGCCATCCTGCCATTTACGGATCTGCAGCCCATTCTGGCTTCCCAGATCTTCCACATACCAGTTGCCTGCCGTAAAATTCAATACGGCATGTTCCGGGTCAACCATACTTGCATAATGGCTTTGTGCCAGGTCAATGTCCGTCGTCTGTCCTTTTACGCTGCGCCCGATTACCGCGCTTGTCCTGCCATACAAATCCCACACCATCAGCTCCCCGTCCTCTTCACTGAGCAGGGCCAGTTCCGTAATCATACCTGACATATCCAAAAAACCTTCAAAGCCTTCCTGTCTTGGCCGTCCCAGCTTTCCCTCCAGCAAAGCCAGTAACAGAAAAAAGAGTGTGCCTGCGCTTCCACAGATCATCACCCACCAACGCAGCCGCCCCTCTTCCAGATACATCCACGCGATCCACGCAGATGCCATGCAAATACTCACAAGCCACAGATCCAGTCCCCTTCTCGTATCGGTATCCATTTTTCCACCCTTTCCGTCATTTCTTTTTCACTCCCATATACCGCTCAAACATATCTGTCATATCCAGCGGATTGACCTTTTTCCCCTGACTCTGACCCTTCCTATGCACCTCGCCTGTCTGGGGATGAAAACCAAAGAACTGCTCAAACCGGGAAGATACATCGGAAAACCGGAACTCTTGCTCTCCCCGTTTTCCACCGGTACTCTGTTTCTGGCCTGTTTCCGGCTTTTTCCCTTTGTCCACAGTCCGTTCCCTGTCATATGCGCTGCGCTTTTTCTCATCCCCCAGCACTTCATATGCCTCACCGATTTCCTTAAAAATCCGTTCCGCTTCCTGATTATCCGGATTGGAATCGGGATGGTACTTTCTGGCAAGGGCACGGTAACACTTCCGGATCTCCTCTGCAGTGGCAGTTTCCTTTACGCCCAAAATACGATAATAGTCCTGTGCCATTTCATCGCCTCCTTCTTATTTTCCCTGACTGATTTCAATGGAAAGCGGCGCATGTACACGGATCGACGACGCTCTGCATGTAACCGGGCCCACTGCGGATATGGAAAGGTTGTGGAAACTGTCCATCCACACGCTGTCCCTGTCGGCCAGAACAATTTTGGAGACCTGTCCGCTCTGGTTTTGCGCCGAGGCTCCCATTGTCACAGGAAACAGAAACAACTCTTTTCCATCGTCTGTTTCCAGGCGTTTCATCCCACTGTCTCTGGCAGTCGGACAGTCCTGTGCCCAGCCAGGGTTTTCCACAACAATCCCGTCTCTTTCATCATCCTCCGGATACAGAAGTGAAACTGTGGAACACATTTCAGGCATACCGTACAAAATCTGCCCTGTTACCGGACGGTAGTCATAACCATAGTCCCCCTGGGCCTCTTCCCCATCTATATCCAGTCTGACATAAATGTTTTCTCCTGCGGTCTTTTCTGTCTTTCCGGTCAGAGACAGGCCGGCAATATACGGACGGTCTAACCGCGCCTGTACAACCTCTTTTGGATTTGTCAGCCAATATGTATATACCAGTTCTCCTGCTGTCAGCCTGGCCTGTACCTGATAAACCATCCATTCCTGACCTTCTGTATACAGACGGTCTCCTAACCGGGGTCCTGCCTTTCCCTGCAGAAGGATTTCCACCGTTTTTCCAATGCTGTTTCTCTTTTTCCGGCAAATATGCGCCACAACCCTGCATCCCGCTTCCTCCGGCGTTGTACGCGCCGGTTCCGCCGCCCGCCGGACCTCCGATGCGCTTTGTGATCTTTCCATTGTCATGAACCAAAGCCGGGGCAGTCCGGAATCGGTATCCGGTATGAGCGCCGCACCGGCCAGACCTGCAAGCCGCTTTATAAATTCCCAGTCTGTTTCCCTGTATTGGATCAGCGGTTTTCCGATGCCGGTACGCCCTGCTGTGGCAACGGCCCCGCCGCCTGACATCTCTGATACGATCTTTTTTACAAGATCCCCACAGGTTTGTTCTGTATTCTGAAAGGAACGGCTCTTCTTCTCCATATCCAGCAGGCAGGTTCCTGTCATTGCCTCTATCCGGACTTCTGAATAGCTGCCGTTTCTGCATAGTTCCAACTCCGTCAGAACCCCCTGGAATACAAGGGTGGCTTTCCCGTTTTCCACTGTTTCCATGGAGATTTTCTCCCCATACCAACGTTGATCCATATCTATCTGCCCAGCTGCGATACCTTTTACAGACAGAAAGCCATGGGCATTGACCGAAAGCCTAAGTTCAGCCTCCAGAACCGTCTCCAGCGTTATCCCACCCCTGATCCGGATTCCGTTTTCCATATTTTGTGTATGTTCTGTTCCGTCCATATGTTTTACTTGTCCTTTCCGTATTTTTCAAAGATTTTCATACTCTCCCTATCCGCCCTTTCTATTGCCATTTCATACGCTGTCTGCCCTTCTGAAACCACACTGGCATCCGCTCCCTCAGACAGAAGAAATTCCACACATTCCCGGTTTTTACCCCATACCGCATACATCAGCGGCGTATCGTTATACCCGGACC
>CAJUSK010000019.1 GCA_910589075.1 uncultured Lachnospiraceae bacterium
AATTGGAAGGATTCACAGTAAAGAGTTTAAGAAGGAGTTTTTTAAATGGAGAATGTGGTTTGATGATTGATTTTGTGTCGTTTATGCAAAATATGTGTTGTTTATACAGGGAGTATTTTATATTCCTTCTCACTGTGATATAAATAGGGTGTTAATCATATTGCAGGAGGATAGCAGAAGTGGTACAAGACATTTTACTTAAAGATTGGCATTTATATGGAAAATCAGTAATCAAAAAAGCGGTAATGGCAATGATAATGGGGGCTGTTCTGTTAACAGTTTCATCGTGTGGGCAGGCAAAGAATTCAGAAGACGCTCAAACGAATGTAATAAGCAGCACAGCAGAACCAGGCGGCAGAACTGGTGAAGTTCAGAAAACACAAAATGACAACAATATCGGTTCAAATTTGGAAGAATTGGAAAATCTGACAGGAGAATATGAATATTTATCGGATTATGGAACCGGTAAATTAATGATTCAAAAATCATCCAATGGATATGATATTTCCGACTATGAATCGGAATCTTCCTGTCGCTTTTTAGCTGATTCATCTAATATAGATGCTATAGAAAATAATCGGATATATGTAAAGTACCCCGAACAGATATTTTCTGATGATACAGTTAACTTTAGCTATTATGTTTTAGAATATAGTACAGATGAAATTAATGTGTATTATGGAGAAGCAGGGTTTGAAGAGGCTCAATTTTTGTATCATGCTACAAAGAAAATAAAGGTGAGGGCGGATGTATATAAGTATGAGGGCGAGTATAATAGTTATGATATAAACGAGCCGGCGTTAGAAATAAAGAAAAATGATGATGAAACTTATCAGATTCAGATAGATTTATTCAGGCTCTGGGGTTTTTATGATGGGGCGGGAAAAATTACGGAAGAAGGGTTGGAATTTACAGCAACAGGTCCTCGTGGAAATGAGATGAATGGAATCATAAAATTGGATGAGGATATCGCAGTAGTAACCATTTTTGGTCAGGAATGGCTTGATTTTGCAGGATTGAGTGAATACAAATTTTACAAAACCTCAGATGTTCCTAACATAGATGATTTCCCGGAAAATCAGCAGGAAAGTGATATGCAGGATGCTGCGGATACAGGTATGGAAGCAACGGCAGATGAACTATTAGATTCCTTTATCAATGGATTGGCAGACGCAGTTGACTCAGAAGATTCGGCATCGACATTTTCTGTTAGCGATTTAAATTTGGATTCTGAGGAATGGGAAGCATATTCTATTGGAGAGAAAGTCGATCTTGACAATGATGGAGAAAATGAACTGATTATTAACGGGCCTTACGGTGGGATATACCTTGATGCGCGTGATGACAAGGTATATGAATTTGCTGCAGGAGAGGGCACTGTTTTGATTCTTTCTTATACCTATTATAATGGAGCCGTATGGATCATGTACAGTAACAGATCGAGTGCAGGATTTGAATTTTACCATATGGAAAAATTTGAAGGAGCTGATAACTTAACTGCAGAAATGAATTTCGGTGAGGAATTTGACCCAAATAATGCAGAAGCTGGAATAAAATATACATTGGATGGAGCTGAAATTTCATATGATGAATATACAGAATTATGCAGCAAAATTTTCGCTGCTGAAGTAAATACAAACTAAAAGAAAAAATGAAAGCTTTGGTAATAGGTGTATTATTTGCATGCAAATGCTGTTGAAATATGGGGGATATTGTCATGTTTTTTCAGGGTGTCCTAGATTCCGGCAGATACAGACACGGAAAGCCCACAGAGCCCGTAAACCTGCCGGGAGTTTTCGTGATAATATAAGGGTTTCCGTGATAGTATATGGTCAAAGCGATAAAACTTAATGGATAAATGATAAACGAGGGAAAGGGCCGTCCAATGGCTCTTTTTGCTTTCCATTCTGGATGGTACGTTCAGGGAGACGGAATGAAAAAAAGGATAAAATAGCAAGAAAACCAGTTAAGGTTCTCCCGCTGGTTTTTCATTACAAAGCGGCTGGATATATGCACCATAGTTTCAATTAAAAGTTAGAACCACATTGCGGCTTCTTCTTTAAATTGTGGAATACTTCCGTGTTGGTAAGGATCATAATTACTTGTGTTACAGCCAAATTCTTTTAGTGATCGAATCCTATCCTCCGGCGTCCATTCAATGAGTGATACTCCGTCAAACGCTTCCGCTTTTCCATTGTTCATAGTGTTTTTGAAATACCATTCTACAATTGTCTGGTTTTCCTTATGGAAATACTGCTTTATGTCCCACTGGAGAACGGTTCCACGGGTATTCCATTCGTCGAACCATAGTTTTATTTTAGTGGCACCGTGATATTCTGGGCCCCAGCTTTCCGTGTATATGGCATTTTCAGAGAATATTTTTAATATGCCCAAGTCATTTTTTTGTAGCCACATATCAAACCATAATCGGATCGTTTCCTCTCGTCTGTCCATTACAAAACCTCCAGATTGTATTTTTATTTTCGTTGGTATTCCTGATATGTCTTTCCCCATTCACACAGCCCGCCTAAGATTGGCTTCAGGGTATTGCCTATTTCGCTTAATGAATATTCAACCTTTGGAGGAACTTCCGGGAAAACAGTTCTAAGGATGATTCCCTGTTCCTCCAGTTCCCGGAGCTGTTCCGTCAGTGTCTTAGTGGTGATGCTGCCCAGGAGCCGCCGCAGCTCATTAAAACGGATTGTGCCTTTGGAGAGATGCCACAATATTTTCAATTTCCACTTCCCACTTAAAATATTCAGACCCAGCTCAACCGGGCACTGCTCATCCACTGCCTGTGCCTTTGCCATAGACTGCCCTTTTCCAGGCACGGTTTCAAAAAGGAAACCTTATTTCCAAAAAGTGCGTTCTTGATTTTGCCCTTCCTTAATGCTAACTTCAATATACCAAAATTGTCAAGGAGGTTCTGAAAATGATTATAGACAGCCACGAACATATCATGTTCCCGATAAAAATGCAGTTGGATAAAATGGATGAGGCGGGAATGGAGCTTGAAGAAACAGAAAAGTGGATGGACACACAGATCATTTTCAATTCTCTGTATGGGATCGGAGAGTTTACACCTGGCAGTGAACAACAGATCAAGCAGTTGGAAACGATCTTTCAGGCATTGATGGCCACAAAGATTTATCCGGTCTGGGTACATACTTTCCATCCGGTTACGGTGGATGGAATAAAACTTTTGATGTCTTTATGTGAACAGTATCCCGGCATTCCTGTTATCTTCGGGCATTTAGGCGGCTCTAATTGGATGGATGTAATAAAAATTTGCGAAAGAACACGGGAATGTGTACTTAGACCTTTCGGCGGCATTTGTGTCCATTGCCACCAGAATGGCATTGGCTGAACTGCCGGAGAGATGCCTGTTCAGTTCAGACGCCCCTTATGGGGAACCGTATCTATACAGGCAGCTTATTGAATTTGTAAGCCCGGACAAGAGGGTTACGGAAATGGCATTAGGGGAGAACATATCCCGGTTATTGGAATTAAACTAAGGATAAAGAAGAGGACTCATGGGCCCTTTTTCTAATTTTGTCGGTCTGCCATTTTGCAGGCAGGACAGGCAGACTGATAACGGAAATTATTTGGATAGTTGAGATAAGAGGTAATATGTCAGTGGCGTTATCGGACGAAAAGTAAAAAATTTTAGACGGATTTTTACATTTTGACGAAAAGAAAAAGATTTCGTTCCCTTTTCAATAGGGTTTCGTTCCCTCCCGGTGAAATACGGAGATTATCTGCCGATATAAAAAGTAAAAAGAACTGCCCGTGGGGAAGTTAATGCTTAATGTGAGAAAAACATTCGCATGGGAAATGAATTGCAGGTGATGAGATTGAACATTGCTATATGTGATGACGAAAAAACAGGAGCCGAACCGGAAGCAACAAGTACGCAGGTGCAGTCAAGGTGGAATTCTACATTAGGGCAGAAGGCGATTATTGTACCGCCGGAATTAGAAGAAAAGATGAAGAATGATCCTGAACTGGCTAAGAAGGTAATGGCGAATATTAAAAACTTTATTACCACATATACAGCAACATCTGTCAGGCTGGGCAGGATATGTTCATGGCTGATTTCACTTGATGAGAATAGAGAGATTGAAAAATATCGTGTGACAGGCGGTGGTGGCAACATATCCGGCCCCAACAGAGGAGCCGCAACGCCAGTTTAAAGCAGAGCAGGCGGCAAAGAGGAAAAGGCGTGAGGAATATGCCCGACTAAATGAGGAAAGTGCCCTGAAATGCAGACTGACGGAGCATGAAGCAGACGAGAAATATTATAAGAACAGTATAGCCAAAAAGGCGGAATCTGCGGAAAAATTGATGGAACAGATAGAGGCGTGAACAAACCAGCCCGTGAAACTGTAGGAAGAGGGCAAAGGCATACCGTTGGATTTAGCCATATAGGAAGGGGGATTTTATCATGCGTATAGGAAATAACAGCCAGGGAATGTAGCAGGTTTTACTAAGGATGAATGGAGGCAAAAGAAATATTGATGAAAAAAGCAGGATTTTTGTTGGCACTGATATGTATTCTTTCATTAACGGGATGCGGGATGGCAGCCAGTGCAGAGGAAGAAAGTTTACAGACGGATACGGAAGAAAATACCATGTCAATAAACCTTGATGATGTGGCAACGCAAAGCGAGTCATCTGAACAATATCATGAGTATCTGGCGCAGAATACGGAAAATGTGTTTATCGACGAAGACAGGATTGAATCAGCGGATGCAACAGTATCCTACGATGAAGGAACAGAGCGGTATTCAATAGAATTATCATTAAAGACAAATGGCAAGGTAAACAGTGAGAAAATTGAAGAATATAAAACATACCTGAGCAAAACATATGCGGATGTGGTTTTGATAATTGATGGGGAGGTTATGTAAGGAAATAAGGCAGGGGCAGGCAACTCCGGCATTCCGGCAGATTGGGGAATCGGGGGGCAGCAAGAGGAGGTGAAGGTTGTATGAGATTTGACCGTGGAACGTAAATAAAGTTTTTTGCATGAAGCAATAAACTGTTCGGGCTTATATTGAAGGAGCAGGAGCGGTTCAGAATGACAGATGAGCCACAATATTAAAATAATTGACAATAATACGAGGATTTGAAAAATGAATGTAAATGGAATAGGGACAACGGGATATCCGGCGTGGCAGGGAGCAGGAAAAACACGGCAGAATATGGCAGGAAAGAATTTTGCAGAGTCGGTGAACAATGCGGCGGTTAAGAAAGGCCATACTGTTTATCTGAAAACGGATGATATGCTGTACTCTGGCGGTAATGGGACAGGACTGTCTTTCTACATCAAATATGCGGAAGGTTCTACAGAGGATGATCCGACTGTGATTGCAAAAGGTGTTGATGAGAATGGGAATGAATTTGAGCAGACTATACATATCAACAAGATAAATCCCCGGAATGCTTCCTTAGTGGAAATGACGGCATTGGAATCCTATATGGGTGTAGATAAGAATGGAGGGCTTACATCATTACCGCCTGAAACCGGAATGATGGGATTGCGTGACAGGACAGATTTTATGGATATGTTCCAAAAGCAGATCAGCGATATGAAACTGTTGAGCCAGAAACGGGCGGCGGCATATTATCAGTACAGTATGCAGGCGTATTGGGATTTTATGAATAAGAAATAAATTCCATCGGCTGAATATCCCCAATAACCCACAGAGGGCGGACCGGGCAGTCACAGGAGGTACAAGATGGAAAGTAAAATGGAGAGAATCAACGCATTACTGAAGAAGCCATGCTTTATCATGGATTTTCTCCCGGAACGGGTGAAACCGGACAATGGCGGGCAGTTTTTTGATGTGGAGTATTATCTGCTGAGCAGCGATAAACATATTGGGGTGAAAGAAAGGTTCGTTGCCGTCATCCTGAAACTGATGTGTTATTACCATGTGGCGATTCTGTGGAATGACTGGATTGACCGACCCTCGCCGAAATTGATAGAGGAAGCAGTTTGCGAAATTATGGAGAATCATTCGGGTACGCTGAATGTACTGTTCGTGGAGGAGGATGCGCTGCTGGTCTTTGATTGGGACTGCCTGAATCTGTCCGTGTATAATCCGACAGAAGATGTCCGGTCTATTATGGAGAGGATTGCGTTTTCAGAAGGCTTATTTTGGAGGGAAGCTGCAAATTAGGTCTGGACAGATGCACTGGTTGTAGCGGATGCATATCTGCAATAAGCCACAGCTTGACAAGGCAGGGGGGCATCCCCTGCATTCTGGCAGATTGGGAAATCGGGGAGTAAGGAGAGGCGGCGAAGATTACATAAAATTTCACCGGGAAATATAAATAAAACACCTTTTCATGGAGAGATAAACTGATTGGACTTAATCGAGAGAGCGGCAGTGGTTCTGACCGACTGAGGGGCTGCCATTAAAATAATTGATGATAAGGAGGATTTGGATTGGCACCCGGCAATTAGCGGGCAACGTACTGATGTCGATATAATAAATGACAATGGGCATATATACTATATTTCTTGGGTTTTGAAAGGAAGAAAAGATGTATGAGGATTGCAGTTTGTGATGATGACCAGGCAATCAGGGAAGAACTTATCCGGCTGATACAAAAACAGGTATCCGATGTGGATATAGTGGGGTACCAATCGGGGGAAGAAATGATAAGTGCCAAAGGAAACTTTGACATTTATTTTCTTGATATTGAAATGGGAAAAGTGTCTGGCATGGATATAGCAAGGCGTATCAGAGAACAGGAAGAAAGCGTCAGGCAAAGGAGTCTGATTATTTTTGTGACAGGATATCGGGAATATATGGAAGCGGCGTTTGATGTAAATGCTTTCCACTATCTGGTAAAGCCCATAGACGAAGAAAAGTTTTCAGAGGTTTTCAGCCGTGCATGGAAAGAAATGTCTGTTTTGTGTGAACAGGCAAGGAAATATATCATAGTGAAAAGCACTGGCGCACAGAAGAAATTACTGCTGAAGAATATTTACTATATAGAAAGCGGTAATAAAAAAGTCATTATCCATACGACGGACGGGACACTGGAAGTCTATGGGAAAATGGAAGAACTGGAAAACAGACTGGGAAGTACTTTTTACCGCTGCCACAGATGCTATCTGGTAAACATAGAGAAAATCTCCGCTTACAGTGCAGATAACATACAGGTCATAAACGGGGATAACCTGCTCCTTGCAAGGAAGAAATATTCTGATTTCATCAAAACGTATATGCGGTATGCAAAAAATGGAGGGGTTGTCAATGTCTGATATGCTATTTCCGGTTTCTGTATATTTAATTGGCAGTGTATTAAGCTGTACATATACGCGGAGTTTCCTGCAAGAGAAATATGGAAAAAGAGCAGTCTTTGCAGTGTGGGAAATATCCTATTTTTTTGTCCAGATTACAGTATTTGAAGTGTTGGGTGACAGATTTCCGGATGGAGAAGTCACAGGGATAATCTTACATGTTTGTGTCCTGCTGTTTATGCAGTTCCTCCTTTTTGAGAAAGATACAAAACAACAATTATTTATCGCTGTTAGCTTTGTGGCAGGGAAAGAAACCATAAAATATATTGTCAGTGTATTTAGTTTTATATTTGCTGGAATTTGGAATAAGGTTTTTGATTTTCTGATTGGAAAAAGTATGTTAAATACAACAGATAAGATATTTTTCTGGGCAGATATTTCCAAGGCAGTTACGGCAATCATATGTACACTTTTTTATACTTTTCTGCTATATGTGTATTTATATGTGATAAGGAAGAAGTTTGTTAAAAAAGATTACCTGTTACAGACATATGAGAATGTTTTTCTGATTTTACCTTGCATTGCCGCATTATGTATTTCAGTGACTATGAAAATGATGATTCTATCAGTTGAGAATGGAATGACAGTCATCATCTACGATACTGTTCCGGCAACAAAATTTTGGATACCTGTTATCTGCGTCCTGCTGCTATCCACCATTATTGCAAGCGTCATATTGTTTCAGAAATTGGTGCAGTACAATGAAGAAATCGGAAAACGTGCCATACTGGAAAATCAGGTACAGCAGATGCAGAGAGAGATCGTGGAAATACAGGATATATATACTGATATGAGAGGACTTAGGCATGATATGAGGGGCCATTTGGCAAATATTTCCCTGCTTGTCAAAAATGCGTCAGGTTCAGCGAATGAAGAACTGGAGAACTATATCGGGAAAATGGAAGAAACAGTAAAAAAGCTGGATTTTGCTTACCAGACGGGAAATCCGATTACAGATATCATTATTCACCAGAAAGGGCAGGAAGCAGAGAAAAATCAGATACAGTTTAAGGCTGATTTCGTCTATCCGCAGAAACTTTCAATAGATGTTTATGACATTGCTGTTATCTTAAATAATGCCCTTGAAAATGCTGTAGAGGCATGCTGCAAGGTAGAGGGAAAAAAAGAAATAAAATTACATTCCTATATGAAAGGCAGCCTGTTCTTCATAGAGGTTGAGAATGACTTTGGGCATGAGATTGTCATAGAAGAAAGCGGATTGCCTGTCAGTAGCAAGGGAAACGGAAATATGCATGGAATTGGAATATCCAATATCCAAAGATGTGCAAAGAAATATATGGGCGATATTGACATTGTGATCTCTGATACAGGCAACAGAAAAGCATTCGGCCTAACGGTAATGATGAATGGAAAACTGACGACAGCAATCTGACACCACACCAGAATTTTCACTCCCAAAATGGAGCAGTTCGCGCCAAACCTATGAAAAATTTGTTCAGGTTGGCGATAAACCAAGTAGAAACTGTTTCTAATTAACAGAGAAAGGAAAGGTATTTCATATGGCAGTGGAGATTACAAGTAATTATAGTAACTATGCGGCAAACTACAGCAGCACTATGAGAAAGGCGGACAGCAATTCGGCAGAAGCGGTAAAGAAAAACACATCGGCAAATAGCAAAGACAAAGTACAGGAATATTATGAGAAATTGTGCAAAAAGTTTTCCGACATTACTTTTCATACAGGGAGTGGTCTTATGCGTGGAAACGAAAATAAAGCTGTGATCAATCTTTCCAGTCAATGTTTGGAAAAAATGGCCAATGATCCGGAATTTGCAAAAAAGGTGGAATTTAATTTATCCGGTGTGGTTCAGGGACAGAAACATATGTTTGCACAAGCTAAAGCGGATAATGCAGTAATACATGGCGTTACGGCTGTCATGGATGCTGATGGGAATCTTTCCGTTGCTTGCAGTAGCATGACAAGAACCAGTGGTACAAAACAAAGTTCATCTGCAATGAATACAGAAAAGAAACAAAAAGAAAGATTAGAGAAAAAGCGTGAGGAAAGAAGAACTTTAGAAGAAAAAGCGGTTAAGAAGCGGGCAGAGAAAAGGGCAGAGGAAAAGAGGGTAGCCAAAAGGCGGGCAGAAAAGAAAGCAACCGCAGAAGAAAGGTTTGAAACAGGGGAATATACCGTAAATATTACAGGCCCGGGTATAAAAACTGTTTCCGGCGCAATCGCAGCTCCGGCGGCAAGTTTTGAGGCGAAAGCATAACCATGTATTTGCAGAGGTATATAAAGCGTACCTCTGCAAATTCCCTGAACGAATCGTGGGCAAGCAGGGAGGATGAAAATGGTAAAAACAGACTTGACAGGTATAAATGGAGTCAGCCGACCACTCAGGTTTTTCATTTCAGGCAATACATGAATTTCTTTATTTCTAAAATGTAACCTTCGAATAAAATTCCCGATACACATGAAATCCCCAATGCACATAAAATCATTTTTTAGAGTATTTGAAAACTTTTTTCCGGTGTCATGACAATATATACATGCAAGGGCAAATCTTTGCAAGTCGACTTGAAAGAAGAAGGATGGTTGCTATGAATAATGACGAATTCGCGCGGTTTGTCCTCAAGTTTGGAAAAGATATTCTGCGGTTTTGCCGGATGACAGCCGGAGATGCGGAAAATGGGGACGAACTGTATCAGGACACTATGCTCAAACTGCTGGAGAAAAAGAAAAAACTGGACTCTGTGCAGAATACAAAGAGTTACGCTTTATCCACTTCAATTTATCTTTGGAAAAACAGAAAGAAAAAATATGCGAACAGGTTGAGACTGATTCCGATTGAGAGTATGGACGAGATGGCTGATGAGGGATATGAGTTTTCTGATTATGATAATGAAGCCTCTCCGGAACATATTGTACTGAAGCAAAATGAGGTAGACATGATTCAGGGATTTGTTCAAACCCTGCCGGAGAAGTACAGAATACCCATCTATTTGTATTATTCAGCAGATATGCGGATAAATGAGATATCTAAGATTCTCGGACTGCCGGAAGGAACCGTCAAAAGCCGGATGAGGAAAGCAAAGAAACAGTTAAAGGAAAAATTGGAGGCGATAGGATATGACAGATGAAAAATTGGATCAAATCTTAAAGCAAGCCCTTGCTCCTGAAATAAGTGAAAGTGAAATCCGGATACATAGAAGGAGGAAGGATAAAATGAAGAAATTTGGCAAAACAGGAAAATGCGCGGCTGCTGTGGTGGCTGCTGCGGTGATTGGAATTGGTGGACTGGGATATTTTGATCCGGTGCTTGCAGCAAAGATTCCGTTGATTGGAAAGATTTTTGAGAAGGTTGAGGAGGATGCCACCTATTCCGGAGACTATACGGATAAGAAAACTGTCCTGACAAATGAGGATTCCGAGGGGAATTTGGATACATCGGACTATACTGTATCTGATCAAGGAATCACACTGACTGCATCAGAAGTTTATTGTGATGGATATTCCGTATTTCTTACAGTAAATATTGAATCAGAAGATGCAGATTTTACGCATATTCCGGAACATTATACAGGCATGAATGTTGCAGATAACCAGACAGCCGCGGGATTTTATATAAACGGAACATGGAGTGTGGATGGAAGTTCACCCGAACGGATCGAGAATACATTTGATGGAGAGGTAATCGACAGCCATACATTTGCAGGCATGTTGAAGATAGATCTTGCGGAGAAACATACAGGCAGCGGTGAACTGAACTTAAATGTAAATGGTCTTGGTTATGATGATGACAGGATGCTTGACGGCGAGGAAATATCGGCATCTCACTGGACGGATGGCAGCTGGAATATCATTATTCCGTTTGAAGTAAACGAAACAGATGTAAAAATAATTGAAGTAGGTGAGAAAAAGGGAAGTATGACACTGGAAGATGTAGTGGTATCCCCGTATCAGGTAGTTGTCCATGTGACAACACCAGGAGAGCAGAGAGAACTGACAGACGACAGGAGGGAAAAACTGCTTTCAAAAGATCCCGATATGACGGATGCGGAGATGCTTGAACTTCTTGGCTGGTCTTATGAACCCTGCTCTACAATTTGCTTTAATCAGGATGGGGAAATGCTTTACCCAAATATGGAAATGCCAGGCAGAGCTGTATTTGCTGTTCAGGGGAAAGAGATAAAAACATTGTATGTCTACATTTTTAACAATCCTGATGACTGGACGCAGATGGAACAGGAAGGAATAAACAGCAGTGTTGCAGACAGAGCTGTCATTTCAAAGGAAATTCATGTAGAGTAAGTGGGCAGATTGTTTAAAAAAATATATATGATACTTAAATGGATTCAGTATTAAGAAGGGAAAGCGTTCGTTGGAAAAAACAATGAACGCTTTCCAAATGTTCATACCAATAGAAAGTTTGGAAAGTGTGCTTTCTATTGGTATTTTCTATATGTTACAGAAATGTTTTGCAGAAGGGCTTGCGGATGCGTTAAAATAGTAAAAAATGTAAAAAGAGGTAAGAGATGAAATTTTCATATGAAAAAGTAAAAGACCCAACATTTTTCAGAGAAGGCCGTCTGCCTTCTCATGCGGATTTTATCGCCTATGAAAGTCTGCAGGATTTGCGGGAGGATAACCGTACATGGTACATGTCGCTGAATGGCACATGGAAGATACAATATGCGGAAAATCTGTCTGAAATTCCAAAAGGGTATGAAACCACGGAGACGGATTGCAGCACATGGGCGGATATTTGTGTGCCAGGGCATATTCAGTTACAGGGATATGACAGGCCTCAGTATGTAAATATTCAGTATCCATGGGATGGACGGGAAGAAATCACACCAGGCGAAATCCCGGAGCGATTCAATCCCACTGCCTGTTATGTGAACTATTTTGAAGTGCCGGCAGCGATGAAAGGCGGTCCTGTGCTGATTTCTTTTCAGGGTGTGGAGAGTGGTATGATTCTGTATCTGAACGGGCAGTATGTGGGGTACAGCGAAGACTCGTTTACGCCGTCGGAGTTTGATTTGACACCATATGTCCGGGAAGGTATCAATAAACTGGCAGTTACGGTTATCAAATGGACATCGGGAAGCTGGTGTGAGGACCAGGATTTCTTCCGGTTTTCCGGTATTTACAGGGATGTGTTTCTGTATACCAGACCGGGATATTATGTGGAGGACTTTACGGTCAGGACAGAACTGACAAAAACGTATGATAAAGCGAATGTTATGGTTTCTGTCAGGGGGAGATTTGATACAGTCTATGCGGAGCTTTTACAGGACGGACAGACGATTGCCCAGGGGGAGTGTCCGGCTGGGGCGGACGGCCAGGGATGGCTGTCTCTGGAAGTGGAACACCCCCGGCTCTGGAGTGCGGAAGAGCCATATCTGTATGAGCTGTTGTTGCATGTACAGGACAGACAGGGAAAGGTGTGGGAAGTGATTCCACAGGCGGTGGGTATCCGTTCAGTGGAAATCTGCGACAGTCTGATTCTCTTAAATGGCAGGCGGATAGAGCTGAAGGGGGTCAACCGGCATGATTTTTCCAGCCGTCATGGCAGGGCGGTTGCAAAGGAAGAAACCCTTCTGGATGTGGTGACAATGAAGCAGAACAATATAAATGCCATTCGAACGTGTCATTATCCCAATGACACACCGCTGTATCATCTGTGTGACACATATGGTCTGTATGTGATGGCAGAAAACAATATGGAGACACACGGGACCTGGGTGCCTGTGGACGGCGGACAGGCAGATTTGAGTTCCGCCCTGCCCGGTGACCGTATGGAATGGCTGCCCATGATGCTGGACCGGGTGCATTCCTGTTATGAGCGGGATAAAAACCATCCTTCCATTCTGATCTGGTCCTGTGGCAATGAGTCCTGCGGCGGGCGGGTGATCTATGAGATGTCCAGGGAATTCAGACGCCTGGACCCGACCAGGCCCGTACATTATGAAGGGATCTTCCAGGATCGGCGGTATCCTGATACCAGTGATATGGAATCCCAGATGTATCCGTCTGTGGCGGACATAGAAACATTTTTGAAGGTACACAGAGACAAACCCTTTATCTGCTGCGAATATACCCATGCCATGGGAAATTCCTGCGGCGGTATGTTTCTGTATACAGATCTGATGGAACGGGAACCGCTGTATCAGGGCGGTTTTTTATGGGATTATATTGATCAGTGTCTTGAGACACAGAACCGGTATGGGGAGCATTTCCTGGGATATGGAGGCGATTTTGACGACAGGCCTGCGGATTATGAGTTTAGTGGGAATGGGATTGTCTATGGAGATGACAGGAGTCCCACACCCAAAATGCCTGCGGTAAAGTATAATTACCAAAATATAAAAATTACAATGGAGCCGGGGAAAAAACCGGAATCCATGCGGATACAGAACCGAAATCTGTTTCTGTCCACGGGCAGTTTTTCCTGCTGGCTGGAAATCAAAAAAGACGGCAGGTTTTTCCTGAAGAAAGAATTGTCGGTAGATATTCTGCCTATGAGAGAGGCAGAAGTGCCGTTGTCGCTGCCCCAGCTGCCGGAAGGGGCGGAATATACAGTGACGGTTTCTTTCCGTCTGAAAAAAGATATGCCCTGGGCGAAGAGGGGCCATGAAGTGGCATTTGGAGAATGTATTTTCACACAGAGGGAAAATACGATTCCACGGCTTTTTTGGTATCAGGAATTGGCCGGATGTGACACTGACAGGGGTGGAAAGCCGGAAATAGTCCATGGCAGGATGAATCTGGGTGTCCGGGGCAGACATTTTATGGCATTGTTCTCTGTTTTACAGGGAGGTTTGGTATCTTATGTTTATGACGGACGGGAAATGATAGCCACTGTACCACGCCCCAACTTTTTCCGTGCACCCACCAGCAATGATGTAGGAAATCTGATGCCTCAGCGGTATGCACAGTGGAAAATGGCCAGTGAATATAATACATTCCACAGGCTGGAAGAAGAGGTATCAGGAGAATGGACCGAACAAACCGGTTTACAGGTGGAAGAGACAGCGCATTCAGTGAAAATACGATATATATATTACATGCCCACCGTGCCTGCAAGCCATTGCCATCTGTGTTATGAAGTGTTTGCAGACGGGACCATTCTGGTAACTTTGACATATGACCCGGTCAGGGAACTGGGCGACATGCCGGAGTTTGGTGTGCTGCTGCGGATGAAGGCTGATTTTGACCGGATGCAGTGGTACGGCATGGGACCGGGTGAAACTTATACCGACCGGATGCAGGGTGCGAAACTGGGTATCTATGAATGCCTGGTCAGGGAGAATATGGCTCGTTATCTGGTGCCCCAGGAATGCGGCAACAAAACCCTGGTGCGGTATGCAAAAGTAGTGGATAAAGACGGTCATGGCCTGTTGTTTACCGGGGAGGGGATGCATTTTTCCGCTCTGCCCTATATGCCGCAGGAGCTGGAGGCGGCAAGACATGCCTATGAGCTGCCGCCGGTGCATTATACGACAGTCCGGGCGTCCCTAGCACAGATGGGTGTGGCGGGAGATGACTCCTGGGGCGCAAAGACATTGGAGCAGTTTTTGCTGGACATATCCTCCGGGCCAATGACGTTTTCCTTTACAATGCGGGGCGTGTAGCCAGCCCCCGCCGTTCCCTGTTTCCAACGGATGATAATATGATAAGACATGCGGGTAAGAAAAAGCCGATAAAACATAAAAAATTTGAAACGTATTTGGAGAAGAACATTGAGATATAAAGTTGAAATGAAAGATTGGTTGTGGTAATATGATATACTGTGTCAGATTCTTTTATGTTATGAAAGAGTTGACAGATATGGGTAAAGACCTTGAAGGAAATACCCGGTCATGCCAATGTAGGCATTCCAATGCATTTGTATGTTGATGTGACAGAGGAAAAGAAGTTCAAAGAGGTAGAGAAAATAGAAAGTGCCTTGAAAAGTGTGTGGCAGATTGTGTAGTGAAAATATGGAGAAAGGCAGAAATCCTTGAAAATAAAGGTTTTCTGAACAGGTATGATAAGTTATGAAATTGGGAATCGTAGGCCTCCCGAACGTAGGCAAAAGTACATTATTCAATTCATTAACAAAGGCAGGCGCAGAATCGGCCAATTACCCGTTTTGTACCATAGACCCCAATGTGGGCATTGTGGCTGTGCCGGATGAGCGGCTTAGGCTGTTGGGGGATATGTATCATTCCAAAAAGGTGACACCGGCAGTCATTGAATTTGTGGATATAGCCGGGCTGGTGAAGGGTGCTTCCAAAGGGGAAGGGCTGGGCAACCAGTTTCTCAGCAATATCCGTGAAGTGGATGCAGTGGTGCATGTAGTCAGGTGTTTTGCGGATGATAATGTGGTGCATGTGGACGGAAGTGTTGATCCGCTGCGGGATATTGAGACAATTAACCTGGAATTGATTTTTTCTGATCTGGAAATACTGGAAAGAAGAATTGCCAAAGTGTCAAAAGGTGCCAGAATGGATAAGGCTCTGGCAAAGGAACTGGAACTTCTGAAACGGTTACAGGCTCATCTGGAAGAGGGGCGCCTGGCTTTGGGATTTGATGCGGGAGACGAGGAAGAGGAGCAGGCGCTGTTTAAAAGCTACAATCTGCTGACAGCGAAACCGGTTATTTTTGCTGCCAATGTGGGGGAAGAAGATCTGGCCGACGACGGCGCTTCCAACGCAGGTGTGCAGGCAGTGGGGGCGTTTGCGAAGGAGAGCGGCAGTGAGGTGTTTGTGATCTGTGCTCAGATTGAACAGGAAATTGCGGAGCTGGACGAAGAAGAAAAGGCTATGTTTTTGGAAGATATGGGTCTGGAGGAATCCGGCCTGGAAAAACTCATCCGGGCCAGCTACCATCTGCTTGGGCTGCAGAGTTTTCTGACGGCAGGAGAGGATGAGACAAGGGCGTGGACCATTCAGATTGGCACGAAAGCGCCCCAGGCTGCAGGTAAGATCCATACTGATTTTGAACGTGGATTTATCAAGGCAGAGGTGGTCAATTATAAAGACCTGCTGGAACACGGTTCTCTTGCGGCAGCACGGGAGAAAGGGCTTGTGGGTATGGAAGGCAAGGAATATGTGGTCAGGGATGGGGATGTGATTCTCTTCCGGTTCAATGTATAACTTGTACCATAAGCGGAAAGGAATGACATCATGAAGGAAATTATGGATGTGACAGATATTGCATTTCCCCATTTGAATCTGTATCTGGAACATGTTCCTAAGAGCATTACGATTTTTGGATTTCCGATTGCTTTTTATGGAATGATCATCGGACTGGGTGTGATAGCCGGTGTATTTATGGCAGTGCGGGAAGCGAAGGTGACAGGGCAGGATCCGGAGGTATACTGGGATTTTGCCATATACGCCGTATTCTTCTGTATCCTGGGATCCCGGATTTATTATGTTGTTTTTTCCTGGGATATGTATAAGGACAACCTGCTGGAAATTTTTAATTTAAGACATGGCGGCCTGGCAATTTATGGCACGGTGATTGCAGCCTTTCTGACAGCGGGCGTTTACTGTTATCGTAAGAAGCTGTCTTTTCTGCAGCTTTGCGATACCGGTATTATGGGACTGATACTGGGGCAGATTATCGGCAGATGGGGGAACTTCATGAACCGTGAAGCCTTCGGGCAATATACGGACGGATTGTTTGCCATGCGCCTGCCCATTGATGCGGTGCATCCCTGGTATATTTCCGAGGATCTTTCCAGGCATATTGTGGAGGGAACCAACTATATCCAGGTACATCCCACTTTTTTATATGAAAGTATGTGGAATCTGCTGGTTCTAGGCCTGTTGCTCCTGTACCGGAAGCGTAAAAAGTTCCAGGGCGAAGTTGCGCTCCTGTATCTGGGCGGATATGGCCTGGGACGGTGTGTCATAGAAGGTCTGCGGACGGATCAGCTTCTTATCGGCCATACCGATATTGCGGTATCCCAGGTACTGGCCGGCCTGCTGGTGGTATTTACGCTGGTAGTGGAGTGTATTGTGAGATATAAGATATCCCATAAAGAGAAAACACAATAGAAAAATATGCTTTGTGTGCATTTCTGTTGTCATACATTATAAAAATCCCGTACCGGCAGTCAGCGGTACGGGATTTTTCTGTCCATGGAATGATACAGAGATGATTGTATTTATACGGATTCATGGAAGGTTCTGGAAATAACATCAGCCTGCTGCTCCGGTGTCAGCTTGATGAAGTTTACTGCATAGCCGGATACCCGGATTGTAAGCTGAGGATAATTTTCAGGATGTTTCTGTGCATCCAGCAATGTATCCCTGTTCAAAACATTGACATTGAGATGATGTCCGCCTTTTGTTGCATAACCGTCCAATAAAGATACCAAATTATCTACCTGCGCTGTGTTCACTGCCATAATACTCGCTCCTCCTGAATAATTGATAATAGTAATAGTTACTGTTTATATAAGTATAATAGCACCATATTTTGTAAGTGTCCAGTATTTTTTTCCTGAATTTTGTATTTTTTTTAAAACAGTCATAACTTTCAAATCCCTTCATATATTGAGATAAAGAGGTGAAGGGTATATGAAGGATAAGGAAGAAATTCTGCGGATGTTTCCCGATTATTTCAGGCATATATGGGAATCTGTGGCGGCGCAGTCCGGTTCTCTGCAGGAAATCCGGCTGCGTGCCGACTGTCCGGTGATTCTTCGTTTTGCCGGGCGGGAGTGCTTTCTTGCAGGGGATGGGAACATTACATATCACATGGAACAGGCATACCGGATCGGCAGGAAAGAACTGGACGGGGTTTTAAACCATATCTGCCGGTATTCGGTATACGCTTTTGAGGAGGAACTCAGACAGGGGTTTCTGACGATACCGGGCGGGCACCGCATCGGTGTGGCGGGACAGGTTGTAACGGATCCGGATGGCTGCGTCAGACGGCTGAAACATATTTCCTATCTCAATATCCGGATAGCCCATGAGATTACGGGGGCTGCGGATGGGGTGATGCCATATCTTTACAGAGAGGGCCGCTTTTTGAGCGGTATGATTATTTCTCCTCCGGGCTGCGGGAAGACAACCATGCTGCGGGATATTGTGCGTCAGGTATCGGATGGAAATTCCTATGGATCAGGACAGTGTGTGGGTGTAGTGGATGAACGGTCGGAAATTGCCGGAAGTTATATGGGGATTGCACAAAACCATGTGGGAATCCGGACGGATGTGCTGGATGGCTGCCCTAAAGTGGCGGGCATGATGATGCTGATCCGTTCCATGGCGCCCGGTGTGGTGGCAGTGGATGAAATTGGGAGCCTGGAAGATGTACATGCCCTGTTACAGGTTTTGCGCTGTGGCAGCAGTCTGATTGTAACCGTTCATGGCAGCAGTATGGAAGAGGTGCGGGAAAAAGCATATATGAAAGAACTCCTGGAACAGAAGGAATTTAAACGGTTTATTGTCCTGACCCGGAAAAAGGGACGTTGTATGGTGGAAGGAATATTTGATGAGGAGTATATGCCATGCTGCGGCTTGTAGGTATAGCCCTTTTACTTCTGGGAACTGTGGGATATAGTTTCTGCTGTTGCCGGGACATGCATGCACGACTGGACTGTCTGTATGAGATGAAACGGATGTATGAACTGTTTTACAGCCAGGTTGGTTATTGTCTGGCTGCTTTTCCGGAAGCCTGCAGGATGGTGGCGCAATCGGTGAATCCCCCTTTTTCGGAAATGCTCCGGGATATATATGAAGAAGCGGAACAGAATACAGGCAAACCGTTTCCGCAGATCTGGGAAGATCAGGCGCAGCTCTATTATCCGGAATTTTCTCTGAAAAAAGAGGACAGGGTGTTGCTGACGGAGTTTTCCCGCAGTCTGGGATACGCGGACAGGCAACTGCAGGAGCGGGCCATAGGACATCAGATGGATGCCCTGTCAAATACAATCGAAAAAGTGGAAACACATATGGCAGAACGGGAAAAAATGATTATGAGCTTTGGCGTGATGGGAGGCCTGCTGCTTGTTATCGTATTATTATAGAAAACCAGGAGGAGAAAATGGGCATCGGTCTGATTTTTAAAATAGCGGCAGTGGGTATACTGGTGACAATCCTGAGCCAGGTGCTTAAACACAGCGGCAGGGAGGAACATGCTTTTCTGGTAAGTCTGGCAGGGCTGATCCTTGTACTGTCATGGATTGTTCCGTATGTGTACGATCTGTTTGAAACCATACAGAATTTATTTCAGATTTAGGGAGGACTATGGACATTATCAAAATCGGGGCGATTGGAATTACCGGGGTACTGCTAGCCGTATTTTTCCGGTCGGTCAAGGCGGAATATGGCGTTTATATCGGCGTGATTACAGGGCTTTTGATCTTTGGCATTACCCTGGAAAATCTGGCGGTTTTCATGGATGAGGTACAGCTTTTTCAGTCGATTATACAGGCGGACAACGGATTTCTGACGATTTTGCTGAAAATAGTCGGCATTACCTATATCTGTGAATTCTGTGCAGGCATCTGCCGGGATGCCGGATATGGTGCGGTGGGTGGGCAGATTGAAATATTCGGGAAGGTGATGGTGCTTCTGACCGGGCTTCCCATACTGCTCTCAGTGGTTTCGACGATTCAGAATTTCAAGGGGTAACGGATGGATCTGACAGAAGAAATTACGGGATTGAATGATGAGATCAACCGTCTGTTCACGGGCTTTTCCGTGGATCTGGACGCATTATTCGAAATGCTGCTTTCCGGCAATGTAAGCGGAGCGATGCAAATGTGTTTTCAGAATCTGGCACAGGCATTTCAGGGGGAAATCAAAAGTTTTAAAAGTATGATTGTGATGCTGCTCTGTGTGGGGATTCTTGCGGCGCTATTGATGAATCTCACGGATCTGTTTGAAAATAAGCAGATTGCAGACATAGGATTTTATTTTGTCTATCTGTTTCTGATTTTGCTTCTCTTGCGGATTTTTGGGGTGGTGACGGATACGGCGCAGGTGTTGATTTCAGATATGCTTGTATTTATGAAGTTGTTTATGCCGGTGTATTTTCTGGCAGTGGGTGCGGCAGGCGGCGTAACAACGGGCCTTTTGTATTATCAGTTTATTCTGACAGTGATTTATGTGATGGAGGCGGCACTGTCCGCGTTTTTAATGCCACTGATTAAAGTCTATATATTCCTGGCATTTATGAATGGCCTGTGGACAGAGGAAAAACTTCAGATGATGCTGGATTTGCTGAAACGGGTGATTGGTTACATATTAAAGATTTTTTTTGCTGTGATTACCGGTATCAGCATGATACAGTCAATGATAACACCTGTTATAGAATCTGTCAAAATGTCTGCGTTGCAAAAAACCATCTCGCTCATACCGGGAATCGGCAATGTCAGCGACAGCGTGGCGGAACTGGTGATCGGTTCCGCAGTACTGATTAAAAACAGCGCAGGCGTTCTGGCAGTACTGTTGCTTACACTGCTGTGCGCCTTGCCTGCCCTGAAAATCTGGATACTTGCCATGCTGCTCAAGTTTTCCGCAGCGCTTACGGGCATTGTCAGCGACAAACGGATTACGTCCTGCATGGACAGGGTGGGGGAGGGCAGCCTGCTTGTATTGCGGATTGTACTGACGGCAGGAGGATTGTTTCTTATTATGATAGCCATTGCGGCAATGACAACGAATCGGGGATTTTAATGGAAGAGTATGTGATGGAAATTATCCGGCGGACAAGTGTTTTTCTTATACTGGCACAGGCAGTTGTCCATTTCCGCCCCAATCCCTCTTATGAAAAATACTTTAAGTTTCTTGTGGGAATCATGACAATCGTTATTTTTCTGATTCCCATACTGGAGTTTTTTCAGGGCGGGGTGCGGGAACAATATATGGCCTGTATGAAAGTATATACGGATAAGCTGACAGAACTGTCCGGGGAGGAGGCGGAACTTGCCATGAGTCCTTCCGACACTTATCTGGAGCAGATGGGAGAAGAAATAAAAGCGAAACTGTCAGACTGTGCGGCGGAGCAGGGGTATCGTATACAGAAGGCGGAAATACTGGGCGTTTCAGAGCAGCAGGAGATGGCAGACGCATACAGGATTAAAATATATATGACATCAAAAGAGACAGAGATCATCCTGCCTGAAGTGGAAGAGGTCCGTCTGGGGGAAGAACGGAAGAGAGATACAGAGGACAGGAGCAAGGAAATGGCGTTTCAGGCAGCCTTTGCGGAGGTGTTGGGAGTAGAGGGCGGCAGGCTGGAGGTGGAAATCATTGAGTGAGAAAAAAGAAAAGTTCATCATTTTTGCTTTGGCAGGCGTGCTTCTGCTCATCGTGTGTATCCCGGTAAAAAAAGAAGAAAAAGGATCTGCAAAAGCAGGCAGTGCTGTGTATACAGAGCACAGCAGTGTATCCGGCAAGGAGCAGGAAAGCGCTTCGGACGCAAAACTGCAGGAGACGGATGAATATACAAAAGCAATGGAAGCAGAACTGGAGGAACTGCTTTCCTGCATGGAAGGTGTGGGACGGGTGAAGGTGATGATCACCCTTTCGTCTACCGGTGAAGATATTGTGGAAAAGGACAGGCCGGCCACCCGTTCCAATATGACGGAAAACGACGCGTCAGGGGGCAGCCGGAACACCAGTGATATGGACAGCCGGGAAACCACAGTCTTTATAACGGATTCGGAAGGCAGGCAGATACCCTATGTACGGAAGAAACTACAGCCTGCGGTAGGCGGCGTGGCCGTGCTGGCGGAGGGGGCCGGTGTGGAAGCGGTCAGGGAAAATATTCGTGAAGCAATTCAGGCATTATTTGGGATTGATGCGAATAAAATTAAAATAGCAAAAATGAAAACGGCAAAGTAAGGGGAGAATATCGTGAAAAACGTACTGAAAAAGAACCAGATTATGATTACGGCACTGGCGATTATGATTGCAGTGGCAGGGTATCTCAATTTTGCGGGAACAAAATTGAGCGATGAAGAACTGATGGATGTCTCCGGGCAGTCGGTAGTTGCGGAAAACGGAGAGGAACTGGCGCTGGAGGACGGCATTTTGGCCGAAGAGACATATTCTGCAGCTTCCCTTGAAATTTCGGATGAGGATACGGGACTGGCAGAAGGGACACTGACCACAGACGATACCGTGCAGCAGACAGCCATCCAGGATATTGAAAGCCTGGATACGGATGATATTACAGCGTCCGCCGATTATCTGGGCGAAGAGATGGCACAGGCAGAGGTAACAGCGGAGGATACACCGGGAGAAGCTGTTTTCACTTCCACAGCCAACGTGACCACAATGTCAGGCGCAAAACTGATGAAAGAACAGACCCGGGCCAAGAACAAGGAAACACTGCTGGATATTATCAACAGTACCAGTGTCTCTGAGGAACAGAAGCAGAGCGCTATTGAAGGGATGATACAGCTTACAGACATAGCGGAAAAGGAGACGGCGGCAGAGATTCTCCTGGAAGCAAAAGGATTTACGGATGTGGTGGTAAGCATCAGCGACAGCGGCGTGGATGTGGTGGTAAATGCGGAAACACTGACGGATGCCCAGTGTGCGCAGATTGAAGATATTGTGACAAGAAAGACAGGAACTGCGCCGGAAAATATCATTATCCAATGTAGCAAATAAGAAAAAGTTATGATATACTTCTAAAATAGTGGTGAAAAAGCACTGCTGCAAACAGAAAAATTCCGCTCCGGTCTGTGCCGGAATTTTTCTGTTTCTGAAAAGGAAAAGAAAAGAGGAAAGATACGTGGGCATTGATTATACACAGGAGATTCACAGAAGAAGGACATTTGCCATCATATCCCATCCGGATGCGGGCAAGACTACATTGACAGAGAAGTTTCTGTTATACGGAGGCGCCATCAATCTGGCGGGCAGCGTAAAAGGGAAGGCGACGGCCAGACATGCGGTATCGGACTGGATGGAAATCGAGAAGGAGAGAGGTATTTCCGTTACTTCTTCCGTTTTGCAGTTTGAATATGGGGGATACTGTATTAACATTCTGGACACACCCGGCCATCAGGACTTCTCCGAAGACACCTACCGGACGCTGATGGCCGCGGATTCTGCGGTTATGGTAATCGATGCTTCCAAGGGTGTGGAGGCCCAGACCAGGAAGCTGTTTAAAGTGTGCGTTATGCGGAAAATCCCGATATTTACGTTTATCAACAAACTGGACCGGGATGCCAATGATACCTTTGAACTGTTGGATGAAATTGAAAAAGAACTGGGAATCGCCACCTGCCCGGTGAACTGGCCCATTGGATGCGGCAAAGGATTTAAAGGGGTATACGACAGAAAACGGGAATGCATCATTACCTATGAAGATACACAAAAAGGCACCAGAGAAGGCGAGAGCCGGGAGATTCCCGTGAGCCAGGAGGGGCAGGCGGCGGCAGCCCTGGGCGAAGAGGCCTTTGCCCGGCTGCAGGAAGAGATTGAGCTGCTGGACGGCGCCAGTGCGGAGTTTGATCTGGAGCAGGTACAAAGCGGCATTCTGACACCGGTATTTTTCGGTTCTGCACTGACGAATTTTGGCGTGGAGATCTTTTTGAAATATTTTCTGGAAATGGCGACTCCGCCCCTTCCCAGAAGAGCGGATGTGGGGCTGATTGATCCGGCAGAGCGGGGTTTTTCGGCTTTTGTGTTTAAAATCCAGGCAAATATGAATCGTGCGCACAGAGACAGGATCGCTTTTATGCGAATCTGCTCCGGACGGTTTGATGCAGGTGAAGAAGTGCGTCATGTACAGGGAAATAAGGTGATGCGCCTTTCCCAGCCCCAGCAGATTATGGCCAGCGACAGGAAAGTGGTGGAGGAAGCCTATGCCGGGGATATTATTGGCGTGTTTGATCCGGGGATTTTTTCCATTGGGGATACGGTTTGTATGCCTAAGGAACATTTTACCTATGAGGGGATTCCCACTTTTGCACCGGAACATTTTGCTAGGGTACGGCAGATGGATACGATGAAGCGGAAACAGTTTGTAAAAGGGATCAATCAGATTGCCCAGGAGGGTGCAATCCAGATTTTCCAGGAACTCAGCGCCGGCATGGAAGAGATTATCGTAGGTGTGGTGGGTGTCCTGCAGTTCGATGTATTAAAATACCGCCTGGAGAATGAATATAATGTAGAGATCCGTCTGGAAAATCTGCCCTATGAACATATCCGCTGGATTGAGAACAGGGATTTGGATCTGGATGCCCTGACGGGGACATCCGATATGAAGAAAGTAAAAGATATGAAGGGCAATCCGCTGCTTCTCTTTGTCAATGCGTGGAGTGTGGGGATGACCATTGACAGGAATGAGGGATTGGTCCTTTCAGAATTTGGACGTGATTAAATGAAAAAATTGCTTGCTTTTTTGTGCCTGCTTTCCGTATTTGCCGGGGGCTGCAGCGTTACGCTGCCTGACAGCCCTGCCGTGCAGGAGCAGGCGGGGGAAATCATGGAAAGCCTGGCGGAGGCAGCGGAAGTAATTTCGGACGGCAGTGTGCTGGAAGAGACGGACGCCTCAGAACCGTCCGAGGCATCCGATGACTCTGAGGATACAGGCGAAGGGGATGCTTCTGCTTCTGACGCACTGGCTGAAATGCTGCCCGAATATGCTTATCATTATACCCGGCTTTCAGAAGAAGAACAGGCGTTGTATGTGGACATACTGGAGGCTTTGTCCGCATGCGCGTCGGACGTACATATTGATCTTGTGGAGGAAGAGGCTTTTGACAAGGTATTTCAGTGTGTGATGAACGACCATCCGGAAATTTTTTATGTGGACGGGTATACGTTTATTAAATATACAAAAGGGGAAGAGATCACAGGAAACGCTTTTTCCGGCAGTTATCTGTACGACCGGGAAGAAATTGCGCAGAGAAATGAACAGATTGAAAAAAAAGTGACGGAAATCCTGGATGGAATGCCCACAGACGGCGGAGACTATGAAAAAGTAAAATATATTTATGAATATCTGGTGGCCAATACGGAATATGTGCGGGGCGCAGATGATAATCAGAATATATGTTCTGTTTTCCTGGGAGGCGAATCCGTTTGCCAGGGCTATGCCAAAGCAGCACAATACCTTTTTCGGAAATCAGACATATATTCTGTATTTGTGTCCGGCAAAGTGGACGGCGGAGAGGATCATGTCTGGAATCTTGTACGGATAAACGGGGCATATTATCATGTGGATATTACCTGGGGAGACGCATCTTATGTGGCAGGAGAAGCAGACAATGGTTTTGACGGAAAACTGCCCCAGATCAATTACGAATATCTGTGTGTGCCGGACAGTCAGATTTGCCGCACCCACACCATTGACAGTATCGTGCCGATTCCTGCCTGTGACAGTATGGAGGCAAATTACTATGTGAAAGAAGGCGCTTATTTTACGGAGCCGGATATGGAAAAGGTGGCGGCCCTGTTTGAGAAGGCCTATGAGGACGGAACCGCTTATGTGACATTGAAATGTGCGGATCCGGAAGTGTATGCGGAAATGGAACGATGTCTCATTGAGCAGCAGCAGGTATTTCGGTATTTGCAGACTTCGGACGGGACCGTGGCCTATACGACCAACGAGGGACAGCTTCATCTGAGCTTCTGGCTGTAAAAACGCCATTCTTGTCAATTTACGGTAACTTTGGTATAATCATAGATAATTCTGAGAAAGGAAAAATGATATGGAAAAAGATTCGGAACGTAATATCAGCATATCGGGGGAGAAGGGACAAATAGGCGAAGTCAGGATTGCGGACGATGTAGTGGCTTCCATAGCAGGGCTGGCAGCACTGGAAGTGGACGGTGTGGCTTCCATGGCAGGGAATGCCACAGATGAGCTTCTTTCCAGAGTGGGTGTCAGAGGTACAAACAAGGGTGCGAAAGTAGAAGTGGTGGATCGGGTGGTCAGTGTGGAAATGGCAGTAAATCTTAAATATGGATTTAACATTCCGACTGTATCTGAAAAGATTCAGGAAAAAGTAAAGAGTGCTATTGAAACAATGACAGGACTGACGGTTGCGGATGTAAATATCCGGATTGCCGGTGTGGTTATGAACGGATAAGGACGGAAAATGGGCAGAAGAGAACAGAGGGAGCAGATTTTCAAACTGCTGTTCCGGGTTGAGTTCCATGACAGAGAGGACATGCCGGAACAGTTAATCCTTTTTTTTGAAGAGGATGACCTGGAGGTAATGGAAGCGGAGCGACTTTACATTACCGGAAAATGTGACAGAATTATGGACAGGCTTGCGGAGATAGACGGGCTCCTGAACGAAAAGACCGAGAAATGGACAACGGATCGGATGGGAAGGGCTGAACTGACGATTCTGCGGCTTGCTGTCTATGAGATCCTGTTTGATGAGGATGTGCCGACTGGCGTGGCAATCAATGAAGCGGTAGAACTTGCGAAGAAATTCGGCCAGGACGGTGCGGGGGCGTTTGTGAATGGTATCCTGGCCAGATTTGCAGACAAGGGATAAGGGTCGATGAAGAATATTTATTCCGTCACACAAGTCAATTCTTATATCAGAAATATGTTCACACAGGATTTTATGCTACAGTCCATCCGGGTGAGAGGTGAGATAAGCAACTGTAAATATCACTCTTCCGGGCATATTTATTTTACCCTCAAGGATGCGAAGGCGGCAATCGCCTGTGTTATGTTTGCCGGCAGCCGCAGCGGCCTGGCTTTCCGTCTGCAGGAGGGGCAGCAGGTGGTGGTGGATGGCGGCATGGATGTGTATGAGCGGGACGGCAAATACCAGTTGTATGCCAGAGCCATAACCAGAGACGGCACAGGGCAGTTATATGAACGTTTTGAGCAGCTGAAAAGAGAGCTTGCCGAACTGGGTATGTTTGCGGAAGAATATAAGCGGCCCATACCGGAGATCATACGGACACTGGGGGTTGTGACAGCGCCTACAGGTGCGGCGGTGCGGGATATTATCCAGATCGCATCCCGCAGGAATCCTTATGTACAGATGATTCTCTATCCCGCCATTGTGCAGGGAGATCAGGCTGTGGCCAGTATCATCAATGGCATCCACGCGCTGACAGCGTTTTCTGTGGATGTAATCATAGTGGGCAGGGGTGGTGGTTCCATAGAAGACCTGTGGGCGTTCAATGAGCGGGAAGTGGCCCAGGCGATCTTTGACTGCCCTGTTCCCATCATATCTGCGGTGGGGCATGAGACAGATACGACAATCGCTGATTTTGCGGCGGATCTTCGTGCACCTACACCTTCTGCAGCGGCAGAGCTGGCCGTTTGTGAATTTTCCAGACTGGAAGAAAAAATGGAAGAATATGCGACGGCTCTTTACCGGGGGATGATGGGCCGATGTGAACGGTATCGCCGGCGCGCGGAAATGTTGGGCGCATTGCTGCGCGGAGGCAGTCCTGCCGGCAGACTCAAGCAGAACCGGATGTATCTGATGCGGCTGGAAGAGCGATTACAGGCATCTATGCGGCGGCAACTGGATGGGAAGCGCCATATCCTTGCATTGTATACGGAAAAGCTGCGGGGGCTTTCGCCTCTGGACAAGTTGAGCCAGGGATTTTCCTGGGTAACGGATGAACATGGCAGAGGAATACGGGATGTGGATGAGACCCGGGAGGGACAGCTTCTGGTAATCCATATGAAAAACGGTATTGTACATGCCAGAGTAGAAGGGAAGGATAGGGTGATACGTTGAAGGAACAACAGACAGTGGAAGGCGCTTTTGCTCAGTTGGAGGCGGTGATCGAACGGCTGGAATCGGAAGAGATTTCTCTGGAAGACGCTTTCCGTGCTTACAGTGAGGGGATGGAACTGCTTCAGTTCTGCAATGCGTCCATTGATATGGTAGAAAAGAAAGTACTGAAAATAAATGAAAATGGTGAACTGAATGAATTTTAAGCTGGAAATGGATGAAAGAACCAGGGAGGCGGAGCAGATCATACAAAGTTTCCTGCCTGCGGAAACGGGTTTTCAGAAGACTGTGCTGTCTGCCATGAATTATTCTGTGCTGGCAGGCGGAAAAAGACTGCGGCCGATTCTGATGCGGGAGACGTATAGGCTGTTTGGAGGCCGGGGAGAGGAAATCAAACCCTTTATGGCAGCCATCGAGATGGTACACACCTATTCGCTGGTACACGATGACCTGCCGGCCATGGACAACGACGAATACCGCCGGGGCAGAAAGACAACGCATGTTATGTATGGCGAGGCCATGGCAATACTGGCAGGGGACGGGCTTCTGAACCTGGCTTTTGAGACAGCGGCCAGGGCGTTTGAGACGGGCTGTGATCCGGTTCTGACAGCCAGGGCGCTGGCATTGTTTGCGCGTAAGGCAGGGGTATATGGCATGATTGGCGGTCAGTGTGTGGATATTGAATCGGAGAATGGCGCCGGCGTCACCACAGAGGAGATACTTGTCTTCATACATGCCCATAAAACGGCGGCGCTGATTCAGAGTGCTATGATGACAGGGGCTGTCCTGGCAGGTGCATCAGAATCGGAGATTCAGAAAATAGAAAAAATTGCATATGACATCGGCATAGCATTTCAGATTCAGGACGATATTCTGGATGTGTCAGGTACGGCAGAGGAACTGGGAAAGCCCATAGGCAGTGATGAGAAAAACCATAAAGTAACGTATGTTACACTCAAAGGAATGAAGCAGGCCCAGGCTGATCAGAAGGCCTTTTCAGAGGAAGCCATCAGTCTGTTGCGGTCATTTGACGATCGGAATCTGTTTCTGGAAACGATGGTGGAGGCGCTTATCACCAGGAAAAAGTAAGAGGAGTATGGACATGCTTCTGGAAAAAATTGCAAAAGAGAACGATATCAAGAAGATCAGAAAAGAGGACTATAAGGCGCTGGCAGAGGAAATCCGCCAGTTCCTGATCCGGAAAATCAGCGTAACCGGCGGGCATCTGGGTTCCAACCTGGGCGCGGTGGAACTGACCATGGCGCTGCATCTGAGCCTGGAATTGCCGGATGATAAGATTATATGGGATGTGGGACATCAGTCTTATACGCATAAATTGCTCACCGGCAGGCGTCAGGGGTTTGAAACGCTCAGAAAATATGGCGGCATGAGTGGTTTTCCCAAACGGAAAGAGAGTGACTGTGACTGTTTTGACACAGGACACAGCTCCACATCCATTTCCGCGGGCCTGGGTCTGGTGAAGGCCAGGGACCTGGCGGGAGATACGCGTACCATTGTCTCCGTGATCGGAGACGGTTCCCTGACAGGCGGTATGGCATATGAGGCGCTGAACAATGCGGCTCAGCTCCGTACCAATTTTATTATTATTTTAAATGATAATAATATGTCCATTTCCGAAAATGTCGGGGGCGTTTCCAAATATCTGAATACAATCCGGACGACAACCGGTTATCTGGACCTCAAGGAAGGTATCTACAACGCTTTGCAAAATATACCCAAAGGGGAGCATATTGTGCGGAATATCAGACGTGCCAAAAGCAGTGTGAAGCACCTTGTGATACCGGGGATGTTTTTTGAGGATATGGGCATCACATATCTGGGGCCGGTGGACGGTCACAATGTGGAAGCCATGCAGCAGGTTATGCGTGAGGCAAAACGCTGTAAAAATGCGGTGCTGGTACATGTGATTACCCAGAAAGGAAAGGGATTTGCACCGGCCGAGCGGCACCCGGCCCGATTTCACGGAACGGAACCCTTTGATATTGAAACGGGACTTCCGGCCAGCCCCAAGGCGGCGCCCAATTATACCGATGTATTTTCCACGGTGATGACAAAGCTGGGTGCAAGGGATGAAAAGGTGGTGGCGATAACGGCAGCCATGCCGGACGGGACCGGCCTCAAACGGTTTCGGAATATGTACCCGGAGCGTTTCTTCGATGTGGGCATCGCAGAGCAGCATGCGGTTACATTTGCCGCAGGGCTGGCGGCAGGAGGGCTCAGGCCCATTGTGGCGGTGTATTCTTCTTTTTTGCAGAGAGCCTATGACCAGATATTACATGATGTGTGTATACAGAATCTGCCGGTGATCTTCGCCATAGACCGGGCAGGCCTTGTAGGCAGCGACGGGGAGACACATCAGGGTATTTTTGACCTGTCCTATCTGTCCAGCATACCCAATATGCATATTATTGCACCAAAAAATAAATGGGAACTATCCGATATGTTAAAATATGCTTTAACTTTGGAGGCGCCTATCGCCATTCGTTATCCCAGAGGCAGCGCATGGGACGGTATGAAAGAGTTCCGCAAACCCATAGAGTTCGGTAAAAGCGAAATCCTGTATGAAGAGGAAGACATTGCACTGGTGGCTGTGGGCAGTATGGTAAAGACAGCAGCCCAGGTTCGCAGCGGGCTGAAAGAGATCGGCTACGCCTGCAGTCTGGTCAACGCCCGTTTTGTGAAACCCGTGGACGAAGAGATGATCCGGGATATGGCCCAGGGTCATAAGCTTCTGGTCACACTGGAAGAAAATGTGTCAAGCGGCGGTTTCGGGGAAAAGGTCCGGGAATGTATGTCCCGTCTGGGGACATCCTGCCGGATGCTTTCCATTGCCATACCCGACGAATATGTGGAACACGGCAATGTGTCTCTGCTGTACCAGGAAGTGGGGATTGATGCGGATTCGGTGCTGAAACGGGTGGTGACTGCCTATGCGTCTGCGGCCGCAGACGGAAAGCGGCAGGAGAGACAGGAGAAAAAGCGGGGCAAACTATGAAAGAACGATTGGATGTGCTTTTAGTCAGGCAGGGACTGGCCCCGTCGCGGGAAAAGGCAAAGGCTGTGATTATGGCCGGCCATGTATTTGTGAACGGACAACGGGAAGACAAAGCAGGCGCTATGTTTATGGAAGACAAAAGCAGGATTGAAGTCCGGGGCGGCGGTCTGCGTTATGTAAGCCGGGGCGGTTTGAAACTGGAAAAGGCAATGACCGATTTTTCCCTTACCCTTGAAAACCGTGTCTGTATGGATATCGGTGCATCCACCGGGGGATTTACGGACTGCATGCTGCAAAACGGCGCCCGGCTGGTCTATGCCATTGATGTGGGCCATGGACAGCTGGCGTGGAAACTCAGATGTGATGAACGGGTAGTCTGCATGGAAAAGACCAATTTCCGCTATGTGGTCCGTGAGGACATCAGTGAGGCGCCGGATTTTGCTTCGGCGGATGTTTCTTTTATTTCTCTTTCCAAAATTTTACCGGTGGCCGGGATGCTGCTGCAACCGGGTGGCGAGATGGTCTGCCTGATTAAACCTCAGTTTGAGGCAGGCAGAGAGAAGGTTGGGAAAAAGGGCGTTGTGCGGGACCAGGCGGTACACAGAGAGGTGATTGAACAGGTATTTTCCTATGCGGAAAAAGAAGGGTTTATCCTGCTTCATCTTACATTTTCACCGGTAAAAGGGCCGGAGGGCAATATAGAATATCTGCTGCATCTGAAAAAAAAGCCGGAGGGAGAGGCCGATGCGGACATAGCCGACGGCGATAGATATGACAGACAGCAAATTGCGGATATTGTCCGGGAAGCTCACGACACACTGGATTCACAGAAGGATCATACATGAAACATTTTTTTATTATCACCAATCCGTTTAAAGACAGGGAGCTGGAAACCACAACAGAGGTGATGGAATTTCTGGCAGATAAGGGATGTACGTATCAGGTAAAGATTGCCGCAGAAATCCAGGAAGAGAGCAACCGTTATACGGACGCGGCTGAAATTCCCGCGGATACGGAGTGTATTCTGGTACTGGGCGGCGATGGTACGCTGATAGAGGCGGCCAGGGACACGATGGAGCTGGACATACCTCTCCTTGGTATCAATCTGGGGAGCCTGGGGTTTTTGGCAGAAGTGGAGAAGTCGGGTATCCGGCATGCCCTGTCGCTGTTATTGCAGGACCAATATCAGACGGAAAGCCGCATGATGCTGGACGGACTGCTTGTCCGGGGACAGACCCTTGTGGAAAGGTCCCATGCCCTGAACGATATTGTCATTACAAGAAACGGCCCCATGCAGATTATTCATTTCCATATATATGTCAACGGGCAGTTTCTGAACGAATACAATGCGGATGGTGTGATTCTCTCCACACCTACCGGTTCCACGGGATATAATTTATCTGCCGGCGGGCCCATTGTAGAACCGGGCGCAGAACTGATTGTCATTACGCCTGTCTGTCCCCACACGCTGAATACCAGAAGTGTGGTGCTTTCCGGTGCGGATGAAGTCATGATTGAAATGGCTCCCTGGAAGAAAGACGTTTCTTTCCGGGCGGAAGTCAATTTTGACGGCGGCCATGGGGCTGCGCTGGAGATGGGGGATAAAATCATCGTAACGAAATCCCGGAAACGGACAGACATTGTTAAGATCAGCCAGGTGAGTTTTCTGGAGGCATTACATAAAAAGATGAGCGAGACATAATATGAAAGAGAAAAGACAAAGCGAGATACTCCGTCTGATTACAGAATATGACATCGGGACACAGGAGGAACTGGCACTGCGGCTGAAAGAAGAAGGGTTTGTGGTGACACAGGCCACGGTTTCCAGGGACATCCGGGAACTGAAGCTGACAAAAGTATCCGACGGCGGCCGGCAGAGATACAGGGCTTTTCACCGTGAAGGGACGTTTCCGGAGGACAAATACAGCAGGGTTTTAAAGGAAGGTTTTTCCTCCATGGGGATGGCGGAGAACCTTCTGGTGGTGAAAACCGCAGCAGGTATGGCAATGGCGGTGGCGGCGGCGCTGGATGCCATGAATCTGGAGGAGATTGTGGGAACCATTGCCGGTGACGATACGATTATGATGGCGGTGCGGACACGGGGAGACACAGAAAGCGTAATGAGGAAGATTGAGGAAATTGTAGGGTATGTTAAATAGTTTACATGTGAAAAACCTTGCTTTGATAGAAGAAACAGAAGTACATTTTAATAAAGGACTGAATATTTTAACGGGTGAAACCGGTGCGGGCAAATCCGTCATTATCGGCAGCATCAATCTGGCTCTGGGCGCCAAAGCGGATAAGGATATGATCCGTACAGGGAAGGAATCTGCTCTGATCGAACTTGTATTTACGCTGGATGATACAGCGCAGCGGGAGCGGTGCCTTGCGCTTGGGCTGGAGCCAGAAGATGACACGCTTGTCATATCAAGGAAAATATCGTCCGGAAAAAGCATGTGCCGGGTAAACGGGGAGACAATGACCGCGAAGCAGCTGAAAGAACTGGCAGAAGTGCTCATTGATGTATATGGACAGCATGAACACCAGTCTCTCACTGCAAAAAAGAAACAACTGGAAATTTTGGATGATTTTTGCGGTGAAAGTCTGTGCCGTATAAAAGAAAAAGCGGCCGGAGAATATAAACGGTATACGGAACTGGCGAAAGAGTGGGACGGATCCGACCGGGATCGGACTACCAGAGAGAAGGAATGCGATCTGTTAACTTTTGAATGCCGTGAAATCGAGGAAGCCCGTCCGGAAATCGGTGAGGATGAGACACTGGAAGCGGAATACCGCCGCATGGTGCATTCCCGAAAGATTCTGGAAGGTGTTACCATGGCCCGGCGTCTGCTGGGCAGTACGGACGGGGAAAGCATTTCCGATCTGACAGGCAGGGCGCTCAGAGAAATGAAAAGCGTGGAGGGCTATGATGACGCTCTGGCAGATTTTACAGGACAGTTGGCAGAGATAGAAGGACTTGTAGCGGATCTGAGCAGAGAACTGGCAGACTATGAAGAAAGCCTGGAATTTGAGCCGGAAGTTTTTGACCGGACAGAGCGGCGTCTGGACGTGCTCAATCATCTGAAATCAAAATACGGCGGGACGATAGAAGCAGTGCTGGCCGGTAAACAGTCCCGGGAAGAACGTCTGGATCAGCTGATGCACTATGATACCTACTTGGAAACGCTGCGCCTTAATCTGGAAAAAGCCGAAAAAAAACTGCATGCATCCTGCGAGAAAATATCTGCCATCCGGAAAAAGCAGGCAAGAGCGCTGGAAGAAAAAATGATCCAGGCATTGCATGACTTGAATTTTATGGAAGTGAATTTTCAGATACGGATTGAATCAGATCCTGGGAAGGCCGGCGCCAGGGGCTGGGATGAAGTGGAATTTATGATATCCACCAATCCCGGTGAGCCTGTCAAACCCCTGGGCAGCATTGCCAGCGGCGGCGAGCTCTCACGTATTATGCTGGGTCTGAAAACGGTTATGGCTGAAAAAGATGCCATTGATACACTGATTTTTGATGAAATTGACGCAGGGATCAGCGGCAGGACCGCATGGCAGGTTTCCCGGAAACTGGCGCTGCTGGGCAGAGATCATCAGATTATTTGTATTACCCACCTGCCCCAGATTGCCGCCATGGCGGATCAGCACTTTAAAATAGAAAAAAAACAAACGGATCATCAGACCAGAACAGATATTGCCATTTTGGAAGAAACCGAGAGCATAGAGGAACTTGCCCGTCTTCTGGGCAGCGATCTGCTGACGGACGCGGCCATTTCCAATGCCAAAGAAATGAAAGAATTGGCAAGAGATACAAAACAATACTAAAGTAAAATTCATATTTCCTCACATACTAAAAAAGCATCCCGAAAGGAATGCTTTTTTGGGCATAAAGCCCGGTTTTTGTGAAAGGAAGTGAGCATATGGATATGAAACAGAAATATCGGCGCATTTTATATATGATGCTGGGCAACGGGATCTGTCTTCTGGCCTGTGCCCTGTATCTTTCCTTCTGGCACAGGACGCCGGACCGTATTAAGATCCGGGCGGGGGAACGGGAAGAGATGAACCTGGCGCTTCCGGCATCGGGTATGCTGCGCGCTTCCGGAGATAAGGCTATTCCGGTGAGTCTGGACCGCACCCTGATATTTTATGCCAATGAGAAAAACAGCTATGACCTGGATGTAAAGCTGTTTGGGATACTTCCGTTAAAGCATGTGAGCCTGCAGGTCATTGACGGGGCAAGTGTGATTCCGGCCGGTGTTCCCGTAGGTATTTATGTGAAAACGGATGGCGTACTGGTCATCGGGACCGGTGAGTTTACCGGTTTTGACGGTGTGCGCACTTCACCTTCGGAGTCCGTTTTGAAAACAGGGGACTATCTTCTCAAAATGAATGGCGAGGATATTACGGGCAAAAAGATGTTTATGAACACACTTCAGAAAATAGGCGATGGCGATCTGATTCTGACCATACGGCGGGGCGATGAAGTATTCGATGTGAAAACAGTCCCCGTACAGGACCAGGCAGGCACCTATAAAATCGGTATCTGGATACGGGATAATGCCCAGGGGGTAGGCACACTTACCTATATAGATGGCAACGGTGGTTTCGGAGCGCTGGGACACGGCATTAACGATATGGATACCAGTACCCTGATGGCGTTAAAAAAAGGCACATTATATCATACGGACATACTGGGTGTGAAAAAGGGAGAGGCAGGTAATCCCGGTGAACTGACCGGACTTATTGATTATGGGGATGGCAATATACTGGGCAGCATCCAGAGGAATGAAGACAAGGGGATTTTTGGTGTATGCGGTGAAGCCCTGGAGGCGGAAGTCCCTTTTGGCCCGGTGGAAATCGGCCTGAAACAGGAGACAGAAATCGGTCCCGTAAAAATATTGTGCAGTCTGGACGGGGAAACGGCAAAACTGTATGATGCGAAAATTACGGATATTGTATATGACAGAGAACATATCAACAGAGAAATTGTATTGCAGATTACGGACCGGCAACTGATCGAAGAAACGGGGGGCATCATACAGGGCATGAGCGGCGCACCCATTTTGCAGAACGGAAAGCTGATCGGCGCCGTGACCCATGTGTTTGTACAGGATGCGACAAAGGGGTATGGGATATTTATTGAAGAGATGTTATTGGAAGAGTAGCGGATGCAGAGAGCACATATCCCCGGACAATACACGGATGTGGAGATTGGGAGAGTCTGACCGTTCTGCCTGTGGTTTGTGCCTGGCAGCAGCAGGTCCGTAAGCGCAATCAGAGCGCTGACGGGCCTTTTTCTCTGCTCCTCTGTTTTCTCTATAAAAATCTCTCCAATAGTGCTATAATAAACAATACACAGGTTGCACACCCCTCCAAACAGGAGGGATAAATTCAAAACAGAGGTGATTTTATGGATATGGACACGATTTTACGGGAACTGGACAGATTATTTGCCACATATCAGATGGATAAGGTGGAAGGCTATCTGGATAACCAGATGGCGCAGGCAGTGCAGACCGGAGATGACGGGGCGCTGATTACGCTGCTGAACGAAATGATCGGTTATCTGCGGGATGTGAGCAAATATGAGAAGTGTTGCATGTATTGTGACAAACTGATGGACGTGCTGGGACGGAACCATCTGCAGGGAAGTATTCCATATGCCACTTCTCTTTTGAATATTGCCAATGCCTACAGGGCGGCAGGGAAGCTGGCGGAATCCATGACCAACTATAAGACGGTGCTTCTGATTTATCAGAGCCATCTGGAAGATGATGATTTCCGGTTTGCCAGTCTCTACAATAATTTAAGTCTGTTGTATCAGGAGATGGGGGATTTTGAAGAAGCCTGCAACGCTCTGGAGCGGGCCCTTGCCATTGTGAGCACCCGCACAGATGCACGGATTGAGACAGCCGTTACCCATACCAATCTGGCGGCATCACAGTTGAAGCTGGGCAGGTATGAGGAGGCAATGACGCATCTTTTGGCCGCTTTTTCCATATTTGAGATGGATGAACAGAAAGATTTCCATTACAGCGGCGCTCTGTCTGCCATGGGAGAGGCCCAGTATATGGCGGGCAATCTGGAAGAATCGGCCAGATATTATCGTATGGCGCTGCAGGAGATTGAGAAAAATACTGGGCGTTCGGCAGCTTATGAGATAGTGGCGCAGAACCTGAACGCAGTGGAAAAACAGATTTCCGGGAAACCGGGTGTGGTGAGACAGTTTGATAAGGGGCTGGATCTGTGCGAAGCCTTTTACCATGCTTATGGGGAACCGATGCTGCGGACAAAGTTCCCCGCCTATCTTCCGTTTATTGCCGCCGGACTGGTGGGAGAAGGCTCGGAATGTCTGGGGTTTGACGATGAAATATCCAGGGATCATGATTTCGGGCCGGGTTTTTGTCTGTTCCTGACAGATTCGGTGTACGAGGAGATCGGAGAAGCGCTGCAGGCGGAATATGACAGGCTGCCCACTACGTATATGGGAATTACCAGACGGGTTTCTCCCAAAGCGCCCAAACGGGTGGGGGTATTCAGAATCGGAGATTTTTATGAGCGGCTCACCGGACTGGAAGATGTGCCCACCACAAACAACCAGTGGCTGTATATGGAAGACTATCAGCTGGCTGCGGCTACCAGCGGCCGGGTATTTGTGGATGAACTGGGTGAGTTTACACGGATTCGAAAAGGGCTTCTGGCCCATTATCCCAAGGAAGTGCGGCTTAGGAAGATTGCCAGGGAGGCGGCTTTGATTGCGCAGTCCGGGCAGTACAATTACAGCCGTATGCTGGAGAGGGGGGATAGGGTGGCAGCGCAGGTGGCGCTGGGCGAGTTTATGAAACATACCATGGCCATCGTGTATCTGCTGAACCAGAAATATGCTCCTTTTTATAAATGGATGCACAGAGGTATGAAGCAGTTGCCCATTTTGTCGGTGATCGGAGAGATTCTTGCCGGTATTCCGGATATGCGGATCGGAGATGCACGGATCCCCCAGACCATTGAAGTGATCGTTTCCCTCATTATTGATGAAATGAAAAAGCAGAGCCTGACTACGGGGAATGACAATTATCTGGATCATCATACAGACAATATTCTCCACGGCATCACACGGAAAGAGCAGGTAGACATAACTGTAAAAGAAGAGCTGATAAGGCGGCTGGTGGGTCTGGAATGGCGTGATTTTGATCAGGTTAAAAATATCGGCGGACGGGCGGACTGCCAGGACGACTGGAATACATTCCTGATTATGCGCAAAAGCCAATATCTGACGTGGACCATTCCCATGCTGAAAAGTTATATAGAAGATTTTGAGACAGCGGACAGCCAGGGATGGAATCTGATTGCAGAAAAATACGGAAGAATGATGGAAAGTACCGATCCGCAGGGATATGGGGAGATTGCAGACAGATTTTCTCAGATTCCGCCGGAAAAAAAGGCGATTATTGAAGAGATTGTGAAGATCCAGGTTGGCTGGATGGAGGAATGCGCCCGCGAGTATCCAAAAGCGTCCTCCATGGCAAGAAGCATCCATACACGAGAAGACAATTTGTACAATACTTCTTATGAAACCTATTTACGTGGGGAGATTTCGACGTATTCCGACAGAACGCTGGATTTGTACGGCAGGTTTATTGCCGGCCTTTGCAGGGAGGAAAGGAATCTGGCAAAAGAGACTATCGGCAATTCTGCGCGGTTGTACGGGTATGCATCTCTGGACGACCTGGAAGAAAAGCTGTAGGAAAGAGGCGATTTTCCGCAGATTCTGCGATTCTTAACAGTTGAACGAAAATTGACGGCTGTTTATAATGAATATGGACGATAAATGAGATTTCGATTAGAAATTTAGTGAACGGAGGTCAATTATGGAACAACTGAGTGTAGCGGCTACGAAAGATAACGAACAGGTTTTCAAATTACTTTCCGATTTGATTCACACAAATAAGGAATTTCAGATAATGATTACGGTTCCGTCATCAGGGCATCGTGAAGAATCAAAATCCCTGTATGGCGGAGAACGGCCGGCAGAGCGGGATCTGGAAAAAGATGTTACAAATATGATCCATGAAATTGGCGTTCCGGCACATATCAAAGGATACCAGTATTTGAGAGAAGCCATCATGATGTCTGTTCAGGATGTGGAGATGCTCAATTCCATTACAAAGATACTGTATCCGACAATCGCCAAAAAGTTTCAGACCACATCCAGCAGAGTGGAGCGTGCCATCCGTCATGCGATTGAGGTGGCATGGAACCGTGGCAAGATGGAAACTTTGGATGCCATGTTTGGTTATACCATCAACACCGGAAAGGGGAAACCGACCAATTCGGAGTTTATTGCACTGATAGCTGATAAAATCCGTCTGCAATACAGAAATTAATCTTCCCAATCCGTAAGGATAATGGTATACTGAAGTTATGTAATATAGTCAGATAATATTAACAAATGAATTATGAGAGGATAGCTATGAAACACATTTTATTTGCAGCATCAGAGGGGGTTCCATTTATCAAAACAGGAGGGCTGGCCGATGTGGTAGGTTCTCTGCCCAAATGTATTGATCGGGAATATTTTGACGTAAGGGTGATTATGCCCAAGTATCCCTGCATGAAGCAGGAAGTAAAAGATAAGATGAATTATGTCAGCCACTTTTATATGGATTTTCATTTTAAAAGTGAGTATGTTGGCATTATGGAAGCAGAAGTGGACGGCATCAAATTCTATTTTATTGACAATGAAGAATATTTTGGCGGCATGAAGCCCTACGGGGACGATACACTCTGGGAAGTGACCAAATTTGCATTCTTTTCCAAAGCATTGCTCTCCGCGTTGCCGGTAATTGATTTCAGGCCGGAAGTTATCCATTGCCATGACTGGCAGACCGGCCTGGTACCGGTTTACCTCAAGGAACGGTTTCAGGGCAACGATTTTTACCACGGCATCAAGACGGTAATGACAATCCATAATCTCAAGTTCCAGGGGAAATGGGACGTAAAGACGGTAAAGGAAATTACGGGCCTGCCGGATTATTTCTTTACACCGGATAAGCTGGAATGCTATAAGGATGCCAACCTGTTGAAAGGCGGCCTTGTATATGCGGATGCCATTACCACGGTCAGTGATACATATGCGGAAGAAATCAAGACAGATTTTTACGGAGAAGGTTTAAACGGGCTTCTCTGTGCCAGGACAGGCGACCTGCGAGGCATCGTCAACGGTATAGATTATGATGAATTCAATCCACAGGAGGATGTATATCTGCCTTATAAATACAATGCCGTGAATTTCCGGAAAGAAAAGATTAAAAATAAACGGGAATTACAGAAGGAACTGGGTCTTGAGCAGGATGACAAGAAGTTTATGATTGGTATTGTATCCCGGCTGACAGATCAGAAAGGGTTTGATCTGATTTCATATGTTATGGATGAACTGTGCCAGGACAATGTTCAGATTGTTATACTGGGAACCGGACAGGAGCAGTATGAAAATATGTTCCGTCATTTTGACTGGAAATACGGGGATAAAGTATCCGCCAATATTTATTATTCCGAAGAACTGTCTCATAAAATATATGGCGCCTGCGATGCGTTTCTGATGCCGTCCCTGTTTGAACCCTGTGGCCTGAGCCAGTTGATGGCCCTGCATTATGGCACGGTGCCCATTGTCCGTGAGACAGGGGGATTGAAGGATACGGTAGAACCTTATAATGAATATGAGAGTACCGGAACCGGATTTAGTTTTGTCAACTACAACGCTCACGAGATGCTCAATGCCATCCGCTATGCAGAGCGTATCTACTATGATAAGAAGCGGGAATGGAACAAGATTGTGGACAGGGCCATGGCCATAGATTTTTCATGGAATGTGTCTGCGCGGAAGTATCAGGAGATGTATGACTGGCTGATCGGATAAGTACGAGAAAAGGGACGGCCCTGGGAGAGAGGGTTGTCCCTTTTGCGATGATTGTAAGTATATTTGTATTTCCTGTTGCCGGAATGGATCGCTTTAGTCGGACACCAGCCTGAGGTCTGAAATATCCGAATCAATGACCAGAGAGTAATTGGTATAATACACCACAAAGCCGGGCGCGCCGCCGCCGGGTTTTTTTACATTCTTTTTCAGCGTATAGTCTATCTCGGCTTTTTGCATTCCCCTGGCTTTGGAGTAGTAGGCGGCAAGTCTGCCTGCCTCTTCAAAGGCGCGGTCCGGCATTTCTCCGTCTTTCCCGGTTTTCAGGATAACGTGGGAGCCGGGCATGCCTTTGGCGTGGAACCACCAGTCGCCGCCATCGGCGAAATGAAAGGTCAATTCATCGTTCTGATAGTTGTTTTTTCCCACATATATATCATATCCGTCGCTGCTGAGGTAATGCAGGGGATGGCTTGTGATTTTGACTTTTTTGGAGCCGCTTTTTCTGCGGATGTAGCCGCTTTCAATAAGCTCTTCCCGGATCTGTACCAAATCACTCTCCTGCAGGGCAATGTCCAGGGAAGCGGCGACGGATTCCAGATGGCGGATTTCGGCTTCCACTTTCCCGGTGAGGTCGGAGAGGGCTTCAAAAGTCCGTTTCATTTTCCCGTATTTTTCAAAATATTTTTTGGCGTTTTCAGTGGGCGTCAGCAAGGGGTCCAGAGGTACGGTCATGGGTTCGCCGGTATAGTAATTGATGGCTTCCATAGATTGACTGCCGGGCGTCAGGTCATATCCATAGGTATTTAAAAGTTCCCCGTATATTTTGTAGGTATCTTTTTTTTCCGTGTCTTTGATCTGTTTTAACTGCAAATCGTATTTTTTTACATTCCGTTCCAGGGCTGTCTGGACAATACGGCGCAGATCGGCAGATTTTTGCCGGACATGGGTAACGGCACTTTTTTCTGCATAATAGGTATGGAGCAGTTCGGAGAGAGAAACATAATTCTTTTGGGGACAGCCTGCAAACATTGTCAGGGGAACGCAGGCGTAGTCTCTGGGAGAATTCTGTTCATATACAATGGCAGGGGTGAAATCCCCGGCTTTTACGGTTTCCATCAGAGTGTGGAATGTCTGCCACAGCCCGGCCAGTTCCTGTGACTCTAAGGCCTGCGTCGGTTTATCGGCGTCAACGCCTGCACGGTAGCAGATTTCCTGAGAGATGATGGGGGAAATACCGGTGAATGCCATATACAGTGCCTTGCCGGCGGGAAGCGCTCTGGCTGACAGGGCAGTATAAAAAGCCTGTTCCCCGGTCTCCAGGGGATCGGACTTCTCCTGGGTATGGGGGATGAAATAAGGTCTGCCGGGCAGTACTTCCCGGACGGAGCTGACCATCCCGGACACATGTTTGATACTGTCTATAATGGTATCCCCATCGTCACAGAAGATAATATTGCTGTGTTTTCCCATAATTTCAATGAGCAGCGACTTTTGGCCCAGATCACCCAGTTCATTCAGATGTTCTATATCAATACGGACGATGCGTTCCAGACCCGGCTGTCTGATCCCAAGGATCTTCCCGTTTTGGATATATTTGCGCAGCAACATACAGAAATTGGGGGCAGTCATGGGGCTGGCCATAGTATCCGGAGTGAGATAGACCAGGGGCAGGGAAGCGCTGGCGGAGAGAAAGAGCCTGTGCTGCGTTTTACCGCTGCGTATTGTGAGAAGCAGCGTATCTGTTTCCGGCTGTGCTATTTTTATAATGCGTCCGCCGGTGAGGGCGCTGTTTAATTCTTTTGTAATACCTGCGATGGTAATTCCGTCAAATGCCATAATAAATTCCTTTTCAATTTTGTATCTTCCTGTTCGGAATGATGTAACTGGTGAATAAAAGTCTGTAAATATGCAGAAGAAAAGGAATTACTTACCCTTTTCCTGCTCTTTTTTTAAGGCTTCCATACCCAGACGTATAAGTTCCAAAGTAGCAGCAGACCGGCTTGGATAACGGTTTTCAAAACGAAAATCATCAATCTTTTTTAAAAGTTCCTCATCAACAATAACAGTATAACGTGGTTTATCTGTTGGCATTGCTGTCACCTCCTAGTTCATATCATACACAGGTTCATACAATATGTCAATATGAACTTCGTAAAACAATAGAATCCACGCTTTGCGAGTCTTCTATTGTCAAGAACAATAGAATCCACGCTTTGCGAGTCTTCTATTGTCAAGAACAATAGAATCCGCACTTCGTGAGTCTTCTATTGTCAAGAACAATAGAATCCGCACTTCGTGAGTCTTCTATTGTCAAGAACAATAGAATCCGCACTTCGTGAGTCTTCTATTGTCATGAACAATAGAATCCGCGCTTTGCGAACTTTCTGCTGTCATGCATAAGGGGGTTGACAGGTTCAGAACCTATGAACTATAATAAGTCTAGGTTCAGGAGTTCAGAACCTAGAAAGGAGTGATTTTATGGCAAGTAAACTTAAAAGAATGACATTTGTTTTAACACCGGAAATGGAACCGTTACTGGATGGAATTAAGAAAGAAATGTTCTACAACTGTTCCCGGTCTGAGATGATCAGGGCGTTGGTAGATGCCGGGTTGAATGCAATTCAAAATGAAAACCAGCGTAACCCTACAAAGCAAGTTATATAAACATGCATGGAACGTGTATACAATATGCAGTGGCAAAACTTTATTGAAAAGAAAGTTTTGTATAAAATGGTTTTGCAACATAACGTTTATCATAACAGAAATGGAATGAACTGCGCAGTATTTGTTGCTAAATATATGACTTTCTGGTAAAATGTAGGCAATTCGGTATCTCGTCATGTTCAGACAAATGGCTGTCTGACGGGCCGAATAGAAAACATAAACCGAATCTGTAAAACGAAAGGGGAAAGTATTTATGAGATTCAAAAGAACCATGAGAATTCTGGCTGCAGGAGTTCTCACCGCATGCGTGCTGGCACTGACCGGCGGGGCGGGAAACAATGCAGCGGTAGTGGAGGCTGCCGGAAGCGGTATGAATGTGCTGGCATCCATCAGCGGTAAAGACGTAACTGTTACAGCCAGCGCTACCAGCGCACCGGCCAGTGACGACGGCATGCTGTATCTCTTTGCGGAGCCCATCTGGTCGGATACGATTTCCACCAACGCCCTTGCCAGTGCACCGGCTGCGGGCAATGCAACGTTTACCACACCATTGAATGCAAACAGTGCGGATTCCCGCCTGTATTCCAAATTTATTGTAGCCGCTCTGCAGGGCGGACAGTATGTACCGCTGAATCCGGGCGCTTACATTGTGAATCCGGAAGCTATTGCGGACCATACAACAGCCAGAACCAATGCCGGCAAGAAAGGTCTTTTGGTAGACCCGGCCAAACTGTCCGGTAATGAAATGGTGGATCTGGGCGTAAAGCAGGCGATTTATAATATCCCGCTTTCCAATATTATCGGGCCCACCACCCATGCAAGCTATCCTACCGTAAATTATAATTACAATGGTAAGACTTACCAGTTCAACGGCCTTGTGGTAGCAGAGTACGATAATATTTTCAAGACCATGTCCGACAGAGGAATTTGCATTACAGCAGCGATTCTGAACAATATGGGCAACTATCCGCAGCTTATCCATCCGCTTTCCAGAGACGGTTCCGCATGCCCTTACTATGCATTTAACAATGCAGAGCCGGAAGGCGTGGACTATATCACAGCAGCGGCTTCCTTCCTTGCAGAACGGTATTCGAATCAGGGACACGGCAAAGTGGACAACTGGGTGATCGGAAATGAAGTAACTGCAAGAGTTGAGTGGAATTATATTAACGTCAGTGATCTGAATGCGTATGTCAATGAATATGCAGAAAGCTATCGTCTGTTCTATAACGGTATTAAGAGCAGAAATGCCAATGCCAACGTATATATCTGTATTGACCAGCAGTGGGACAGAAACAGAGCGGCAGATGCAGGCAAAAAATATGACAGCAAAGATCTGATTGACGCTTTCAATGCCAACATTGCCACAGGCGGTAATATTGACTGGGGTCTTGCATGCCATCCCATGCCGTTGCCTTTGACCTGGGCACCGTACTGGACGACAGGCGCATACTATAAGAACCTTGTAAAACACAATGTAAATTCCGCATACGTGACCATGGAGAATATCGAAGTTCTGACAGATTATATGTGCAGACCGGAATTGCTTGCGCCCAATGGCCAGGTTCGTTCCATTATTGCCACAGAAGTCGGCTACACAGATTCCCAGGGACAGGATATGCAGGCGGCAGCATTTGTACATGGTTATCTTCAGGCAGAAAACAATCAGCACATTGACGCGTTCATCTTGTCCAGAGAGACAGATGTGGCGGCAGAAATCGGTCAGGGCCTTGCATTTGGTGTGACCAATGTGGATGGAAGCCCGAAACTGATTTATGATTACTACAAATACATAGATACACCCAATGCAGGTCCTTACATGGATCAGGCAAAAGCAATGATGGGAATTTCCGACTGGAGTCAGGTACTGACAGCCAGATAGGGGATGAACGAAGATGAAAGAAAAGATAGCAGCGTTTGTGGCGGGAATTACACTCTGTCTGTTTTGCTTTCTGGGAGCAGGAAGGGATGTGCAGGCGGAGGAACCCCAGGGCGCGGTGAATGTAACTCCTTATACGGCGTATCTGTCCATGAAGAGTGACACGGATGTATACGTGATGCCGGGCACTTCATGGGCGGTGCTGGGCAGGCTGCAGGAAGGGCAGCCTGCCATTGCCACGGGTAAGACGGACAACGGGTGGTTTCAGATTTATTATATCGGGATGATTGGTTATGTTCCGGGAGACGCGACACAGACATGGTCGGTGCCGGGGCCTACCATCTGGGGCAATATTGCCATTGAAGGAGATATTAAGATCAATGCCCTGGGAGACAGTATTACCTATGGTGATAAGTTAAGCGACAGGACCCTTGCTTATCCCAACGTGGTCGCTGCCAAAACAGGAGCCGTGAAGCTCAACAATTACGGCTGGAACGGTTCCAGCATGGGCGGTCCTCATCCGGATCGTTTTATAGACCGCTATCCGACCATGGACCGGGATGCAAATCTGATCCTTGTCCTGGGAGGCACCAATGACTACGGTGATTTCAATAAAGCAGGAACGCCAATCGGTGCACTGGGAGATTTGACGCCGGACACTTTTTATGGCAGTCTGAATCTGCTTATGTGTGGCCTCAAGCAGATGTATCCGGACGGGGAGATTGTATTTATGACACCCCTTCGTCGTGTGGGATATATGCGGAGAAACCAGAATGGATACTATCTGAACCAGTATGCTTTTGCGATTCAGGATATGGCGGCATTCTGGGGAGTTCGCGTAATTGACCTGTTGAATGAACCGGAACTGGATTTTTCCAGCAAACAGTCGGTTTATCTGGTGGATGGCCTGCATCCCAATCCTACAGGCCATGCGTTGCTGGGCGCCTGCGTTTATCGCAGACTGTTTGAGAATCCATACTGATTTGGATTGGATGGGACCAAATTTTATAAATAAGAAAACAGGATGGAAAACCGGCGTCGGAGCGTATGCTTAGGCGCCGGTTTGTATATTCATAACAATTCTCCTGTCATTGTCATATGATGGGTTGACATTTTAGAATATTATGGTAGAATAAGTGTATTAACATTCATAGTACACTTATGCATTAAAAGGTGTGCACAGACTAAAAGAAAGGAGAGGGGCATGATTATTCTGGACTATAAGGACACCAGACCCATTTACGAACAGGTAGCAGACAAATTGCAAAAGCTGATTATCAACGGTGTGCTGGAGCCTGACAGTAAGATGCCATCCGTCCGAAGCCTTGCCATGGAGCTTTCCATCAATCCCAATACGATACAGAAAGCTTATGGGGAGCTGGAACGGACCGGTTTTCTGTATACCATCAAGGGCAGGGGAAACTTTGTTACTTACAACGAAGAGCTCTATCTTCTCAAGAAGGATGAGTATAAAGGCAAAATAAACAAACTTCTGAAAGAGGCGGAAGAGATCGGCATATCCAGGGATGTGATGCTGGAAGAGCTGAGGAAGGGGGAGGAGAGGAATGATTGAAGTTCGCGATGTGAGCAAATGTTTCGAAGACATTCAGGCAGTGGATCATGTCAGTATCAATATTAAAGAGGACAGTGTTTTTGGCCTGATCGGTACAAACGGTGCCGGAAAGAGTACGATACTGCGGATGATCAGCGGCGTTATCAGACCTGATGGAGGAGAAATCCTGATTGACGGGATTCCGGTGTTTGATCATGCGGAGGCAAAGGAACGATTGTTTTTTATTGCCGATGAGCCGTATTTTTTTGCAAATTCCACACCGGAGGATATGGGGCGGTATTATAGCAGCATTTTTTCCAAATTTGATCTGTTGCATTTCCATGATTATCTGGAGAATTTTGGACTGGGAAAGCGTCGGAAAATCGGGACATTTTCCAAAGGCATGAAGAAGCAGCTTGCCATTCTCTGCGGCATCTGTGCCAAAACGAAATATCTTTTCTGCGATGAAACATTTGACGGGCTGGACCCGGTTATGCGCCAGGGCATTAAAAGCCTGATGGCGAAGGAAATGGATGAACGGGGGATGACACCGATTATTGCATCCCACAATCTGAGGGAACTGGAAGATATATGCGACCATGTGGGTCTGCTGCACAAAGGCGGCGTGCTGCTTTCCAGGGATCTGGAAGAGATGAAATGTAATATTCAGAAGATACAGTGCGTACTGGAAGAAGGTGTATCGGAAGAAGCGGCTTTTGGAGGGCTGGATGTGGTAAAATCCGAAAAGCGTGGTTCTCTGTATACGCTTACTGTAAGAGGCAGCCGTGAAGCGATTATCAATTATTTCGGTACGATACATACGATATTTTTTGAGGCGCTGCCACTTTCCCTTGAGGAAATCTTTATCAGTGAAACGGAGGTAGTGGGCTATGACATCAAAAAAATCATTCTTGGTTAATATAAAGACGAATGCCAGAAGAAGAGTCTGGCTGATTGTCCTCACATTTCTTGGCTTCTTCTTTTCCATGCCGGTATTAACGGCCCTGGTGCTCAGCACGGAAAAGATGTATATGGCGGATTACAGACAGATATTTATCTGGGGCAGATTTTCGCACGATCCATCGGATTGAATGGAGGCATGGCCGTATTCATTTCCATGGTGGCCATAATCGCAGCAATACAGGGCTTTTCCTATATGTATCAGCGCAAAAAGCTGGATATGTATATGAGCGTGCCGGTAACGAAAGGCAGGCGGTTTGCAGCCATATATCTGAATGGTTTTCTGGTGTATTTTCTGTCTTATCTGCTGAATCTGCTGCTGAGTTTTTTTGTGGGCCAGGCAATGGGAGCCAGTACGTCTCTGGCAGTGGAAGAAGCGGCCGGGGCACTGCTGGGAAATACCATTTTGTACCTGGCAGTATACCATGTTGCCATTCTGGCGGTTATGCTCACCGGCAACCTGATCGTAACCGTTATGGGCACCTTCGTATTGCTGTTTTATGATGCCATGCTGCATCTGCTTCTGACAGGCTACATGGAAACCTTTTTTGGCAGCTTCTATTACAGAAACGCGGAGAAGCATTACAAATTTATGATTTCGCCCATTGTCAGATTTATTCGGTTTCTGGACCCTGTATTTGACAGTGTGTATGATCTGGGCAGGACAATACACTGGAAGCAGTTCTGGATGGGCATCTGGCCTATTGTACTGGTGGCTCTGCTTGTTTTTGGAGCTGCATACTGGTGTTATACAAAGAAGCCTGCGGAAGCGTGTGGCAAAGCTATGGCCTTCCCCAAAACAAAAGCTGTCATCAAAATATTGATTACCATACAGGTTGGCCTGGGCAGCGGGGTTATTTTTTACGCGCTTTCCGGCAAAAGCATGATGTTCTTTGTATTTGGAATGCTGGCAGGTACGCTGCTGTGCCATGGCGTGATCGAGGTGATTTATGATTTTGATATCCGCAGTATGAAAAACGGATGGAAATCCCTGCTTGTGGCCGGTGGCTGCATCACTGTGTTTTTCTGCATTTTCCGTTTTGACGTATTTCGTTATGACGCATATGTGCCAAAAGCAGATGATGTGGAAGATATTGCCGTGGTATTCCCGGATTATTACGGGTATTATTATGATGAAAATCTCAATGATATAGGTATGGAAAATTATGTATTTGAAAATATGCATATAACCAATGTGTCTCCGATTCTGGAACTGGCGTCTGCCAATATGGCGAACTGGGATGTGAGAGAAGAGCAGGAAGATTCAAATCCCCCATACCGTTATACCATCGTCAAATACCGTCTGAAAAACGGTAAGGAGGTGTACAGGCAGTTCCCGGTGGATTATATGACGTATGCTTCCATCCTGGATACGATTATGCTGGATGAAGCGTATCAGAAAGGTTCCCATACGATTTATAATGAACCTGTAATCAATCTGGGCAACAGACTGAAAATATATTATGATTGTGGAGACGGAGGCAGAGCGATTCCTGATTTTACAGTAGATGAGTTGGTAGCGGCCTACAGAGAAGACATGGAAAATTTTGCCTTTACCGATATGATGGAAGAACTGGTGAGGGGAAAAATCCGACTGGAATGTATAGAAAATGGCGTTTATGTCACCACATCCCTGCCTGTCTATCCATCGTTTACCAACACGGTTGCACTGCTGGAGCGAAACGGGATTTATAAAGAAAGCTACGTCAATGTGGATGAACTGGAGCAGATCGTAGTCAGAAACAGCAACAGTGATGCATATGAACAGTATGCGGAACAGGAAGCATATGATCCGACCATAAGATCCACCTATCAGGATTATACTGTGGAAGCGGCGTTCAGTGACAGAGCGGAAATGGAAGAAATTGTGAAAGGTGTCTATCCGGACAGTTTCACGGATTACTGGATGAATGATGGTGTGCTGAACTATGATTATTATGTGACCGTCACTTATAAGGCGGGAACGAAAAACGGAAGCTATACCAGTACGTTTTTTATGATGGCAGACCAGATTCCGGATTTTGTAAAAGAGCAGACCCTATATCAGGGAAACGGAGAATCTTCGCAAAATTTCGTTGAAGAACGTGCCGTGCCTGCCCAATATTACACAAACTAATTACACAAACCAAACGGCCACTTTGCTATGTTACAACATATAAAAGTGGTCGTTTTGCAAGGATAGAATTTTATGTACAGGACATACTTCTTAATAAATATGATTTTGGAGGTATGGCCATGAAACGATATATGGAAATTACGGATGTACATGGAAGAGAAATTCTTGACTCCAGAGGAAATCCCACAGTGGAGGCAGAAGTTACGCTGACAGACACCATTACCAAAGAACGCTTTGCAGGAAGTGCAGCGGTGCCTTCCGGCGCGAGCACTGGCAAGTTTGAGGCAGTGGAACTGCGGGATGGAGAGCCCCGGTATTTTGGACTTGGTACAATGAAAGCGGTGCACCACATAAACACGGAAATCCAGGAAAAAATCATGGGACGTAATGGTCTGAACCAGTTGGAGATTGACCATCTGATGCTGGAAGCGGACGGGACAGATAACAAAGGACATCTGGGGGCCAATGCCATACTGGCAGTCTCCATGGCTGTGGCAAGAGCAGCAGCCGCTTCCCTGCACCTTCCTCTGTATCAGTATCTGGGCGGCGTCCATACGAAACTGATGCCGGTTCCCATGATGAATATTTTAAACGGTGGTAAACATGCCTTTAATACGGTAGACTTTCAGGAATTTATGATTATGCCGGTAAGAGCAGACAGCTTTCGGGAGGCATTGCGGATATGTGCCGAAATCTATCATAATCTGAAAAAAATCCTCAACCACAAAGGGCTGTCCACAGGCGTGGGGGATGAAGGCGGCTTTGCGCCGGATCTGCCGGATGCAAAGGCTGTGTTGTCACTGATTGTGGAAGCCATTGAAGCGGCAGGCTACCGGCCGGGGGAAGATATTAAAATTGCCCTGGATGTGGCATCCAGCGAACTGTACAATGAGAAGACCGGTATGTATCACTTCCCCGGCGAGAGCAGACTGACCGGCAGCGAAGTGGTCCGGGATACGCAGGAAATGATTTCCTATTATGAGAACCTTCTTGAACAATTCCCGATCGCTTCCATTGAGGACGGACTGGCAGAGGATGACTGGGATGGCTGGCAGGAAATGACCAGGCGGATCGGCAAACGGGTACAGCTTGTGGGCGATGACCTGTTTGTAACCAATACAAAACGCCTGGAAGCCGGCATAAAACTGGGCGTGGCCAATGCCATACTGGTAAAAGTCAACCAGATCGGTACAGTTTCGGAGGCCATGGAAGCCATTGAAATGGCGCATAAGAATGCATACCGGGCAGTGATTTCCCATCGTTCCGGGGAAACATCGGATACCTTTATTGCGGATCTTGCCGTGGCTGTCAACGCCGGTCAGATTAAAACCGGAGCGCCCTGCCGGAGCGACCGGGTGGCAAAATATAATCAGCTTTTGCGCATTGAAGAGGAAATCGGAGTGGATGCGCGTTATACGGAGCCGTTTCAGAAAACCCAGGATTGAGACGGGTTGTGGGCTCAGGAAAGACGGCACACTCCCATTCCCGGGGAAAATCACTTTTTCCTCCACAATACTTCTCACAATATTTGGAAAATGACTTGAAATTCTTCCCTCCTTATGATAGAATGTTGCTTGTTTGAAATTAGGAGGTGTAAGAATGAGCGCGTTAAGGACCATTCTTTTAATTGTATTTATTATCGTATCACTGGTATTGGCAGTGCTTGTATTAATGCAGGAAGGTAAGTCCGCAGGGCTGGGAGCTATCAGCGGGGTGGCGGAGACGTATTGGGGTAAGAATAAGGGACGTTCCATGGAAGGGACTCTGGTAAAACTGACAAAGGTATTGGCAGTGCTGTTCTTTATACTTGCAGCAGTTCTGAACACACGTTTCGTTTAAGGCTGAAAACACTCTTGCAAAAGAGTGTTTTTTCTTGTAATGGGAAAAAGATTTCCATTGCGTAGTACGATGGTAAGTCTGTAAAGCGTGTTTGGGCTATTCTATATGGGAAATTTGCAGTCGTTGAATATTCGGAAAGCGAGGAATATGAATCAGAAAGATACACGAAAAAAATTAATCTGTGAGTTGGTGGATGATAAACTCTATGTACCTATGAAAGAAAAGGAACTGGCAGTCTTTTTGCAGGTGAGCAGAGAGGATCGGGAAGCTCTGAAAGAGGTTCTGGAAGAACTGCTGGCAGAAGGGAAATTGGAGCTCACCAAGAGAGGGCGGTATAAAAAGCCGGAAGAAACATATGTGAATGGTACTTTTATTGGCAATCAGAAAGGTTTTGGCTTTCTGGAAGTGGAAGGCTGTGCGGAGGATCTGTTTATTCCGGAATCCAGAGTGGGCGGCGCGTTTCCGGGAGATACGGTGCAGGCCAGGGTATTGCCGGGCAGACGCGGGAAACGGCAGGAAGCGGAAGTGGTAAAGGTTCTGGAGCGGAATATGCGCCAGATTGTAGGGACTTTTCAGAATCATGGTTCCTTCGGGTTTGTTTTGCCGGATGATATCAGGATTATATCGGATGTCTTTGTGCCGGGGGAGCGTTCCAAAGGCGCGGTAAACGGACAAAAAGTAGTGGTGGAAATAACGGATTACGGCGCGCCTGGGAAAAATCCGGAAGGCATTGTCACAGAAATACTGGGCCATGCAGAAGATCCGGGTGTGGATATTTTGTCTGTTATCAAAGCCTACGATCTGCCGGTGGAATTCCCGGAACGTGTGCTGAATCAGGCCGGACGGGCCAACCATCCCGTATCGGAGGCAGATATGGCGGGCAGGCTGGATTTGCGGGATCTGGATATGGTGACCATTGACGGCGAGGATGCCAAGGATCTGGATGATGCGGTAAGCCTTACGATGGAAGGGGACCTTTACTGCCTGGGGGTGCACATTGCGGATGTGGCCAATTATGTACAGGAAAATTCGGCTCTTGACAGAGAGGCTGTCAAACGGGGAACCAGTGTTTATCTGGTGGACCGGGTGATTCCCATGCTGCCCCATGCCCTTTCCAATGGGATCTGTTCCCTGAATGCAGGAGAGGACAGACTGGCTTTGAGCTGTATCATGAAAATCAACGGGAAAGGACAGGTTTTGGACTATCAGATCACCGAAACCGTGATTCATGTAAACAAGCGCATGTCCTATACTGTTGTCAACAAAATATTGGAAGAAAAAGATCCGGAACTGAGAAACATGTATGAAGAACTGGTTCCGATGTTTGAGCGAATGGAAACGCTTGCTGCCATACTGCGGGAAAAACGAAAACAGAGAGGTTCTATTGATTTTGATTTTCCGGAAACAAAGATTATCCTTTCACCCCAGGGTGATCCGGTGGAGATCAGGCCCTATGACAGGAACACGGCCACAAAGCTCATAGAAGATTTTATGCTGATTGCCAATGAAACGGTGGCGCAGCATTTCCACTGGCAGGAGATACCCTTTGTATACAGAACCCATGATAACCCGGATCCGGAGAAGATTGAAAAGCTGGGGGCTTTTATCCGGAATTTCGGATATTCCATAAAGATGACCCAGGATGAAATCCATCCCAAAGAACTGCAGAAACTTCTGAGCAGGATCATGGATACGCCACAGGAAGCGCTGATCAGCCGTCTTACACTGCGGAGTATGAAACAGGCCCGGTATACCACGGAAAATACAGGGCATTTCGGCCTGGCCAGTTCTTTTTACTGCCATTTTACTTCTCCGATCAGACGCTATCCGGATTTGCAGATTCACCGCATTATCAAAGAACAGATCCGGGGCAGGCTGGGAGCGGAACGGATAGCCCATTATGAGGCGATTCTGCCCCAGGTAGCCAAAAATTCTTCCAGGATGGAGCGGCAGGCGGATGAAGCAGAACGTGAGACAGAAAAACTGAAAAAGGTACAGTTTATGGAATCTCATATTGGAGAAATTTTTGAAGGGGTGATATCCGGTATCACGGGCTGGGGGATTTATGTGGAACTGGAGAATACCATTGAAGGGATGATCAGAGCCGACGATCTGCCCGGTGATTTCTTCTATTATGATGAGGAACATTATGAGATGGCCGGGGAGTCTACCGGAAAGCGGTATAAGCTGGGTGAGAGACTGGCCGTGCAGGTAAAAGGGGCGGACCGAATGAGACGTACCATTGACTTTTGCATTCCACAGGAGGCATAGAAATGGCAAAGGAAGGTTTTAAGCTGGTTGCCAATAATAAAAAGGCATACCATGATTACTTTATAGAAGAAAAATACGAGGCAGGTCTTGCGCTTCACGGTACGGAAGTAAAATCACTCCGTATGGGGAAGTGTTCCATTAAAGAGGCATTTGTTCGAATCGAGCAGGGGGAAGTATTTGTCTATGGGATGCATGTAAGCCCTTATGAAAAAGGCAATATTTTTAATAAGGATCCTCTCAGAGTAAAAAAACTCCTGCTTCATCGGCAGGAAATCCGCAGGATGGAAGGCCGGATTGCGGAAAAAGGATATACGCTTGTACCATTGCAGGTTTATTTCAGGGACGGACTGGCCAAGGTGGAAATTGGTCTTGCGAAGGGCAAAAAATTATATGACAAGCGTCAGGACATTGCAAAAAAGGATCAGCGCAGGGAAGCGGAAAAAGAATTTAAAATCCGTAATTTGTAGTTGACCATTCTGAAAAATGGCTTTATAATGGGAACAGGAAATAAAATGTTCTGTCGTAAAACGGGGTAGTAAAGGTTTCGACAGGGGTTTTGCAGCTGGAGAAGCTATCCGCAGGTGATGCGTTAAATCACAAACCTAAATATAAACGCTAACGACAATTTAGCTTACGCTGCCTAATGGCAGCTGTCTGACTTAGGGCACCTGCACTTTAAGATCCAGGCACCGACTATGCAGGAAACGACGTATGTTATGCTTCGCGCATACGGGCGTATGATGAAGCTACCGACGGTATCAGGATGTCAGCTTTCGGATATCTGAGGGAAAATAAATAACTGACTATGATAGTAGAAGGACAGGGAATAGGCTTTTGGACATGGGTTCGACTCCCATCTACTCCATTCTTTGTGAAAAGGGATACCTTACCGCAAAGCAGACCCCCACGGACGGAGCGTGTATAGAATGCGTCCGCTCCATTATTCATAACAATCGAAAGATGTAAAGCGTGCTTTCTATTGTTTCATGTCGAGGGGTCTGCGAAACAAAAATAGTATGACTGTAAAAAGAAGAGGCATTTAAGCACTCTTCTTTTTTATTCATGACAATAGGTTTGCTGGCGAAGTCTGCAATCTATTGTTCATGACAATTGGTTTGCTGGCGAAGCCTGTAATCTATTGTTATGGAGAGGTTTGAGTATATAAAATGTTACCGGGATTATATGGATGATGAAACTCATGAAATCATTACCCGTGAAAGGTTTGAAGAAATATACGACAGCCATGGGTATTCAGGGGATATTGCATTTCTCTGAGGGTTTATTTCCGGTCGGTTAAAATATAGCATCCCTGGCTGTTTATCGTGGCTGTACATAAAAATATAGATTCCGTTTAAGAGACAAAGGATATATGCGCAACCGGGGATGATTACATGGAATCCTACTTTTTTTCTGGATTTCTATTAGGATAAAAAAATTATAAAGATAAATAAAAATTAAAAAAATACTTGCTAAAACAGGAATATAATGGTAAAGTTGTCCATATACTATAATACAAATAAAAGAGACAGTGTTTAGTATATGCATCGGATATTATACGCGCGGCAAACATGGGTTTCCGCAGCGATGAGTTAAATGGACATGTCTGTATGTACATCTGGCTCATAACGCAGAGCATACGCAAAGCGTATGAACTGCCATGGATTATAAAACAGGAGGGACAAAAAATGGCAAGAGGACCACGGAAAACAATAGAGGAGAAGATCAGCGAAAGAGAAAAAGTGATAGAGTCCTTAAAGGCAAGACTGAAATCGGAACAGCGTGAGCTGGACGAACTGAATAAGGAAAAGCGCGATCAGGATTTCCAGGCACTGTACAGCATGCTGGAAAAAGCGAATATGTCTGCATCCGATGCGGCAGATGTAATCAACCGGTATCTGGAAGACGGCCAGGAAGACAGTCAGGAAGACTGGCAGGAGCATCAATAAGACAACTGTGTTTGGCATTTAGAAAAGGATTCTCATGGAAAATTTTTGAGAATCCTTTTCTTTTTTATATTTGTAAAGTATAATAGAACAAGAGAATGTGATACAGACATGTTTATGCTGAAGAAAAGGGGTTGGTAAGCAATGGGACAGTCGATTATCTTTACAAATGAAAAGTGTGTGGCATGTAACAAATGCATATCCGCCTGTCCGGCGATTCTGGCGAACCGGGCGGAAGTGGATGGTGATATGGCAAAGATTGCAGTTGATCAGGAGGCATGCGTACAATGCGGCAGTTGTTTTGACTCCTGTGGCCATAATGCCAGGGATTACCATGATGATACGGAAGACTTTTTCCACGATCTGAAAAACGGTAAAAAAATATCCGTTATTGTCGCTCCGGCGTTTTTGGCGAATTATCCGCGGGAATATGGAAAAATACTCGGTTATCTCAAGCAGAAAGGAGTTAACCATATTTACAGTGTGAGCTTTGGCGCTGATATTACGACCTGGGGTTATCTGCGTTATATTACGGAGCATAACTTTATTGGCGGCATATCACAACCCTGTCCGGCCATTGTAAGTTATATTGAAAAATACATTCCTGAGCTGATTCCAAGGCTTGTGCCTATACATAGTCCGATGATGTGTATGGCCATCTATATTAAAAAATATCTGAAACTGGAAGACTCGCTTGCATTTTTAAGTCCCTGCATTGCTAAAAAGACTGAAATTACCGACCCCAATACATACGGCTATGTAAAATATAATGTAACATACGACCATATGATGAAAGTCATTGGCAGAGCATATGAGCAGTGCGCTGAAGCGGGTGATGAAATAGATTATGGTTTTGGCTCCATTTATCCCACACCGGGAGGTCTCAGAGAGAATATAGAACATTTCCTCGGAAAAGAATGTATGGTTCGCCAGATTGAGGGGGAAGAGCGGGCTTATCAGTACCTGCACGAATATCTGGGTCGTGTCAAAGGCAATAAAACACTGCCCTTTATGGTGGATGCTCTGAATTGTGAAAAGGGTTGTATTTATGGAACGGCCACAGAGCAGTCCCGCAATACGGAGGATGTGCTGTTTGAAATAAACCGCCTGCGCAACAGATATAAGACAGATTCAAAAAAGGGCCTGTTTGGGAAGAAGGAGCGCAGCCCCTGGGCGAAAAATATATCGCCTGCGCAGCGTCTTGCAAATTTCTATGCGCAGTTTAAAGACTTAAAACTGGAAGATTTTATACGCAAATATACGGATAAACATCTGGTTATTAAAAAGCCTTCGGAAGCGGAACTGAATAAAATATATGAGTCCATGAATAAGCAGACAGAGATTCAGAGAAGTATGAATTGTTCCGCCTGTGGTTACCATACCTGTGAAGAGATGGCGGTTGCCATTTATAACGGAGTGAATTTTAAAGAAAACTGTATTCATTATGTCAAGGATATGGTACAGCGTGAAAAGGAAGTTATCATTCAGAGAAACGAACAGGAGAAAGAAGAACAGAAGCGCAAGGACCTCCAGTTTGAAAAGATTCTGGAGACGTTTGGACAGATGCGGGCTTCCCTGGCCGATCTGGCGGCGGGCAATCTGCAGTCTGCCAATGAGGCCACTGTTATGGCGACGGCTGTGAGCGGACTGAATACTTACTGCCAGGCCGTAAAAGAGGAAATCGGAAAAGTTTCGGAATTTCTGGACGAATATAAAGAAAGCAATGAAGAAATTATTGAGGTGTCTTCCCAGACCAATCTGCTGGCATTGAACGCTTCCATAGAGGCTGCCCGTGCAGGGGAGGCGGGCCGGGGATTTGCCGTCATAGCAGAAGAAGTCAGGACACTGTCTGATAATACAAAGCAGTTAATTGAACGCAACAGCGCCAATGGCAACGAGTTGATTCCGGCAATCAACAAATGTATTGAGGATATCAACGAAATCGTAGCGACTGTCAGAGACTTTAATGAGAAGATTATGACGATAGCTGCCAGTGCGGAAGAAATTTCTGCGCAGAATGATATGATTTCCGATATTGCAACGGATTTGCAGGAAAGCATGAAACAACTGGTTTAATACAACAGAAGGCATGTTCTTTTCGCTTCCTGTCATCATGATATAGAGGCGCCGGCTGTGGCCGGCTCCTTTGTGCATGACAATGAAAAATGCGCAAAGCGTGCTATTTATTATACATGACAATAGAAGACTCGCGAAGTGTGGATTCTATTGTTCATGACAATAGGTTTGCTGGCGAAGCCTGCAATCTATTGTTTTCGGGTATTTCGGATATGAAACAGATAATAGACAGACTGGAGAAGGCAGAATGCCTTACACGGGACGAATGGATTTTACTGCTTTCCGGGTATCGTGACGAAGACAGGGTATATGCTGCCGAAAAGGCCCGGCGGATTGCAGGACACTATTTCGGAAACCGGATATTTATCAGAGGTCTGATCGAGTTTACCGGCTTTTGTAAAAATAATTGTTATTACTGTGGACTGCGCCGGGAGAATGAAAAAGCTCAGCGCTACCGCCTGACGGAAGAGGAAATTCTGTCCTGCTGTGAGCAGGGATATAAGCTGGGATTCCGCACCTTTGTCCTGCAGGGAGGGGAGGATGCCTGGTATACGGATGCGCGGATAGAGCATATCATCCGTCTGATCAAAGGTCGCTGGCCGGATTGTGCGCTCACCCTCTCCATCGGTGAACGGGAAGAGGCTTCTTACCGCCTGTTTTATGAGGCGGGGGCGGACCGGTATCTGCTCAGGCATGAAACCGGGGACCGGGCACATTATGGCAGACTGCATCCGCCGGAGATGTCTTTTGATCATCGAAAGGATTGTCTGCGTGCTCTGAAAAAGATAGGGTTCCAGACCGGCTGTGGATTTATGGTGGGATCGCCGGGGCAGTGTGCACAAACGCTGGCAGAGGACATGCTGTGGATTCAGGAACTGCGTCCCCATATGATCGGTATCGGCCCTTTTATTCCGCATCAGGATACGCCTTTTGGACAGGAGAGGGCAGGCGATTATCAAATGACGCTGTTCCTTTTGAGTTTGCTGCGTATTATGGGAAAACAGGTGCTTTTACCGGCGACCACCGCACTGGGGACCATTCATCCGGAGGGCCGGGAGGCGGGCATACTGGCTGGGGCCAATGTGGTTATGCCCAATTTGTCCCCGGTTTCGGTACGGAGAAAATATGCAATTTATGATCATAAACTGTGTATGGACGCAGAGGCGGCAGAAGGACTGGCGGATCTTGAGAAACGCCTGCGGCAGATCGGTTATGAAACAGTTTCCGAACGAGGGGACTGGAAAGGGAGGTAAGGGGAAATGGACTGTAAATACGATAAAATGTCTTTAAAAGCAGAGGAATTTATCAACGACAAAGAAATACGGGACACGATGGCATATGCAAGGGCCAATCGCAATAACAGAGAATTGATTGATTCCATTCTGGAACGTGCCAGAGGGTGTGAGGGCTTGTCTCACCGGGAAGCGGCAGTCCTTCTCGAATGTGATATTCCGGAAGTTGTGGAAGCTGTGAAAAATCTCGCCAGGGAAATAAAAAACAGATTTTACGGCAGCCGGATTGTTATGTTTGCCCCCCTGTATCTGTCCAATTATTGTGTCAATGGCTGCACCTATTGTCCATATCATCATTACAACGGGCATATCAATAGAAAAAAACTGACCCAGGAGGAAATCCGTCAGGAGGTAATCGCCCTGCAGGATATGGGACATAAGCGGCTGGCTATTGAGTCAGGGGAAGATCCGGTGAACAATCCCATTGAGTATATTTTGGAAAGCATTCAGACCATATACAGTATCCGGCATAGAAATGGGGCAATCAGACGGGTGAATGTCAATATAGCCGCAACGACTGTTGAAAACTACAGGAAACTGAAGGAAGCCGGTATTGGCACATATATTCTGTTCCAGGAAACTTATCATAAAGAAAATTATGAGCGGCTGCATCCCACCGGGCCCAAACACGACTATGCATGGCATACGGAAGCCATGGACAGAGCCATGGACGGTGGAATTGACGATGTGGGGATTGGTGTGCTGTTTGGTTTGGAAATGTACAGATATGATTTTATCGGGCTTTTGATGCATGCGGAACACCTGGAAGCCTGCAAGGGGGTAGGGCCCCATACCATCAGTGTTCCCCGCGTATGTCCGGCGGATGATATTGACAGCGGAGACTTTGCCAATGCCGTTTCTGATGAAATCTTTGAAAAAATTGTGGCATTGCTCCGGATTGCAGTACCATACACAGGTATGATCATTTCCACCAGAGAGTCCCGGGCATCCAGGGAACGGGTGTTGCAACTGGGTATTTCCCAGATCAGCGGCGGATCCCGGACAAGCGTGGGCGGCTATGTGAAAGAAGAGGAAAGCAGCGAAAACTCAGCTCAGTTTGATGTGAGCGACCGAAGGACACTGGACGAGGTAGTGTGCTGGCTGCTCCGTCTGGGCTATGTGCCCAGCTTCTGTACTGCATGTTATAGAGAAGGACGTACAGGGGACCGATTTATGACATTGTTAAAAGCAGGACAGATTTCCAACTGCTGCCATCCCAACGCATTGATGACACTGAAAGAATATCTGGTAGATTATGCATCCGATGAGACGAGAGAACTGGGAGAAGCGCTGATCAGGAGAGAACTGGAGCAGATTCCCAACAGTACGGTGCGCAGGCGTGCGACGGAATATATAGAACAGATAGAAAATGGCAGCCGGGATTTCAGATTCTGAGATACCACCGGGCTTATTGATGACAGTTAAAACCCCTAAACGTGTTTTTGATTATGACATATAGAAAGTGCGCAAAGCGTACCGTCTATTGTTGCTGGCGAGCATGGAAGTATATACAGGAAAGAGGTACCATATAATGAGGGCAGCTTTGCAGGAAACACCTTCCGCAAACCGCATACACATCGGATTTTTCGGAAAAAGAAACAGTGGGAAGTCCTCTCTGCTCAACGCGTTTGCAGGGCAGGCGGTGTCCATCGTATCGGATCAGGCGGGAACCACCACCGACCCGGTGAACAAACCCATGGAGATTCCGGGACTGGGTCCCTGTGTGCTGACAGATACGGCAGGTTTTGACGATGTGGGTATGCTGGGCGGACAGCGTGTGGAGAAAACGAAACAGGCGGCGGAAAAGGCGGATATTGTCCTGCTCCTTTGCGGGGCGGGGGAACTGCAGACAGAAAAAGCATGGTATGAGGAATGGAAAAAGAGAAACGTGCCTGTTATACCGGTGGTGAGCCGCAGTGACATGCCAGGCGCAGAGAAAACAGCGAGCTATGTGGAGGATTTTTTGGGGGAGGCGCCGGTTCTGGTCAGCGCCCTGACAGGGGACGGGCTTGTACAGTTGCGGGAACGGCTGCTGCGTGCCCTGCCGGAAACCTATGATCCTGTCAGCATTACAGGTTCCCTGGCAGAGCGTGGAGATACCGTGCTTCTTGTGATGCCGCAAGATAAGCAGGCGCCGGGGGGAAGGCTGATCCTGCCACAGGTACAGACCATACGGGAGCTGCTGGATAAACACTGTATTGTGGTCAGTGTGACACCGGAAGGGCTTGCGGATGCTTTGGCCGGGCTGCGGGAGGCGCCGAAATTGATAATTACCGATTCACAGGTATTTGGAACGGTCTGCGGGCAGAAGCCGGAAAAGAGTATGCTGACCTCTTTTTCCGTTTTATTTGCAGCATATAAAGGCGATATTGAATATTATATACAGGGAGCCTCACAGATTGGCACACTGACGGAAACATCCCGCGTGCTGATTGCCGAATGCTGTACCCACGCGCCTTTGGACGAGGATATCGGGAGGGTCAGGCTGCCGGCTATGCTGCGCAAAAGATGTGGTGCGGGGCTGGCGGTGGATATTGTCAGCGGAATGGATTTCCCGGAGGATCTTACAGGATATGACCTGATTATTCAGTGCGGGGCATGTATGTTTAACCGCAGATATGTAATGTCGCGGATAAACCGTGCCAGAATGCAGGGCGTTCCCATGACCAATTATGGGATTGCCATTGCCTGGATAACAGGAATCCTGGATCAGGTGGCAGTTGAGCGATAAAGGTAAGTATAACTGGAAATGACGGGGGTTTTATGGAACAGAAGGAAGAATGGGAAGTAGGCGGATTTCAGTTCGGCACGGAAAAAGATGCGGCGCTTGCGAAAACGGAGATGGAAAAAATTGCCTATCTGGAAAAGCGGCTGCGGTATGATGATCCTGAAAGTGTTTTAGCCATATACAACAAAGCCATAGAAAACGGAATATTCCAGACGCCTGTAGGTTTCCAGTACCTTCAGAAGCTGAAGGGATTTCTGGTGGAAAAGAATCTGGCCAGCCGTGCCAAAGGGATTCCGCTGCATCAACAGTACAGTCCGACCACAGAGGAACAGGAGGCGCCCAAGCCCCATACGGCCCGTGTGCGTATACAGCCCAGCCAGTACCGGGCGCTGCGCGCCAAGCTCAGAAGGTCCGTACTTTTGAATATTTTGCTGGTATTGCTTGTAATTGCCATGTTTGCCATTACCCTGACAGGGAAAAATGCCAATATCCTGAATTATGAGCGGGTTCTGACCGACCGGTATGCCGGATGGGAGCAGGAACTGACAGAGCGGGAAGCGGCAGTACGGGAAAAGGAACGAAGCCTGCATATGGAGGAATGAAATGGAACAGTTGAAAATACTGGTGGTGGATGACGAAAGCAGGATGCGGAAACTGGTAAGGGATTTCCTGTCCAAAAGCGGATATATCGTTATTGAGGCGGGGGACGGAAGTGAAGCGCTGGATATTTTCTTTGAACAGAAAGATATTGCACTTGTGATGCTGGATGTAATGATGCCCAAATTGGACGGCTGGCAGGTCTGCCGGGAGATACGGGCATATTCCAAAGTGCCGGTCATTATGCTGACAGCCAAATCTGACGAGCGGGACGAACTGATGGGGTTTGAATTGGGGGTGGACGAGTATATTACCAAACCGTTCAGTCCCAAGATTCTGGTGGCAAGGGTTGAGGCCATTCTGCGCCGGAGCGGGCAGGTAAATCAGAGCGAAACCCTGGAAGCCGGCGGGATTGTACTGGATAAAAATGCACATCAGGTGACCATCGACGGCAGGCCGGTGGATTTAAGTTATAAAGAATTTGAACTGCTTACCTATTTCATGGAAAATAAAGGTGTGGCTCTTTCCCGGGAAAAAATATTGAATCATGTATGGAATTATGATTACTTTGGAGATGCCCGCACCATAGATACCCATGTCAAAAAGCTGCGCAGCAAGATGGGAGAAAAGGGGGAGGTGATCAGAACCGTCTGGGGCATGGGTTATAAATTTGAGGGAGAATAAGGGGACTGCGGATAATCAGTAGAGACATTCTTTAAGGCCGGGGACAGAATGTCTGCCAATGGGGAAAGGGTGGTCAGCGATGAAAAAAACAATTATTCTGTATGGAATTCCGGCGTACGGACATATCCATGCCAATCTCTGTCTGGCAAAACTGCTGGTGAAGGAAGGATTCCGGGTAGTTTATTATGCGACGGATTCTTTTCGTCAGGTCATAGAAGCCAATGGCTGCGAATACCGCTCTTATCCTCTGGAGCGGGAACAGCTTGACTTATCCGATGGAAAGCGGATTCCCAGACTGTACCGGCTGCTACTGCAATATACACAGAAGATGTTGCCGGTTCTGTTGATGGCATCTGAAATAGACAGGCCCTGTTGTGTGATTTTTGATTCCCTGGCGCTTTGGGGTCGTATTGTGGGAACGCTTCATCATGTGCCTGCGTTCAGCTTTTACAGTTTGGCTGCGGTGGGCAGGCCGGGAGATGCTGGCTTTTGGATGTATGCCTGGGGTTTCTGGAAAAAATTTCTTCAGTATGGAGACGAACTGCCGCGGGCTTTGCGGATACGGAACTATCTGGAACAGACTTATCGGATAAATGGCCTGGGGCTTATGGACGTGCTGATGGGGAAAGGGGATCGTAATCTGATGGGGTATTCCAGAACTTTTCAGCCGGGCGGAGAGAATTTCGACGCAGCCTGCCTGTTTCTGGGCCCCTTGTCGATACACAGAGAAGTCGTGGAAGTGAATGATTTTGACAGCCCCCGGGAACCCATTATTTATATTTCCCTGGGAACGATATTCAATCAGGATCCAAAACTTCTGAATGAAGTGATCCGGCAGTTTGGGGAGTGGAAAGGGGATAAAACGGACACTGGCAGCTTTGCACGCCGTATCGTGATGGTAGATATGGGAAAAACAGGAAAAGAGGACAGACAGTATCCGGACAACTTTATTGTCCGTTCTTTTGTTAATCAGGGAGAGATTTTGGCGCGGGCGTCCCTGTTTATTACTTCCGGTGGATTAAACAGTATTCATGAAGCACTCTACTACAAAGTCCCCTGTCTGCTGTGTCCTCAGCAGGGAGAACAACTTGTAAATGCCCGCAGGTTTGCGGCACTGGGATATGGGAGAATTTTGAAGCGTCTGCCGTTTCTGCGTGAGGAGGCAGAGCGGACAATGGAACTGAAAGATCAGTGGAATGAAAACCTGCGCCGTGAACTGCTTGAGGTACATATGGAGGAAGCGCTGACATGTTTTCGGCGGATACGGGATACTGGCAGGATGGCATGAGTGTGAATACAAACGGAGGAAAAGGAGTCGGTATGGAGGAAAACAGGGTGCAGACGGATCAAAACACAGGACAGGAAACGGTTCTTGTGACGGGTGCCACGGGATTTCTGGGAGAATACGTGGTAAAGCGCCTGACGGGAAAGTATCATGTGCTGGCCATGGGGAGAAATACGGAAAAAGGAAGACATTTGGAAACACTGGGGGCCAGGTTCTGCCAGGCCGATTTTACGGACAGAAACAGCGGGGACTTTTTCAGGGGTGTTTCCTATGTGATTCATTGCGGCGCTTTGTCTTCCGTATGGGGAAAATGGGAGGATTTTTACAGAACCAATGTGGAAGGTACGGACATGGTGGCGCGTTTTTGTCATCAGTATGGTGTGAAACGTCTTATATACATATCTTCCCCCAGCATTTATGCACAGAAAAGAGATCAATATGGTATCCGGGAAGAGGAGGCGCCGGATCATAACGACCTGAATGGCTATATCAGATCCAAGCTGCTGGCGGAGCAGGTGATCCGGCGATGGGATCAAAAGGGATTGGAAACGGTTATTCTGCGCCCCAGGGGATTGATCGGCATTGGAGATACCAGTCTGGTACCCAGACTGCTTGCTGCCAACAGGCGGACCGGAATTCCATTGTTTCGGGATGGAAACAATCTGATCGATTTAACCAGTGTGGAAAATGTTGCTTTGGCCTGTGAACTGGCAATGACTGCGGAAGGTGCACAGGGACAGGCATTTCATATTACCAATGGAGAACCGGCGCCTTTCCGGCAGTTGCTGGAACAGTTTCTGGCGGCTGTGGGGGAGAAGCCCCGGTATAGGAAACTGCCGTTTGGACTGGTATATGGGCTGGCGGCATTGTTGGAAAAATATTGGACCGTAAGAGAACTGCCGGGAGAACCGCCTCTGACCCGGTATACCGTATGCACGCTGGGCTATGCGCAGACGATGGACATTGCTAAAGCCGGAAAAATACTGGGATATTGTCCGGAAAAGACATTAGAGCAGTCCATACGGGAGTATGGTGTATGGTGGAGGAAGCAGAAAAAAAGCCGAACGGCTGCAACACGTGGGGATATGGAAATTCATAAACCTTGCCAGGTAACAAAGGTAAAGCTGTACCAGTGCGGCTCCTGTTGCAATGATGTGTCTTTTGTATATCGGGGACTACGAAGGAAACGCAGGGTATTTCCTGCCCGTGTGGCATTGATTCAGCACAAGAGACTGGGCAATCTGTTATATGACACCGGTTATTCCATGAACATATTTGGAAAAAGCCCGTTTCTGAAGCTGTACCGTCTGCTGAATCCCGTTTCTCTCTTGCCGGAAGAGGAGATTTCCAGCCAGCTTGCAAAGGACAGAATTGGGCCGGAGAGCGTGGATATCATTTTGTTGTCCCATGCCCATCCGGATCATATTGGAGGTCTGGGACAGTTTACCGGCTATGATTTGATTGCTTTCCCGGAAGTAATAGAGGCGTTGGAAACGCCGGGATTGGGCAAACTGGTATTTCGGGAACTGCTGCCGCCGCCGGGACATATCAAAAATTGCCGGACGCCCCGGCAGCAGCTCAGGGAGCATTTTCTCTGCCGTTATTTTGACAAGGTGTATGATCTGCTGGGAGATGGCAGTATCATTGGCGTGAAACTGGATGGCCACAGCCTGGGGCAGATGGGTATCTGGATTCCGGATTTTGACTTGTTTCTGGCGGCGGACGCCTGCTGGGGCAGAGATCTGATCCGCGTCACACCGGCTATGCGCCTTCTGCCCAGGCTGATACAGGCGGATTTTCCGCTGCTGCTGGACAGCCTGAGGCGGATCTGCCGGTTAAAGCGGGAACACCCGGAGGTACAGATTGTATTTACCCATGACCAGGGGGAGGAAGGAACCTATGGCTGATGGACTGGATGTGCTCTTATGGTATCTTTATTATAAATATCGTAAGCCTTTCAGAAGCCGTGATAAGCTGGAACACTGGCAGAAAAGGCGGCTTCATCGGCAAATGCGCTATGTGTCGTCGCATATTCCCTTTTACCATAAGCGCGGGAAGTGGGGCACCTGCCCTGTGATTGACAAAGGGGTCTGGATGGCTCATTTTCAGGAAATGAACGGAGTGGGAATTGGCAGAGAGGAAGCGGAAGATTTTGCCCTGTCGGCGGAGCGGTCTCGTGATTTTGTGCCCAGACTGCGTGGAATCACTGTAGGACTGAGCTCCGGAACCTCTGGCAGACGGGGGATTTTTCTTATCTCGGATCAGGAGAAAAACCGCTGGGCCGGCTATATTCTGGCAAAGTTTTTGCCTGGCAGTATTTTTAAACAGTATACAATCGCATTTTTTATGCGGGCGGACAGTAACTTATACCAGGCTGTTTCATCCGGCCGGATCTGCTTTCATTTTTTCGACTTGTACGGAGATATGGAAGAGCATCTGAAGCGGCTTTGTAAAATGCAGCCGGATATACTGGCCGGACAGCCCTCGCTTTTGCTGCTTCTGGCCCGTGAGAGGATGGAAGGCAGGCTGGATATATGTCCGCGTCTTGTGATTTCCATAGCAGAGGTATTGGAAAAAGAGGATGAACGTCAGTTGCAAAGCGCCTTTGGCCTGTCCGTTATCCACCAGGTTTATCAGTGTACGGAGGGATGTCTGGCGACTACCTGTTCGGAAGGTACACTGCATCTGAATGAAGACATTGTTCTGATTGAGCGGGAATACCTGGATGGACAGCGGTTTGTGCCGGTGGTGACAGACCTGGTGAGGAGAACGCAACCGGTTATCCGCTACCGTTTAAATGATATTCTTGTGGAAAGGAGACGTCCCTGCACCTGCAAAAGTCCCTGTATTGCGCTGGAGAAGATTGAGGGGCGGGAGGACGATATATTTTTCTTTTCCGGCAGGGAAGGCGGGATGAAGCGGGTCTTTCCGGATTTTATCAGGCGCTGTATTCTGTTTGCAGGCAGTGGAGAAAGGAATGGGGAATACCGGGTTGTGCAGGAAACGGACTGTAGTATCACTGTGTACGCAGACCTTGAGGAGCAGGAGAAAGGACGGGTTTTGCAGGAGTTTACCAGACTTTCTGACGATGGTGGATTTGTGCTGCCTGCCATTGCGTTCCGGCCGTATTTCTGTGAACCGGGCAGGAAGATGAAACGGGTGGAGCGAAAGGGTATCTGTGGGGAGGATACATTACCATGAAAGGACAAAGGATAAGAGCGTGCCATGTGAAGCTGGCGGGTATGGGGAAAGCGCGGGCCGGGCGGCAGATACAATTTGGCGGACAGAGCCGGTATCGCCTGGAAGCAGGAGAGGCGTTTTCTGACCTGGCAGTGTCAGCGGCAGTATCGGCGCTTTCGGCTGCCGGAAGGGAAATCGGGGACATAGATTGTATTGTATGTGGGATGGCAACGCCTATGCAGGCCATTCCCTGCAATGCGGCGCTGATTCATGAACGTCTGGCCAGGGGGCTGGATATTCCGGCGTTGGACATCAATACGACCTGTACCAGTTTTCTGTCCGCACTGGATATGATGTCCCTGATGATAGAGGCCGGTCGGTATGACCGGGTGCTTCTTATATCGGGTGACCGGGCGTCTGCCGCATTGAATCCCAAAGAAAGAGAGAGTTATGAATTGTTTTCGGACGGGGCGGCAGCCTGTGTGCTGGAACGCACGAAGGAGCAGGACTGCGGCATTCTTTACAGTTGTCAGAAAACATGGTCTGAAGGGGCTCACGATACGGAAATCAGAGGCGGGGGCAGTCTGCTTCCCATAGCGTCCATGAATGGAGAAAACAGGGATGCATATTGCTTTTCCATGAAGGGCAGCAGGATACTGAAACTCTGTGCGCAGAAGCTGCCAGGATTTGTGGAACAGTGTTTCCGGGAGGCCGGGATAAAAAGGGAAGAAATCCGTATGACGATTCCCCATCAGGCCAGCCGGGCGCTGGAAGTGCTGATGCCCAGGCTGGGTTTTCCGGCGGGGACATACGTCAATCGGGTGGCAGAATACGGGAACATGGTATCGGCTTCCATACCGTACGCTCTGTGCGAGGCTGTTGAAGAAGGCGTGATAAACCGTGGAGATCTGGTTTTACTGCTGGGGACTGCGGCAGGACTGACTGCCAATTTCCTGTTATTGCGGTATTGAACTGTGCCAAAAGGAGAGAATGGATTGGGTGAAACAGGATCGCTTCTGTTGCAGACGGGAAGATTACACTATAAAAAAGCCGCTGCCCGGCATTCACAGGGAGATTTGTCCATATGGATTACAGGTTATGAAGGCGCTGGAAAGACATTGTGTATTCCGGGGCAGATTGAAGGATATGATGTGACAAAAGTGGAGCGGAAAGCATTTTTGAGCAACCGCAGTCTAATCAGGGTAAGTGTGCCGGACACAGTGGATGAAATAGGCCACTGGGCGTTTGCAGGCTGCAAAGAACTGGAGGAAATAGATATTTCCGGGAAAGAGCTGAGCTTTGGCAGCGGAGTGTTTCGGAAATGCATAAAACTGGAGCGCATTTCTTTTCCCCACACTTCACATGGCTGTGCCAGACTGCTGGCCGCTTCTGCAGTGGATCTGGAGGCAGACTACCTGCTCAGCCCGGCGCAGGCAGGGAGCCGGGAATGGTATGGATGGTTGGATGGCAGAATATTGGACATCATAAGAGAATCAGAGGAAACGGCGCTGAAAGAACTGGTATACTGTGCAGAAGAGGATATGCTGGCAAAGCAGGAGGCATGCCTGGACGGACAGGTGAAGAAAAAAACCAGGATTGCGCTGCTGCGCCTTTTGTACAAAGAAAATCTCTCAAGAGATATGGCGGACAGACTGATCACATTTTTACAGCGGAGTGTGCACCAGGGCCGCTGCCCGGCAGTCTGGGAAACTTTAAAAGGTGGCTGTGAAGAACGCTTTGCATGGTGTGATATTCTGTTAGATGCCGGTATCATCAATGAAGAAAATCTGGACAGTGTAAGACAGAGTTTTGGCGTGGAGGAAGTGGAGCTGAAAGCCTGCCTGCTGCAGAAGTGGCAGGAGCGCGAGCGCCGTTCTTCCCTCTGGAAACAGTTGGAGCTGTGAAAGATCCGGGAGTATATATGAGACATTCCATAAAAAAACAGTTTGCACTTATATTTATTGGCTTGATGGCGGCAACCATACTCTGTTGCTGGTTTTTTAACAGTACATTTCTGGAGACATATTATGTAAATAAAAAGCAGACAGCACTGATGCTCGTCTATGATAAAATGAATGCTTCTTTTGCGGAAGGCAGTACGGAAACAGAAGCCTTTGACATAGAATTGCAAAGACTCTGCGGCAAATATAATGTGAGTATGCTTGTATTGGATGAGGATTCTGAAATGCTGATAGCTACAATGCATGAATCCGATATCCTGAAAAGGCAGCTTCTGGACAATCTTTTTTTCTCCAACGCCCATCCTGTATTTGAAAAGATTCTGGAAAAAACGGATCAGTATATACTGCGCACCATGCTGGACCCAAGAACCCATACAGAATACATTGAAATGTGGGGATTTCTGGAGAATGGCAATCTCTTTATTATCAGGACTCCAAAAGAAGGCATTATGGAAAGCGTAGGTATTGCGAACCGCTTTCTTGCCTATACGGGTCTGACAGCCGTGCTGATTGGCAGTATTGTGATCTGGTTTGTATCCAGAAAGATAACGGAACCGATTTTGACACTGGCGGGTATTTCGGAAAAAATGGCATGCCTGGATTTTGATACGAAATATGAAGGCAGTGTGAAAAATGAGATTGGTGTTCTGGGCGAAAATATCAATATTCTTTCGGAAACACTGGAAAAGACCATTTCCGAACTGAAAACCGCCAATAATGAATTAAAGAAAGATGTGGAGAAAAAAGAACAGATTGATGAGATGCGGAAAGAGTTCCTCTCCAATGTGTCCCATGAGCTGAAAACGCCCATTGCGCTTATTCAGGGATATGCGGAAGGGCTGCAGGAAGGCATGTGCGATGACGCGGAGAGCCGGGCATATTACTGTGAGGTAATTGTGGACGAAGCGGCCCGGATGAACCGGATGGTTCAGAAACTTTTAACATTAAATGAACTGGAATTCGGTAATGATGTGGCTTCCATGGAGCGTTTTGACCTGGCAGAACTGATTGACACATTTATACAGTCGGCGGAAATTCTGGCAAGACAGAACGGAATTTCCGTAAAGGCAGATATAAAAAAGCCCTGCTGTGTCTGGGCAGATGAATATAAGACGGAAGAGGTAATCCGAAACTATTTCAGCAATGCCATGCATCATTGCACCGGGGAAAAGATAATTCATATCAAAGCGGTCGAAAAAGGAGAGAAAATCAGAGTCAGCGTGTTTAATACGGGGCAACCCGTGCCAAAAGAGAGCCTTTCACATATATGGGAAAAGTTCTACAAGGTTGATAAGGCGAGAACGAGAGAATACGGCGGCAGCGGTATCGGACTTTCCATCGTAAAAGCCATTATGGAGGCCATGCATGAAGACTGTGGCGTGATCAACTATGAAAACGGAGTGGAATTTTGGTTTGAACTTGCTGCAAATTGACTTGTTCCGGAAAGCAAATGGTGTTAAAATATAGTGATGCTTTAAACCTGTGCGCAATGTGGGAAGCGCATTTCGGCCTGTGTATGGAATCCGCAGAATTATGAGTTTTCGGATTTCTATAGGAACACCTTTTATGGTATAAGATTAAAAAATATATCAGAATATGGATAGATGAGGAAAGAGGAGTATAGCATGAAAAAAACAAGTGTTGTAGGCGGCTTAATAATCGGTTTGGGGCTGCTTTTGACAGGATGCGGGAATTCTTTTGATTATATGCCCAATTTAACGGAAGAAGAGAGCATGCTGATTGCGGAGTATGCTGCCGGTATTTTGATCAAACACGATAAAAACGCGGGCAAACTGGCAAGCGATGCGGAAATTGCGGCTGCCGATGAACGGGAGGCTACCCGCCGGGCCAATGTGGAAGAACTTGAGGCTCTCCTGAATCAGGCGGAAAATGAGGAAGAAGCGTCGTCCAAAGAAGAAGCGGATGAAACAGAGAACGGGGGCGATGTACCTGAACCGGTAACGGCAGCATTTGAAGGGATTGCCCAGTTCTGTGGACTGGAAGGATTTCATATTACATATACGGGACATATGGTATGCGATTTTTATCCTCCGGAAAACAGTGAGGAACTGGTATTTGCCATGGATGCCACTCCGGGCAGCAAACTTCTTGTTTTGCAGTTTACAGCTGAGAATGTAACAACCCAGGATCTGGAACTCAATATGATGGATCAGGGGGTAAAATTCCGAATTTCCATAAATGATGGCGGGATGGACAATATACTCCCCACTTTATTGCTGGATGATCTTTCATCCTACAAAGGCGTTATTCCTGCAGGCACCAATATACCGCTGGTATTGGTAAGAGAGATACCGGAAGGAGAAGCAGGTACGATCCAGACCATTTCCATGTCTCTGAGAAATGTATCCGGAAGCGCAACAACTTTACTGGAGTAACAGATAACACGGAAAAATCCGTGAAGATTTACAGGCGGGAATCCGCCTGTAATGCGGTATATCCGCCATTTTTTGCCAAGTGTGTAAAAAATTAAAAAAATTTATAAAAAGTGGTTGACATCCTCCGAAATCAATGCTATACTTTGATTCGTTGCTGAGGAACACAATCAAACAGCAATCGACAAAAAGAACAGAACCTTGACAAATAAACAGCAATGCGACCCTGAAGATTCTAAAGAAACAGAAAGAAAATTCAGAGAACAGAAAAACCAAAAAGAAGCAGTAAAGAAGGAAGGACCAGGTTGGTCCTGAGGGAAAGAACAAACAAACA
>CAJUSK010000020.1 GCA_910589075.1 uncultured Lachnospiraceae bacterium
CGTGATATACAGTTTCTGGAATGGCTGGAGTGGAAATATGACTGTAATTTTGTGACGCGGATCAAACATGAATTTCTGGAAGTGGCAAAGGAGCATGGGGAGGGATATGGCTGTACGACACAAAAGGAGATATTCCCCATATTGGACCACTGCCATTGTGTCCCGTTAGAGGAGGATGCCATCTTTGACTATGGATGTGGAAAAGGCGGGGCGCTGGTGTCTTTCCTTGATTATGGTTTCCGGCATGTGGGCGGAATAGAATATGAGCCCAAAATCTATGAAGTGTTAAAGGAAAACATGGAAAGGCTGGGCATAAAAGAAGAAGCGCAGCTATTATATGGGGATGCCGGGGAACTGACAGTGGAACTTGACGGATATAACTGGTTTTATTTTTTTCTTCCATTCGATAATTATATATTTGAAAAATGCATAAATGCAATTTGCAATAGTTATAAGAGGAGGAGCAGAAAAATTCACATTATCAGTATTTCGCCATACCATCATGCATGTATTGAGAAAACAGGCATATTTCGTTTGACAAATCAGTTTACAGTTGATATGCGCCAAAGAGTAGTGGATGTATTTGAAAGTTTTAATAATCGAAAATTGGAAATTCGTTGAAAAAAGAATGCAGAGAAGGGGAGCTTTTATGCTTTGCTTGATAAATCAGCTTGCAATAGACACGCGTCAGAGAGTGGTGGATGTAAATAAAAACTATATCTGAAAAACAGAAAGGTAAGTATGGATGTAGGATGATTAGAGGAGAATGGCATGACGGATTTAATCAGCATAATTGTACCAATATATCGGGTGGAGGCATATCTGGAACAGTGTATTTGGAGTATACGGAATCAGACATATAAGTATTTGGAAATTATTTTGGTCGATGACGGTTCGGATGATCAGTGTCCGCAGATCTGTGACAATCATGCACAGGATGACAAAAGGATAAAGGTGATCCACAAAGAAAATGGAGGCGCTGATTCTGCCAGAAAAGCAGGCATGTTGGAAGCAACAGGAAAATATGTGGGGTATGTGGATGGCGATGACTGGATTGAAACGGAAATGTATGAAAAGCTCCTTACATACATGCAAGAACACGAAGTGGAAGTAGTGGAATCAGGGGTTATTGACTCATATAAAGACAAAGAGAGGAAGCGAGTTCCCTATTTAAAAGAGAGATGTTATAAGGGAGAGGATTTCATGAAGAATGTAGAGCCCAAATTATTATTTTCGGGTGTTTTTTTTGAACATGGAATTTCTCCTTATCTGTGGTCTAAACTTTTTTTAAAAGAGAGAATTATAAAATACCAAATGATATGTGACATAACAAATGAAATACAGGATGATACTATGGTGTCCCTGCCTTGCATAGCAGAGTCAAGAAAATTATATGTATCACATGACTGTTTTTATCATTATAGAGTAAGAAATGATTCATTGAAAAGGGAATGCAGAAAAGATGAAATAATAAATCTACTAACATCATATAAAGACTTTTATGAAAGGTTCAGGGGAACTGGATTGTATTCAGATGAAGATAAGCAGATAAAGTATTATGTTATGTATTGGTTGCTATATAAAGCACCATACGTATTTGATGGAAATTGTACCAACAGATATCTGATACCGTTCGGGGGATTGAAGAAAGCGGATAAGATAGTTTTATATGGTGCAGGAGCGGCGGGAATACATCTGGAAAATTATATAAGTAAAATAGAAGAAATTAATATAGTTTGCTGGCTGGATAAGAATTATAAAGATTTACAGAAAATTGGGGATATTAAAAATCCGAAAGATATTGTTGATTATGAGTATGATTATGTAATTATTACTATTTTGCGAGGCACAGCTGTTCAGAATGCTAAAAAAGATTTATTAAAATTAGGAGTTCCTGAAAAAAAGATTCTTTGGATTGAACAGAGATATATAAATAATCCAGAATTGCTTTTAAATAAAGTTTTTTTTGAGGAAAAGGGATTTAAAAAGTTTGATAGAGATTAAAAATTTGTGTCAGAAAGGTATACTAGAATTAAAAATGGATATTAATAGCCGGTTTGAAAACATACTGATTAAATGTGGAATAATTGAGAAGATTTCTTTTGACAAAGCGGTTGAGATTATAAAAGGACTGGAGGAAATTTGCAGGGCAGGAGAAAAGATTGGATTATACGGAGTTGGTATAGAAGCAGAAAGTCTATTATATTTTATTTCTGAACATTCAGACTGTTTTAAGATTTCCACCTGTTTTGACAAAACTATACGAAATTACAATTATAAAGATATTATTTGTGACACAAATGTCTATCCTATAGAATCTATTATAAATAAAGATGTTGATTATATATTGTTGGGTTCATATTCATGTAGAAAAATATTTAATCATAATTTGAAATCATTAGGATATAAGGGGAAGATTTTGGATTTGTATGAATACCTTGAAGAATATATAAATAATCATTATTCAACTTATGAAACGCTATTTAAAACAAAACAAGAATATTTAAAAGCTGATGGTAATAGGATAGAGAATTTAAAGCGGTTGATAAAAGAATATTTGTTAATAAAAGATTTTATAAATGCGTTCCGTTATATAGAGGAGTATATAATAAACAAATTTTTGGGATATGAATGTTATTTACAACTAAGAAAAGAACTAAAGATACTGTTGGACGAAATAGAGATAACTATTAATAATAGAAATAAAAAGGATATTATTATCAATTGGATTGATGCAGTTTCATATTATGACATTCCCTCATTTCCTTTTTTGAAAAATAAAATGAAAGAAGGTGTATGTTTTGAAAATGCCTATACAGTAATGCCGTGGACAACAGAAACTACGAAAACCATATTGTTTGGAGAATACCCAATTGAAGGAAAATTATTTTTAAAAGAAAATTTGTCTGTAAATAATGTTAAACTGTTAAAAGTTTTGGATGAATCAGGTTATAAATTTGGATATTGTGGGATGTCTAAATTTGCGAAATTATTTGATGAAACAGTATTTTCTATTATTCCTTACTATGAAAATAAATATTCTGGAAGTATGCAAAAACAATGGGATGCTTTAAGCTTGTTATGTGAATGCGATGATCCACTATGTATATTAGTTCATACACTAAGGGAAACACATGAACCATTTGTCTGCGGTGAAGGGGAAACTCTTATTTATTTTGGTTCAACAAGAGAGGATTGGAAGAAGCATGAATGTAGGAGGCAGGCAGAATGTGCGGGTAAATATATAAATAATCAACTAGAGTTTTATGAAAAGCTATATAAGAAAAATGCAATAGTAATATATATGAGTGATCATGGCAGAGTGGGAAATTCTCCTATGGATGAAAATAAGACGCATGTAATATTATCAGTAAACCATGAAACTATTCCGCATGAAGTAATAAAAAACATGTTTAGTCTGGTTAAATTTTCGGATATGATAAAAATATTGTTGTCTGAAAATAATAACTGGAATAGTTTAACAGATACCTATGTATTAATAGAGAATTTGGATGCTTATAGTGAAATGTCGGTGCGTGATACTTTGTCGGGAAGACTGAAAAAAGAAGAAATGCTTCAATGCAGAGGTATAGTTACTGAGAGGGATAGATATTATTTGTATGCTTATGGAAAGGAGTATTATTTTAGCAATATAGAATCAGAAGAAAATGAAATTGATAATCCTGAATATGAAAATAGGATAAAAGAATTAAAGAAAATATGTGGAAATGATTTTATTAATATTTATAAATATAAGAAGTTTGAATATTCAAGATTGTTATATGAAAATGTAGAGTTGAATTAAAAAACTCAAATTTAAACAGTGGAAGGAAAATGGCAGTTATGGATAAAGGTACTCTTTACTGGATAACTGGTTTGTCCGGTGCCGGAAAGACAACAATTGGAAACAGACTTTATTATAAGATGAAGTCAAAGAAGAAAAACACAATAATTCTTGATGGAGATATTCTGAAAAAAATAGCAGGGAAAGATTTGGGATATGAAAGAAAGGAACGATTAGAAAGAGCCTATCGCTATTGTGATTTGTGCAAATTATTAACAGATCAGGGGATCAATGTTATTATTTGTACAATTGCAATGTTTGATGAAATCAGAAACTGGAATCGTAATTATATAGAAAATTATGTAGAAGTGTTTTTAGATGTGGAATTAGAAGTCTTAAAAGTCAGAAATAGAAAAGGACTTTATTCTAAACAGAAAAATAATATAGCAGGGATTGATATAGAGGTAGAATATCCTAAAAATCCTGATATTATAATTAAAAATAATGATAAAAATATGTTGGATGAAAGTGTTCAAAATATTCTTAGTTACAAAGTGGTTCCAAGACTGAGATGGAATAGAGACGAAAAATATTGGGACAGGTATTATTCCGGGAAGGATTCAGAAAGTGCTACTATGTTAGAGCCAAGTCTGTTTGCCAGGACTATGTTGCATGAGTATATGACAGCTGGTAATGACTTAATTGAATTGGGATGTGGAAATGGAAGAGATAGTGTCTATTTTGCTCAGAATGGATTGAATGTTATTGGTATAGATCTTTCAAAAATAATTATAAAGAAGTTACAGGATACAATTAATTTAGATAATTGTACTTTTATATGTGATGATTTTGTAAATGCGGAGGCAATTTATCAGATTCAGTATGATTATTGCTATAGTAGATTTACGTTACATGCAATTAATGAACAGCAGGAGACAGAAGTACTGTTAAAAGCATATAATATGCTTAAAGAAAAAGGGCTTTTGTTTATTGAAGCAAGATCAATTCATGATGGAAAGTATGGACTGGGAGATAAAGTAGAAAAAAATGCTTTTATTTATGATGCACATTATAGAAGATATATTGATCCGGATGAACTGGTATTAAAATTAAAAGATATAGGGTTTGCGGTTTTGCAACAAGATGAAAGCGAATTGTTTGCACCGAAAAAAGGAGAAAGTACAGTTTGTGTACGCGTAGTAGCACAAAAAGAATAGATTGTATCAAAGCTTTTAGGAGAAGTATATGAAAAAAAGGCTCTTTTTTATAATTTCGAGTTTTTCAATGGGAGGCGGCGCTGAGTCACTTCTCACAACAATTGTTAATAATTTGGATGCAGAACGTTATGATATTGGTATTATGGAAATCATTCATGATACAGTTAAAATAGAACCCATAAATAATCGTATAAAGATGTATCCATTTTATGTGGAGGCCAATGACCCGAAACGAAAAGAAAAAATGTATTATGTTTATCACGAATGGGATAAAATAATTGCAGAATTTGTACCACAAAATTATGACTTATATATTTCTTTTAATTATTTGAAGCCTTCATTTTTATTGCCACCTGGAAAGAAAAATATTGCATGGATACATAGCGATGTGTATAATTTGGGATCCGAGGATAAATATGAAGAACGCATGTTGCAAAATAAGGCATTTTATAAAGCCGATAAGATCGTTGCAATTAGTGATATTACCACACAGTCAATCTATGATTTGTTTCCTGAACACAGAGAAAAGATAAGAACAATATATAACGGAATTGATATTGATAAAGTCAGAGAGAAATCAAGTGAAAATACAGAAGTTTGTTTGCAAAAACCGGCAATTTTGTCAGTGGGAAGATTAGAGACAAGAAAAAATCCGCTACGCCTGTTAAATATATTTGAAAAAATATATCACAAAAATTCGAAAGTACATTTGTATTATTTGGGATACGGAGATTTGGAATCGGATATTTTGTATATTGCGAATGAAAAAGGGCTGACAAATAATGTTCACCTATTGGGCTATTATCAAAATCCATTTCCTATTATGGCGCAGTGTAATGTAATATGTATGTTTTCTGATTACGAGGGGTTTCCAATGTCTCTTTTAGAAGGTGTAGCATTGGGAAAGCCATTTGTTTCCTCTGTTATTGGTGGTTCCAGGATTCTCGCAAATCAACAGAAATGTGGTAGAACTGTGGAAAATGATGATGAGGCTGTTAATGCTATACTGGATTTTATTGAAGCAGATGAGAACGTTATACGAGAGGAATGCATGAAGTCTATACAGAGATTTGGATTAAAAAAATATATTGAATGTTTAGTAAAGTTATTTGAAGAGATACTTGATAAATAAGATAAAGATTCTGCTATTAAATTTGTTGAATGGAGGAGATATAATGAAGATTATTTTATATGGTGCAGGTAGAAGAGGGCGTATATGCTACAAGTTTTTAAAATCTAATGGACATTCAGATATGATTCTTGGGTTTTGTGATAAAAATGCAAGAGAAATCAAAATGATTGACGATAAAAAAGTGTGGATGCCTGAAGAATTGAGCTCAGAACAGTATTTATATTGTTTAACTATAAAAGACAATGAAGAAAAAGAGAAAATAAAAAACGAGTTAGGAGTTAAAAATTGTATTGAATTTGAAGATCTGCCAGATTTGATTCATATTGATCGTGTTAAATTTAACAGAGATTTTTGTGGTATTTTTCACCGTGAAAATATGGATTCATATTTTGGTAATGCTGAAAATCCTAAAAATATGGAAATATTCTGGAACACAGATAGTAATTTTTATCATATGTTTCAAAAGTTGGATATATCAAATGTAGTTGAACTTGCCTGTGGAAGAGGAAGGCATGTTGAAAAGTATATGGATGGAGCCAATACAATTACTTTGGTTGATATTTTGCAAAAGAATATTGATTTTTGTAAAGATAGATTTAATAATATATCAAAAATAAAATATTATAAGAATAACGGATATGATTTGAAAGAACTTGAAACAGACAGTTATACGGCTGTTTTTTCATATGATGCAATGGTTCACTTTGAAATGATAGATATATTCACATATATGAAAGATATATACAGAATTCTAAAAAGGGGGGGGAGAGCGTTACTTCATCATTCAAATTATCATGCCGATTATAAAGCAACCTTTAGTAATGCTCCACATGGCAGATCTTTTATGAGTAGTGAATGTTTTGCATATTTAGCGTATAGAGCAGGTTTTATTATTTTGGAGCAAAATGTTATAGACTGGGGCGTGCCGGAACTTGATTGTATTTCACTTGTCGAAAAACCATAAGATTAATTTTTTGTGATCCAGGGATGCTCTTGAAATTGTATTAAGCATTTAATAATGTGTGGAACTGGAGAAATGTAAATATGAATAATTTAAATAAAGAACAACTGGTTATTTGGGGTGCAGGAAGAAATGGAAATTTAGCATATTACTATTTTAAGGATAATTATAGTATAGTTTCTTATATAGATATTGATATAAAAAAGCATGGGACCTTTTTAAATGGAGTGTGTATTAATAAAATAGAATTTTTAAGAAAATATGACGGAATGGTTGCAATTGCCGTACAAAGTGATGTAGAAGCTATTAAAAAGAGATTGCAGAGAGATTATGGAATAAATAAAATTATACTATTTAATATAACTGAAGATTACATTGATACATACTCTTTATCAGTTCCTGTTGAAGAGAATTCAGTGATTGTATTTTTTCACGGTGGTCTTGGGAATCAGATGTTTCAATATGTTCTTTATAGATACTATGAAAAGATAGGAAAGAATGTATATGGAAATTTATCTCATTATGAAAAACCACATGTGATGAAATTTGAGTTGACAAGTATTTTTAAGAAAATAAAAATTAGAAATTGTGATTCTTATTCAATGAATGATTATATTAGAAGAAATACAACGGATTTTGTTAATCAGAAGAATTTTACGGTATATGTTGAATCCGGGAAATACAGTATGGGCCTAAAAAAGAAAGCGGATATGAATTTGTTGAATGTATCATCTGGTGTTATCAAAGGATTATTCCAGACCAGTGTTTTTGCAGAACTTATAAAGAATGAAATCCTTAAAGATTTTTCTTTTTTTGTTGAAAAAGAAAAGAAATTATATCAAATAGCAAAAAAAATCAAAGATAAGAATGTTACAGGGATTCACTTCAGAAGAGGGGATTATCTGGACGATAATAATAAGTGGATTTATGAGAACATTTGTACAGATCAATATTATAGAAGTGCAATGGAGTATATGATGGAGCAGAACGAAAATACTATATTTTGCTTTTTCTCCGATGATATTGAATGGGTAAAAAAATATTATAATATGGATGGTCATATATATATTGAAGAGACAATGTTTGATGATTATCAGAATTGGTATGATATGTATCTTATGAGTCTTTGTAAAAATAATATTATTGCAAATAGTACTTTTAGTTGGTGGGGAGCATGGTTAAATCAAGATCCTGATAAAATAGTTGTGGCACCAAAAAAATGGATAAACCAATGGGATTATCTTGATATTTATCCAGAAGATTGGATTATATTATAATGGAAACTGAATGGGAGATTTGTTTTAAATGGATAAGAAAAAAGTTATTGTATATGGGTTAGGAGATTCATATAAGAAGCAGAAAAAATATATTGAAAGTAAATTCGAAATCATTGCGTATAGTGATTCAAATAGAAAATTAATATTCGACTTGAAAGCTGATAGTGAATTGTATATTATTCCGGAAGATATTCAGAATTACAAATATGACTTTATCTATGTAACTAGTTCACAATATTATAAAGAAATAAAGAGAAATATAATTGAGTTAATTGGAAATGAAAATGGAGATAAAGTAGTCTCTGTTTATGATGTTTTTGGGGATTTTAGAAATTCTGAAGTAAAGTCGGATTGGGTCATCAATAAGTTGTCTGAAATTGGGAGGGGCAAAAAATTATTAGATGCAGGCGCTGGGAGCCAAAGATATAGAAAATTTTGCGACCATTTAGAATATGTTGCACAGGATTTTGCACAATATATTCCGAATGAAATAAATGTTGGTTTGCAAAATGACTCTTGGGAGTATAGGGGATTGGACATTATTTGCGATATTATAAATATGCCTTTGGATAATGAGGTAATGGATGTAATATTATGTACGGAAGTTTTTGAACATTTGAAAAATCCTATTTTAGCTCTGAAGGAGTTTAACAGGATTTTAAAACAGGGAGGAACTCTGATTTTAACAGCTCCTTTTTGTTGTTTGACTCATATGGCTCCATATTTTTTTTATAATGGTTTCAGTGAATTTTGGTATAGGGAGTATTTAGAAATTAACGGATTTGAGATTACGGAGATTAGGCGAAATGGAAATTTTTTCAAATATTTGAGTCAGGAATTGTTCCGTGTCGAAAATATGGCTGAAAAATATTGTAGTACTACGTTAAAAAGAGATGAAATAGATGCAATTTTGAAATGTGTAAATATATTGACAAATTTATCGGAAGTGGATAGCAATTCAAATGAAACATTATGTTTTGGATATATGCTGACAGCAGAAAAAGTCAGAAATATTTAAAAAAGGTAAACAGTGTTATGAAGAGAAAAACAATAGGGTTGGTAATGACTGCATCGCCTCATACAGGAGGTGTGTTTCAGTATGAAAACCTGCTTGCTGAGGCCCTTTGGAATAACAGAGATAAATATAATTTTGTAGTGATATGCAATGAATCCTATTGGATTAATTGGTGCATTGAAAGAAATATTAAATTTGTAGAAGAAAAAATTGAGATTTATAGAAAAATCAAACTTGATATGGCTTTGAATCATCCATTTGTCAATATATTATATCAAAACTTTATTTCTAACAAGGGTAAATTGATTCAAAGGGAAAATATTGATCTGCTGATTTATGGACAGCAGGGTACATTTATTCCCAACCTGCTGATCAAACAATTGTGTCCTGTTCATGATTTGATGCACAGGTATGAAACTACATTTCCTGAAAGAGGAAAATCAGATGATGATAAATTGTTTCAGGGTTCAATAAAATATGCCAGTGCAGTATTAGTAGATTCCAACCTGGGAAAGACCCAGGTAATAGAATCCTACCTCAGCAAAAAGAAACACCGCCCTCTGATTCAGGTATTGCCCTATACGGTTTCCAGACATATAAAAGAATCGGAAGAAGAATACATTGCTGTTCCTGATAAATATGTATTCTACCCGGCCCAGTTCTGGCAGCATAAAAACCATCTGAACCTGCTGCGCGCGGTGAATCTCTTAAAAGAAACGCTGCCGGACATACACCTGGTGCTGGTGGGTTCTGAAAAGAATGCGCTGGGCAGGGTGGAAACATATATCCGTGAAAACAGCCTGGAAGAGTTTGTAACCATATACGGCTTTGTGACAAACAGGCAGATCACTTACCTGTACAGGCATGCCACGCTGATGGTCATGCCCAGCTATTACGGCCCCACGAATATCCCGCCGCTGGAAGCCATGGCGCTGGGGTGCCCGGTGGCGGTTTCCGGCAACTATGCCATGGGAGAACAGGTAGGGGATGCAGGCCTGCTGTTCAATCCGGATTCGCCCGGAGAGATAGCGGAGTGCATCCGTCAGGTATGGACGGACGGAGGGCTGAGGGAAACCATGCGCCAAAAGGGATACCGGCGGACAGCGCGCTGGCAGCCGGAGGATTTTGAACGGGTGCTGATACAAACGATAGATGCCGTTTTGGAGAAAGGGTAACAGGTGAAGATATATGCCGGATATAGAGAAAATCATGAAAAAGGAACGCCTGCTGGGACTGATCATCCGGAGCAGCCATACAGGAGAAGGGGTGGATTTCATCACCCCGGATGAATACTCCCAGCAGGTGGCGTACATGCACCACCCATCAGGGAAAGTGATCGGCGCGCATGTGCACAACCCGGTCCACAGGAACGTGGTGGCAACCCAGGAAGTGCTGTTCATCAGAAAAGGGAAGCTGCGGGTGGACTTTTATGATGACTATGAAGACTACCAGGAGAGCCGGATACTGGAGGCGGGGGATGTGATCCTGCTTGTATCGGGAGGCCACGGCTTTGAGGTGATAGAGGAAGTGGAGATGGTGGAAGTGAAGCAGGGGCCTTATTCCGGGGATCGTGACAAGAAGCGGTTCGAGGGGATCAGCGGGCCGCAGGCCAGAGGTATGGAACAGTAAGGGAAACGGAGAACGCGGGAAGGAGCACAGGGGATGAAAAAGAAGGCGGTTATATATGGCCTTGGGAAAGGCTTTGAGGCGCAGAAGAAAGCCTTGGAGGGCATATTTGAGATTGTGGGAGTCAGCGACCGGAAACGAAGGGAACGTGAAGATTATGTGGCTCCGGAAGACATTCACAGGCTGGACTTTGACTGTGTATATGTGACAAGCCTGAAGTTTTACGAAGAGATCAAAAGGGAATTGACAGGCTGTGGGATTGCCGGGGAGAAGATCCTGTCCCAGGAGGGGCTGAGTGCATATGAAAAACTGCAGATGCAGATGACGGGTCTGTGTGAAAGCGCCAGGAAGGCGGAGGAATATCAGGAGAAAAACCTGTTTCTAAATGCCCGCAGCTTTGCAGGTATGATGCGCGGCAGAAAGATTGCTTCCCTGGAAGAAGCAGAATTTCAGGTCTTTTCACAGTTTGGAGAGGATGGGATTATCCAGTGGCTGCTCCATCATGTTTCCATCGGGGAAAAGACATTTATCGAATTCGGAGTGGAGGACTACAGCGAGGCAAATACAAGGTTCCTGCTGATGAACAACAACTGGACGGGCCTTGTGATGGACGGCAGTGAAGAAAACATCAGTCGCCTGAATGCCTGGAAATATCTGTGGAAGTACGACCTGTTGACAAAGGCAGTGTTTATCACGAAAGAGAATATAAACAGCACCATTGTGGAATCAGGCGTCGGGGAAGGTGATATCGGCCTACTGAGCATAGACTTGGACGGAAACGACTACTGGATTCTGAATGCGATTGACTGTGTACAGCCCCGGATAGTGATCTGTGAATACAATAACCTGTTTGGCCTGGAGCCGGTGAGCGTACCTTATGATGAGACATTTGTGCGCACTGAGAAACATTACAGTAATCTTTATTGGGGCGCTTCCCTGGGAGCGTTTCTGAAGTGGGCGGAGAAAAACGGATATTATTATATGGGCAGTAACAGTGCGGGGAATAACGCTTTCTTTGTGCGCAAAGACTGCATAAGCGCTGAGATGGTGCCTGCCAATGCACATATATTCGTGGAAAGCAGATACCGGGAAAGCCGCGGCAAGGGCGGAGAGCTGACCTACCTGCGCGGCGGGGAGCGGCTTGCATGTATAAAGGACATGGAACTGGTAAATGTGGAAACGGGCCGTATGGACACCATAGCAAATATCTATCATTTACAGTAAATCATACAAAGCGTATTGTACGAACATTCCATTATCATGAGTAAGATATGCCCGGAATGCGGGAAGCATATCCCGGCGTATGCCCGGAGTCGGCAGCGGATGTGCGCACCTGCCCAAAGACCGGGGAGAAAAAACGGAGAAACGGAGAAAAACAATGAGTTTTATACCGGTAAATGAACCGTTGCTGGACGGAAACGAAAAGAAATATTTATGCGAATGCATTGATTCCGGATGGATTTCATCAGAAGGTCCTTTTGTAAGGGAGTTCGAAGAACGGATGAGCAGGACAGCTGGAAGGAAATACGGGATTGCGGTGACCAATGGGACTGCGGCCCTGGAACTGGCTGTCAGAGCCCTTTGCATAGGGGAGGGTGATGAAGTCATCATGCCAGCGTTTACCATTATATCCTGTGCCATGGCGGTAACAAATGCCGGGGCGGTGCCGGTACTGGTGGACAGCGACATCCATACCTGGAACATGAACGTGGATGAACTGGAAGAAAAGATAACAGACAGGACAAAAGCCATTATGATGGTGCATACATACGGCCTGCCTGTGGATGCGGACCGGGTGCTGGAACTGGCAGAAAAGTATGGACTGAAAATCATCGAGGATGCTGCGGAAATGCACGGCCAGACTTATAAAGGCAGGCCCTGCGGAAGCTTTGGGGAAATCAGCACTTTCAGTTTTTACCCGAACAAACACGTTACCACGGGCGAGGGCGGCATGATTGTAACAGATGACGCGGAGCTGGCGGAGCGCTGCCGCAGCCTGCGGAACCTGTGCTTTAAAAAAGACATACGGTATGTGCATGATGAACTCAGCGGCAACTACCGGTTTACCAACCTGCAGGCGGCGGTGGGGCTGGCACAGCTTGAACGGCTGGAAGAATTCGCGGGACGCAAACGGGCGATGGGGCAGTATTACACGCAGCATCTGAAAGATACGCCGGGGCTGATACTGCCGGTGGAGCAAACAGATTATGCCCAAAATATCTATTGGGTATACGGACTTTTGCTGGATGAAAGCATACAGGGCACAAATCTTGATATGCAGAGGCTGCTGTCAGAAGAGGGCATTGGGACAAGGACATTTTTCCAGTGCATGCATATGCAGCCGGTATACCAAAAGGCAGGTTTGTTTGCCGGAGAGCGGTATCGGAACGGGGAATACCTTGCAGAGAAAGGGTTTTATATACCCAGCGGGCTGGCGCTTACACAGGAACAGATGGAGATTGTGGCAGAAAAGGTAAAAACAGCGGTGGGAAAGATGGACAGGGTGTAAACATGGAGATATTTCAGGATTATGCATACTATTACAATGCATTTTATCAGGATAAGGATTACAGGGCGGAGACAGGAGAGGCAGCGGAGCTTCTGGGGACTGTAGGCGGGGAGATCCACAGGATCATCAACTACGGCTGCGGCACGGGGCGGCATGATCTGGAGCTGGCAAAACTGGGATATACATGCACCGGAATCGACATGAGTCCAGAGATGATAGAGACAGCCATCTGCAATGCCAGGAGAGAGGGGATCCGGATGGACTTTTCGGTGGCGGATATCAGGGAGTATGTGCCTGAACAAACATATGACGCTGTCATTTCCCTGTTCCATGTGATGAGCTACCAGAATACCAATGGGGATGTGGGGCGGGCATTTGCATCGGCAAGAGCCGCGCTGGAGAAAGGGGGCGCCTTTTTGTTCGATGCCTGGTACGGTCCAGGGGTTCTGAGCGACAGGCCCTGTGTCAGGGTAAAAGAATATGAGGATGGGGCAAACAGGCTGGTGCGGATAGCCAGGCCGGTCATGCATGCCCAGGATAATACCGTTGATGTGAACTATGAAGTCTTTGTGATCAGCAAAAGCACAAACCAGGTGCAGGTGATAAACGAAACGCACCGGATGCGGTACTTTTTCAGGCCGGAACTGGAATATATGCTGGAGAAGGCCGGATTCGAGCTGATAAACACAGTGGACTGCAAAACCAAAGGGGAACCGGATTATAATACCTGGACAGCCTATTTTGTTGCCAGGGCAGTATAAAATATATAATCAAGCGGACTACCTGCTGTAACAGGATAGTATTCATTAAGATTTACGGAGAGGAAATCGTATGAAAATAGCTACAGTTTTATTCACATACAATAGAAGCAAGCATACAAAAGCAGTTTTGGATGCTCTTGAGCACAGTGAAATAATGCCTGAAAGTTTATATATATTTCAGGATGGAATGAAAGAAAATGATGACAGAGAAGAGTGGGAAACTGTTAATAAGATCATAAAAAATGTCTCCTTTTGTAAGACTAAAACATATATAGACTCTTATAACAAGGGGCTGGCTGACTCAATTGTAAATGGATTGAATCTGGTATTTACAGAAAATGATGCAGTGATTGTATTGGAAGACGATTGTGTGCCGCACCCCCAATTTATAACTTATATGGAAACGTGTTTAAACAAATATAACCATGAAAAATCCGTTTATACAATAGGCGGCTGTGCATGGGATATAGAGCTGGATCGGGTGAAAGAAGACGCCTATTTTAATCAGAGATTTTCTTCCTGGGGATGGGCGACCTGGAAAGACAGATGGGATCAGTATGAAAGAGATTATATGCTGTTAAAAAGGATGTTAAAAAACCCGCAGATAAAAGAAAGGGTTGCTGTATGGGGGGCGGATTTATCCAATTATCTGGTTGGAAATATTATGGGTATAAATGATTCCTGGGCAGTATTCTGGGCATTGAAAATAATAGAACAAAACGGATATTGTCTGAGCCCTTATGAATCCCTGATAAAAAATATTGGGTTCGACGGATCGGGTACCCATTGCGGAACGTTGAAAATGGCATTAAAGTATCAGGAAAATGAAAATCTGAAAGAGTATATTTTGCCGGATAAAATAGTCAGTACAAAAGAATGTGAGGAGGCTTTTCAGGATATGTTATCATGGACTCCCACAATAGACAGATTCAGGGCGTTCCAGGATCTGGTGCTTTCTATGTTGACAGATTTAAAGGGAAGCGATTACTGTAAGCGTATTTGTTCAAAAATACGTCATCAGAATATTGCAATCTGGGGGACAGGGAAAATTTGTGACTTTCTTATAGAGGAATTGAAAGACAGTCTTCATATTGAATGCATTGTATTGAGTAAGCCTGATTGTTCTGTGTACAGAGGCATTCAGGTGGTATCTGCGGCAGACTTACCGGATGATGTAAAGGAAATAATCGTTATCCCTTTTTATGATCTTGAAAAAATAAGAAGGAAAATGAAGCGGAGCGGAAAAAATGCGGAGCTGACAGGCTTCGATAGTCTGTTAAAAAGTTCAATGTAAAAATCATGGTTAAGGTAAGGAGTTATATAACATGAAAAATAAGATACTGACAGGCATAACCTCTATATGCCTGTTTGGTGCAGGGGTGGCTGCCGGCGTTGTCGTGACTGCAAAGATTTTAACAGAAATATCAGAAGAATACAGGAAATCATCAGACAAGTTTGGCAGGCTGTTCCGGCTGATGAGCCAGTGGGTGCAGAGGAGGCAGGAAGGGAAATCCATCAGCAGTTATTTTCATAAAAACGGGTACCATACAGTGGCGGTTTACGGTATGGGGCGCGTGGGGGAAACCTTGATAAAAGAACTGACTGATTCCGATATCAGCGTCAAATATGCCATTGACCAGAGCGCTGGAAAAAATTCTGAAGGGTTTATTGTGTCTCCCGACAGTGCCTTGGAGTGTGTGGATGTTGTGGTTGTGACACCAATAGCGTCATATGGGGAAATAAAACTAAAATTGAAGGAAAAGATGAATTGTCCGATTGTCTCTATTGAAGATATATTGTTTGAGGTTTGAAAAAGACAATAAAGAAGTGAAAGGGCGATGGGCTATGAAAAAGGTTGTTTGTATCATTATAAAACTTCTATGCTTTATATCAATTATATTATTTACAGCATTTCATTTTTCTTTACGTGTCAGCAAAAATAAAGACAGATTGAAAGAAAAATATAAGAAATACTTTATGCTACTGACATCATGGATGGATATATTAGAAAGTAATGGTTCACTGGAAGAATATTTTATCTGTAAAGGAATAGACAATGTTGCTGTTTATGGGGCAGGAGGCGTCGGGGAACATCTGTTGAAGCAGTTAAGGGAGAGCAACATAACAATAAAGTATGTAATTGATAAATCTGAATTTCTCAAAGCGAGTGAGACATTACCTTTATATAAACCATGTGATGACTTGCCTGAAGTGGATGCTATTGTTGTAACACCTGTTTGGGACTATGAGAATATTCGTGAGCAATTACTGAAGAAGGTAAAGTGTCCGGTAATTTCGCTGGATAATGTGATAAAGGGGATTAAAAATGAGTAGAGTAGCTATTGTTGTTCTGAATTATCTGAATTATAAAGATACAATAGAATGTGTGAACAGTATACTGAAAATGCAATACTCAGTGTGCGGAGTAGTTATTGTGGATAATGGTTCAAATAATGGATCATATGCAAAATTAAAAAATGCATATAAACAAATAGGGACAATCAAAGTGATAGCTAATAAGAAGAACCAGGGTTATGCAAAAGGAAATAACAGAGGAATCACATATGCAAGAAAGCGGCTGAGAGCTGATTTTATATTGGTAGTTAACAACGATACTATATTTATTGACAAAAACTATATACAAGTATTATTGGATAAATATGAACCTGGAGTGGGCGTCATTGGTAGCAAAATACTTTTGAAAGACGGATATGTACAAGATGAAATTAAAGATTGTCTTGAATTTAAGAATTATGTATCAATTTATATAAATCTGTTGTCGTTAAAGCATGGAAGCTGTTTTGAATTTCCAACAGGGCAAGGAAAATATGTTAGTATACTACATGGATCGGCACTTCTGTTTACTCCAGATTTTTTCGGGTTTTACAAGGGATTTTATAGTAAAACGTTTTTGTACGGAGAAGAATCAATTTTATACTTGATGTGCCAATGTCGGAAATTAAAGCAATTGTATGTGCCGGATGTAAGAATATTTCATAAAGAAGATCAATCCTCGATGATGAGTTTTCAAAATAATGAGGTGATTATTAGAAGATATATTTTTAAAAGTATGAAATATATAATCTGGTGGATTATAAAGTATCATTTTCAAACATATTTAGAGAATTATCATAAAAAATGATTGTAAGTTTATATGTTGTATTTATAAAAAGGAGGAAAAATGAATCCGCTTGTATCTGTTATTGTGCCAATCTATAATACGGAAGAATATTTGTCGCACTGCATTGAGAGCATTCTGAATCAGACCTACAATAATATAGAGGTGATACTTGTAGATGATGGATCAACAGATAAAAGCCTTGAAATCTGTAAAAATTATGCTTTAAAAGATAGAAGAATTAAAGTAATTAAACTTAGGCATCAGGGATTGGTTGTTGCAAGAAAGAACGGTGTGGAAAATTCTAAAGGTGAATATTGCATATTTGTTGATAGTGATGACTGGATAGCAGAAGAACTGCTGGAAGAGGTGGTTCCATTAACAGATAACGAACATGTTGATATAGTAAATTACAATATGAGGAGTATAACAGAATCAGGATATTACGACTGGAATTACACGGTTTCAAATGGATTATACGAAAATAAGAAATTAGAACAAATATATACAAAGATGATGTATGATTTTGAATGTGGTTGTCCTGGAATTATTCAATCTCTGTGTACAAAATTAATAAGAAAGAAAATATTACAAGAATGTCTTCAGGCCATGGATAGAAGAATTACAATGGGTGAGGATGCTGCTGTAGTATATAATGCTATACTTGAATCTGATAAAATAGTAGTTATTGATAAGTTTCTTTATTTTTACAGGAGTCGTTCAGGGTCCATGTGTGATGCAAAAGATATATCTATATTTCAGCAAGTAAAGTATTTTCAGGAATATATGAGAAATGTATTTTCCGGATACGGGAGGGAATATGGGTTGGACAGACAGCTTCAGGCCTATTTAATTTATTTTATAGGAAAAGGACTACAGGATAATTTTTCTCTGAAACTCCAACAGCCCTACCGAGTACCATTTGAAGTAATACAAGTAACTGGAAAAACTATTATATTATATGGTGCTGGAAGTGTGGGAAGAGCTTATTATAAGCAACTATCACAAATAAAGAATGTAAAGATTGTTGCATGGGTGGATAGAAGAACGGAATATATATATGGATGCAAAGTAGAGCATCCGGACGTTATCAGCCATCTTTTTTTTGATAAAATACTGATTGCAGTAGCAGATGCTGAGAAGGCAGAAGAAATCAGAGAACAATTAAAGAAATATGTTGCCGAAGAGCAGATTATTTGGGCAGAACCTGGAAGGAACCGATTAGAATTGGAAATAGACATATAGGATGGAGTAGAGAAGTTAGCAGATTTTGTATTGACATAGATTATATAGAGATATACATAATAAGGAGAATCACTTATGAAGAAAACAAAGACAATTATATATGGAATAGGGAAATATGGAAAGCAGTATATTGATTTTTGTATACTATATGGCGTTACAGAATTAGAATTGGTTGACTCGAATCCCCATTTATGTGGTAAGGAATACCGTGGATTTAAAATATGTAGTCCGGATGAATTGATTTGGGAAAATTACAGATTGGTTGTAATTGCAGTGGGTGATAAAGACAGACAGGATATATATAACAGGCTGACAGAAATTTATAATGTCTCAAAAAGAAGAATAGCATATTATAATGAAACGGTTATTTTGTCTGAAAAAGATATATATAACTGGGGAAATATGATATTTGATGGAAAAGCCAGAGAGATTGTTGCAGTAAAGGAAATGATCCGGCAGGATTCCATGAACGATCTGGAGAAATTCTTTTTTAAGGAAAAGCATCTTACTATGACTAAGTGGATGCATTATTTTGAGGCGTATGACAGATTCTTTTCCAGATATCGTGGAAAAGATATTACCATATTAGAAATCGGTGTTTTTAAAGGCGGATCTTTGCAAATGTGGAAGAATTATTTTAAAAATTCCAATAACAAAGTTAAAATATATGGTATAGATATTAATCCTGATTGTAAAAAACTGGAGGAAGAGGATATTCAGATTTTTATAGGATCGCAGGAAGACAGGGAGTTTCTGCAAATGGTTAAATCAGAAATAGATACCGTGGATATTCTAATAGACGATGGCGGACATACAATGAATCAGCAAATGGTATCCTTTGAGGAACTGTTTGATTTAGTAGATGATAATGGAATATATCTGTGCGAGGACTTACATACTTCGTATATGAGTAAATATGGCGGTGAATTAGGTGGCGCAACTTTTATGGAATATACAAAAGGATTGATAGATTCTTTGCATGCACAATATTCTGAGACGGATAAACTAAGTAGAAATAAATATTCAGAAAAAATCAAGTTTATTACCTATTGTGACAGTATGGTATTTATAGAAAAGCGTTCTAAGATTACAAAAAGCTTAGAACTTATAATATAGTAAAATGAAATAATGTAATGTATAGAGTGGAGTAATGATATATACAGAGAAAAATAGCATAGAAATAATAAAGCTTATTTTTGATAATGCAATTAGTAAATAATAAGAGCTTATTCAGTAGAACTATGGGACTAGAGAAAAATTGGAAGAAATTTATTAATTATTTTATGGAAGAACATACAAGATGTAGATAAACGAATTACCTGGGGCGAGGATGCTGCCGTAGTATATACGTCAATGCTCGATGAGAAAAATGTTGTAGTGTTCTATAAATGCTTATATTTTTCTAGAAGCCGCCCTGCAGTATGTGCTTTGCAAAATACCGGCGTTTGATAAATGTCATGGGTGTTGAAATTGTAGCCTGGGTGGATCTGAATCTGAAAAATGAAGTTGATATATGACCGTAAGATTGAGTCGCCGGGAACTTTGAATGAAATAGACTTCGACAGAATATTAGTTGCCCTTAAAAATCCTGTGATGGAAAAGGAAATTGAAGAACAATTATGCCAGTCTGGTTTTAATGAAAAAACAGTATGGGCAGAACCGGAGATTGTCTGGCGGGAAATGGAGATTGTTCTATAGTTTTTCTAATATTGTAGAAATACGATTGGAGAAGTAACGAATGGTCAACTTAATGAATTACGGACTAACAGGTTTATTAGAGGAATGTAAGAGCAAAAAATTGTATTGCTTTGGCGGCGGAAAGCAGTTCCTTGCTTTTACAGAAAAGAATCCGGAAATCAAAATAGATGGAATCATAGATAATTACACTTTCGGCAGAGAGCTGAATATCCATGGAAATACAATAAGGGTCATCTCACCCAAACAGTTTGTTGATCTGTATAGGAGTGATGCCATCGTACTGGTTACCTGCCCTGCATATGCAGATATAATTGCACAACTGGACCAGATACAGGAACTGGATGGAATGAACTGCCTTCCGGATCTGTTTTTATATGAGTATACAGAGCATTTTAACTGCTTTCCGGTACCAGGAAAAAAAGAACACAGAATACCGAAAAAAATACATTACTGCTGGTTTGGCAGGGGCAAGATGCCTGCAGAGTACGAGCATTACATTGGGACATGGAAAAAACATTGTCCTGATTACGAAATCATCCGCTGGGATGAAACGAATTACGATATAACGAAAAACAGATTTATGAAAGAGGCCTATGAACAGAAGAAATGGGCCTTTGTATCTGATTATGCCAGAGTGGATGTGGTACATAAATATGGAGGTATATATCTGGATACAGATGTGGAATTGTTAAAGCCGCTGGATGCATTTTTGGGCTGGGACATGTTCTGCGGATTTGAAAGCCTGACCCATGTGGCATGGGGCCTTGGCTTTGGTGCAGTGAAAGGTTTTAAAGTGCTGAAAACTGTTCTGGACAGATATGAAAATATGCCATTTATGAAAGAAGATGGCACACTGAACATGGTCAACTGCCCGGTGATCCAGTCTGAAGTCATGACACAGTATGGATTTTCGATGAACGGATTGCCCCAGGAGGCTGATCACATTGCCATTTACCCAAAAGAATTTTTTTCTCCTTACAGTTTCCAAAAAGGATTTGGAAGGATAACAGACAATACCCATTCCATACACCATTATTCAGCAAGCTGGCTGGATGGCAAGCCTGCAGATGGTGGATGGACGCAGTTACTGAAAAGGGCGAATGAAAAATAGGATGCTGCTTTTATTGAAAACAACAGAAAGTCCGCAAAGCGAGCTTTCTATTGTTTTACCGGCAGACAGCCAGGCCAGATTGTGTGGGGAATGGACCAAAGCATACCCTGCAGATTCGGGGACATTATGAGTTAAGAACAGGGAAGGGAAAAACCATGTTAAAAACAATCGCAATCTACCTGCCACAGTTTCACGAAGTAAAAGAGAACAACCGCTGGTGGGGAGAAGGCTTTACAGACTGGGTGACCGTAAAAAACGCCAGACCGCTGTATCAAGGGCACCGGGAACCGCGGGTGCCCCTGGAGGGCAATTACTACGACCTCTCAGACCATGACGTCATGCAGTGGCAGGCAGAGCTTGCCTCCAGATACGGTGTTTCCGGCTTCTGTTTTTACCATTACTGGTTTAAGGACGGAAGGCGGATTCTGGAAAAGCCTGCGGAAAATCTCCTTGCATGGACGGATATCCATATGCCGTTCTGCTTTTCCTGGGCCAACCAGACATGGGCGCGGACATGGACCAATGTCCCCAACATGAATACATGGACAGGGGCCTGCTATGAGAAGAAAGGGCAGGATGAGGGGATACTGCTCAGGCAGAGCTACGGCGGTAAAAAAGAATGGAAAGAACATTTTGAATACCTGCTCCCCTTTTTTAAAGACAGCAGATATATACAGTATGACGGGAAGCCGGTGTTTCTGATCCACAAACCGGAATATATGTACTGCCTGGACAACATGATGGAGTACTGGAAGGAACTGGCGGTATTAAACGGCCTGAAAGGGATCTGCGTAATAACCGTGCGCAGCAATTCCTGCAATTACAGCCAGGCAGACTACTGGCTGCTGCAGGAGTATGACTATTCATTCATGCCCAGGGAGCGGGTATACCAGAACGGCGTTTGGACAATCCGCTACCGGGACGCATGGGAAAACATCCTGGAACGCGCATACGCGGAATCAGATGAAAACACCTTTTTCGGGGCGTTTACAGACAGTGACGATACGCCCCGCAGAGGCAGCCAGGGGGTGTCCGTGGCAGACGCATCGCCGCAGGCGTTTGAGGAATATTATAAAAAACTTGCACGCCTGGCAAAGCAGCGGGGGCGTGGCCTGATCTTTATAAATGCGTGGAACGAATGGGGAGAAGGGGCCTACATGGAGCCTGACGAATTATGGGGCTATGGGTACCTGGAGGCGGTAAAAAAGGTAATGGACGAGCTGAACCGTCCGGAAGAAAGAGGGATGCTGCCAGAAGGAAACGGAATGCTGACGGAAGAAAGCGAGCTGTTGCCAAAAGAAAGCAGGATACTGCCGGAAAAAAACCATGGGGTGCCCGCAAAGGATCCCGGGAGATACCTGTTACCATCCAGGCTGCGTGATGAGAAACTCCGTATCCATTACGGCCTGCTGAGCAGATGGATGACAAATAATGAGAAAGGCAGAAGAATTGCGCTGGTTTTGTCATCCCTGCATATCCATACGATCGCAATATACGGCATGGGGGATCTGGGGAGACATCTGGCAGGAGAACTGGAGACCGGGCCCATCCAGGTAGCCTTTGGCTTTGACAGAAAGTCGGAGTTCCTAAAGATGGAGGACCCGCGGATGTATATCCGGGAAAGGTACCCGGATCTGGATGCGGTGATCGTGACGCCGGTTGTTGAATATAAAGAAATCAGGACCTGGCTTGGAACGTTTTTCGATGTACCTGTTATATCCCTGGAAGAACTGATTGCAGAGTGCGAAATACTATAAAGGATGGATAAGGCATATGAGGATTATCGTATTCGGGACAGGGAATGTATATATGGCCAGCCGGGAGAAGCTGCAGGGGATGGACATTGCCGCTTTTTTAGACAACGATCCCCAAAAGCAGGGGACATATCTGGAGGGCAGGCTGATTGACGCACCGGAAAATATTGGCCGGTACGCATATGACTGCATTGTGCTGGCCAGCGTGCACTATCAGGAGATGCGGGCGCAGCTTGAAGGAATGGGCATTGACAAAGACCTGATCATCGACCGGGAAAACAGGGGGTACTGGAGTAAAATACGCAGGGTGGAAAGCTATGGGTGGGCGGAGAACAGCCTGGCAGACAGAAAAATCCTGCTCATTACCCATGACCTTTCCCTGACAGGCGCCCCGCTGATGCTGTATTACGGGGCATGCATCCTGAAAGAAAAGGGGTACGGCGTGAGTGTCTATTCAAAAGCCGACGGAAGGCTGCGCTACGACTACCTGCACAGAGGCATATCGGTTTCCATATTTGAGGAGTATGATTTCAGGGAAGAAGAGATCCGCCAGTACTTTGGACAGTATGATCTGATCCTTGCCAATACGGTGGTGCTGTGGGGCCTTGTGGAGAAGCTGGAAAAGATGTCTGTCCCGGTTCTGTGGTGGCTCCATGAGGAAGACAATGCGTATGACGAATATAAGGTCGGCAGGCTGCCTTCTTATGAAAATCTGCATGTGTACGGCGTGGGGAACCGGGCTGTAACATCCTATCGAAAACACGGCGGGAAACAGGAGATCGGCCGTCTTGTTTACGGCATCCCGTATGGCAGGGATACACAGAGGCCCCCAAAGAGGGACTGCGGAGGAAAAATCATCTATGCCGTGATTGGCTATCTGTCAAAACGCAAGGGCCAGGACATTTTTATTTCGGCTATAGAAAAGAACTGGGAGAGATGGAAAGACCAGGCAAAATTCTGGGTGATAGGAGCCGCTGCGCCGGACCAGGAAAAAGCGATGAAGGCCACGGGGAAGGCAGAGATGTATGGCAGCGTCAGCCATGAGCGGATGCTGGAACTATACAAAGAGATTGATGTGGTGGTATGCCCTTCCCGGAATGACCCCATGCCGGTGGTACTGACAGAAGGGATGATGCACAGAAAAGTGTGCATCGCATCCGATATGACAGGGACGGCGGAGCTGATTACGCCTTTTGAAAACGGGCTGGTGTGCAGGGCAGATGATATAGAAAGCCTTTCGCAGCAGATAGAATGGACAATCAACCACAGGGACAGATTTGAGGCAATCGGGGAGTGTGCGTACAGGACCTATCAGGAGAACTTTTCCCTGGAACAGTTCAGCCGGCGCCTGCTGGGGATTGTTGGGGGAATGATGCATCCGGGAAACACCTTAAATTGAGTCCGGATCCGGCTTATGGGAATGAGCCGGCCGGACTTTGAACCGGCATATGCAGAAACCATACGGGATGTAGAAAAGGAAAGGGGCCATGGAAGCAAACGTAACAATCATACTGCCATCCCTGAATGTGGCAGAGTACATAGGGGAATGCCTGGAAAGTGTAACAGGCCAGACGCTGAAAGAACTGGAAATCATCTGTGTGGATGCCGGTTCCACAGACGGCACCTGGGGGATACTGCAAAATTTTGCACAAAAAGATAAACGGATAAAGCTGCTGCACAGCAGGGAGAAAAGCTATGGCAGCCAGGTTAATCTGGGGCTTGAGAGGGCAGGCGGGCGGTATGTGGCCATCCTTGAAACAGACGACTATGCGGCGCCGGATATGTATGAAACCCTGTACGAAACAGCGGCTTTATATGCTCTTGATTATGCGGCGGCCGACTTTGACTGCTTTTACACCTTTGAAAGCGGCGGGCGTCTGTTTGAACGCAGCCGGTTGTTTGGGGCGGAGCGGCCATGGTACGGCCGGGTGCTGTGCCCGGAACAGATTGCACAGCTGCGGCTTTCCGACTACCTGCTGTGGAAAGGGATTTACAGCAGGGAATTTCTGAACAAAAACCATATCAGGTTACATGAATCTCCGGGAGCGGCATACCAGGATATGGGGTTTTTGCAGCAGGTGAAAACATATGCAAAAAGTGCCATGTACATCGACCGCAGCCTGTACAGATACCGCCGGGACAGGGCGGAGGCGTCCAGCTTCCATCTGGAAGGGTTAAGCTATTATCAGAAGGAGTTTGCTTGGATTGAGGAGGAACTGAGGCTGCCTGAAAAAATGGATGCACTGCATGGAGAGAACTACCTGGCCACGATGGCATGGGCATTTCTGGGGAAATATGATGAGATTCTCAAACGGCTTGGATATGACTGGGAAGATAAGCGGCTGCAAAGCCCCTGCCGGTGGTTTGTGAAACGGCTGAAAACAGCAATGGAGCAGAACACTCTCAGACCCTGCCGTCAGAACGCATGGTATTGGGAAGAACTGCTGATACTCATGGAATCCGGGGCCGGCCATGCCCGGTGGCTGTCTGATAAAAACAGGAAACCAGAAGAGGGCAGGAGGGGCCTTCTGAACCGGATCGGCGGCAGGCCGGCCATTATCTGGGGATGCGGGGCATATGGGGAGAAGCTGCTGCTTTTCTGCTTCCATAACAGCATCCCGGTTCTGGCATTTACGGACAACAGCCCTGAGCTGCAGGGAGAGACATTTTATGGCTATGAAATACTGCCGCCCTGCCAGGCCAGCAAGGCCTCCAAAGGCGCTGTGATCCTTATTTCGCCGGTAAGGGCTTCTGAACAGATCATGAGACAGCTGTCAGAAATGGGAATCGCGGACAGGGGGATTGTCCCGGATTTTTCCGGCGGGATATGAGAGGCCGGCATCTGACAAGCCCTGTATGAGTATACAACCATAGACGAAAAGAGGAGAAAGACCATGCCCAAAGCCACACTGATCCTGCCGTCACTGAACGTAGGCGGCTACATAGAAGAATGCCTGGAAAGCGTCCGGTGCCAGAGCCTGGAGGATATCGAGATCCTGTGCATAGACGCCGGGTCCACGGACGGCACATACGAAATCCTCCGGGAACATGCAGCCGCAGACAGCCGCATCCGCCTGATCCGTTCCCAGGTAAGAAGCTACGGATACCAGGTGAACCTGGGCTTTTCCATGGCCCGGGGGGAATACGTGGGGATCGTGGAGACAGATGACAGCATAGAGCCTGACATGTACGAAACCCTGTGCCGGGTGGCCACAGAAGAAGGCCTTGATTATGCCAAAGGAGGCTTTTACACAATGGCCACGCCCTGTGAGGGGGAACGCTACCTGCTGGAGCATCCCCTTCCGGATACGGGCAGGCTGCTGTCCCATACCTACTATACAGACAGCCCGCTTTCGCCGGACGTCTATATCTGGAACGGCGTCTACCGCAGAGAGTTCCTTGAAAGGAACCGGATCCGTCTGAATGAAAGTCCCGGCGCCGCCTTCCAGGACTGCGGGCTGCGCTACCTGACAGACATGAACCTGGAGAGAGGGATGTTCATCGACAGGCTGCTGTACAGATACCGCCGTGACAATGCTGCTTCCTCCACCTATGATCCCCGGTTTGCCCGGTTCAACCTTCAGGAATGCCGCTACATCCGCGCCAGGATGGATGAACAGGGGATGAGGGACCGTGCAAGGCGTGCCTTTATGGCCAGGGAGAGTGTGATGATGGCCCTCTCCCCTTATATGACCTACCGGGAGCACAGCCGGCCGGACGAAGCCATCCGCAGGGATATGGAAGAGATGAGAGAGATGATCTGTCGTGACCGTGAGGCGGGGCTGCTTGCGCGGAGAGAGATGCACCCGGACCTTTACCTGGAGATGCGCCTGTTTACGGAAAACCCGGAGGCTTATGAGGCCTATGCGGGGATACGGGCGGGGATAAACAGCAGCATCTACGGAGATTTTGTCCGTGAGATGAAAGAAAAAGAGCAGATCGTTTTATGCTGCGCAGGGAAGGCGGCGAAATTCGCCCTGTGCCTGATGCGGATGAACGGGTTGGGGAATATCGCCTGTGTCTGTGACAATAACAGCGCCCTCTGGGGCGGGACATATCATGGATGGGAAGTGGTGGGCCTGCAGGAGGCAGTACATAGGTATCCAAAGGCCCACTACCTGGTAACGAACAGGGCCTGCCCAGAGGAGATCCTAAAGCAGCTAAAAGGATATGGGATCCGGGAGAAAGCCATGTCCGCCTACACCCTACCCCTGCAGGCCTTTGGGAGCACCAACCTGTTTATGCGGGATATGGACTGACAGGTGGAACCACACAAAGAACAGGCGCCTGGAGTGAGCCGCGCGCCGGAATCGTTTGGTAAATACGCAGAAAGCAGAGGCTGAGAAAAAGGAGCACAACCATGACACAGGAGGAGAGAAGGAAAGAACTGCCCGGCGCCATTCTCAGATGGTACGGGATGGAAACGGGGAGCCGTGTGGCCTGCATCGTTACGGAGAAGGGATGCAGCATACAGGTGGCGGAAAGCCTGGAAGAGAGAGGGCTTTTTGTCACCCGTGTTCCCCTTGCGCAGACAGAAGGGGGATATACGGGCAGCCGTGATATGGTGACTGGTGACAGTGGGGCTGACAGCATGGGTATATCCGATGCCAGGGGCATCCCTGTCACCTCTGGAAGTTATGACTTTGTGGTTGCAGTGGACGTCATTTCCTATGCCCACAGTCCGGCAGCCATGCTCCGGCAGGCCAGGGGGCTTTTGCATCCAAAGGGGCGGCTTTTGCTTGCTGCGGACAACCGCCTGGGTATCCGCTACTTTTGCGGGGATCGGGATACCTATACATGGAAAACTTATGACGGCATAGAAAACTATACCCATCTGCGCCCCTGGGAGCGGGCGTCCATGGAAGGGCGTTCCTATGCCATGGCTGAACTGGAGAGTTTTTTGGAGGAGGCGGGATTTGGCCGCCGCCGCTTTTACTCGGTGTTTCCCCGGTTGGAAAACCCCCAGCTTCTGCTGGCCCATGGTTACATCCCCAACGAGGGTTTGGATATACGGCTGTTTCCGGAATACAACAGCCCGGAAACCGTGTTTTTACTGGAAGAGGAACTTTATCCGTCCCTGCTGGAAAACGGCCTGCTCCACGCCATGGCCAACGGCTTTTTTGTGGAATGCCCCATATCCGGATCCTTCCATCCGGCGGATCAGGTGACCCTGTCCGGGGAGCGGGGGCCGGAGAATGCCATGGCTACCATCCTGAAACAGGGCGGTACAGTGGAAAAACGGGCGTTATATCCCGCAGGGCAGGCACGGATCCGCCGCCTGTATGAGAACAACTGCTATCTGACAGAGCAGGGTGTAGCCATGATACCGGGGGAGATTCACGGGGAAGCCTTTGTAATGCCCTATGTGCCAGGGATACCGGCCAATGACTGCCTGCGGGGGCTGCTTGCCACGGACAAAGAGACTTTCCTTGCGAAGCTGGATGAACTGTGGGAAACCATCCTGAACTCCTCAGAGCATGCCGGCCCAAATGAGGTGGACTGGGAGAAGTTTGAGCCGGGATGGGAGAACCGCAAAAAGGATGACCCTGGAAGGGGAAAATGGGAGAGTCTGGCTCATGCCCATGGGGAGGGGCCTGGAGGCCCCGGCCCCATCCTGAAGCGGGGATACCTGGATCTGGTGTCCCTGAACTGTTTTTATTATGAAGGGCGGTTTGTATTTTACGACCAGGAGCTGTATCTGGAGAACGTGCCGGCCAGGGCCATTCTGCTTAGGACCATCGAGTTTATTTATAAATTCAACGACCACCTGGACACCATTATCCCCAGGTCGGATCTGCTTGACCGATACGGGATCGGGGAGCATATGGGGCTGTACCAGCGGTTTGTGGGCCTGTTCCTTGCCAGACTGAGGGCAGACGACGGGCTGTCGGACTATTATAAGGAAGGCAGGCGGGAGTATGAGACGGTGATGGAAAACCGCCGCCGGCTGAACTACCAGGCAGGAAACTATGAGAAAATCTTTTGTGACATCTTTCACCATACAAAAGGCCGTCGGCTTTACCTGTTCGGCTCAGGCAAGTATGCCCGCCTGTTCCGGGAGCGGTATGGAAGCGTCTTTTCCATAGCCGGCTATCTTGATAACGATAAGGAGCGTCAGGGGAAAGAAACGGATGGCCTGCCTGTTTACGGCCCCAGGGAACTGGAGCGGATGAATCCGGCGGAGTATAAGGTGATGGTGTGCATCCGGGATTACATGCCGGTGGTAAAGCAGCTGATGCAGGCAGGTATCCCTAATTTCAGCGTGTACGACCCGGCTGTGACATACCCATGTGATGAGGGGATGCAGAAGAATACCAATGCCCTGCCGTCAGCCGTACGGCCAGGGGGAGCGCCTGCCGGGGCTGTGCCGGAGGGCATATCCCCGGAGCCGGAGAAACCGTACAACGTAGGTTATGTGGCGGGGGTATTCGACATGTTCCATATGGGGCACCTGAACCTGCTGCGCCGTGCAAAGGAGCAGTGCAGCCATCTGATCGTGGGGGTGGTGACAGACGAAGGTGTCATCAGACACAAAAGATCCCGTCCCCGGATTCCGTATGAGGAGAGACTTGCCATTGTGGCGGCCTGCCGGTATGTGGACGAGGCAGTGGAAATCCCTCTGGATCAGGGAGATACGGACGAGGCATACCGCCGTTACGGCTTTGATGTGCAGTTTTCGGGAAGCGACTATGCGGATGACCCCAGATGGCAGGCAAAGCGGGAGTTTTTACAGAGACAGGGCTCGGATCTGGTGTTTTTCCCCTATACGGAGGGCGTGAGCACCACGATGCGCAAGGATATGCTGGACGGAAAAGCTGACGAGGGCAGTAAAACCGACTGAGGGCAGGAAGCGGGCCGGACAGGCAGGACAGAAAACAGCAAAAGCGGCTGGTAAACAGGTAAGACCCTGTATCATAAGATGGAGGTAGTGTATGGAAAAGGTATGCGCAATGGGAGGCGTCATATTCAGTACGGAAAAGCCGGGCCGGAGCATCTGCCAGCTGCGGGAGGCGGGCATCGGGGGAATCATGTTTGATTTTGGCCTGTTTGTGTCGCCTGAATGGGTGTTTCAGGAACGGGGAAAGAAAGAAGGGGAGCGGGAGATGGACCCCGCCCGTATGCAAAAATGCTTTGACAAAGCGTCAGATGCCTTTGACGCTCATGATTTCCTGCCTTCCATTGCCCGCCTGCCCTTTGTCAGCCCGGGGACAGAGATCAGAGACACAGGCCTGAACAGATTGGTTCTGGAGATCGATACAGCGTGTATCCGCGCCTGTGAACGGATGGGTATCCGGGAGATCATTGTGCAGCCATTGTTTACAGGGATTGAAAGGGACGATCTATGGGAGGCCAACCGGGCATTTTTCCTCGCCCTGTCAGACACTTGCGAAAAGGAGGAAACCCGGATTTTACTGATAAACCAGTGCCGCAGCCAAAGTGGACGGCTTTCCCGGGGCATCTGCTCGGACGGTGTCCAGGCGGCCCGGTGGGTGGATGCACTGAACCGGGAGGCGGGGCAGGAGAGATTTGGCTTCTGCCTGGATATGGGGATCTGTAACCTGTGCAGACAGGATATACAGGGGATGGTATTGTCGCTGGGCAGTCGTATCCGCGGGGTGATCCTGACGGAAAACGACGGAGAACACATGGCCCGGCTGCTGCCATTTACCAGTGCATACATGCGCCAGTCCACCATGGACTGGCTGGGACTGATCCGGGGCCTGCGCCGGACCGGGTTCGACGGCTTCCTCATACTGGAGACGACAGATACGACGGTGGCTTTTTCCCCGCTTTTGCAGCCGTCGCTGGTGGCGGTGTACAGTGCTTTGCTGGATTATTTTGCCCTGCAGATCGGGATCGAGAATGACCTGAAAAAGTATGAGAAGATTGTATTATTCGGGGCTGGGAATATGTGCCGAAATTACATGAAATGTTATGGAGAGAAATATCCGCCGCTGTTTACCTGCGACAATAATCCGAAACTGTGGGGAAGCCGGTTTGAGGGGCTGGAGGTGAAAAACCCGGAGGAACTAAGACATCTGCCGGGAGACTGGGGTGTGATTATCTGCAATATGTTTTATCGTGAGATTGAAGCCCAACTGCGTTCCATGGGGATAGAAAATATCGGGTATTTCAATGATGAATACATGCCTTCCTTTTATTTTGACAGACTGAAGCGGGATGTGGAGGATGAGGAAGAGGCATAAAGGGCGACAGGATCGTGGTATTGCATGGCGTATTGGCAGGAGTACTGTCTACTGCCCGCTCATTTCTTTTTGAACGGGCGTACTGCCTGGTCATATTAGTGTTGACGCCGCTTTCATCAAAAAACACCAGGTTACTTGCATCGTTCTCCGGTATATGTTTTTTTCATGCCTGTCTTTTGTTGTGCACATCGGGGACGCTCCTGTTCCGAAGCGTGGAGAGACTTCTTTTTGAAAACGTATCCGAGTTTCAGGGTGGCTTTACGGACGGTTTCATCGCTTACCTGCAGTTGGAGTTTTTCCCGTATCTCATGGATCGTGATATCCGACTGTGCCTGTATCAGCTGGTCAATATCCTGAAGGTCGCTTTGGTTCAGGGCAGGTTTACGGCCACGCAGAGAGACCCTGGTTTCAACGGAACCAGTTTCCCGCATTCTTTTTTCCGGGCGGCAGACAGTACTGGTATTTACAGAAAAGCATTCTGAGACTTCTTTGGTATTGTCTGTTTTGTTCCAGGCATCAATAAGCAGTTTTCGTGCTTCATTATGCAGCATAGTAATCACCACTTGACTCTATCATAAACTCTATGTCAAGTGAATGCAGGATTGCGATAGATGTCTATGCTGGCGGGGACGGCTCACTATGAACAGTGGGAGAAAATCCACAATCTGAAACAGGCGGTAAAGACTATGAACTTCCTCGCTAAAAACAAGATTGAGCAGCGCACCGATTTGCTCACCCGGATAGAGGAAATGCCACGGCAAGCGAAAAGGCGGGGGATAGTCTAAAAGAAGTGGAAAAGCGTCTTTCGGCCATAGCGTTGCTCATTAAGAACGTCGTTACCTGCCAAAAGACAAAGCCTCTCTATGAAGCCAATCGAAAAGCCCGGAATAAGGAGAAATACCAGGCAGAGCATGAACGAGGTATTATTCTCCATGAAGCAGCGGCAAAAGCACTAAAGGCGGCGCAGATCGGCGGCAGGCTCTCCAGCGTCCCCGTCCTGCAAACAGAGTATGAAAAGCTGCAAGCGCAAAAAAAGCCTTTATGCGGACTATGGCAAGCTGAAAAAAACGGTACAGGAGTATGATGTTATCAAGCGGAACATTGACAATATTTTACAGGCAGAGAAGCAGCCAGAAGGGGAGAGGGAAACAAAGTACAGATAAATAAATTTACATATTAAATTTTTCGGGGTATTGACATATTTGCAGGGCTTGCGTATAATAATATTAATAGGTAGGGAACTACCTTAAAAGTAGTTCGCTCCCGGTCATGCGGATAACAAATAGACCGTGTAAACGTGGTTCGCTCCCGGTCATGCGAATAATAAATAGGCCGTGAAAAGGTTTTTAAGCCTCTTGCCCTAAAAGGCAGGGGGCTTAAATTGTATAGGGAGAAAAGCCTCTTATGGAAATTATGACAGGAAGCCTATATTTTGTATCAGATGATTTTTTTGCAAAGATACAAGACCCATATCTGAAAGTCAATTATGAGGAAACAAAGCGCCCGCACTACTTTGCTTTTAGAGATAGCCAAACGGGGTTATATTGGTTAGTTCCATGCAGTTCAAAGATAGAAAAGTTTGAACGTCTGGTACAGAAAAAGCAGGAGCAGCATAAACCGACAGACATAATTAAGATTGTGAAAGTCTTTGACCGTAAAACAGTGCTCCTCTTTCAAGATATGTTTCCTGTGATCTCAAAATATATAGACGGTCAGTATATCAAAGGCGGTCAGTCTGTAAGGATTGCAGACCCTAAACTGATACAGGAATTGGAAAAAAATGCACGAAAAGTAATCAATCTTTTACATAGAGGGGTACGTTTTACACCAACCCAGCCGAATATCATTAAAATTGAGAAAATTATGCTAGAGGAATTGCGAGGTACGGAAGAAAAATAATTATGAAAAAGTGGAATTTTAACAGTGAGAGAAAAGCATAATGAATGTGTCGCACGTCGCCCGGATTGTGTAACGGAGATTCGCAGAGGGAATAACTTACTTGTGGATTCTGGCTGTTATAAGCAGAATACGACAGTAACAGTCTGACGCACAAAATATTCTCAAAGACAAAATAAAACAGCATTTAATGATATCTTTGTTCGTAATTTATATTTGGATGAATTATTAAGTCCCAATGTATATTTTTTGATTGGGGAAAAAGGTACTGGAAAAACGGCATATGCAACATTTTTAAGCAATAACAACTATAAAGAAACTAAAGCATCCGTCTCTTATCTTGCTGCAACTGATTATGAAAAATTTTATACATTGAAGAAAAATAAGAACTTAGATTTAACAGGGTACGTTGGAATTTGGAAAGTAATACTGTTGCTTTTATTGGCAAAGAATGTATCAGAACAGGACAAGGTGGTTTCAATCTTTAATAAAAGCAATATTAGCGATTTAAATTCAGCGATTGATGAATATTATATGAATGCTTTTTCTCCTGAAATTACCAATGTTATGAAGATCATGGATGAGAGTGAAATTATAGCAAAACTTATATCAAAATACACAGAGGCAGCAGGAACGGTAGCAAAAAAAATAGAGTTTAGTGAAACTAGATTTCAGCATAATTTGTTTTATATTGAAAAAAGTTTTTCCGATGCTATTACAAAATTAAAATTAAATAAAGATATTGTACTTTTTATAGACGGTATAGATATAAGGCCAGACATAATACCTTATATAGATTATATTGAATGTATTAAAGGATTGGTTAATGCTACGTGGACTCTAAATACAGGTCTTTTTCATAAGGGGAAAGATTCAAAGGGACTTTTTAAAATAGTATTGCTTCTTAGACCAGATATTTTTAATTCACTAAATTTACAAAATGCAACAAACAAGTTACTTGATAACTCTGTTTTTTTAGATTGGAGAACAACGTATCAAACATACAAAAAATCATATTTATATGAGGTCGCAAAAAAACTTCTATCATATCAGCAAGCTTGTAATGAAGAAGATATTTTTGAATGCTATTTTCCCTGGGAAATAGCGTCAACTAATCCCGAACGTGAATGTGATACTGCATTTATGGAATTTTTAAAAATATCTTTATCTCGTCCAAGGGATATTCTTGTAATTATGCAATATATGCAACGAATAATGAAAAAAGATAATTTGGGAGATGGTAAGTTCTTTAGCAAGGAAGTATTTGATAGTAATGAGTTCCAAAATAATTATTCGAAGTATTTTATGAGTTCTTTGAAAGATCAACTTTCTTTTTATTATTCGAGTGTCGATTTTGAACATTTTTTGAAATTATTTGACTTTTTCAAAAATGCTGATTTTACTTACGAAGAATATATATCTAATTATGATAAATTCATTGATTACATACTTGAGAATGCGGAGGAAATACCAGAGTTTATTGATGATAAGCAAAAATTGTTGCAACTTCTCTATGATAGCAATATTATTACAGCTATTGAAATTGATGAAAATGGGAAAAAATATTTTCATTTTTCATATAGAGAAAAAGATAGTGCGAATATTAACCCTAAGGTATGGATAGGAGATAATATATCGTATCGTTTTCATTATGGACTGTATAAAAAAACAAAAATGGGACGATATTAAAAAACGGGACGCGGCAGCTATCAGACAGCCACCGCGCTGACGGACAGGGCGAGATTTTTCAAAGAGAGCAAGGAGGGAATCAAGATTATGTGCCGTGCTATGGAAGATATGAAGAATCAGACATTGAAAGAAGGAATAATCAATTCCGCGAAGAGAATATTGGCAGATGGGATTTTGACACTTGAAAAAATTGCGGAATACGCAGGACTTCCACTTGACGAAATGAAAAAACTGAAAGCAGAGCAGACAGCATAGTAAAACCGTAGACCAGGAATCTAAAAACAGGTTTCTGGCCTTATTTTTTGCTCTGAAATGTAAATTTTTGAATTTGATTAAAAAGAAAAAGTCCTTTACAAAACGTCGCTGGCAAAACGGAAAATCTGTTCTTATTTCATATGGCGCAAGATTGGATTCCTTCGATATTGCGAAGTTTGAGAGACTATGAGCTATGAAGAGCTGGGACTGGATACTCTGGGGAATGAAAGGACGCCCCCTTTTCTTCTTGATCAGCGACAACACCGACCATTTTGTCGTGGCACTCGCCTTCTGGCAGATGTTCAACCTTCTGTGCGAGCGGGTCCACAGCAAAAACGGGAGCCGTCTGACTGTATATAGATTTCGGGACAATTTGCAACTCACCCACCCCAATTTCTCCCCATATTTTGTAAAAAGAACATGCCATAATGCAAAATATGTGATATACTACCAACAGAAATTAACGATGAGGAGTACAGAACATGGCAGATACAGAAAGTTTCAAGCAGGCAGAACAGATGAAACAGGCAGACCTGGCAGAACAGGAACCTGTTTCCAGGAATTTTATTGAGCAGATGATAGATAAAGATCTGGCAGAGGGAGTGTATGACTGTGTGCATACCCGTTTTCCACCGGAGCCCAACGGGTATCTTCACATCGGACATGCCAAAAGCATTCTGTTAAATTACGGACTGGCCAGGAAATATGGCGGCAAATTTAACATGCGCTTTGACGATACAAATCCGACAAAAGAAAAAACAGAGTTTGTGGAGTCCATTAAAAGTGATATTCAGTGGCTGGGAGCGGACTGGGAAGACCGGCTGTTCTTCGCTTCTGATTATTTTGATATAATGTATGACTGCGCAGTGAAGCTGATACAGAAGGGAAAAGCCTATGTGTCCGATTTGTCTGCGGACGAGATCCGTGAATACAGAGGTACATTGACAGAGCCGGGCAGGGAGGATCCAGGCGCTGGCAGAAGCGTGGAAGAGAACCTGACACTGTTTCGGCAGATGAGAGAGGGCGTATTTGAGGACGGTTCCAAAGTATTGCGGGCGAGAATCGATATGGCATCCCCCAATATCAATATGCGTGATCCGGTTATCTACCGGGTTGCCCATATGACCCATCACAATACCGGGGATACATGGTGTATCTACCCCATGTATGATTTTGCCCATCCCATTGAGGATGCGGTGGAAGGGATTACCCATTCTATCTGTACACTGGAGTTTGAAGACCATCGGCCTTTGTATGACTGGGTGGTGAGAGAACTGGAATATCCCCATCCGCCCAGGCAGATCGAATTTGCAAAACTGTATTTGACCAATGTGGTCACCGGCAAGCGGTATATTAAAAAACTGGTAGAGGATGGCATTGTGGACGGCTGGGATGATCCCCGGCTGGTTTCCATCGCAGCCCTGAGAAGAAGAGGGTTCACACCAGAGTCCATCCGTAAGTTTGTGGAACTGTGCGGCGTTTCCAAAAGCAATTCGTCCGTGGATTATGCTATGCTGGAATACTGCATCCGTGAAGATTTGAAGATGAGCCGTCCCAGGATGATGGCTGTACTGGATCCGGTGAAACTGATTATAGACAACTATCCGGAAGGAGAGAGCGAACTTCTGGAAGTAGCCAACAATCTGGAAAATGAAGCGCTGGGAAGCCGTCAGGTGCCTTTTGAAAGAGAGCTTTATATTGAACGCGATGATTTTATGGAAGAGCCTCCACGGAAATATTTCCGTCTGTATCCGGGGAATGAAGTGCGACTGATGCATGCATATTTTGTTACCTGCATCGGCTGTGTGAAAGATGAAACCGGCAGGATTACGGAAGTACACTGTACCTATGATCCGGAGACAAAGTGTGGCGGTGGTTTCACAGGACGTAAAGTGAAAGGCACCATACATTGGGTACCGGCATCGGAGGCAGTGAAAGCCCAGGTACGGCTCTATGAAAATATCATTGATGAGGAAAAAGGGGTTTATAATGAGGACGGCAGCCTGAATCTGAATCCGGATTCACTTAAAATAATGAAAGACTGTTTTCTGGAACCGGCCCTTGGGCAGGCGAAGCCGGAAGAACGGTTCCAGTTTGTACGTCAGGGATTTTTCTGTGTGGACTCAAAAGACTCTAAAGAAGGAGCGCTTGTATTTAACAGGATTGTATCCCTCAAGAGTTCCTATGTATTGCCAAAACAGGAGGGAAAAGCATGACAGAGGTGTCAACAGCAGGCGGATGTCCGTCTGATGCGGAATTTGTATTTGGGAAAAAGTGGACCTGTCCCATTTGCGGGAAAGATTTTAAAAATCCCACAGTCAAATCGTCAAAGGCAAGGATGATCCGTTCAGACCTGGATTTGCGTCCGGTTTATGAGAAAATCAATCCGCTGAAATATGATGTGGTTTTGTGTCCCCATTGTGGTTTTACCGCATTGGAACGCTATTTCAAAACCGTGACACAGGTACAGAAACAGTTGATAGAGGAAAAGGTATGCGCGGCCTATAAGCCGCGGGAAGAAAAAGAGACATTTTCTTATGAAGACAGCTTCCTGCGTTATAAGATGGCGATGATTAACAGCATTGCCAAACAGGCGGATGACAGCGAAAAAGCCTATGTATGCCTGCGGGCTGCGTGGATGCTCAGAGCCTGGCGTGAGAGTCTTACGGATGAACCGGAAAAGCAGGAGAAAATAGCCAGACAGGAAGAAGAGTTCCTGAAAAATGCAAAAGAAGGATTTGCCCAGGCCAACATAAAAGAGGATTATCCAATGTGCGGCATGGATGAATTCACTGTGGATTATCTGCTGGCGGCCCTTTCTTTCCATTTTGGTGAGAATGAAGCGGCTATGAAGCTGGTATCAGGCATCATCGCCAGCCGGGAAGCCGGCGCCCGGATTAAAGAGCGGGCCAGAGATTTAAAGGACGAGGTGGTAAAGCAGGCGAAGGACTGAGAGATGATTGAACTGATGATGACGCTGGACAGTCACAGCGGCAGACACTTATATGAACAGATCTATGATTATATGAAATCGGAAATCCGGAAGGGGCATCTCCTGTTTGGGGAGAGGCTTCCTTCCACCCGGTTTCTGGCGGAATATCTGCAGGTATCCAGAAGCACGGTGGATCTTGCCTATGGACAGCTTTTATCAGAGGGGTATATTGAGTCCCGTCCGTATAAAGGCTTTTTTGTTTGTCAAATGGAAGAATTGTACGACTTGCAAAATACCATGGAACAGACAACCGCGGACGGGGAGGAAGAGCCAATGCAGTTCCGGTATGATTTTTCTCCCAATGTAGTGGAACTGAGCAGTTTCCCTTTTGGCACATGGAAGAAGATCACAAAGGAAACATTGATAGATGACCGGAAGGAACTGTTTGCCCTGGGACATCCCCAGGGCGATGGGGAACTGCGCACAACCATTTGTCATTACCTCCATACATCCCGTGGCGTAAACTGTACGCCGGAGCAAATTGTAATTGGAGCCGGGAATGACTATCTGTTGTTGCTTCTGGAGAAAATTCTGGGCAGGGAGAGAAAGATAGCACTGGAAAATCCCACATATAAAAGAGCTTACCGGATCTTTCAATCCTTTGCCTGGCAGGTAGGGACGGTTCCTATGGATACATATGGAATGTGTGTGGATGCATTGTATGAAAGCGGGGCCGATCTCGCCTATGTGATGCCGTCCCACCAGTTTCCCACAGGGATTGTGATGCCCATAGGCAGACGCCTGGAGCTGTTGAAATGGGCGGCAGGAGAGCCGGGACGTTATCTGATTGAGGATGACTATGACAGTGAGTTCCGCTACCGGGGGAAACCGATTCCGTCGCTGCAGGCATCGGATCAGGCGGATCAGGTGATTTATATGGGGACATTTTCCAAAGCCATTGCCCCGGCCATACGAATCAGCTATATGGTGCTGCCCCGTCGTCTGCTGGAGCGTTACCGGGAGCAGTGTCTGTTTTTTTCCTCCACAGTTTCCCGAATCGATCAGTCTATATTGAATGTATTTATCCGGGATGGCGCATTTGAACGGCATTTGAATAAAATGCGTAAAATCTATAAAAGCCGGCATGACGTTTTGTTGTCTTCCTGCCGCAGTCTGTTGAAACGTGTTACAATATCGGGAGAAAACGGGGGATTGCATTTGATTTTGCATTATCATGGGGAACAGACAGAAAAAGAACTGATCCGCCGGGCGGCGGAAAAAGGAATCCGGGTGTATGGCATGGCGGATTCCCATATCGGGAGACTGCCAGATGACTGGCAGCCTACATTGATATTAGGATATGCCGGACTTTGTGAAGATGAAATCGAAACAGGAATCCGACTCTTGTCAGATTGCATCTAAAGAACTGTCACTGTCATCGTCTTCATCATCAAAAAATTCTTCCACTTTGGCGCCGGATTCGTCTGTTGACTTTTCGGCGTCGGCATCGGAAGTTTCACTATCTGAATTCAGCGATACATAGGAGCGTTCTCCATCAGAAGCGTCCTCGGAATCATCATCCAGATCTTCGTAATCGTCTTCTTCGGCAGGAGAGGACTGTTTATTTTTCATGAAATAATATGCACCTGCGCATGCTGCGCCTACCGTGGAAACGAAAAGAAGAAATTTTCCAAATTTTTTGCCCATAGCGTTTCTCCTTTCACTTTTGTATAAGTGTATGTGTGCAGCCTGATTCATGACAATAGAAAGTTCGCAAAACATGCTTTCTTTTGTTCATGACAATAGAAAGTTCGGCAAGCGTGCTGTCTATTGTTGGATTTTGCTGCTCCTGTTTTCTATTATAATCTTATTTTATGAAATTGCAAAGAGATTATGCATAGATTATTGGCAGAAAATTTCAAAAATGCAATACCTCTTGAAACACCAAACGAACTATGTTAAGATTAAATTCGACCCATACAGTCAATTACGAAAGAGGAGCGCCCGCCTGACATGAATGAGAAATTTTTTGATCTGAAAAAGGAAAAACAGGACCGGATGATAAACGCGGCGCTGAAAGTCTTTGCGGAAAACGGATTCCGCAGGGCCAGTACGGACGAAATGGTAAAGGAAGCGGGAATCAGTAAAGGCTTACTGTTCCATTACTTTATCAGCAAGACCGGGCTGTATGAATTTGTATTTGATTACAGTGTCAAGTATCTGATGATGGAAATGACTTCTGCGGTCAATGCGCAGGAGACAGATTATTTTGTAATTCGGAGACAGATGGAGAAGGCCAAGACTGTGGCAATGAAGAACTTCCCTTTTATGCAGATATTTTTGCTGCGGGCCGGGCAGGAAGATGTGCCGGAAGCAGTGGAGACAGTGGGGGAGATGGCGGAGACGCTGCTGAGAATGTATGAAACCATACTGGAACGGGTGGATTTTACGTCTCTCCATGCCCTGTCGCCGGAGCGCCTTGTAAAAATTGTGGATTATATCTTAAACGGCCTTTTGGCGGAAATGGTGCGGGAGCCGGATTTTAAACCGGATACATATTATAAGGAAGCGCTCCGGTATTTGGAAGAGCTGGAACAGATGTGTGTTTTGCAGGGATAGAAGGGAGGAGGACGCAATATGGAACGAAAGGATTTTTATAAAAGGGTGTTTGCCCTTGTCATACCAATGGCATTGCAGAATTTAATCAATGTGGGTGTGTCGGCCACGGACGTGGTCATGCTCGGCAAGGTGGGAGAGCAGGTTCTGTCCGGCTGTTCACTGGGCGGTCAGGTATTTTTTATTTTCAACCTGTTCCTGTTCGGGACGGCGTCCGGGGCGTCTGTGCTCACGGCGCAGTACTGGGGAAAACGGGATACGGATTCCATTGAGAGATTATTAGGGATCGTGGTGAGGCTCGCAGTTACTGTAGGGCTTATTTTTATGTTGGGGAGTTTTTTCTTTCCGGAGCAGATTATGTACATATTTACCGATGAGCCTGAGATTGTGGCGGAAGGTGTGAAATATTTAAAGATTGTGGCCTTTACCTATCCCATGGTGGCTTTGAGTATGTCCTATCTGAATCTGATCCGCAGCATTGAGAAGGTGGTTATATCCACAGTTGTCTATGGATCGTCCCTGGTGGTGAATTTTATCATAAACGGGATTTTGATATTCGGACTGTTTGGCGCACCCCGACTGGGGATTGTGGGGGCGGCAATCGGTACGCTCTGCGCCAGATTTCTGGAACTGGGGATCATGCTGTTTTACGCGTATTTCCGCAATGATGTGATACGCCTGCGGCTGTCTTGCTTTTTGCATCCGGATAAAGGACTTTTACAGGATTTTCTGAAATATTCCAGTCCTGTGGTGGTGAATGAATTTATGTGGGGCGCCGGGTATTCCGCGATAGCGGCGATAATCGGGCATCTGGGCAGCAGTGCGGTGGCAGCCAATTCCGTGGCGCAGGTGATGCGGCAGCTTGCCACAGTGGTGGTATTTGGAATCGGCGGCGCCACGGCAATTCTCATCGGCAAGGCAATCGGCGAAAACAAACAGGAAGAGGCAAAAATCTATGCGGGGCGGCTGATTCGTCTTACGGTCTGCTTTGGCTTCCTGGGTGGTCTGCTTGTATTTCTGATACGTCCTTTTCTGGTGGACGCATTTGGGTATACAGGGGTTACCGCTTCCCTGATGAACAGTTTTCTGATGATGATGTCCTATTATGTGGTGGCACATTCCATAAACGGCACATTTATCATCGGTATTTTCCGGGGCGGCGGGGATACCCGCTTCGGTATGTTCCTGGATTCGGGCATTCTCTGGGGCTGTTCTATTTTATTTGGGTTTTTGGCGGCTTTTGTATGGAAATTGCCGGTGAATGCTGTTTATTTTATGTTGCTCAGTGATGAACTTGTGAAATTTCCGCTCTGCTGTATCCGGTACAGACAGAAAAAATGGCTGAAAAATGTAACAAGATAGAATACCACAGGTTATGGAGAGGGGAGGAGTCAAGTGGCACTGCAGTTTTGTATCGGCGGTTCCGGCGCCGGAAAAAGTGAGCATCTGTACAGAGAGGTCATCCGGCAGTCAATGGAAGAGCCGGACACCCGGTTTTTTATCATTGTTCCGGACCAGTTTACCATGCAGACACAGAAAGAGCTGGTTATGCGGCATCCGGGCGGCGGCATTATGAATATAGACGTGCTCAGTTTTGGGCGTCTGTCCCATCGGATTTTTGAGGAAACTGGAGGGGGCAGAAAACCGGTGCTGGATGACACCGGAAAAAGTCTGATTTTGCGTAAAATTGCTTCTGACTGTGAAGACCGGCTCAAAGTGATTGGTTCCCATATCAAACGCATTGGTTACATTCATGAAGTGAAATCTGCCATTTCCGAGTTTATGCAGTATGGAATTGATCTGAAACAGCTTACGGAACTGACTGAGTATGCCAGGCCGCGGGGAAGCCTGTATTATAAACTCCAGGATTTGCGCATTTTGTATCAGACTTTTCTGGATGCCGCAGCGGGCTTTGTGACGACGGAAGGGCAGCTCGGCCTGTTGGCGGACGCGCTGGAACATTCCGATATGATTCGGGACAGCGTTGTTGTGTTTGACGGGTTTACCGGATTTACACCGGTACAGAACCAGGTAATCCGCAGACTTCTTCTGCTCTGCCGGGATGTGAAGGTGGCGGTGATCATGGACAGTGAAGAGGATCCCTACACGGATGATGGAGAACAGAAGCTGTTCGCCTTCAGCAAAAAGATGGTCCGCTCTCTGGTGCGTCTGGCCGAAGAAACCGGGGTGGGGAAAAAGCCGGATATACGGCTGGGCGGTAAGCCCCTGCCGCGTTTTACTGACAATCCCAGTATGGCCCATCTGGAGCGGGAACTGTTCCGTTACCGGAATTGCCCGTATACAGACGGGCAGGATGCCATCCATCTGATGGAAGCGTCCACACCGGGGGAAGAGGTGCGGCAGATCTGTCTCCAAATCCGCAGGCTGGTCCGGGAAGAAGGGTATGCCTACAGGGATATTGCAGTGGTGGCAGGAGATCTGGCCGTATATGCGGACTATGTGGAGGAAACGTTTGCGGTATTTTCGATTCCCTGTTATGTGGATGCCGCCAGGGGGATCACGCTGAATCCTTTTATAGAATACATACGCAGTGCTTTCAATATACTGTTGCAGAATTTTTCCTATGAGGCTGTGTTCCACTTCCTGCGCAGTGGTCTGGCGGATATAGAGGCCCAGGACACCGACCGGCTGGAAAACTATGTGCTGCGCCAGGGAATCCGGGGGAAAAAGCGGTGGAGCGAGATGTTTGTCAGGAGAAGCCGCAGAGATCCGTCTCCCCGGGAAACTGAGGAACTAAAAGCCCTGAACCGTACCAGAGAAAAGCTGATGGACAGATTGGAGCCTTTGCTTGCGGAAGGGAAAACGGTGAGGGAGTATGTGGATCATCTGTACCGTTTTCTGGTGGAGAGCAGGGCATTTGAAAAACTGGAGGCATTCCGGCAGCATTTTCGTGATGCAGGGGATGAGATCCGTGAAAAAGAGTATGGGCAGATTTATCGCCTTGTTATGGAATTGCTGGAACAGATCTACGATTTAATCGGAGACGAAGAGATGCCCTTGCAGGAATTTGCGGATATTCTGGATGCGGGGTTCGGAGAAATTCAGGTAGGTACCATCCCTCAGAATGTGGATCGGATTTTGGTGGGGGATATGGAGAGAACCCGTCTGAAAGAGATTAAAATCCTGTTTTTCCTGGGGGTCAATGACGGGAATATTCCGGGCAACGGCTCCGGGGGCGGTATTATCTCCGATATTGACAGGGAATTTTTGGCACAGGGAAACTGGGAGATGGCGCCTTCGCCCAGACAACAGATGTATATTCAGAGGCTGTATCTTTATATGAATATGACAAAACCCAGCAGGCATCTGTATCTGTCGTATGCCAGGGTAAGCGGGGAGGGGAAAGCCATGCGCCCGTCCTACCTGGTGGGAACGGTCCAAAAACTGTTTCCTGCCCTCAAAGCGCAGCGGCCGGAGACGACGGATGGATGGGAACAGATCGAGGTGCTGGAGGATGGGTTTACCGTACTGGCAAAGGAATTGCGGACCTATGCTGCCGGCAGTGATATTTCTCAGCCCTTTTTTTTCACACTGTACCGGACGTATGCGGAAAACAAGGCATATCAGAGTGAGCTGAGGGCATTGGTGGATACCGCCTTTTTCCGTTACAGGCACCATCCCCTGGGGGAAGAGGTGGCCCGCGCCCTGTATGGCAGTATCTTAAAGAGCAGTGTCAGCCGTCTGGAGCAGTATGCGTCCTGTGCATACAGTTATTTTCTGGAATATGGGCTGACTTTAAAGGAGCGGGAACTGTTCGGGTTTGAGGCGGTGGATATGGGAATGCTGTTTCACGGTATTCTGGAGCAGTTTTCCCGGCTTCTTCTGGAAAACGGCGCGGATTGGCTGCATTTTTCAGAGGAACTGGGAGAGAAACTGCTCTGTGAGGCGGTGGATGCCCAGGCGGCGGTTTATGGGGACAATATCCTGTTTACCAGTGCCAGGTATCAGTATGTGATTACGCGGGTCAAGCGGATTTTGCGCCGGACAATTTTTACGTTGCAACATCAGTTGCAAAAAGGCCGGTTTTCGCCGGAACATTTTGAAGTGTCTTTTTCCTCCCTTTCCGATATGGAATCGGTACGCATCAGTCTGTCCCAGCGGGAAAAAATGTATTTGCAGGGGCGGATTGACAGAATCGATACATGCAGAGACGGGGAACAGATTTATGTCAAAGTCATTGATTATAAATCCGGGAACAAAAGTCTGGACATCGGGGCGGTTTACTATGGCCTGCAGTTACAGCTTGTGGTGTATCTGAATGCAGCCATGGATATGGTGCGGCGAAAGGAGCCGGAGAAACAGGTCATCCCGGCGGCAATGCTGTATTACCATGTAGCAGATCCCCTGGTCCGGGACGAATCCGGGAATCTGGACGAAGAAGCTCTGGATGAAAAAATCCGGGAAAGCCTGCGGATGAATGGGATTGTCAACGCCAGCCAGGATGTGATTGACAGACTGGATCATACATTTACAGGCAAGTCCCAGGTCATTCCGGTGGAACGGAAAAAAGACGGCAGTCCGGGCAGCCGCAGCAGCACACTGGAACAGGATGAACTACAGACTGTTTCGGCTTATGTAAACCATAAAATCAGAGAACTGGGACGGGAAATCTTACAGGGAAATATCCCCAGGCAGCCCTTTGCCTATGGAACGGATACGGGCTGCGATTACTGTGCATACAGGGGTGTATGCGGGTTTCAGGAGCGGATACCGGGCTATGAAAAAAAGCATCTGGACAGCCTCACAAAAGAGGAAGCGCTGCTGCGTATGAAAGAGACTGGGGAGGGGGCTTTACAACAGACCCGGGAAAATGAGCCGGAGATGAAAGAACCGTTGTCAGAGGCAGACCAACAGGAGGGAGACAGGTAAGATGGGCGTTTCGTATACAAAGGAGCAGCAGCAGGTCATTGACAGCAGGGACTGCAACCTGCTGGTTTCTGCAGCGGCGGGAAGCGGAAAGACAGCCGTACTGGTGGAACGGATCGTGCGGATGGTAAGCGATGGCGCCCATCCGGTGGACATAGACCGGTTGCTGATCGTTACCTTTACCAATGCGGCGGCGGCACAGATGCGTGAGCGGATCAGTATGGCGCTGAGCAGGCGGCTGGAAGAGGACAGCGACAATACCCATCTGCAGCGACAGCTTACGCTGCTGCATAATGCCCGCATTACCACCATTGACAGCTTCTGTCTGTTTGTTATCCGCAACAATTTCAATGACATCGGCCTGGATCCGGGGTTTCGTGTGGCGGATGAAGGAGAAATCAAGCTGTTGCGGGAAGCCGTGATGGCGGAACTGACAGAATCCCGGTTTGAACAGCATGATGAGGCGTTTCTTAGGTGTGTGGAGAGTTTTGGAGCCGGCGGAGATGAAAAAATGCTCACGGAGCACATCCGGCGTCTGTATGATTTTTCCCGCAGTTATCCCTTTCCCAGACGGTGGCTTCTGGAAGCGGCTAAAAATTATGCACCCCTCACGGTGGAAGAAGCAGAAGGGGCGAAATGGCTTTCCTTTGCGGCGGAGGATCTGGAAAAACTGCTGGGTGCCTGTGCCGCGCATCTGGATGCGGCCCTTGCCGTCTGTGGTGAGGCGGATGGCCCTTATATGTACATCCCTTTGCTGGAAACGGAGCGGGAGATGCTCAGTCATTGCAGGGGAAAAGGAGCTTTTGGGGCCTGTGTGGACTGTATGAAAGGGATTGCCTTCGGGCGTCTGCCCTCTAAAAAGGATACCAGTGTTTCGGCGGAAAAACGGGAATTGGTGAAAGCCATGCGGACACAGGTGAAAGAGGCGCTGGAAAAAGCGGCGGCCCGCTATTGTTTCATTCCCATGGAACAGGCGCTTTCCGATCTGCGCCACAGCGGCGGATTGGTGGAGACACTGGTGGATCTGACCCTGGAATTCGGAGAACGTCTGACCGCAAAAAAGCAGGAGAAGAATGTGCTGGATTTTGGCGACATTGAGCACTATGCCCTGCAGATTATGCTGGAGGAGACGGCGGATGGCTACAGGCCCACCAAAGCGGCGCGGGAATATCGGAATTATTTTCATGAAATCATGATTGACGAGTACCAGGACAGCAATCTGGTGCAGGAATACCTTTTGCAGAGCATATCGGGAGAAGAAGAGGGAAAACACAACCGCTTTATGGTGGGGGATGTGAAGCAGAGTATTTATAAATTCCGCCTGGCAAGGCCGGAGATTTTCATGGAGAAAATGCATCGGTACGGGGATGCGGGTAAGGAACGGAAAATTTGCCTCAGCCGGAATTTCCGCAGCCGCCAGGAAGTAACCGACAGAGTCAATGATGTGTTTTCACGGATTATGGGCCGGGAGCTGGGAGGCATTCCCTATGACCGGGAAGCGGCATTGTATCCGGGTGCCGCTTATCCCCCGTATGATCAGGCAGAAACAGAACTGTTGCTGCTGGCCAGAGACATGGACGCCAGGGAGTCCCGGACAGAGCAGGAGGCTGTTTTGATTGCGGAACGGATTTGCAGGCTGAAAGAGACTTATCAGGTGACAGATGAGACAAGCGGTTTGCTCCGTCCTGTCCGGTATGGTGATATGGCCATTTTACTCCGCACCAATGCGGGCTGGGATGAAACGCTGCAAAGTGTTTTAAAGCGTTATGGCATTCCTGCCCATACCACTTCCTCCACGGGCTATTTTTCTTCGGAAGAAATTATTACCATGCTGCATTTCCTGCGGATTCTGGATAATCCCTTACAGGATATTCCCCTGTTTGGGGTTATGCATTCACTGATTGGCACATTTACGGATGACGATATTGCCCATATCCGGGCGGCATATCCGGAAGGGCCTCTGTATGAAGCTCTCCGGGCAGCCATAAGGGGAGAGGGGAAACAGACAGATGGGAAGGGCTTGCCCGTCGCAGAGGCGGAAGATGAGAAGGCGCCGGACTACCCGAAAGCACTTGTCTGTAAAGCCCGGCGGCTTCTGGATCTGATTGACAGATACAGGGTACGTGCCGTATACGAACCGGTGAAGGAACTGCTGCGGGCAGCCATGGCGGAAACGGGATATATGCAGTATATGACGGCGTATCCGGAAGGGGACAGCCGCAGGGCCAATCTGGAAATGCTGCTGTTGCGGGCAGCGGCGTTTGAAAAGACAGGCAGCCATGGCCTTTTTTCCTTTATCCGTTATATGGAGCAACTGGAGAAATACGAGGTGGACTATGGCGGCGCGGGCACGGTGGATGAGCAGGCGGATGTGGTACGGATTATGAGTATCCACAAAAGTAAAGGCCTGGAATTCCCGGTCTGCATTGTGGCCGGGCTGGCAAAGCGGTTGAATATACAGGATCAGTCCCGCAGCCTGTTGATGGATGTGGACTTTGGCCTGGGCTGTGAGTATGTGGATCCGGAAATGCGGCTTCGCCGCACGACTCTGCGGCGGAATGTACTGGCCAGAAAACAGCAGCTGGATAATCTGGGAGAAGAATTGCGTATTCTGTATGTGGCAATGACCCGCGCCAGGGAAAAGCTGATTATGACAGGCTGTATTCCTGACCCGGAAAAGAAACTGGCCTCCCTGGGGATGACGGAAACGGAGGAGGGCTGGATGCCCGAAACAGACCGTATTTCCTTTTTGACGCTTTCTTCGGCGGGCAGCCTGCTGGATTTTCTGCTTTGCGCCTGGAAGGGTATCCGGGTGGTGAAGGGAGATATGCTGAAAGCGCAGGGACTCAAAGCCCTTGTGCAGGATCAGTGGAGGCGACAGCGGCTTGCGCAGTACGAACAGGAAACCTGTGATGAAACATGGCTGGAGCGGTTCCGGGAGCGGTTTGCCTATACGTATCCCAGGGACCTGGCCGGTCTGTATACAAAGACCACAGTATCGGAGCTCAAACTGGAAAAGATGGCCGAGGCGTCGGAAGGGGCCAGGCATCTTTTCCCTCCCCGGGAGGAAGCCTATATTCCCCGTTTCTGTACCAGAGAGGAAAAACTGTCCGGCGCCGCCAGAGGAAGCGCTTTCCACCGGGCTATGGAACTGCTGGATTTTGCAGCCTTCTCTCGCACTGATTCCAGAGAACAACTGACCCGATGGGTGGAGGCCTGTGTGAACACATTTGTGGAGCAGGGAAAAATGACAGAAGCGGAAAGGGACTGCGTTGAGCCGGATAAAATTGCCGATTTTCTGCTGACAGAAACGGCGCACAGGATGCAGGCGGCAGCAGCCAGGGGCCTTCTGAAAAAAGAGCAGCCCTTTATGCTGGGGCTTTCCGCCGGCAGAGTCAAGCCGGAGTTTCCCAACCGGGAAACGGTGCTGATCCAGGGGATTATTGACGTATACTGGGAAGAAGCGGGAGAACTGGTGGTGCTGGATTACAAGACTGACCGGGTAGGGCAGGCCGGGGAGTTGGTCACCAAATACAGGCTCCAGCTTGCGTATTATGGAGAGGCGTTGGAGCGCATTACCGGGAAACGGGTGAAAGATAAGCTCATTTATTCTTTTGACCGGGATGCGGTCGTCGTATGTGAAGGATGAACAGGACTGAATGGATGTGTCTGTTTCAGGGGCGCAGGGATGTATGACTGCCTAAGTCTGCATAGCATGCGTTTTCTCCAAAGAAAGATGTAAAAACAACTTTACTGTTACTCAAAAACAATTTATAATTAAAATGCAAAAATTTAAAGTTAAAACGGTTCGGGCAGAGCAGGCACTGCATTTTGCAGATGCGATAACAGCTTTGTCAGGATTTGTGTTTCCATACTGAAGAGGAGCCCATATGAGTTTTCCGGAAGAGAAACGTGAGAAAATCAAACGATATATACTGGAAAAGATTTTTCAGCACCGGTCCGATATAGCGAAGAAAACCGCCCAGGCATTTGGAATTTCGCTGAATACCGTATATCGGTATATCCGGGAACTGGAGCAGGATGGGATGATTGAGAAAGTGAATAACAGTTTCAGGCTGACCATGCAAAGAGAATTTTTCGCTTTAGACAGAGAGAAGAATGAACTGACAGAAGAAGATATGATTTATGACAGATGCATTGAGAAGTTTATGGATGGACTGCCGGACAATGTAAGGCGCATCTGGCAGTATTCCTTTATGGAAATGATGAACAATGCCATCGAACATTCCGGTGCGGAGCATGTTTTTATAACCGTCCGGCGCAATTACCTGATGACCCTGATTTTAATCAGCGACGACGGGATTGGTATATTCAGAAAAATCAGGGAATATTATCAGTATCCCTCCCTGGATGATGCGGTCAATGAGTTGTTTAAGGGCAAATTGACTACGGACTCCAAGAATCACTCCGGCGAGGGGATTTTTTTCACCTCCCGGATTCTGGACAGATTTGCCGCCATTTCAGATGGTAAAATATTTGCCCACGATAATTATTTCGAAAAATTGAAAAATATGGAAGAGGTAGAATCTCTGAAACGATGGAAGGATCATAAGGGAACAAGTATCTATATGGGCTTGTCGAATTTCAGCAATAAAGCGTTAAAGGAGGTCTTTGATATGTTTTCAGATGAAGACGGAGGCTTTACAAAAACGAATATTCCTGTCAAAAATCTGTTTGCAGATTACCCCGTATCCCGTTCCCAGGCCCGGCGGCTGTGCAGTCGTTTTGAGACTTTTAAAGAGGTGGAACTGGATTTTAAAGAAGTGGATGAAATCGGTCAGGGGTTTGCCCATGAGATTTTCGTCGTATTCCAGAACCGGCATACAGATGTCAATTTGATTCCCCTGAATATGACGCCGGCCGTGGAAAAGATGATCCATCATGTACGGATGTCCGCCATAAAGAATGATGTATAAATTTTTCGCCCTGTCAGTGGCAAAAAGCGTGGGCTGCCGGATTGCACCTGTGACCGGTTTACAGCATAAAAAGCCCCGTTTATGACATTTGACTTCAGAAAAAAATTCCATATCCGATATAAGAAATACAAGATGCTCTTAGTTTTTGCAGTAAAATAGCCGATATATACCAATATAGACTGGCACAGCGCGGACCGGAAAGGAGAACTGTATGAAAATAGCGGAAAAAAACGGAATTTTTTCTATATCATTTGGTGCTATGGAGAGCACAGAAAAACAGAACCGGGCAAAGGGAAACAAACTGTCCATTTTTGCAGGGGATTTGAAACAGGGCAGTCAGGAGACTGCGGTTGAAAGAAAGAGAAGAGAAGTCAGGGAAAAAGCCACAAAGGTTCTGATGGATAAATTCGAAGACGACCAGAAGTATGAACAGGATCTGGATGAAAGCCGTGCCAGGATTCAGGATTCCCAGGCCGTGCTGAAAGAGGCGAAAGAGAACGCTGAGAAAGCAGCGGAGCAGTTGGAAGGGATGGAAGCCGATTCGGAAGCCTATAAAAGCTGTGAAGGCTATATGAAAGAACAGCAGAGAATTATGCAGGAGGCAGAAGGTTCGATTATCGGTGAAAACGCCTATATCCGTGGCGCAAAGCAGGGAAAACTGCGTGAAAAGTACACCATGGCCCATGCTGTTGTGGCGGAAGAGAAAATACTGGCAGCCGGTTCCAAGGAGGTTATGGGAGTAGCCGTACAGGAATCCATGGAACATATCAATGATCTGTATCAGGATAACATCGAAGAAGCGCAAAAGGAGAAAGAAGAAAAAGAGAAACAGGAAGAGCGGCTGGAAGCAATCAAAGAGAAGCAGAAAGAACTGGAGCAGCAGGTTGACGCAGCAAAGGCCGAGGCTGCAAAGGATCAGGAGAAGACTGCCGAAAAAGCCATCGAAACGGTAACCGGCAACAGCGATATTGAAAAAGAACTCCGCAAAATACAGAAAGAAGGCGAACTTCTGGACGAAGAAATGAAAGGCCTGCTTGTGGATTCTCAGTTGTAATTATAAATTTCATGATAACCACTTGACAAACGGAAAAAAAACATATAGAATATCACTGTTGCAGTTAATAAATGGCAGTGATATGTGCGCTTAGCTCAGCTGGATAGAGCGTTTGGCTACGGACCAAAAGGTCGGGGGTTCGAATCCTCTAGCGCACGGCGAAAATAAGAGATACCACAGATTCGGGTGGTATCTCTTATTTTTGCGCATATAAAAAACAACAGAGAGTCACATAACATACTTTCTGTTGTTTTGAGTACAGTAAGTTCTTAAAGTTAAAATGCAATCCAGTCCCCATTCCACAGATTGGTTCCGGACAGATAGTGGGGAATGACCACTCCGCCCAGGGTCAATGCCAGTGCGCCGGCGAGAAATACCATCAGACCGCCGCACACGATGAGACGACAGTGTTTTTTCAGCCATGTAAATGGCAGGCAGCGCTCTGCCAGCGCCGTCAGTTTATGAAATCCCAGTGCCGTATAGTACATAAACGGAATCAGCATGGGCATTATATAGCGCCCCTGGGGTTGATAATCGCTCACATATGAATAATAGATACACAGTCCCATGGGGATCAGAATGGACAGCAGCATGGGAATATGGAATAAAAGGGCATATATACTGTTTTTGGAAGCTGCTTTCTGCCCTGCCCGGGAAGCCGATGGTGTGACCGTGTTACACCATCGGGACGGAAGCAGGCAGAACAACCAGCCGAAACCGAAAATTCGGTAATACCAGATATACAGGAAGGGCAACGTGGGCAGTGTCATGGGACCGAACCTTGCCACAAAGCTGTTCCACAGATAGTAAAAGAAATCCATCTGGAACAACATATCTTTTAAGGGAACGCCGGAAGCGGCAAGGGTAACCCTGGTAGCCGGGTTGTATTCCGGCAGAGCCGTGCGCATGGCATGGGCTTTTCTGGCGGCCAGTCCCAGAAAATCGCCGTCGTGAATCCGGTAATTGCGCAGAAACCACCAGCCGATGCCGGCCAGTACCACGGCAGATATAAACACACCTTTCTTCAGCAAAGGCTGCCATTGGACGGAAAGTTTCCCCTTTCTGTTTTTCTTCAGATGAGAAAAGAAAAACAACAGCATGGCGGTAACGATCAGGCCATAGGCATTATAATAGGAAAGAGCACAGAAAATAATGCCTGTGCACAACGTAACACAGTCTGTTTTTTTCCAGCCGGTTTTCCAGCCCGATACACAGGCACAGAGTATGATGGCGCCGGCAAGAGAGGCCATGGAATCCGTATTGACATAGGAATGAAGAAACAGATTCTGGGGCAGGAACATGACGAGCAGGCAGAACAGCCAGCCGCTGAGGGGGTTGTCAAACAGAAGGAGTGACAACTTTCTGACATAGACGGCCATGATGACGCCAAACAATACATTTACCATACGCGCACAGAGCAGCAGCGCCTGGTTCCCGGTGGTGAACAGAGTCATCAGGCGCATAAACAGCCCCTGTATGATATAGGGAAGAATGGGCTGGAAGGCATAGGAACCGCCATAGCCTCCGATGGCTACCTCAAATTCTTCTCCGGTAGGCAGGGCGCCATGGTTACAGATAAACTGAGCTACTTTATAACGGTTTACCTCATCCGGCGGATCGCCGAAAGGCTGCAGCAGGGCGAATGCCAGGATGGAGAAAAAAACAGCCGCATAAAATATTGTGTTGAGAGAAAAACGGTGTCTGGGTGTATGCATGTCTTAAAAATCCTTATTCTGTATATGGAATCACATCTATTATATCATACTATATCCGGTTTGGCGGTACAAAAAATGCGTATCATCGTCCGGATACGCATTGTCTGTCTTATCGTTTGTGATTATCGGATGGCAGTGCTGACATCCAGGTCTTCCGAAATGTTTTTTGCACGGATGGCATCGGAGATGAGCTGCCGCATTTCTGATTTTCCTTTTCCCAGGGCAAACGCCAGTTCAGAATACAGATTGTCCTCTGCCAGTTTAAAATATCGGTCATCCGTGGCAGTGCTTTTTTTGCCCTGCTCGGATCTCTGTTTTCTGCGCAGATACAGATTTTTGATAATACTGATCAACGCTGTGGGATTACAACTGTGGATTGCTTCTTTATAAGCCTGCTCACGGAGTTTGTCATTTGTAATCCATGCGGCTTCCACTTCCGGTATCGTCCGGATCACTTCCCATGCCTGCGCTTCATCCAGCGCTTTCCGCAGTGTTCCCGCCGCCGTATCCGTTGGCACATATAATTTGGCGTTTTTGTTTTCTATGGGGACAAGAAGATAGTACAGCCTGTTTTTATCTGTATTGGGCAGATCCAGGTGCTGGATGTTATCAATCCGGCAAACACCATTGTTTGCCTTCACTACATAGTCACCGATTTCATACACGACAATCCCTCCTTTTGCATGATATTGTGAAGTGTAACAGTACGCTATCCCGTCAGCTTTTGCCGATGGGGAGAATCTCATCATTTCTCAAAAGATTCTGTTACCATTGTAACATAAAAATTATACAAAAATCAAAGGGATTTTTCACAAAAATGCACAAGCAAGAAAGGGCAAAGTGACGAATACCCATACACATTATATAGGAAAGGAAATATTGAGAAACAGAAAAAAAGCAGACCGCATAAAAGTCTGTTTGCTTTCACACGGCCTGTCTTTTTCCTCCGCCCTCAAGTACTGCCTGAAAATCTGTCAGATTTCACAAATTTTTCGGGCAGTTATACGGTTGTCGGAGTTTTGTTTCCATTCTTACGCTCAGAAAGTTTCCACCGGATCCTTTCTGCTGTGCTCAGAGGCAGTTTATTTCATCTGCTCTTCCTGACGCTTGATCATTCTACGCACCATTTCGCCGCCGATGCTGCCGGCTTCTTTGGAAGTCAGGTCACCATTGTAACCTTCCTTTAAGCTGATACCCAATTCAGATGCTACCTCAGTTTTAAAACGATCCAAAGCGGCCTTTGCTTCTGGCACTTCTGTTCGGTTACTTCTGTTTGAACTTGCCATGTTACATTCACCTCCATAGTTTTCTTTCTGGTTTCATCTATTCTTCAAGATAAGTGTGGTTTTGTACTTATCCTGAAGAATTTGCTCCGTTCTAAGTACTTGCCGCGCTTATCTTGATGTTAGTATGAGCAAAACGAAATGAATTATAATGGTAACTTTTTCAAGAATTATTGCGCTTTTAAAAGTCGTATGCTATAATTCTAAAATGACTGTGAGTATGGGAGATTGTCCCATTTTAATGAATATCATAGGAATCAGGCAGAACGCGGCAAATATAAGGAGGAAGCTAAGATGAGCTTACAGGTAGAAAAACTGGAAAATAATATGGCAAAACTGACCATTGAAGTTTCAGCAGAAGAATTGGAAAAGGCGATTCAGAAAGTTTATCAGAAAACAAAAAATAAAATCAGTGTTCCCGGTTTCAGAAAGGGAAAGGTTCCGCGTCAGGTTGTGGAAAAAATGTATGGCAGGGAAGTGTTTTATGAAGATGCAGCCAATGAGCTGATTCCTGACGCATACGAAAAAGCCCTGGAAGAATGCGATGAGAATATTGTATCTTCCCCCAAAATTGGCGTAACGCAGCTTGAATCCGGAAAGCCCTTTATCTTTACTGCGGAAGTGGCTCTCAAGCCGGAAGTCAGACTGGGCAAATACAAAGGCGTGAAAGTGGACAAACAGGACACTGCGGTAACAGAAGAGGAAATCGGCAAAGAGCTGGATAAAGAGAGAGAGAGCAATGCAAGAACCATTGAGGTGGAAGGCAGAGCAATCGAAAAGGGCGATATTGCCACCATCGACTTTGAAGGCTTTGTGGATGGAGAGGCATTTGAAGGCGGCAAAGGTGAGAACTACCCGCTGACAATCGGTTCCGGTGCCTTTATTCCCGGATTTGAAGAACAGTTAATTGGCAAAAATAAAGACGAAGAAGTGGAAGTGAATGTAACTTTCCCCGAAGACTACCATGCAGAAGAACTGAAAGGAAAAGCAGCGCTGTTTAAAGTTGTCATCCGGGAAGTTAAGACAAAAGAACTTCCTGCCCTGGACGATGAATTTGCATCCGAAGTTTCGGAATTTGACACACTTGCAGAATATAAGGAAGAAATTAAGCGCAAATTAACGGAAAAGAAAGAAAAAGAAGCAAAGAGCGCCAAAGAAGAAGCTGTCATTGACGCAATTATCGCGGATGCGGATATGGAGATTCCTCAGGCGATGCTGGAGACACAGCAGAGACAGATTGTGGACGAATTTTCTCAGAGACTGCGTATGCAGGGACTTTCTCTGGAGCAGTATTTCCAGTTTACAGGTCTGGATGCACAGAAGATGCTGGAACAGGTAAAACCGCAGGCGGACAGACGGATTAGATCCAGGCTGGTGCTGGAAGCGATTGTGGCGGCAGAAAATATTACCGTGACAGATGAAGACTACGAGAAAGAAATCGCGAGAATGGCGGAAGTATATAATATGGAAACGGACAAGGTAAAAGAGACGCTGGGCGACAACGAAACAGCCAAAAAACAGCTGATGGATGATCTTGCCGTTACAAAAGCTGCCGAGTTTGTGGTCAGCAAAGCAAAAGAAGCATAAACAGGTATAGTTTGCAGCAGCAGGGAATAAACTGAAACGGCGAGGAGGCATTTGAAATGAGTTTGGTACCTTATGTCATCGAACAAACAAGCAGGGGCGAACGTTCCTATGATATTTACTCAAGACTTTTAAAGGACAGAATCATATTTTTGGGAGAAGAAGTGAACGAAGTGACTGCGAGCCTGACCGTGGCACAGATGCTTTTCCTGGAAGCGGAAGATCCGGAGAAGGATATTCAACTGTATATCAACAGCCCTGGCGGCAGCGTAACGGCGGGACTGGCTATTTATGATACGATGCAGTACATCAAATGCGATGTGGCAACTATCTGTATCGGTATGGCGGCCAGCATGGGCGCATTTCTTCTGGCGGGCGGAACAAAGGGTAAGCGGAGCGCGCTGCCCAATGCGGAAATTATGATTCATCAGCCCCTTGGCGGTACAAAAGGACAGGCAACGGAAATTGAAATTGCTGCAAGGCATATTTTAAAAACCAGAGAAAAACTGAACAGGATGTTGGCAGAGAACACAGGACAGCCGTATGAGGTGATCTGTGAGGATACGGAGAGGGATAACTGGAAGAGTGCGGAAGAAGCGCAGCAGTACGGCCTGATAGATAAGGTATTTACGTTCCGGCCGAAAGAATAGTTAAGGAGACAGTAAAGTAAATGACAAAGAATTCTGACGATAAAGTAAGGTGCTCTTTCTGCAATAAGACGCAGGAACAGGTCAGAAAGCTGATTGCCGGGCCGGCGGGCGTGTATATCTGTGACGAATGCATCGATATATGCGGCGAGATTATGGAGGAAGAGTATGAGGACGCTTCCGCCGAAGAGGAAATGGAAATCAATCTCTTAAAACCGGTGGAAATCAAAGAATTCCTGGACGATTACGTCATTGGACAGGAAGTGGCAAAAAAAGTGTTGGCGGTGTCGGTTTACAACCACTATAAGCGTGTACTGGCCCCCCGCGGACTGAATGAAGTGGAACTTCAGAAGAGCAATATCCTGATGATCGGGCCTACCGGTTCCGGTAAGACCTATCTGGCGCAGACACTTGCCAGGATCATCAATGTACCCTTTGCCATTGCGGATGCCACTACGCTGACCGAAGCCGGATATGTGGGTGAGGATGTGGAAAATATCCTGCTCAAGCTCATCCAGGCTGCGGATTATGATGTGGAACGTGCCCAATACGGGATGATCTATATAGATGAAATTGATAAAATTACGAAAAAAGGGGAAAATGTTTCTATTACCAGAGACGTTTCCGGTGAGGGCGTACAGCAGGCGCTTCTGAAAATTATAGAAGGCACTGTGGCCAGCGTACCGCCCCAGGGCGGCAGAAAGCACCCGCATCAGGAACTGATTCAGATTGACACTTCCAATATCCTGTTTATCTGTGGCGGTGCCTTCGACGGACTGGACAAGATTGTGGAAGAGCGGTTGAATCACAAGATCATCGGTTTCAATGCGAAAATGGGCAGCAGGACCACAAAGGAAATCGGTGAAATACTGGGAGAGGTAACACCGCAGGATTTGGTTAAGTTTGGCCTGATTCCTGAATTTGTAGGCAGAGTGCCTATCAATGTGTCTCTGGAAGGGCTGGATGAGGACGCTCTGGTGCGTATTCTGAAAGAACCTAAAAACGCATTGGTGAAACAGTATCAGCGGTTGTTTTCGCTGGATAATGTGGAGCTGCGTTTTGAGGACGATGCGATTGTGGAAATTGCCAAGAAAGCATTGGAAAGAAAAACCGGTGCGAGAGGATTGCGCTCCATTATGGAAAATGTGCTGATGGATGTGATGTACCAGATTCCGTCCGACGATACGATACAGCTTTGCGTCGTTACAAAAGAAGTCATCGAAGGCAAAAGCGAACCATTGGTGGTGCATCGTGAGCCCACAAGAAAAGCGAAGTAATACCAGAAGAGAAAGCGCCGCTAAGAATTAGCGGCGTTTTATGTCTGAAAAGGAGTACGAATGAAAACAGAAGAAAACAGATATGAAATTCCGGCAGTCGCCCTGCGGGGGATGACGATATTGCCGGATATGATTATCCATTTTGATTTGAGCAGGCAAAAATCCATTCAGGCAGTTGAGCAGGCAATGAATATGGATCAGATGCTGCTGGTGGTAACACAGCAGGACCCGGAGACGGAAGATCCTGAATATAAAGATATGTATGAGGTGGGCACTGTGGCAGTGGTCCGGCAGCTCACCAAAATGCCGGGGGATATTATCCGGGTACTGGCAGAAGGAAAGATGCGTGCAAAACTGCTTTCCTTTTCGGAAGAAGTGACGGACTACCTACTGGCTGAGATCGAGACTGTACCCGCAGGCGAAAAATTGCCTGATATTGAGGAAGAAGCCGGACTTAGAGAACTTCGTTCCATTTTTGAGCGCTACAGTCAGTGTTACCCCAAAGTGGGCAAGAATCTGGCGCCCAGAGTACAGGAAGCTGCCAGTCTGGAATATTTGATTGACGAGATTACCAACAATATTCCCCTGCAATATGTGAATAAGCAGCGGATATTGGGTGAACTGGATTTGCGGGAGCGTTTTGCGCTGCTCTGCCAGATTCTGCTGAATGAGGTGGAGGTCGCCAGGGTGCGGATGGATCTGTCCGAGAAAATCCGTTCCCGTGTGGAGCGCAACCAGAAAGAATACCTGCTGCGCGAGCAGCTTCATTTTATCCGGGAAGAACTGGGGGAAGAAAATACCCTTTCCGATGCGGAGCAGTTCCAGGAAGAACTGAAAAAACTGAAAGCGCCCAAAGAGGTAAAGGAAAAAATCAAGAAAGAAATTTCCCGTTTTCAGAATATGGCGGCCAGCAGTTCGGAAAGCGCCGTGGAGCGGGGCTATATCGAGACATTGCTGGAGCTTCCCTGGGATAAGATGTCCAGGGACAATACAGACATTACCAGGGCAGAAACTGTGCTGGAGGAAGAACATTACGGGCTGGAGAAGGTGAAAGAGCGCATTCTGGAATTTCTTGCGGTGAGAAGCCTTACCAGGCGCGGGGACAGTCCCATCCTCTGTCTGGTGGGACCGCCCGGAACCGGCAAGACTTCCATTGCAAAGAGTGTTGCCAAGGCGTTGAATAAAAAATATATCCGTATCTGCCTGGGCGGCGTGCGGGACGAGGCGGAAATCAGAGGCCACCGGCGTACCTATGTGGGCGCCATGCCGGGGCGCATTGCAGCCGGACTACGGCAGGCAGGGGTTAAAAATCCTCTGATGCTGTTGGATGAAATCGACAAGGCAGGCAATGACAGGCGGGGTGATACGGCTTCTGCGTTGCTGGAGGTGCTGGACGGCGAGCAAAACAGCAGATTCCGGGATCATTATGTGGAAGTCCCCCTGGACTTATCGGAAGTACTGTTCCTGGCCACTGCCAATTCGGTGTCGGAAATTCCCAGGCCATTGCTGGACCGTATGGAGCTGATCGAAGTGACCAGTTATACGGCGAATGAGAAGTTCCATATTGCCAGAGAACATCTGCTGGAAAAACAGCTGGAAAAGAATGGCCTGTCTGCAGATCAACTTAATATTACGGACAACGCTCTGCATAAGATGATACAGAGCTATACGAGAGAAGCGGGTGTACGTGATCTGGAGCGGAAAATCGGACAGATCTGCCGGAAAGCTGCCAGAGAAATCCTGCAATCAGGAAAAACAGGAAAAATCCAGGTGACAAAACAGAATCTGGAGAAATATCTGGGCAAGGAAAAATATTCCCAGGACAGAATCGGGAAAAGCGACGAGGTGGGCATTGTCAGAGGACTGGCCTGGACCAGTGTGGGCGGTGATACCCTTGAAATCGAGGTCAATATTATGCCCGGCAAAGGAGAAATTGATTTAACCGGTCAAATGGGCGATGTTATGAAGGAATCGGCTATTACAGGTATCAGCTTTATACGGTCCATCGCAAAAGAGCATAAAATTTCCCCGGATGCATTTAAAAAGAATGATTTTCATATTCATATTCCGGAAGGCGCCGTACCCAAGGATGGCCCCAGTGCGGGAATCACCATGGCCACAGCCGTATTTTCCGCACTGACCAAAAGACCGGTGTATGCAACGGTGGCTATGACCGGTGAAATCACGCTGCGGGGACGGGTACTGCCCATCGGCGGCCTGAAAGAAAAAATACTGGCGGCAAAGACGGCAGGCATCAAAAAGGTACTGGTTCCGGCTGAAAATGAGAAGGATGTTCAGGAAATTTCCAGGGAAATCAAAGCCGGTCTGGAGATTGTCTATGTGAGTCAGATGGAAGAAGTACTGGTGCATGCGCTGGTTGAAAAACACACCGGTGCAGCGAAAAGGACCAGGAAAGAAGAAACACCGGCGCAGCCGGAAGGACCCGGCCCGGAGGAAAACTGAGATGATCATAAAAGACGTGAGTCTGGAAACTGTATGCGGCATTACCAGTGTGTTGCCGAAAAATACCCGGATTGAGGTGGCATTTGCAGGAAAGAGCAATGTGGGGAAATCCTCGCTGATTAACGCGCTGATGAACCGTAAGGCGCTGGCACGCACCAGCGCCCAGCCGGGCAAAACCCAGACGATCAATTTCTACAATATTAACAATGCACTCTATTTTGTGGATCTGCCCGGTTACGGCTATGCGAAAGCTCCGGAGGAAATCAAGGCGAAATGGGGCAAAATGATAGAAAACTATTTGAAGACATCCTCCATGCTCAGGGCGGTTTTTCTTCTGATTGATATTCGCCATACGCCATCGGCCAATGACAGAACGATGTATGAGTGGATTCTGCATCAGAATTACAAACCGGTGATTATAGCCACAAAACTCGATAAAATCAAAAGAAGTCAGATACAAAAACAGATCAAAGAAGTCCGTACAGGGCTGGGCGCGTCTGCGGATACGGTGATTATCCCCTTTTCTTCGGTTACAAAGCAGGGAAAAGAAGACATCTATGCTCTTTTGGATGGATATCTGGAAGCGGAAAATCGGCCATAGCACAGGTGGCTGTTCTATCACAAGACAGGAGGCGGACTATGAGACAGCCTTTTAAACGATACAGCAAAGTATTTCTGAATCTGGCACTGGCAGCGGGCGCATTACTGCTTTGCATTTTTGTGGTGCCAAAACTTGTGCTGTTTTTTCTTCCTTTTATTATTGGCTGGATGATCGCGGCCATTGCCAATCCGCCGGTGCGTTTTTTTGAGGAGAAATTTCGTATTAAGAGAAAGGCAGGTTCAGCGTTTGTTATTATAGCCGTCATAGCCCTGATCCTTCTGGGCGGTTATCTGTTGGTGTCCCGGCTCATTACGGCAGGCGTTGGTTTTATCACGATGCTTCCCGGACTGTGGGAGACACTGGAAGAAGATTTTCGTGAGATCGGTGAAAATCTGAGCGTGATCTATGACAGCTTTCCTGTGGATGTAAAAGCCAATATTGCGAAAATCGGTCAGGAAATGGACGGATACATTGCGGAACTGGTAGGCACCATCGGAACCCCTACGGTGAACGCAGTGGGGAATTTTGCCAAAAATATTCCGGGTATGGTCATCAATGTGATTATGTGCATTCTGTCCGCGTATTTTTTTATTGCGGAAAAGGAAGCTATCGGGCAGTTCTGGCAGCGATATATTCCGGGCTATTTCAGGGACAAATGGCATCTTGTTTTCAGCAGCCTGAAAAATGCGGTGGGCGGTTATTTCAAGGCCCAGTTAAAAATTGAACTGTGGATGTTTCTGCTGCTGCTCATCGGATTTCTGTTGCTGCGGATTCCCTATGCGCCGCTGGTGGCATTTCTGATCGCTGTACTGGACTTTTTGCCCTTTTTTGGAACGGGCGCCGTTATGCTGCCCTGGGCAATCATTAAATTTCTCAGCGCAGACTATGAGATGGCAATCTGGCTGGTAGTTATCTGGGGTGTGGGGCAGCTTGCCCGGCAGATCATCCAGCCCAAAATCGTGGGTGATTCCGTAGGGATTGCCCCGCTGCCGACACTGATGCTTCTGTTTATCGGATATAAATGCGCAGGTGTGGGGGGAATGATTCTGGCCATCCCCATCGGGATTATTTTGATGAACATGAACCAGGCAGGGATTTTTGACACTCTGAAAATGAGCATTCGCATACTGGGGGCAGGATTCAACCGGTTCCGGCGGTTTGACGAAGAAGACAAAGAAATCCTGCGGGACGAGGAACGGTAAGGCACAACAGAATAATGAACAGAATCAGCAGGGGAAGAAAATTTATAAGGGCGATGTTTTGATACCACACAGACAGAACCGTGGCCGGCACAGGGGAAATATCCGGGGAATATGGAAACTGTCATAAACAGAGAACTGCGGGTGAAAGCCTGCGAAAGAACCAATATTTATGGAAGACGCGTAAAAAGACAGGAGCTTTTATGAAGATAAAAAAAAGCAGCAGATGGAAATGGATATTCTTTCTATATGTGCTGATTATCATACGCCTGATTATTTTTAAATACCCTTACAGTGTACTGCGTGACATTATGGCACACTGGCAGAAAGACGTCATATGGGAAGGGCTGGACACGGCGAACTTTACACTGTTCAAGACCATCCGGATGTATATAAAGTATTATGACAGACTCAACAGCTTTGAAAATCTTTTCGGCAACATACTGATTTTTATTCCTTATGGGATATTGTACCCCCTGGCGTTCCCCAAAAAGCAGAGTTATCTTCTTTTTTTTCCGGCAACATTCCTGTTTGTTCTCGGCATAGAGCTGTTCCAGCTTCTCAGTGCCTTCGGACAGTTTGATGTGGACGATATTCTGCTAAACTGTCTGGGCGCAGTCATTGGGATCATGATAATAATTGCATTTCGCAGGGGATCGTGGTATGATAATCATAAACGATAAGCAGTGCGGTGTACCCGCCCAATTCACCCCAAAATAAGTAAAGGAGTATCCGTTATGAGAATCGGTAATATTTATCCCACATATGTATATAATACCAATTATGTAAGCGCAAAAAGCCTCAACCGGGTTCAGCCTGTCCCGGATGACGCACTCGAAGGTAAAACAGGCTATACAAGCAGTGGATCTGAGAATACCAATCCGCTGCGTCCGGGAACGAGCCGGGATTTTGCAGGAATTGTTGCATCACAGATGGCCATGGGCAGAATGCGTGCGGCCAGGATTATGAAGTCTCAGCCGCAGCAGTCCGAGCAGAGCCAGAGTATGGCAATGCAGAGTCCTGCATTGCAGGGGCAGCAGCCGATAGAGGGTAATCAGGAGAATACCATGCAAATGGCAATGTTGGGGGCATAACAACGGTGAAACACTTGGGAATACGGGGAAATCGGAACGCCAATCAGATTTCAGACAGTGTCAGAGGCGCTGAATCTACGGAATTATCAAGAGTAAGAGTCAATAATGAAGTTGCATTCTGCAAAGTATATAATATGAAGATGAAAGAAGAAGTGGAGAAAATTCTCTTAAAACATCGGATTTCTTATTATGTAAAATGGCAGGAACAGAAATTTTTCAAAAGAATGTTTGATTCCGAAACAAAGGAAAAAATGATATTTATTATTTGCATACACGATACGGCAATCGAGCAGGCGAAAGAGCTTGTGGCCGATATGCAGGATGTGAAAATACTGATTTCATGACATCTGTTATCCGGAGACTGCTCCGGAACAGATGTTTTTTTCGGATTGTGGGGAAGTACAGATGATAGCATATATTCCTGAAGCATGTATAATCTTTTTTCTGGCCAATGCCTGGTCTCTGAACAGGCAGATGGGAATTCCTAAAATCGTATGGCCTGCTTTGATTTTGCTGTTTCTGTACCTACAGATCAGACCGTCCCCACAGAGGAAAATACAAAAAAAGCGGCTGCGTATCTGCAAAAACGGCTGTCTGCTTCTGCGGGCTTTTCTGCTTTCCACAGCCGGTTCCATTGTGTATTCTCTGCTTGGGTATATGGGAATGCTACAGGCCGGTTCGCTGTTTGAAGATCCCAAATTATGGCTGATGAACACTGTTATTGCCATATGTGTGGAGGCAATTCCCTTTTGGAATGGGATTATCCGTCTTTACCTTACCTCAAAGCAGCTGGGGATCAAGTGGCGTGTCATCGGGGGCGTATGCGGGATGATTCCGGTGGTGAATCTGCTGGTACTGTCCGTTTTGATCCGGACTGCAGAGAAGGAAGCGGATTTTGAAAACGAGAAGATTTTACTGAACAGGAAGCGTGCAGAAGACCGTATCTGTGCCACCCGGTATCCCATCCTGATGGTACATGGCGTATTTTTTCGTGATTTCCGGTATTTTAATTACTGGGGCAGGGTGCCCGGCGAATTGATACGAAATGGGGCAACTATTTATTATGGAGAACAGCCCTCAGCAGCATCCGTGGCGGAATGCGGAGAGGCACTGGCTGAACGCATCAGGAAGATTCTGAAGGAGACGGGAGCAGAAAAAATCAATATCATTGCCCATTCCAAAGGCGGACTGGACAGCCGTTATGCGCTGTCCAAATGTGGAATGGGGGATCTGGTCGCCTCTCTGACAACCGTGAATACACCACACAGAGGCTGTGAATTTGCAGATTATCTGCTTTCCAAAATCCCTCAGGCACAACAGAATATGGTGGCATGCGCTTACAATACCGCTTTGCGGGGGATTGGAGAAATCAATGCGGATTTTTTTGCCGCAGTGCGGGATCTGACTGCCAGTGCCTGCAAAGCCAGAAATGAAGAAATATTAGATGTGCCGGGGGTATATTATCAAAGCGTGGGATCTATCCTTTCACACGCGGTAAGCGGACGGTTTCCCCTGAACTTTTCCTGGCATCTGGTGGGACACTTTGACGGCAGGAATGATGGGCTGGTAGGGGAAGCGTCTTTTCCCTGGGGAGAACAATATCAAATGCTTACCTCTCAGGGAAAGCGGGGAATTTCTCATGGAGATATGATTGATTTAAACCGGGAAAATTTCGACGGATTTGATGTGCGTGAGTTTTATGTACAGCTTGTCCATGACCTGAAAGAAAAAGGATTTTAAAAAAGATTTGCCCTGGACAGGTATACGCGTTATAATGTTTTGCATGAAGGAGGGAACTTATGCGCAGAATGGAATTTAAAATGGAGCGTCAGGGACTGTTGCAGGTGGGCGACCAGGTTACCATAACGGAAGGGGTGCTGCCCAGCAACTATTATTATACCATTGACCCTGCGCTTGCCATGTCTGGCAATTTTCCCTTCCGGGAGCGGCTGCTGGCCCGAGCAGGCACTGTGGCTGCCATAGAGGAAAACGAAAGAGGCTTCTATGTGGTAGTGGAATTTGAAGAAACAGATCAGTGAGGAGAGAACAGATGAAAAAAATCAGTACAGATAAGGCGCCCGCGGCAATCGGGCCCTATTCTCAGGGAATTGTTGCAGGTGGATTCCTGTTTGCGTCAGGGCAGATTCCCCTTGACCCTGTCAGCGGGGAAGTGACAGGAGACACCATAGAGCAGCAGGCAGAGCAGGCCATTCACAATGCAGGAGAAATCCTGGCAGCGTCAGGGGCCGGTTTTGCCGATGTGGTCAAGACAACCTGTTATCTGGCAGATATGAAGGATTTTGCCGCTTTTAACAGCGTTTATGAAACCTATTTTACAGAGAAACCTGCCAGGAGCTGTGTGGCGGTGAAACAGCTCCCGAAAGATGTACTATGCGAAGTGGAGGTTATAGCCTGGTTGGGGAACTAACTGCCGGGAGACATTATGAAAAATCATACGATGAAAAATTCTGTGCTGCTCTTTCTGACAGCAGTCATCTGGGGTGTGGCTTTTGTGGCACAGAGTGTGGGAATGGATTATGTAGGACCCTTTACATTTAATGCGGTCCGGTTTCTTTTGGGCGGAACTGTGCTTCTGCCCTTCCTTATGTGGAAATGGAAGTCGGGGGCTGTACCGGGGGAACATGGCAAAGATAAAACGGACAAAACGAAATCCGGCTGGAAAATCACCCTGACCGGCGGGATTTGCTGCGGCTGTGCGCTATGTACGGCCAGTCTGTTGCAGCAAAAGGGGATACAGAATACGACGGTAGCAAAAGCGGGATTTATTACCGCCCTGTACATTATCATTGTCCCGGTGCTGGGTCTTTTTTTTCATAAGAAAGTGAGAAAGCTGGTGTGGCTGGGCGTTGGGCTGGCTGTAGCCGGTATGTATCTTCTGTGTATCAAAGAATCCTTTGCCATTGGCCGGGGAGATTTTTATGTATTCCTCTGCGCCATTGTGTTTTCGATACACATTCTGGTGATCGATTATTTTTCACCGAAAGCCGATGGAGTGGCATTGTCCTGTATACAGTTTTATACAAGTGCCATTCTGTGCGGAATTGGTATGTTTATCTGGGAAACGCCGTCCTGGCAGGCCATTCTAAGCGGCTGGGCTCCCATTCTGTATGCAGGCATTCTTTCCTGTGGCGTGGCTTACACGCTGCAGATTATCGGACAAAAAGGGATGGATCCCACCGTGGCTTCGCTGATTCTCAGCCTGGAGTCGGTGATCTCCCTGATTGCCGGGTGGATTCTGCTGGGACAGATTTTAAGCCCCCGGGAGATCTTTGGTTGTGTCCTGGCATTTACGGCGATTATTCTGGTGCAGCTTCCGGAAAGAAAAAGCGGACAAACCATTTAAAAAGAAACCGGATGTGCATACAGAGAGACTTTGTGACAGATGCATATCGTCCCGGTATACATATTTTTTGAAAAGAAATGAGATACTATCCATAAAGCAACAACAGAAGGAGAACATTATGGAGTATATCAATGCATTCTGGGTGGGCGGGCTGATTTGTGCCCTTGTCCAGATTCTCATGGAAAAGACGAAAATGATGCCGGGCAGGATTATGGTGCTGCTTGTATGCCTGGGGGCTGTGATCAGTGTATTTGGGTGGTATGAACCCTTTCAGGAGTTTGCAGGGGCGGGCGCCAGCGTGCCGCTGCTGGGGTTTGGCAATACACTGATGAAAGGTGTCAAGGAAGCAGCAGATCAGGAAGGTCTGCTGGGTCTGTTTATGGGCGGCTTTAAGGCAGGCGCAGTGGGCTGCAGTGCAGCGTTGATTTTTGCTTATCTGGCCAGTCTTGTGTTTAATCCCAAAATGAAAAAATAAAAAAATAAGATAAAAATGATATAGGATGCAGAATACAAGAAAAGTATTCTGCACTGAAAACTTTTACTGTAAGAAGAGAGGATAACATGGATTTCAATTGGAAAAAAATAGAGCTTTCAGACAGAGAGACAATTCAGAAGTATTATCTGGAAGAAAAATCCCGGAACTGTGAAGCGACTTTTGCAAATAATTTCCTGTGGGCGCCCCACTATGATATGTCCTATACGATCATAGAGGGGATGCTTGTTTTTCTGGTTCAAAAAGATGTGGTTTCCGTCAGCTTTCCCCTGGGAGTGGGGGATTTGAAAAAGACTGTGGATGCTCTGCTGGCATATTTTGCAAGCGAGGGTCTGGGGTTTCAGATGCATCTGGTATTCCAGGAACAGTTTGAACGGCTGGACGCGCTGTATCCGGGCAAATTTGAGATTGCGTATGACAGAGATGTGGCGGACTACGTGTATGAGTCGGAAAAGCTCATTACGTTGTCCGGCAAAAAGCTCCATGGGAAGAGAAATCATATTAACAAATTCAAGGAACTGCATCCGGACTGGAGCTATGAGCCCATTACCGATGAAAATACGCCGGAATGTCTGGCTATGGCCCAGGAATGGCGGGTTTTAAACGGATGTGATGAGGACGAGGAAAAGAATGCTGAATTCTGTGTTACCCTCAATGCACTGAAAATGCGGGAGGAATTGGGACTGGCCGGGGGACTGCTGCGGGCGGACGGACGGGTGGTTGCTTTTACACTGGGTGAGCCCGGCGGCGCTGAGGATGTGTTTATTGTGCACATTGAAAAAGCATATGCAGATGTGCAGGGGGCATACCCGATGATCAACCAGCAGTTTGTCATGCATGAAGGGGCGGATTATCAGTATATCAACCGTGAGGAAGATACCGGCGCTGAGGGGCTCCGCAAGGCAAAACTGTCCTATTATCCGGTGATGATGGTGGAAAAAGGTGTGGTAAGGCTCAAATAAGGGTGGGGCGTATCCTGCATAATCTCCTGCAAAGGCGGATATCCTATTCTGTAAAAAAGGGACAGAAAGGGATGAGAGAATGGCATCAAAGGGACAGGAAAAACTGGCAGGGAAACGAAGAGGCAAGCAGAGTGTGGCATATGAGCGGCCTGTATATATCAATGCCAGCGCATCCATCGGCGGCAAAAAAGAGGGTGAAGGACCTCTTGCGGAGCTGATTGATATGATTGGGGAAGACGACCTATTTGGCTGCAATACCTGGGAAGAGGCAGAGAGCAGCCTGCAAAAGGATGCCGTATATCTGGCAATGGGGAAAGCGGGGCTGGATGCAAAAGAAATCCAGTATCTTTTTGCCGGTGATCTGCTCGGTCAATCAATCGCCACATCGTTTGGCATTATGGCTTATGAGATTCCACTGTTCGGGCTCTATGGTGCATGTTCTACTTGCGGAGAATCACTCAGCCTGGGCTCCATGGCAATCGACGGTGGATTTGCCACCAATGTGATCTGTGTGACATCCAGCCACTTTGCCAGCGCGGAAAAAGAATTCCGCAATCCATTGGAATATGGCAGTCAGAGACCATTGTCGGCGACCTGGACCGTAACGGGCAGCGGGGCGTTTGTCCTTGGCCGTGAGCCCGGAAAGCATGTGCGGGCGGTGATTACCGGTATCACCACAGGGAAGATTATAGATTACGGACTGAAAGATTCCATGAATATGGGCTGCTGTATGGCGCCGGCTGCCAGCAACGTCGTCTATCAGAATCTGATTGACTTTGGCAGACAACCCTCTGACTATGATAAAATCATTACCGGCGATCTGGGTTCCATCGGGCAGCGGGCGCTGGTTGACCTTGTGGCGGAAAAGGGGTATGATATTTCTGGAAATGTATTGGACTGCGGTATGCAGATTTATGACTCCAATACCCAGGATACCCACGCCGGCGGTTCCGGATGCGGCTGCGCAGCAGTTACGCTGTCCGCTTATATACTGAAACAACTGGAAGAAAAGAAATGGAAACGGGTATTGTTTATCCCCACAGGTGCGCTGCTCAGCAAAACCAGCTTCAACGAGGGGAAAACCGTTCCGGGTATCGCACATGGAGTCGTTTTGGAAAGTGTGTGAGAATGGATATATCACCTGTTTTTTTGCATCAGTTTCATAACAGGACAGAATTCGTCCTGCATAGAAAAGGAAATTTCAGGGGGCCGGTGCTGGAAATGACCCTTGTACTGGATCACAGCGTACTGGCGGAACAGATGAAAGAGAGAGTGCCTGTGTTGTTGCGCTATCTGAAGCAGCACAGTGAAGTTTTCCGGAATGTGCGGCTGAATGTGACCCACTGGCTGGGAGATACACAGATTGAAAATCAGACAGTTCCCTTTATGAAACTGCTTGTGGATGGATTTTTTGACCGGTATCAACACATTGTCTGTGACAAAAGAATAGAGTATCTGTATGGCTATTTGAAATTTTATCATGCCAGATCCAAGCTGATTCTGCTTGTAACAGACGGTCAATCCCATGTACAGGACAGTCAGGCTGCCCAGGAAGCGCTGAAGCCCTTCCTGGACAGGAAACTGGTGCCGGTGATGACAGGGGAAACGGGAATGGAACTGGGACAGACTGCTTATCTTTGAGACGAAAATGACAGAAATCTTGCAAAGATTCCCGGACAGTGTCGGTAACAGCAGCGATTGTATTCCGATGACAGCCGCTTATGAAACAGAAAGTCTGAACGTGTAATTCTATTCTGAGAGGGATGAAGGATGAAGAAACTGATCAAACTATTTCTGCATCTTCTGATATTTTTATCTGCGCTGCTTATGGGCGTGGTACTTCTGTGTGCGTGGAAACCGGAAATGACGGAAAGAATCGCACAGATTCTGTTTATGGAAGAGACAGAAGAGGAGCCGCCGGAGGCAATGGCAGAAGGCTTGTCTGCCGACGGCGAAGAGGGAGCAGGCGGCGTTTCTGCCCTGCAGACAGTGGGAGATGGCACCTCTTCTGTGGGGGCGGAAGAACTTCGGACAGAAGTGGCAGAGCCAAAGAATACTCCCAAAACATACATACCACCTGAAAAATCTGAGATTTCGATACCGGAAGAGGTGGCCGGGAAGAACGGCTATCAGGAAATCGAGGGCAATGACAGTGAGATTGAGGACGAAGAAGCAGAGGCGCTGATTGAAAGCCTGGATGTGGGCGAAACCGGCGACGGGCTGAACTTCGATCCGCTGTTTTATCCCTATTACAATATGCTGGACGAAAACGGGCAGCATATATACAGACAGATTTATGCAAATGCGGAAGTGCTCAATCCGGCATTTGCGCCTGTGGAACCCATTACGGCCAAAAAGCTGCGGGATGTGATTTCAGCGGTTTATAATGATCATCCGGAATTATTCTGGCTGGAAACTTCTTATGCATGTAAACATCTGGGGAATGGGCAGTGTATGGAGATTGATCTGCAGTTTAACCGGACAGCCAGACATCTGGAGCAGGAAAATGCCGTTTTTGAAGCAGCAGCGGCAGAAATTCTCTCCCAGGCGGAGGCTTTTGACAGTGCTTATGATCAGGAACGGTATGTGCATGATGCCCTGTTGCATAAAGTTGATTATGTCAGAAGTGCGGAGATGAACCAGAGTGCATACAGCGCCCTGGTCAATGGCAGAACCGTTTGTGCCGGTTATGCCAGGGCTTTCCAGTATCTGATGCAGCAGCTTGGCATTCCTTGCTATTACTGTACAGGCTACGCCGGTGAAGAGCATGCCTGGAATATCATAAAGCTGGAAGAGGATTATTATAATGTGGATACTACCTGGGATGATACGGGGGAAGGCACGTATGATTACTTTAACAAGACAGACGCAGATTATGCCGATACCCATATCCGTCAGGAACTGGCTGTGAATCTGCCACCCTGCAACGGAGAGAAATACAGGACGGGAGATCGTACCACAGGGGAAACAAAGCTGCGCAGCAGTGATGAGGCCGGATTCACTGACGATGAGATCATGCGCAGTTTGCCGGCGTATTATCAAGCATGTTTTTCGGAGATTTTGGAGAGAGGAGCCGGAAATTATGAATTCAGCAAAGTGCTGGAAGGAGAGGCGCTTTACCAGGAGTGGGAGCAGGCATATGATACGGAATCGTACCGTGATGCATATCTAATTGAGGCCATGCGTACTGTCGGAGCAAAGTCCTGTCATCTGGGCTTGTATATCGAAAAGCTGCAAGACGACAGATATTTGATCACACATGATCTGGAACTGAAATAAAGAGACCATAGTCCTGGAACTGAGATTAAGTCATTGAAATGGGTGTGAATGTCCTGAGACAGCGTTCACACCCGTTTTCTTTTAAACATCTAAAATATCCTCTGTAATAAAATCATAGGCATTTTCCATCAACATTTGTAAATAGGCATCAAAGCTATCTGCAATCACTGTTAGTTCATCAGGATCATGGAGGTAGCGTACGACCTGTCCGCAGACGCCGGCAGAGGAAGGCGAAAAATCGATATACAGCCGCGATGTTCCCCCGTTATTCCAGCAATCAGAGAAATGAAGCCAGCACATTTCATCTGCTTTGTCTGTGATTCTTTCATCAATTTCAACTTCATCTGCATATTCTCTGTTGATCAAATGGAGCAGCCAGTCGGATATTTTATCCTGGCACATTTGTTCAGCGGAAAGCAAATAATAGGGAAATTCTTCAATATCGGAGCCCAGAAAACTGAACATCACATTTTTTCCGTTATATTCTCTCCCATAGGTCCCGTCTGCAATGCCCAGTAATTGCAACAGGCTGCCCGGAATAAGCGGGTATAATCCCTGTAATTTTTCCAGATCGCTCTTCGCTGCGCCATATATTGTTTGTTCAAAATCATCCCATTGTTCCTCTGCGCCAATTTCATAATAGGCTTTTTTTAACCCGTCCACATACGCTTTCGCAAGATTCTTCATTGATCTCTTTTCCTTACCTTTTTAATGCTGTGTCTATAGTTGTTTATCCTGGTTTCTATGTTACCATATCACAAATCAGTCCGCCTGGAAACATTAAGTTTCAGCTGGATATGATGACAGAAGTTGCATTAAAACAAATTGACAAACCAGGATAAATTCACAACAGAGTTACAATCTGTTAAGTAATAAATAATGATTAATTTCGACAAAAACTGACAAAATAAGGAATAAATGTCATATGATAGAAAATATTGTAAAAAATTATGATTTTTTATAAAAATCTGTTGACAAATTTTGCGTATATGCTATAATAAACACATACAAAAGAGAAACATTCACATAGATAAAATCTAATGAAAGAGAGGTACGGACCACCGAAAACGTAAGTAAAAACACCAAAGACTAAAAAGGAAGGCACAAAAGAAACAAAGAAGTACAGCAGGAAGACATTCGTTGAAGTACAAGGGAGAAAGTTCAGTGCAGTTACATAAGAACCTCACTGCAGTACAGAAGTACAAAAGATAAAAGAATTGGAAAAGACGGATGGAACAGAATAAGGAGGTATTTTCCATTGGACAGTGTAGTTTAGAAGGACGTATGTTTTGACAGAAAAACATACGTCCTTCGCATTTTTGTGCTTGAAATAAGTCCTTGTGATGGATTGTACGATATGGTAAAATAAATCCATGTACAGGAGGGATAAAATGTATATTGAAAAATATTGGGGAGACTTTATTGGCGGAAGTGATGACAGCCTGACATTTGTGTCATATCTGGCGAAAAAGCAAAAGAAAGAAATTCCTGTGACAGAAATATTTGCTGATTTCGGGCTGGATCAACTGCATGGTGACTTCAGGAATCCGGAGATACCGCTAATATTTACGGATTTAGAAGGCTGGGAAAATGAAATTCATTTTGCCATAGAATTGATTGCAGATCTGGCGGCTTTACTTCTGGAATGTAAGATCAATGGGAGTGTTGACTTGCTTGCACTTGATGAATCTCTGGACATTGATACGGATGACAGCATGGTTTGCATTACGGCCACACCAAAGGAACAGGAGCAAATGAACCGTGTCCTTGAGGATTTTGCCGCTGAACCTCTTGCATACGATTTAAGTGAGATGGTTACAGAAGACGAGATGGAGGAAATGGCCGGAATCTGTGAAGCATTGAGAAAAGAACTATATGGATAAAGACAAAGGACGATACCAACGAGAGGAAAGCATATGGCGAAGAAGAAAAAGACTGCCAGGGCATCCGGCAGAGAACTCAGGCGACAGAGGAGAATACGAAATCAAATATTGGCTTATATTACACTGGGGCTTCTGATTGCAGGTGTGGCAGCAGGGATTTTCTTTGCAGGCCGTTTTATTACTACATGGATTTCAGACAAGCGCCATGAAAAAGAACTGGAAGAGGAAATGGCAGCCATGGCCGAGGCTGAACAGGCGGATACGGAAGCCTCATCAGAAACGGAAGAGATTCAGGAGTATACAGAAGCGGATCTGCTGGATGAAATGGTGGCGGCGAACATAGCAGGTATGCCGCTGGAGGACCAGGTGGCAGGCCTGTTTCTGACTACGCCGGAAGCACTGACAGATGTGGATAATGCGGTAAGGGCCGGAGACAGCACGCAGGCGGCGCTGGCGGCATATCCCATAGGCGGGCTGGTGTATGCCGGCACCAATGTACAATCTGAAGAACAGTTTACACAGATGCTGACAGATACCATTTCCAGGAGTAAATATCAGTTATTTCTGATTCTGGATGCGCAGACTGATGCGTTGCCGGAAGACTTGTCAGTCTATGGTATTAATATGGAATTTCAGGGCAAAGGAGAAGGCTCTTTCCGGACAGTGACGCTTCCCTCCCTGCTGGGGGACCGGACGGAAGAAGGGCTTGTGACAGTAGAGATCAGCGGAGAAGAAGCGGCTCTGGCAGATGCCTGTCTGGAGGCATGGCAAAATGGGGCCAATCTGCTCTATGTGCAGGAGGGGATCAAGACTGCTTATGAAGGTATGCTCGCCAGAATTCAGGGAGATGCCGAACTGGAGGCGCAGGTAGAGGCGTCTTTGGAAGCAATTTACCGGGTAAAATGCAGCAGTTCTCTGTGAGTGCAGGCAGAAAAAAGTTTCAGTTTTTGTTGACAAACGGTTCAATTTGTTGTATAAAATATTTGACTGTAGGATAAGGTAGTTGTGCACGAGTGGCTCAGTGGTGGAGTATCGCCTTGCCAAGGCGAGGGTCGCGGGTTCGAATCCCGTCTCGTGCTTTTTTGGATGCCGGGGAAATGTTGAGTTATCAGCATTTCCGTGTTTTTTGTATCTGAAAAATCTGTTAACTGTAGACAGTGGTTGCAGGTGGTTACAATGCTCTTTTTATGAGTTCATAGGTTTCTGATATGGTGAGCGGATTATAAATATAACCCAGAGAGGCATCCTGTTTGGCTTCCATAATTTGTTTTCTTTTTCTGATTATGCCCTGAATGGGGTATACATGGAAGGTTTATTCAATGAATGTTTTTGCACCAAAATGCCCTAAATTATTGGTTGACTTTTTCAGTATTTTGTGTTAATATTTTAGAGCAGTAAGGGAAATCATCCTGTAATATGCACGAGTGGCTCAGTGGTGGAGTATCGCCTTGCCAAGGCGAGGGTCGCGGGTTCGAATCCCGTCTCGTGCTCTGGTTAAAGCGGCGGAAATGTTGAGTTTATCAGCATTTCCGTTTGTTTTACTCTGAAATCTGCGTGGCTACACTTTTTATAGGAATTTTTAGCGTGCCAGTGCTTTTTCTAAAGATGATTCTGTTTCAGATTTCTCCATCCGGTTAAAACAGTAATTCTTATATATTAATTTTTCACGCAAGGTATCATCAAGAGGGGATTCAGCAAGTGTGACTGAATCTCCTCCGTTTCCATGATCGGGGCTTTTTGAATCCTTTCCCTGCGTCAGTCAATCCTCACCTGCTTTGCAGGTGTCTGACGGTAAAGGGATGGACAGACTCATCGGCATTATGATCTTTGAAAATGATTAGCTGTCAAAAGAGCCGCTTGCAAAACAGGCGGCTCTCATGTATAATCTACTTAGAAAGGCGATCGGACACGAGTTCCGATGTGCCCTCAGTTTTGATACTGAAATAAAGAAATAAGCATCATACCTTGGGCGGTTGGGATGCTTATTTCTTTTTGTGGTTGTCTATGTAAGACAGTGCTGTAAATATAAGTAACAACAATGTGAGAACTTCCATTGTGTTCATAAGCACCACCCTCTTTCATAAAGACTAGAGGGCACCCATCGGAAAGCCGCATCCTGCTTTCTTTTCGATCGTACAAGTTGATTGTAGCATAGAAGAATGCAGCGTTCAATCATAATATGCTTTAGAGGATAAAGTCTATTTTAGACAGTTGTTAGACAATGTTAGACAGGGTGTTTTTCTCCTTGATTTTATTGGGTTTTCAGGGCACTCTGGAGTTCGAATCCCGTCTCGTGCTCTAATCGAAGTTGCGGAAATGTTGAATTTATCAACATTTCCGTGTTTTTTTGTGTCTGTAAAATAGGGGGGGCTTTGCTGGATGACTGTTTCTGAGTCAGAAGGGATGGTGCAGACGGCTCTCAAGGCTTGAGCCGGCATCGACAGATCTGAAAAAGCAGAAACAGGATTGCAAAAGGCAAAGCGTGCATGTTACACTGGAGGGGAACATATGGTGTACTGCAGAGCACTGAATTATCAAACTGTTGAATGGAATGAAAAAACATGCTTTCCAAAAGTCCCGGACTCTTATCGCCAGACCGCCGGTGTTTGACAGGAAATACACTGAAATGTGTCGGCATAGTTACGATGACCATTGATCATCTGGCAGCCGTAGTGCTGAAAGGATTTGTAAACAGTCATATCGGACTGTTTTCGGAGAAACAGTTGGCGGATCTGGACTTGTTGTATCAATACATGCGCCACATTGGCAGAACGGCATTTCCCCTGTTTGTCTTTCTTTTGGTGGAAGGATTCTTCCATACGAAAGACCGGAAAGGGTATGGCCTGCGTCTGCTGTTGTTTGCCATACTTTCGGAGATTCCATATAACCTGGCTGTTTATGGCCGGATTTCGTATCCCAAAACACAGAATACTTTGTTTCTGCTGTTTCTGGGACTGGTTTTGATGGCGGCGGCGGAGCGCATCAGAGGCAGGTGGGTATTTGTGCGTTTTCTTCTGTTTGTTGCAGGAGGAGGACTGGCGTATTTGCTTGGCCTGGATTATACATATAAGGGAATTGCATTGGTTGGTATATTCTATTTTTTCTATGGGTATCGTATGGCTGCCGCTTTGGGCGGTTTCTGTGTGTTTCTTTCGAGTCCCTGGAGTTTCCCGGCATTTTTAATGATTCCTTTCTATAATGGCAGGCGGGGCAGAAGGCGGATGGGCTGGCTTTATCTGTTTTATCCGGTGCATCTGCTTGTTTTGTATGGAATTTTACAGTTAAGTTTGTGTATTTTCTGAACAGGAATGGCCTTTTTTGCAGATTTATGGTAAACTGTTAACAGATATTTTAATCACAGGGGAACAGTTTGCAGAGGAAAGGCGGGGTTATATGAAATTGACTTTTATCGGGGCAGACCATGAAGTGACGGGTAGCTGCCATTATCTGGAAGCATGTGGAAAGAACATACTGATTGATTATGGTATGGAGCAGGGGGTTAAAGTTTTTGAGAATGTGCCTCTGCCTGTAGAGGAGAGTCTGATTGACTATGTGCTTTTAACCCATGCCCATATTGACCATTCAGGTATGCTTCCCCTTTTGTATGCAAAGGGATTTCGGGGCCGGGTATTGATGACGGATGCAAGTGCGGATCTGTGCAGTATTATGTTGCGTGACTGTGCGCATATCCAGATGCAGGAAGCGGAGTGGCGGAACCGGAAGGCAAAGCGGCATGCGAAGATGGAAATAGAAGAGCCGGTTTACACGATGGAGGATGCGGATGGCGTAATAAACCGCATTGTGCCGTGCCATTATGACACGGTAATTCATCTGTGTGACGGCATTCAGATACGGTTTACGGATATCGGGCACCTGCTGGGGTCTTCCAGTATCGAAGTGTGGCTGGAAGAGGCGGGCGTAAAGAAAAAGATTGTTTTTTCTGGAGACATCGGCAACAAAAATCAGCCGCTGATTAAAGATCCCAAACTGACAGAGGAAGCGGATTATGTGGTGATGGAATCCACATATGGCAACAGAGTGCATTCTCTGGATAAGCCGGATTATGTTATGGAGCTGACGAGGATTCTGAGTGATACTTTTGCAAAAGGGGGCAATGTGGTGATTCCTTCTTTTGCGGTAGGGCGTACCCAGGAAATCCTCTATTTCCTCAGAAAGATAAAAGCGGACCGGCTTGTGGAGAATTATCCTGATTTCCCGGTTTATGTGGACAGTCCGCTGGCTGTGGAGGCAACAGGGATATTTAATAAAAATATTTATACCTGTTTTGACGAAGAGGCCATGGAACTGGTGAATCAGGGGATTAACCCCATTCAGTTTCCGGGGCTGCATCTGGCCATTACCAGTGAAGAATCCAAAATGATCAATTTCGATGAAACGCCCAAAGTTATCGTGTCGGCTTCCGGTATGTGTGATGCGGGCCGTGTTCGTCATCATCTGAAACATAATCTGTGGAGGCCGGAGTGTACAATCTTGTTTGTGGGATACCAGGCCGTAGGCACCCTGGGCCGGATGATTGTGGATGGCATGGATGAAGTGAAGCTGTTCGGTGAGACGATTACAGTCAGGGCCAGAATTGCCAAACTGGCCGGTATGAGCGGCCATGCGGATAAAAATGGGCTGTTGGAGTGGCTTGGCGGGTTTGCAGTAAAGCCCCACCGGGTTTTTGTGGTACATGGAGAAGACAGTATATGCGAGGAATTCCGGGAATGTCTGGAAAAGGAATATGGCTATGTCGCTTCGGCGCCTTACAGCGGCAGCCGGTATGATCTGCTGACGAATACATGCGAATATGCCGCCAGTCCTGTACCGGTTAAGAAGAAACGGAAAGCGGGCGATATCTTTGAGCGTCTGCTGGCTGCTGGACAGCGCCTGCTGAGCGTGATACGCAGGAATGAAGGCGGTACGAATAAGGATCTGGCGAAATTTGCGGATCAGATCAATTCCCTGTGTGATAAATGGGACAGAGATTGAGAAAACGGGATTAAGGAACAGGAGAACAGATATGAATATGATCGCGGCAGTGGATAATCACTGGGCAATCGGTAATAAAAATGACTTGCTTGTACGGATTCCCAATGACCAGAGGCACTTCCGGGATGAGACAATGGGAAAGGTCATTGTATTGGGACATCGGACATTGGAGACGTTTCCGCAGGGGCTGCCTTTGCAGGGCCGCAGGAATATTATTTTGTCACAGGATCGGGAACTGCGAGTGAAAAATGCCGTTGTGGCACATTCTCTGGAGGAACTGCGAGATGCGCTGCAGCCTTATGATTCCGGGGATATTTATATTGTGGGCGGAGAGAGTGTATATCGGCAGATGCTGCCCTACTGTGATGTGGTGCATATTACGAAGATTGACCGGACGTATGAAGCAGACAGGTATTTTCCCAATCTGGATGAAATGCCCCAGTGGCGGATTACGCAGGACAGCGAGGAGCAGACGTATTTTGATCTGGAATATGTATTTCTGAAATATGAACGGGTTGGAGTCCCGGAAGAGTTTACAAAAATTTTATAAATGAGAAAAACCTGTAAGAATCGGGGATTTTTCCAAATTATTAGCACTCATAACAAATGAGTGCTAATTTTTTCTTGACTTCTGCGTCCTGGGGACGTACAATCGAAGATAAATAGAAAGGATGTGAAGAAACATGGCAGCAAGACAAGGCAATCTGTCAATCAACAGTGATAACATTTTCCCGATTATTAAGAAATGGTTATATTCTGACCATGATATTTTTTTCCGGGAGCTGATTTCCAACGGCTGTGATGCCATTACCAAATTAAAGAAGCTGGATATGATGGGGGAATACGCCCTGCCTCAGGATTACAAGGCAAGAGTGGACGTGATTGTAAGCCCTGAGAAGAAAACACTGACATTTGTGGATAACGGTCTGGGTATGACTGCAGACGAGGTGGAGGAGTATATCAATCAGATCGCTTTTTCCGGCGCGTCGGACTTTATCGAGAAGTATAAGGATAAGACCAACGAGGATCAGATTATCGGTCATTTCGGATTGGGCTTTTATTCTGCATTTATGGTGGCGGATGAGGTGCATATTGACACTCTTTCCTGGAAAGAGGGCGCGGCGCCGGTACACTGGGAATGTGACGGCGGCACACAGTTTTCCATGGATGAAGGGGACATGGATCAGGTTGGCACAAAGATTACCCTGTTTGTCAATGAGGAATGCCTCAAGTTCTGTAATGAGTATGAAGCGAGAAGCATTATTCAGAAATATTGTTCGTTCATGCCCACAGAGATTTATTTGTCCAAAGCAGACACCCAAGATACACAGACAATCAATGAGGATGAGAAGCTGGATAGCGATACGGTATTGGAGACAATCCAGCCGGAGAAGGAAGAGGATCCGGTACGCCTGAAAATCAAAAAGCGTCCGGAATTGCTCAATGATACCAATCCGCTCTGGGCAAAACATCCGAATGAATGTACGAAGGAAGAGTATCTGGAATTTTACAGAAAGGTATTTCTGGATTACAAGGAGCCTTTGTTCTGGATTCACCTGAATATGGATTATCCCTTTAATTTAAAAGGGATTCTGTATTTCCCCAAAATCAATATGGAGTATGAATCCATCGAAGGCACGATCAAGCTATATAACAATCAGGTATTTATTGCAGACAATATCAAGGAAGTGATTCCCGAATTCCTGCTGCTGCTCAAGGGTGTGATCGACTGTCCGGATCTGCCGCTGAATGTATCCAGAAGTGCGTTGCAGAACGATGGTTTTGTGAAAAAGATATCAGATTATATTTCCAAAAAAGTGGCTGACAAGCTGTCTGGTATGTGCAAGACAGAGAAAGAAGAGTATGAGAAGTACTGGGATGATATCAGTCCTTTTATCAAGTTCGGCTGCCTGAAGGATGATAAGTTCTGTGAAAAGATCACGGATTATATTCTGTTTAAGAATCTGGACGGCAAATATCTGACACTGCCGGAATGCCTGGAAGTAGGCAAAACCGATTCCGATCAGGCTGAAGATACAGCAGACGAAGAAAAGGCCGGTGAGGCAGGAGCGGACGCTGTGACAGAGACTGCGGGAGAAGAAAAACCTGCGGATGGCGAGAGCAGTGATGAAGGAAATGCTGCAGATGATGCCGGCGGTACGGCAACAGATGAGACGGGCCAAAAAGTAGAAGCGGAAATTGTGGAAGACGGGGAAGATGTTGCTGAAGATGAAGAAGCAGAAGATGAGAAGAGCGAAAAAGTTATCTATTATGTGACGGATGAACAGCAGCAGAGTCAGTATATCGCTATGTTCAAGGCCGCCGGTATGGATGCGGTTATCCTGACCCATCATATTGATCAGCCTTTTATCTCCCAGTTGGAGTCTAAAAATGAGGGTATTAAGTTCCAGCGGATTGATGCGGATCTGACGGATACCTTTAAGGCAGAGACAAGTAAAGAGGCTGCCGAAGAGATGAAAGAGCAGACAGAGTCTATCAGTAAACTGTTTAAAGAGGCTCTGAAAAAAGAAGATCTGAAAGTCACTGTGGAGAAGCTGAAGAACAAAGAGATTTCTTCCATGATTACACTGTCTGAGGAGAGCAGGCGCATGCAGGATATGATGAAGATGTATGCAATGCCTGGTATGGATGGAAATATGTTCGGCGGAAAAGAGGGTGAAACGCTGATTTTGAACAGTAGTCATCCCCTTGTCAAATATGTGCTGGAAAATCAGGAAGGTTCCAATGTGAAGACGATCTGTGAACAGCTTTACGATCTTGCCATGTTGCAGCATGCGCCCCTTGCACCGGAGGCGATGGCAAAATTTGTGTCAAGAAGTAATGAAATTATGCTACTTCTCACAAAATAATCTTTATAGAAGCTGCAAAAAACAGGGGAGGTTATCGTGTGGTACCACGGTAATCTCCCCTGTTGGGCCTGGGGCTGAATTTTATTCACGGCCCTGGAAAGTTCGCAAAGCGTGCTTTCTAGGGTTCTTTTACATCGGATTTGACCTGTATGGTTGTGGGATCTCCTTTTTTTGCCTGTTCAATGACTGCCGCCGCCATTTTTTCAAAATTGTAACCGGAGGAAGTGGCGCCGGTGATGGCATCCAGTTGAAAATCTTCCTGTTGTTCCAGAAGCTGGGCGGCATACAGTCGGGTGTATTCATTGGGATAGGTTCCGCTGACGGGAGCCATGTTTTTCATATAGGAATTATCCCAGGCCTTGATATAGCCGCTGGGATCTTTGGCGTTAAATTCCACAGAAACAATTCTGTCATTCTTGACCATAATACATACATATTCCCTCCAGCCGTAATTGTAATCGGCCATTTCTGCAGTATAAAAACCATCTTTCATTTTCGCTTCGGAACCGCAGCCGTAAAGCAGTACAGCGGCGAGCAGTGCCATAAAGATACAATTCTTTTTCATTTTTAGATATTCCCCCCATTACATAGACTGATTGATTTTAACCTGAGAAACATAATCGCGCAGAGTTTGTGCCTGGGCCAGGGATTCTGCAGCCATAGTATCATTTTTGCCGGCAATATTCTGCAGTGTTGCCAGTTTGTTGTTGGCGCCGGTGACAGCATCTGTCTGTTGTCTGACTGTTTCGGCTAATTGACTGGAAATGTTCCGGTATTGCTGAGTGAGTTCGGCGATTTCCTGGAAGGTTGCCGCTGTCAGGTCGGCTGTTTCCAGTCCAGTCTGAATGGTTTCCGCAGAACGTTCAATCAAGCTGCTGGTTTCACGGAGGGCAGCGGCGGTTTGATTGGACAGTTCACCAATTTCATTGGCCACGACAGCAAATCCACGTCCGGCTTCTCCGGCTCTGGCGGCTTCTACGGAAGCATTGAGGGAGAGCAGATTGGTCTGACGGGAAATGTTTTCAATCAGCAGGCTGATATTGGAAATCTCGTTTACGGTAGTATGAATCTGTGACATGGCGTTCAGCATGTTTTGCATATAGCTGTCGCCCAGCGCCGTCTTTTCGCCGGCTGTCTCGGCGCATTGTTCAATCCGGAGTACATTTTCCTTATTTTGTTCAATGGATGCGGTAATGGCGGACATGTTCTGCTCCATATCCTGCAGGAGCAGAGACTGTTCCCTTGAACCGTCCAGAAGCTGTCTGGCACAGTCAGACACTTCGGCGGAGGAGCGGCTCATCCGCAGCATGGTCCGGTTCAGGGCAGCGGTAATATGACCCAGGGAATCTCTGATGGAAGCAAAATCGCCACGAAAATCATCGGGAATCCGGATGGTATAATCACCTGAGGACAGAGCGCTTAAACAGGATTCAATATCCTGTATGTAACCCTTGAGGCTGGTAATGGTTTTGGAAAGGGCGCCTGTCAAAACGGCAGTTTCATCTATGGTGCAGGATACCAGCACATGATCGGTAAGATTTCCGTCAGACAGTGCCTGCAGGCGTCTGGCTACCGAGGAAAGGGGATCGGAAATCCGCCGGGATACCGGTACGATTACAATGGCGGCTATGATCAGCAGCAGGACGGACAATACCACAGAAAGCGCTGTGGACAGATATACTGTATTCATAAATTCGTGTTTGGGTGCATTGATAAACAGCGCCCAGTTGGTTCCGGGTATAGGGGCATAGCCGGTATAGTGACGGATACCGTTCAGCTTCATGGTGGCAGAACCGACCTGGAATGCGGTTACTTTGTCAAAATCGGCGGCATTGGCAGCGGAAGAATACAGGTCATATACATTTTTTCCGTCAATGATATTCTGCAAGTCCTGGTCTCCGATAATGTCCCCCTGTTCATTCAGAATGCAGGCAGTTCCGCTGTTACCCAGAACAAGCTGGCTGAGTACATCGTTTAGAATATCATATTTATAACTTCCCACCAGGTATCCGGTGACGCCTTCTTCATTTTGCAGGGGAACTCCCACACAGAGCTGAAGAATATCATTTTCGCAGTAAGGCTCTCCGATGACAATACTGCCGGTCTGTGAAAGCATGGAATAATATTTCGTATCTGAAATGGAATCAGGGGCGGAAGTATCTCCATATAACTTTTTACCGTCCGTATCATAGGCTGAAAGCCAGACAAATTCTATTTGAAGTTTGATGGCATCAAAACGGGCCTGCCTGTCCGCATTGTCTGCCGTCTGCTCTGCAAAGACTGCCTCGGTGGAGAAATTATACATCCGTTCGGTGAGCAGATGCAGATTGGAACTGATGTTCTGCGCAGCGATCCGGGCCGTAATCTGCATATTGTCAAGCAGGACGACGTTGGTAGAGCGTATGGACCCCATGGACATAATGGTTGTAATCAGTACAGTAATCAGGATGGATACTGACATAACATAGAGAATAATTTTCTGTTTCAAATTCTGATACTTCTTCATTGTTTTTACACTCCTCCTATTAACATCACATTGATAAGCGTATCACATTTTTTTGAAATTTTCCATAGTAAATCAGTAAGGTAATCCGGCAGGATTGTCAGGGAAACATTGCAATGTTTCTCATAGAGACGGATCCTTTGCTGTGAAATAGGAATCATAGTTCAGCCGATTGCTGCCAATAGAAAAATACAACGGGTGCTGTCTGTTGTTATTGTCGGTGACTGGTATATTATAAGATTTTGCATGTACAAGTGACAGATTGTGAACGGTATTGCGGAAAACGCATATTGTGAAAAAAAGCGCAGGCGTTTATATGTCGGAAAAACTGGAACTTTTATTAAATGCGTCTCTGGAAGCAACACCTGAAGAACGGGAAAAATCAGGGATATTGCAGACTGGTTTTGACTCATTGAACAGGACATGGGAGGTGATTGTGAAATATCATGGAAGCCTTCTTTTTTTGCGGGAAATTTCTATCGGTGTGGAAGAACTGCTTGCAGGATATGCTATATTGACGGTACCCGAATCGAAGATGGGGCTTTTGTCAGAAATTGAAGAAATTGAATATGTGGAAAAACCAAAACGGCTGTATTTTCAGGTATTCGAGGGGAAACAGGCGTCCTGTATCCTGCCTGTTACAATACGGCCTCCCTATTTGAGCGGAAAGGATATACTGTTGGGCATTGCCGATTCAGGAATTGACTATCGGCATCCCGATTTCAGAAATACGGATGGAAGTACAAAAATCGTTGCAATCTGGGATCAGAGCCTGACGCCGGATGCGGAAAAAGGGTGGAATGCGCCGGAAGGATTTCTGACAGGGGTGGAATTTACCGCAGATGAGATTGATAAGGCGCTGGCCGGGGAGGGAAGCGAAACGGCCCAGGTGCCGGTACGGGATATCAGCGGCCATGGTACGGCAGTGGCAGGTATTGCTGCAGGCCGGGAGGGAGTGGCGCCTGAGAGCGGGCTGGTAGTGGTTAAATTGGGGACACCGGCGGCAGATTCTTTTCCAAGGACGACGGAGTTGATGCGTGCCTTGACCTATCTGGTAAAAAAGGCGTTGTTGTTGCAAAAGCCTATTGCCATCAATATCAGTTTCGGAAATACCTATGGTTCTCATGATGGAACATCTCTTCTGGAACGATTTCTGGACAATGTTTCCGAGGTGGGACGGTGTGTTATCTGCGTGGGGAGTGGCAATGAGGCAAACGCCAGGGGGCATATATCGGGGAATGCGCTGAGTGAAACAAAAGTGGAACTGGCAGTGGGAGATTATGAGAGAACATTCAGTGTACAGATCTGGAAAAATTATGCGGATATATTTCGTATCACATTGGCATCGCCGGGCGGGCGATCTGTAGCTTTTTCCACAGATGATTTGGGACCGGAACAGATGCGCCGCATATCGCTGGAAGAAACAGATATACTTCTGTATATCGGTGAACCCACGCCTTATTCAGCCCAGCAGGAAATTTATCTGGATTTTCTGCCAAAGGAACGGTATGTAAATCGTGGAATCTGGTCTTTTACACTGGCCCCGGTTCGGGTGGTGACCGGAAATTACAGTATGTATCTTCCCAGTCAGGCCGCAATCGGAGATGATACCGGATTTTATCGTGCAACGCCTGATACAACCCTGACAATACCTTCCACGGCTTCCAGGGTGATTACGGTGGGAGCCTATAATACAGTTGATCAGGCATATGCGGATTTTTCCGGCAGAGGGTATTTCTTTGCTGCTGATGCAGGTGAACGGCTGGGTATAACGCAGAGTAAGCCGGATCTTGTGGCACCGGGCACCGGGATCCGCTCAGCCAGGGCTGGCGGCGGGTATGAATATGTAACGGGGACTTCCTTTGCGACGCCTTTTGTGACGGGGGCGGCGGCTTTGCTGATGGAGTGGGGGATTGTGATGGGGAATGATCCGTATTTGTATGGGCAGAAAGTGAAGGCTTATTTGCAGAGAGGGGCGAGGGAATTGCCGGGGTTTGAGGCGTTTCCGAATGCGTTGGTGGGGTATGGGGCGCTTTGTGTTGAAAATAGTCTGCCGGGGTAGAAGTGTGGGGGATTTTGGTATAAAACGTATGTTATTTTATAGTATATGGTGTCGTATAAAGTGCTTATTATGTGTTAATCCAAAATAAATCAAATGAAATAAACATATGAGATATGAAAAATGCAAATGGTATTTCAAATATAGTTGTGTATACAATATGATAATGATATGATGTAAATAAGATAGGTAATTGCGAAACTCGCTAAGTTCGTTCGCAATCTTGAACCAAAATAAGGAAGAATTGGTACTTTGCACGAATTCTGGGATGAAATGTGGATAACCAAACATTTTAGGCGCACTTTAATAAGCCATATGCTTTTTGC
>CAJUSK010000021.1 GCA_910589075.1 uncultured Lachnospiraceae bacterium
CGATTGGTATTGCAGGATACGAATTAAGCAATGCGCTCAGCAAAGAATACCAACGCAGTCTTCCTACAATAGAAACGTTGGAGTCTGAAGTGGCAAAAATGATGAATACAAAATAAATAGTCTGCAAGTTGTAGACTGTTTTGTATCCATGTTATTTCGCACTAAACTGTCAGAATTAACAAGCTATTTCTAAACAATTCCTAACGATTTGTCATTGTAAAACTCCGTTCATATATGGTGTAAGTGTGGGCAATTTTACAAACAATAGATTGCAGGCTTCGCCAGCAAACCTATTGTCATGAATAAATAGAGAACTGGTTTATATCTTAACCAGTCCTCTGTCCAAAGAAAGATATGTTACCACAATTCTAAAGAATCTTCCGCGTCAACCCACATCTGCATATTTCCCTCAAGGCAGAGGCGAGCATATTCAAGCGGCTCATCTATTGCTAATGCATCTAAGGCACATTGAGAGCAGGGAGTAGTCCTTAATCCATCTTCAGCCTTGTTGCAGTCAATCCGCAGGAGATACCCGTCAAAGGTGGTTATATCAATGCTGTTGTGCTTCTCATTGTATTTTACATATATGAATTTCATATCTTATTTGTCCTTCCTTTGCTAATTAAATTTGCGGAGAAATTTAAGAAAGCATTTCAATCAGTTCTTCCTGCCCTGTTCATTTCATGTTATAATTTGTTACAGGTTTTTCTTTCCCTTATTTTTGCCCTTATGAGAGTTCGTAACATGGGGGAAAAGGATATAACACAAGGGAAAGTCTAAGGGCAAACTCATTTGCTATAAATTTAGCATTTTCAAGGGTTTGCGGACTTTTTGGAGATAAGATATAACTGTTATTAAATGCTATAAAAAGTGTCTTATCAGAATTCCAGTTTATAAAACCAATTCGCAAATTGTCCGAAAGTACGGACAGATAAACATTTATTACTGTTACATTTAGAGACATTGGGTCAAAACCTGGAATTTTTATAATTGTATGGAATACTTGTTCCGGCAATAGCATCTTCAATTTTTTCTAAAATAAGCCAATCGTCCATATTTCCCTGATGTTCGAAAGCAAGGGGATCTATTTTCGTGACATTTTCAAATTCCACTAAGCACAGACACTTTTTATGCCACCGTACTTTTTGCTGATCGGATAAGTGTAATTTGCTCTGATGATCTGCAAGGGTCTTTGTGATTTCCTCATCTGACAGTTTCACAAAATTTTGCACTTCTGTTACAATGGCGGTTGCCTTTATCTTTGCACTTCCTTTTCATGTAAGTGCTCATCATACATGCCAAAGAGACCGAATATCCCCTTTGGGGTGGCGGTATCTATTGAAACCAGCTTTGCAAAAATACCATTACGTTGACATGCATTCCAAAATTCCGGTATTTTCCTGAAATGAAGATTATTTTCGCAAGATACAGTGATACTTTTCCCCACCAGTCGAAAACCGGCTTTCTGTTCAAGTTTCCACGAATATTCAGGGCGTTCTAATATCTGCATTTTCGGAACAACCTTTAAAACAACATTCGGATTTCGTGCGTTTCTTGGCGACACTCCATGAAAATGTTCAAATGCTTTTGTAAATGATGTAGGAGAATCATAACCATATTTGTAGCTGATATCAATGACTTTCAAATCAGTGCTTTTCAAATCATACCCGGCTAATGTCAATTTTCGTGAGCGAATATATTCGGCAAAACTGATGCCATTCATGTATGAAAATACCTTTTGAAAAAAGCCAAAAGAACATTCTGCTATTTTTGAGATTTCTTCACTGTCTATCACTTCTTCTTTTCGTTGTAAATGATTTTCGACGTAATCAATAATTACCTGTAGTTTTTCATTCCATTCCATGTTTCGCTCCTTTCGGCCTGACTTATATGATTTTATCAAATGTATTCCCACACTTCCTCTTATTTTTGGCTCTGTATGGATAGTATAATACGCTGATTGTAATTCATGACAGTAGAAAGTTGAAAAACGTGCATTTTGCTGTACATGGCGATCAAAGGTCGGAAAAGCGTGTGCACGATAGTGTTCCTAAAAAATACTACAAATTAGAAAAACGGGATTGACAGATGAAAATACCTGTGGCATGCTATCATAGTAAACGCGTATATCTGATTGCAGGGCTCCGGCCTGCCGGGACAGGCGGGTTGCTGTAGAAAGACAAAGAGACAAAAACAGGAAGAAAGGATGTTATAATAAGATGAAAAAGAAGCCTTTTGTTACACTTTCCCAAGTACAGGAGATTGTCAAGGAATATCCGACGCCGTTTCATATCTATGATGAGAAAGGAATCCGGGAAAATGCAAGGAAGCTGAAAGCGGCTTTTGCGTGGAACAGGGGATTTAAGGAATATTTTGCGGTGAAAGCTACGCCGAATCCGTTTCTGATGGAGATTTTGCGGCAGGAGGGGATTGGTATGGACTGTTCCTCCTATACGGAGCTGTATCTGTCAGAGAAAGTGGGATTTTCGGGAGACGAGATTATGTTTTCTTCCAATGTGACACCCAGAGAGGATTTTAAACTGGCATATGATCTGGGGGCAATCATAAATTTCGACGATATTACCCATCTGAAATTTTATGAAAAGATCGCGCCTTTCAGGGAAACCATGTGCTGCCGTTTTAATCCGGGCGGGGATTTTACCATTCAGAACGATATTATGGACAAGCCGGGGGATGCGAAATATGGCATGACCAGAGAGCAGATGAAGGAAGCCTTTCGCTATATGAAAGAGAAAGGAGTAAAACATTTCGGAATTCACGCCTTTCTGGCAAGCAATACCACTTCGGAGGCGTATTATCCCGCGCTGGCGGAAATTCTGTTTACGCTGGCGGTGGAGCTCCGGCGGGAACTGAATATTCATATAGCGTTTATCAATCTCTCCGGCGGGGTGGGCATTCCTTACAGGCCGGATGAAGAAGCGAATGATATTATGGTCATCGGCGAAGGTGTGCGCAGGGCTTATGAGAAGATACTTGTGCCGGAAGGTATGGATGATGTGGCTATTTATACGGAACTGGGGCGGTTTATGCTGGCGCCCTATGGCGGTCTGGTGACACAGGCCATTCATGAGAAACATATTTACAAAGAGTATATTGGCGTGGATGCCTGCGCGGCCAATCTGATGCGGCCTGCGGTATATGGATCCTATCATCATATAACGGTGCTGGGGAAGGAAGATGCAGCGGCGGATCATATCTATGATGTCACCGGCGGGCTTTGTGAAAACTGTGATAAATTTGCCATTGACCGCGCCCTGCCGGAGATTGCTACCGGAGACTATCTGTTTATTCATGATACAGGCGCCCATGGGTTTTCTATGGGATATAATTATAATGGAAAACTGCGCAGCGCGGAAATTCTGCTGAAAGAAGACGGCAGCACCAGGCTGATCCGCCGGGCAGAGACGAAGGAGGATTACTTTGCCACCCTGGATCTGGAGCATGGGTTTGAAGGATAAGATAAAGCGGGCAGGGCTTATTTGGGCAGCTTACTGCCCGCTTCTTTATCTGGGGGCGTTGTATCTATCGTATAAATTGGGCAGAAAGTGTCTGCCCAATTTGCAAGTTTGCCTATAACAAAGGAGGGAAGGAAATTTTTTCTAAACCTTTCACATTATGTATTACTTATGCGTATTCCCAATATAGATGAGTGTCATTTTTATGAAATTGAAGCAGTTAGGAATGGATGGGGAGTAAAGAAGCTGGGAAGACAATATGACAGTGCATTATATGTGCGGCTGGCATTGAGCCGGGATAAAGAGGGAATAGATCAATTATCGACGGAAGGGAAAATAATAGAGAAACCTGAAGATTGTAAGCGCCAAATATTAATGTGGTCAGATCCAAAATTACCCCAGCCCTTTGTGAGTTGGGGTAATTCACTATAATTCATATGCGATTTTTGATAGATTGGAGTTATTCACTCCACGGCGCCAGTTCCGCCAGCTGTTCATCGGTCATATCTTTACTTGGCCGATGTTCCAGCAGAAATTTGAGATATTTGTAAATATTCAGGCCGTGCGCTTTTCTTCCTGGCAGCTTCCGTCTTTTCAGAAACTTCGAGATAAATGGCTTCTATCATTTTCCCAAAATGTTGATGGCTTTTTTTAATACATCAAGTGCATCTTGTGCGTCACTCAGTTCACGTTTAAGACGGGCAATTTCTTTTTGTTCATCAGATGTATAATTACCGGAACCACGAACAGGGATATCACCCGACTCACGGAAATCTTTCAGCCATTTTGAAAGAGTACTGTAACCGATTCCAAGATTTTGCGCACATCCACGTACACCCAATTCTTTATGATCTTCATAGTACTGGACTGCATCGATTTTAAACTGTTAGTCATGTTGCTTTGCCATATGAGAGCCTCCTTCAGCATGTACTTCTATTGTATCATGCTTATATATAGTTTGGATTTCTCATTTTAGCTTGTACTATTTATTCTAACAGCATAGTACACTAGGACATTGGGAGGCGTTAGATAGGACACTATATTGGCAACACCGCTTTAATTGGGCTTCGCGTAATCCTTTTTGAGAAATCTTCGGATTTTTTGCATATTTCGTCTGGAAACAATCCCTATTCGCTCATCTTCTCCAAATCTATTTGGTGTTTGAGCACTATTCACATAAGTAAGAAAATTTCCGGGCTTGCCAGTGGAACCTCTCACTGAATACTTCATATATAAATTCTTCTTGCTGATATGGTTTCCTCGCTTTGTATATCCACCGCTTTTTGATATTGTCTTTGCTTTCTTTCGCAGCCGTTGATAATATTTTGAAACCGTTTTTGCTCTTAAACTCACCTTTTCCCCATCAAAAGTAAATCCAAGGAAATTCAAATAACGGTTGGAACAATCAGCATCTTTGTGAATGATGCCTCCACAATTCTCAATTTTCTTTTCCATAAAATGATAATATTGAGTTTTGCTTGGCTGTAATTCAAGACCAGGGCAATTTGAATGATTGAATAAATCGCTGATTTCTGTTAAGACGCTAATAGCAGTTGCTTCCTCAATATGAGGCAATACGATGATAAAATCATCGCTATATCGCATATATAATCCATCAAACGCTCTTATAAAATCACGAATTGATTTATCTATTTCCAGCATATACAGATTTGCTAATGCTCCGCTCATCGGGGATCCCTGGGGAATACCGCAGTCTTTATTCTTTTGAATACGATATGCGTTTTTCTTCAGGTCTTGGGGTGATAAGACACGTTTCTTTTGGTTTAACTCTCGTCTCCCTTTCGGAGTATCATTCAAGCCATGAATTTTCAATAGATCAGCTAATTCAAAGTAGCTATAGCGAGTGATATTTTTGAACACAGCATAGTGATCTGGAGGTAATCTATCTGTATGAAGCAATTGGCACCATTGCTTTTTAAGATATTCATGGTCGAGATTATCAAAAAATTTCGTAAAATCGCCAATCATAATATAACAATCATGGCTTCTACGGATAAACTGGATAGCTCTTTTCGCAAAGTCAATATTATTTTGGTTGTTCAGATTTGTCCGATAGGCAACGGCAACATCATGTATCCCGAGGCGCTTGCATTCTTCATTGTATCTCCCATTAAGGATAAAATTATACAGCTGGAAAATACAGCGATCAATATGTGCGGCATAACAAATATCTCTATGCTTCTCTTTTATCCCACCCTTTTTTGCAGAATATTTGCTCATATCTTTATTATAGTGGATAAAGGGGTAGAAGCCATGTTTACAGATATTTTGAGGATCAGAAATGTACTCCCAACTCTTAGAAATATCTGTACGATAATCAAAATGAGCATAGTACCTTTGACTTTTTTTGATGGTTCTTTCGGATGTCCGCCAAATCTCTATATCTTGCATAGTTCTCTCCTGAACGCCGATACCCGCTGGCATGGAGGATAGCATTCCTTAACCAGCGGGTACAAACCGAAACGTGGTATTTAATTTTCACCTTGTAGGCGGCTTGTTTAGATTACCAGCTATCCTAAATGCAATGCTTAACTGTGATACAATTAAGCTGGAGACATATGTCAACGTAAGCTTGTTAATGCTCACCTTGGCGACGATGTTCTGCCGGAGCAGACCATCAGCCAACCTGAACCTTGCAGAAATATCCGTAGAAATCTCATTGGAGGTGTTGACAACAATCATCTTCCCTTAAACCAAATGTATAAGGTAATTTTATTATAGTAGTTAGGCCGGCTTTTGTCAATTCTAGTACCAGCAGTGCAGTACGAATTTACAAAAAATTCACGTCTCAATTTTGAAAGGGATAATATGGGTTTGGGACTATCCCAACAAGCAAAAACAGTTACGGCCCGCAAGGGCCAAAAGTGGCTGTTTTTCGGGAGTGTGTGTGGCCACATTCTCTATAAATGTGCTTTAATAAGAGTTGTAATAGTAAAGTTTTTCATAGCCTGCACCTACAAAAAAAGTGATTCAGAGTTATCACATGACAGTTTTCCATATCGCTCCAATTTTCTGGGACTCTTCATAAAAACAATAAAAATTTATCGAATTACAATAAAACTTTATTGACGTTCTAACTGCATGGTGGTAAAATAAGGAAACACAGAGAATGCAGGAGGTTCTATATGAGTCAGAAAGGTCTGGCCAATTCTTTGAAGGCGGTTATTATTGGTGTGGCTGTCTGTGGGCTGGTGATTTATTTTTATTTTCTTCCGGTCTGGGGCAGGGCGATCATCCGGGCGGCTCCGGGATATGAGCGCTGTTATATACCATGGATGGTATTTTTATGGATAACAGCAGTGCCCTGTTATCTGGTTCTGTTGTGCGGCTGGAAAATTTCCTCGGAAATCGGCGCCGACCGGTCGTTTAGCGGCTATAATGCCAGGCTGTTGAAATATATCTCCGGTCTGGCGGCATTTGATTCGGTGCTGTTGTTTGTGGGAAGCGGCGTTTTTTATGTGCTGGGAATGAGCCATGGCGGATTGATGCTGTTTTGTATTATGGTGGTTTTCGCAGGCGTGACTGTCACAGTGGCTGCGGCTGCGCTGTCCCATCTGGTTTACAGAGCGGCCGTGCTGGAAGAAGAGAGCGAACTGACCATTTAGAAAAAGGTGTGCGTATGATTATCATAAATGTGGACGTCATGCTGGCGAAACGCAAAATGAGCGTAACACAGTTATCCGAACGGGTGGGGATAACCATGGCCAATATTTCCATATTGAAAAATGGAAAGGCGAAAGCCATTAAGATAGACACGCTGAACAGAATATGTGCTGCATTGAACTGTCAGCCGGGTGATATACTGGAGTGGCAGCCGGATTTGGAAGCGGAATCAGGGAACTGTGAGTGAAAGACCGGGAATCAAAACAGGAGGGACAGTATATGTATGGTAGGATGAATATGTATGGGGAACTAAATGAGGAGGATACAAAAAAGGAACGGCCTGGCAGAAACCAGGGACTGCGGGGAAGGGATACCCCACTGGCGCAGTCTGATCCGGTGCAGGTGCAGTCGGTACAACAGCAGCCGGCCTCATTACAGCCGGCATCACAAGCGTTAACACAGTCCCCGTCAACGCCATTGCAAAACGGGACATTGCAACCGGGCGTGCCCCCGTCAACGCCGTCACAAAACGGTACAATACAACCGAGCGTGCCCCCGTCAACGCCGTCACAAAACGGAACAATGCAGCCGGGCGTGCCCCAGCCAACACCGTCACAAAACGGAACAATGCAGCCGGGCGTGCCCCGGCCAACGCCGTCACAAAACGGAACAATGCAGCCGGGCGTGCCCCAGCCAACGCCGTCACAAAACGGAACAATGCAGCCGGGCATGCCCCAGCCAACGCCGTCACAAAACGGTACAATGCAGCCAGACGTACCCCCGTCAGCGCCGTCGCAAAGTGGAACAATGCAACCAGACGTGTCTCAGCCAACACCGTTGCAGGATCAGCCCATACCGCCTCAGCCGGGGCCGGCTTATCAGGGGCAATATTCCGGATATGCGGGCAATCCCCCAGGCATATCGGTGCAGGTTCGGGCCTTGCAGCCTGTGGGGTTTGGAGAAAAACTGGAACAGATACTGAATCGGTTCGGACTCTTCGGTGTGGGGAGCCTTTTGTATGGTATTTTGTTTACTTTTTGTATCTATCCCGGATTTCAGGGCATTTCCATTCCGGTGATTTCGGCTGTCACCATGGCGGGACTGATTAAAATATGCCGGATATTGGGAGTGCCATTGAAGAAAAGCGCCTGGTTTTATTTTATTTCCTGGGGGCTTCTGAGCGTGAGCAGTGTACTGACCGGGAGCGTGCCGGTGATTGTATTTAATACATGCGGGATGTATCTGTTATTTTTAAGTTTTCTGTTTACCCATTTCTGTAACACAGAGAAATGGGGATTTGCCAAATACCTGGGACAGATATGTATCGCGCCGTTTCTTGCCATGGCATACCTGTATTGTCCGTTTCAGTCGTGCAGGCGTTATATAAAACAGAAAGAAAAGGAAAAATCCACCACAGTGCATTATATCTGGATGGGAATCGGTATCTCTCTTCCGGTGCTGTTTGTTCTGATCTTGCTTTTGACAAGCGCGGATGCGGTATTTCGCAATTTATTTACACAACTGTTGCGCAATATCCGTTTTCCCAGGCATCCTTTCTGGATGATTTTGCTGCTTTTCGTGGGTGTATGGGGGTCCTATGCATTGCTGGCCTGCTTTGCAGACGGCAAGATTCCGGACAAAGTGGGGGAAAAGAAACGGTGGGAACCGGTGATTGGTATCAGCTTCCTTTCGGTGATTACCGTTTTATACCTGTTTTTTTCCGTGATTCAGATTTCGTATTTATTTCTGGGCGAGTTCCGGCTGCCGGAAGGATACAGCTATTCTTCTTATGCGCGGGAAGGCTTTTTCCAGTTGCTGATTGTCTGCCTGATAAATCTGTGCATTCTCCTGCTGTGTATTTCATGGTTCAGGGAGCACAGAGTTTTAAAATGGGTGCTGACTGTATTTTCCTGCTGTACCTATATTATGATCGCATCTTCTGCCATGCGGATGCTTCTGTATGTGGGCATGCACCATCTTACCTTCCTGCGGGTTCTGGTATTGTGGGCGCTGACATTGCTGACCGTGCTGCTGACAGGCTGTATCGTTACTATATATAAACCACGTTTTCCTCTGTTTCAGTTTACAATGGTGACTGTGACCGTATTTTATATCGCATTTTCTCTGGCACGGCCGGACAATCTGATTATCCGGTACAATCTGGCTCATGACCGACAGGCGCTCTCTTCGGACGATTGGTACTGGTTCCGTTTGAGCAGCGACGCCATTCCCGTACTGGAGAAAGAAGGGGTGTTAGCGGAGATTGGCTGGGATCCGGATATGCCGCGGGCGGATATGGATTACAGTCAGAAACAACTGAAAGAGAAACTGGATGATTATCGTGCAATGGGGATACGGGATTTTAACCTGTCCTGTTATATTGCGGGGAAGATTCTTGAATCTTATTAATTCCGGGATATGAACAGAATGCCGGCAAAAAGCATTTGTGATACCTTCCGGGCAGAGAATGGATATAACCAGAATCTGCCTGGAAGGTTTTTTTATGACTGTACCACATCTGTCAGAATTTCCTGCAAACATTTCCCGGAAATGCCCTGCGGGTGGTTTCTGTCCACCTCACAAATTTCATCCTTTCTCATAAATTTCCCGTTTTCAGCAAAATAATAACCGGTATAATGGTAGAAGGGGTGGTTTTGCCATGAGAGATTTTTCATTTGACAGAAAAAGCATAAAAACCAGGCTGATCACAGCATTTATTGTCACATCTCTGATTCCGGTTATCCTTGTCAATATTCTATCCTATTATAATACATCAAAACTGGTGCAGCAGAATGTGGAGAGTATGACCAGGGCCAATTTGGAGCAGACAAAAGTGAGCCTGGATGTATGGCTTGATTCTTACAAGGATATTCTGTTCCAGGTATATACGGACGATTACATTGTGGAACTGGTGGACAAGATCAATGCAGGCGAGGATGTGGCCAACAGCAGGCGGCTTTTGCGCGCCACATTGCGGGGGTTGTTTTACACAAAGGACTATGTCAAATCCATTTCTGTTATTACGGAGAGCGGAGAACTGGTATTTTATGACCAGCTTACCGCTTCCACCACCAAAACGTCCTGGATGGACAGCATTTCCATGTCACAGGAAGAGCTGTATGCAGCCATCAGCGGCGATAACAAAACCCACCTGATTCCTCCAGGGGACGAGGTGGTCTTTGGCAGCAATTCCTGCTATCTGTTTCATATCGGGCATCGGATTATTGATTACCGGAAGGTGGGAAAGCAGTGCGGCGTGGTATTGGTGAGCATTGATGAAAGATTGTTGGAAGAAATCTGCGCTTCCAATACGGAGAGCGGGATGAGCTTTATTGTGGATGAACGGGGGTATCTTATTTCCTGTACAGGCTCTGAAAAAGTGGGATGTCAGATATTGCCGCCTGATGCGGATGAGGAAGAGAAACAATCCGTCTATCAGGAGGTGGTGAGAGAGACGGGCCTGCTGAATGCGGGGGAGCTTTCCTATTATTCTGTTTATGATGAAAAGACCGGCTGGAATATTATACGTGTGACCGGTCAGGAAGAACTGATTCGGGGCATGCACCAGCAACAGAGGCTGCTGTTTATAATTATTGCGGTATCACTGACTGCTGTTTTGCTCATTATGACCAGCCAGGTCACCCATATGAGCGGCGCCATTAAGGGCGTGGTCAAAGTAATGGGCAAAGCCGGAAAAGGGGATATGGATGTCCGGGTACCGCCGGATAAGAGCCGGCCTACGGAGATTGAAACCATTGCGGAAGAGTTCAATCTGATGATGGATAAGCTGAAAAAATCTGTGGAACAGCAGAAAAATGCGGAAATCGCCGCACTGGAAGCTCAGATAAACCCGCATTTTCTGTACAACACCCTGGACACCATCAACTGGATGGCCATAGACCGGGATGAATATGAAATCAGCAATATGATTGCCACTCTGGCACATATTCTTCAGTATGGAATTTCTGACAGCAACGGGGTGGTAACGATCCGGGACGAGGTGGACTGGCTAAGGCAATATATTTTTTTACAACAGACAAAACTCAAAAACTCCTTTGACTGCCATATCAATGTGGAGCCGGAGATTATGGGACTGTCTATCCACAAACTCTTGCTGCAGCCCTTTATTGAAAACGCTATTTTGCACGGATTTGAAGGTGTGGAGGGAACACATCGCCTGTCGGTGGATATGGGGAGGGAGGAGACATGCATCCGCATCTGCATCCGGGATAACGGCTGCGGGATGCCGGAAGAAATGGTGCAGGAGATAAACGCAGGCGTATTCAGGAGCACAGATGATAAAAATCATATCGGCATGGAAAATGCCATTACAAGAATCTGTATGTATTACGGAGAAAAGGCAGACGTACAGATAGACAGCCGTCCGGGGGAAGGGACAGCCGTGCTGATCCGGATTCCGGTTACAGAAGACGGAGGGAACGTATGAAAGCGGTCATTGTGGAAGATGAAATACTGATCAGGGAAGGTCTCTGCAAATTAATGAAAAAAATGTTTCCGGAAATCACCGTGGAATTTGTGGCGGACAACGGGCAGGAGGGCCTTTTGCGCATAAAAGAGTGCAGGCCGGATCTGGTGATTACAGATATTAAAATGCCGGTGATGGACGGGCTGGAGATGCTCGGCAGTGTACAGGAGGCGGGCATTTTTCCCAAAGTAATCGTCCTGACGGCTTATTCGGAATTTACCTATGCCCAGCAGGCTGTCCGTCTGGGTGTGAATGATTATATTATCAAACCGGTGGTGGTGCAGGAATTTGTGCAGACCATCCGCAAGATACAGAATCTGTATGAGCAGGAGAAAAAAAGGACGCCGGATACGATGGGGAGCCTGGAACATATTGTCTCCGGGATTTTATACGGAGTATCCGCGCCGGAAGGACAGGTTGAGGAATTTCTGGATCAGAAATACGGCATCGGTAAGGATACGCCGGTGATTGAGCTGCTGACTTATATGGGTGACTGTTTTGAGAACGGACGGGATAAAAAGCGGCGGGATCTGTGCAGCCTGCTGGATCAGAAGGAAATCCGTTACTGCCTGATTGATATGGAGTATGACCGGGCAATTCTGGCGCTGATTTATGCGTATCCGTCCAGGCAGGAAATCGAACGCTGGTATCAGAACCGGATTCTTCTGGGGCGGCGGGAAGCGCGGGAGTGCCGTATCAGTTATGGGATGCTGGAAGTGAAGGGGATCCGCGCCGTCCGGGAAGGCTATCAGAAACTGCTGCCCTATATGGACTGGAACATTGTTCTGGGAGATGACATCCTGATATCCTGGCCGCATATAGCGGATATCCAGACGGAGATCTGCCTGTATCCGGTGGAACTGGAAAACCAGATGAAAGCGGCCGTCTGTGCAGGAGAACCGGAGAAAGTACGGGAGATTATGGAACGGTTTCACCGTTATTTTTTAAATGGCCATGTTTACTGCCCCAAGGAGATTAAGGAATCGTATGTCCGTTTTCAGTGGTCGCTGCTGAATATTGCCAAGGAAGTGGGCTGCATTGAATACGAAAAAATTGATCAGAAACTGCTGCTGGACCGTACGATGGGGGCAAAGACAGAGTCGGAGTTGAAAGACGCCTGTCAGTCTCTGCTGCGTCATGTGCGCGTTCTGACAGGCGACAGTGAAAATGTAAGCCTGGCGGTGAGAAAGGCCAGGAGCATGATCCATGAGTTTTATGGAGACGGCATTACACTGACCGAAATCGCCGATCGGCTCAATCTGACGCAGGAATATCTGGGCGCCCAGTTTCACCGGGAACTGGGAGAAAATTTCAGCACATACATCCGCAATTACCGTCTGGCAAAAGCAAAGGAACTGCTAATCGGCACCCAGTTAAAGCAGTATGAGATTTCGGAAAAGGTGGGCTATGCGGACAGCAAATATTTTGCCAGAGTCTTTAAAGAATGCGTGGGTATGTCGCCGGCGGAGTACCGGAAGTCCCATCGGTGACGGGGCTGCCATTCACTTTAGAAATTTTATCCTTTTTCATTTTTCCCCCGTTTTGCGAACATGAAAAAGACGGTATGATAAAACTGCAGGAAATACATAACAGCCCCAAAGGTGCAACTGTCCGGGCTGTTAGAAAAACACAGTTTTTCAGAGATATTAAAGGAGGAAAAGGATGAAGAAAAGAAGAATCACCGCGTTATTGGCAGTGCTGGCAATGACGGCAGGTTTGCTGTCGGGTTGTGGATCTTCCGGGAATACGGGAAATGCACCGGCAGGCGATACGACGGCTTCCGCAGAAGGCGGCTCGCAGGAGACAGCTTCCGGAGGCGGGGCAAATGAAGTGACTGTCTGGTATTACATGGAGACGGAAGGCCATCAGGTGGCGTTGGACCAGGTTATTCAGGATTATAACGCATCTCAGGACCAGTATCAGGTTACGGCCAAATATGTGCCCTTTGCGGATTTCAAGAAACAGTTATCCATCGGCGCTTCCGCAGATGAGCTTCCGGACATCGCTATCCTGGATTCCCCGGATCACGCATCCTATGTGGAAATGGGAATCTTTGAAGATATTACAGGCAAATTTGATGTAAGCAGTTATTATGAAGGAACCGTTAATTCCTGCACTGTGGACGGGAAACTGTACGGCGTGCCGTTCGGCGTAAACTGCCTTGCTCTGTACTATAATGAAGAAATGCTCCAGGCAGCAGGCTGCAAAGTGCCGGAAACATGGGATGAACTGATGGAGGCGGCCAAAGCGCTGACGTCGGACAACGTGACCGGACTGGCTTTCTGCAGCGTGCAGAATGAAGAAGGAACCTTTAACTTCTCGCCCTGGCTCTGGTCAACGGGGGCAACCTCCTATGATTTGAATAATGAAAACGGCATTCGTGCCCTGACCTTTATCCAGAGCCTGATTAATGAAGGCGTAATGAGCAAAGAGTGCATTAACTGGACACAGGGCGACGTGATGAATCAGTTTATTTCCGGCAATGTGGCGATGATGGTCAACGGCCCCTGGCAGATTCCCACCATGCAGGCAGAGGCGCCGGATCTGAAATGGAAAGTGACACTGATCCCCAGGGACGCGCAGTATGCTTCCGCACTGGGCGGAGAAAATTATGCCGTGATCAACAGCGGGAATGTGGAGGGCGCTCTGGACTTTCTGACCTATGCGACTTCCGAAGAGAAAGTGACTTATCTGATGGATAAATTCGGTTACATTTCTGCGGATAAGTCCATTGCGGAAAAACAGTTTGCAGAAGATTCCCCTTACCAGCCTTTCGTGGAAGAATTAAATTATGCAATGCCCAGAGGACCGCTGGCAGAGTGGCCGGGCGTGTCTGATGCCATTTCCCTGGCCTTCAACCAGGTAATCACCGGCACGGCCTCACCCGAGGATGCGGCTGCGGCTGCACAGTCTACGATTGACGGCATTGTAAAACAGTAAAAATGATCGAAAGTCGGTTGTATGAACCGTCGATTGTGAAGAACAATGGAAAGTGGCTGCCCCTCAGAGTGTGACACATATAAACCTGTGTGGCAGCCCTTTTTATACCCTGAAAGGAGGGGATTTTATATGGAGAAAGTGAAAAAAATGTTCCGCTATGAGAATGTGGGATTCTTGTTTGTGCTGCCTGCATTTCTGTATATGCTGATTTTTGTGGGCTATCCGATTATCCGCAATATCATTCTGGGCTTTCAGGATGTCAATGCGGGAAATCTGGTACGGGGCGCAAAGAACTTCGTTCTGTTTGCAAATTACACGGAACTGTTCCGGGATGAAATCTTTGTCAGCTCGCTGCTGAATACGCTGCGGTTCACGGTTTTATGTCTGGTATTCCAGTTTGCAGTGGGATTTCTCCTTGCCCTGTTTTTTAATCAGAGATTTTCTTTTGCAAAACCGGTGCGGGGCATTCTGCTGGTGCCGTGGATGATTCCCATTACGGTCACGGCATTGATGTTCAAACTGCTCTTTGCCACGGATATCGGTGTACTGAATTTCATACTGCGCACCCTGCATCTGACAAATGCGAATATCGAATGGCTGACCACACCGGGCACTGCCTTGTTTGCCCTGATCTGCGCAAATGTATGGATCGGGATTCCCTTTAACATGATCCTGATTTCCACCGGACTGACCACCATTCCCAAAGAACTGTATGAAAGCGCTTCTATCGACGGCGCCGGTAAAGTCCAGACATTTTTCAGCATTACCCTGCCACTCTTAAAGCCCACCATTGAATCTGTGCTGATTCTGGGTTTTATCTATACCTTCAAAGTGTATGACCTGGTCTATGTTATGACAAGCGGCGGCCCGGTTAACTCCACCCATATGTTGTCAACCTATTCCTATAAACTGTCATTTGAAATGTTTAAGTACAGCAAAGGCTCTGCGGTGGCAAACATATTGTTACTGATCCTGCTGGTTGTAGGACTCTTTTATATCAGAATTACCACAAAGGAGGAAGCGTAAATGGATGAGGAAAAGAAAATAACCGGGAAAAAGAATCTGCTGTTCAGTGTACTTTCCGTGCTGCTCTTATGTTTCCTGCTGTTTCCCCTGTACTGGGCGCTGATTACCTCCCTGAAAAATGAACAGGAGATCTTTCAGAATCCGCCCACCTTTTATCCGCATGTCCTCAATCTCAAGTCCTATGCGGCACAGGTGGAAACGGGGGACTTTAATATGTTCCGTTCCTTTGCCAACAGCTTCCTCATCTCCATGGGAGCAACGGTGATTGCCGTGCTGCTGGCGGTTCCCGCCTCTTACGGGATTGCGAAATATCATTTCAAGGCCAGAAAATGTATGCTGTTATCCTTCCTTGTCACGCAGATGCTGCCGGTATCCGTATTGCTCACCCCCATGTTTATCATGTTCAAGAACATGCATGTGTACAATACCTGGATCGCGGCGGTACTGGCCGATGCGACCATTGGCATCCCCTTCTCTGTGCTGATTCTGAAAAACTATTTTGCCTCCATCCCCAAAGACCTGGAGGAAGCCGCTTACCTGGACGGCTGCAACAAATTCAGCGCCTTTATACGGATCCTCATTCCCATTGCCAAACCGGGCGTTATGGTGTGCGCCATTTTTTCCTTCCTCTATGCATGGGGAGACCTGGCATATGGTATGACCTTTATCCTCGATCAGGAAAAACGCCCTATCACCGCAGGCATTTTCAATTTTATGGGACAATACGGAACAAAATGGAGCTACTTAACGGCTTTTGCGGTGGTGACCATCATCCCTGTGGCACTGATCTTTATCTTTATGCAGAAATATATTGTGAGTGGTATGACAAGCGGTGCTGTCAAAGGATAATCGGTAACAGGATGAAGAACGGGAGACAAGCTGAAATCTACCAGAAATAAACAGAATGAAAACAGGAGTCTGACAATGATAAAAATAAAACACGAAAAACTGATTTTCCGCTACGATGCGGAAGAAGTATGGATTGAACCCTGGGGCCCTGATGCGCTGCGTGTGCGGGCCACCAAAGAATATAAGATGCCGGAGGAAGACTGGGCGCTGTGCAGCCGGGGACGGACTGAGAGCCATATCACATATACGACCGACGGTGCAAGGATTACCAACGGTAAAATACGGGCCGAAATCACAAAACTGGGAAAAATCAGGATCTACCATGCCGATGGCCGTCTGCTTCTGGAAGAGTACTGCCGGAACAGACGGGATCTGCTGGATGCAAAATGCAGCGCTATTGAAGTGGAAGCACGGGAGTTCCGGGCCATTCCAGGCGGAGATTATCATCTGACCATGCGGTTTGAGTCCGTGGACAGAGATGAAAAAATCTATGGGATGGGGCAATACCAGCAGCCTTATCTGAATCTGAAAGGGCTGGACCTGGAACTGGCCCATCGCAATTCACAGGCCAGCGTTCCCTTTGCCATCTCCTCTCTGGGCTATGGCTTTTTGTGGAACAATCCGGGTGTGGGGCGCGCGGTATTGGGAAAGAATATCATGAGTTTTGAAGCATACTCCACAAAAGCACTGGACTACTGGGTTGTGGCGGGAGACGAGCCGGCGCAGATCGAAGAGGCATATGCGGCAGTTACGGGAACGGTTCCCATGATGCCGGAATACGGACTGGGCTTCTGGCAGTGTAAGCTCCGCTATCAGACCCAGGAGGAGCTTCTGGAAGTGGCCAGAGAATATAAGCGCCGGGGCCTGCCCATTGACCTGATTGTCATAGATTTCTTCCACTGGCCTAAGCAGGGAGAATGGAAGTTTGATCCGGTTTACTGGCCGGACCCGGATGCCATGGTGGCAGAGCTACAGGAGATGGGCATTGAACTGATGGTGTCAATCTGGCCAACCGTGGACAAAACCTGCGAAAACTATGAGGAAATGCTGGAAAAGGGGTATCTGATCCGCACGGAGAGAGGTGTTCGCGTGGGGCTGGATTTCCAGGGGGCGACCATTCATGTGGATGCCACCAATCCGGACGCCAGAGAATATTTGTGGGAAAAAGCGAAACAGAATTATTATGACAAAGGGATCCGGGTATTCTGGCTGGATGAGGCCGAACCGGAGTATTCCGTCTATGATTTTGACAATTACCGTTACTGGCGGGGAAGCAATTTGCAGATTGGCAACATCTATCCTGTGGATTATGCAAAAGCCTTTTATGATGGAATGGAGTGGGCGGGACAGGAACAGATCGTAAACCTGCTGCGCTGTGCCTGGGCCGGCAGCCAGCGGTATGGGGCGCTGGTATGGTCCGGTGATATTGCTTCCAGTTTTGAAAGTATGAGAAACCAGCTTGCGGCCGGGCTAAATATGGGACTGGCGGGAATACCCTGGTGGACGACGGATATTGGCGGTTTTCACGGGGGCAATCCGGATGATCCGGCTTTCCGTGAATTGTTTGCACGCTGGTTTGCATGGGGAACTTTCTGCCCGGTGATGCGGCTGCACGGGGACAGAGAGCCCAGACAGCCCCAGCAGGGGACTACCGGCGGCGCATCCTGTTGTTCCGGCGCTGCCAATGAAGTGTGGAGCTATGGAGAAGAGGTGTATGAAATCTGCAAAACCTATCTGGAACTGCGGGAAGTACTGCGCCCCTATACAAGGCGGCTGATGGAAGAGGCGCATGAAAAAGGGACACCTGTTATGAGAACTCTCTTCTATATGTATCCCAATGATAAAACCTGCTGGGATGTGGAGGATGAATACCTCTATGGACCGGATATGCTGGTGGCGCCAATCCTTTGCGCCGGCGCCCGTTCCCGTCAGGTCTATCTGCCGGCGGGAGAGATATGGGTGGATTACTGGACGAAAACAGAGTACACAGGCGGACAATCTGTTGAAGCGGAGGCGCCGCTGGAACGGATTCCGGTTTTTGTGAGAAAGGCATAGTCATATGAAAACGTTTCCGGGCTGCAGCCGGTTTTGCCGCAGCCCGGATTTTCATATCTTTTCATTGATAAGACCCTGCCTTTCTGCTATAGTGGATTGAAAAGGATGGGCAGGAGTGGGATGAAGAGTTTACGAAAGACGGCAGGGATTACGGTGATTCTGATACTTGTTTTTATGGTGATTGCCTTATTTCAGTATCAGACGAAAGAAGACGCGATCATGTTTCCTGATCAGATTGAATTTTATATGAATGAGGAGTGGAGCATGGTGTCTCTGGATGGCATGGCTCTGTCCGGGGAGCCGGAGCATGACCGAATCGGGGAATTGGTGGAAGCTGCAATGAAGGCAGGGGATTATGAGCAGGTAAATCTGCCTTTTGCGGGGATGAATGATTCTGAGGATGCGATTGTTTTTCTGAATCTGCTGCCGGCAGAATGCGCGGGCCTGACCATGAATTTTTCTTCGGCAGATGCACATGTGTGTGTATTTTTGAATGGGGAAATGGTTTATCAATATGAGCCGGAGACAGAAGAAATGACCGGAATCAGACCGGGAAGCTATGAACATTTTGTGGATATACCCAAAAATTTTACGGGTGGTGAGGTGTGGATCGAACTGGTTTCCCCCTATCCGGATGCGGCTGCCACGCTGGGCGGGGTGATGATCGAGACGCGGGACGTGATGGTGATCGGCGTATTTGGGAACAGTATTGCTGATATTGGCTGCTGTCTTCTGATTATCATTATGGCCATCATTATGTTTGTGCTCGTACTGATACGGTGGTATACACAGCAGCCGTCCAGAGGAGAAATTTTTCTGGGGCTGACAGGTCTGGCTGCAGGGATATACTGTTTTATAGGGACAGATACACTGAGCATTTTTTATAATGTACAGGAAGCATACGAAATGCAGGAGTATTTGGTGTTGCTGCTTCCGCTGTTTCTCATCCTGTATTTTGAACGGAATCTGCACACGAAATATCCGCGCCGTTTTTCCGTACTGTTATGCATTGTAAGCGCCAATGCGGTGATACAGATATTGTTGCAGATACTGGGTATTTGTATGCTGGAGGATATGGTCAATGTATCGGCGGCGATTATGGGAGCGGCCTGTCTGACCGCGATTGTCAGTCTGTTACAGCTTGACGGAAAATATAAAAGCTACCATTCCCTGCTGTCGGTTCTGTCCATGCTTGTACTGCTGGCAGGTGGTATTTCCAACGTGATTATGAACACTGTTTTTAACAATCCCCATGGCAATACGGCAGGCCAGTACAGTATGACTGTGTTCAGTATTATGATGGCTGTTATGCATATTTTGCAGCTTTCAAAAGAATACCGGGCGGATGCGGAAGAGAAGGTCCGGGTAGCAAAGCAGCGGAATATGCAGTTGTCCCAGGCTAAAAAAGATGCGGATGTGGCAAGACAGGAGGCTTTGGCCGCAAATGAGGCCAAGGGGAAATTCCTGGCTCATATGTCTCATGAGATACGGACGCCGATCAATGCGGTGCTGGGCATGGATGAAATGATTTTGCGGGAATCAAAGGAGCAGCATATCAAAGAATATGCGATGGATATTTATATGGCGGGACAGACGTTGCTGTCTCTGATTAATGATATTCTTGATTTTTCAAAAATTGAGTCCGGTAAAATGGAAATTGTACCGGTGGAATATGATTTCAGCAGTTTGATTCATGATCTGACCAGCATGGCTTCCCAGCGGGCGGAAGACAAACAGATCAGGCTGGTGGTGGAGGTTGATCACAGCATTCCTTCCCGTCTGCATGGAGATGATGTCCGTATCCGTCAGGTATTGACCAATATTTTGACCAATGCGGTCAAATATACCCATGAGGGCACCGTCTGGCTGCGTGTCGGAAGCCGTCAGACGGATAAGACGGTACTCCTTACATTCGAAGTGGAAGACACAGGCATAGGGATTAAAGCGGAGGATTTGCCCAAGCTGTCGGCGGAATTTGAGCGGATTGAAGAGAACCGGAACCGCAATATTGAAGGCAGCGGGCTGGGCATGAATATCACAATCCAGCTTTTGGAACTGTTGGGCAGCAGATTGCAGGTAGAGAGCACTTATGGGGAAGGATCGAAATTTTCTTTTGTGCTGGAGCAGGAGATTGTGGATCGTACACCCATCGGGGATTTCGAATCCAGAGTACATAAAATCGCCGAGAATTATTCATATCATACAAAGATTTATGCACCGGATGCCAGTATACTGGTGGTGGACGATAATACCGTGAACCGGAAGGTATTGCGGAACCTGCTGAAAGAAACACAGATTCAGGTGACGGATGCCGGAAGTGGCAGGGAATGTCTGGAGCTGGTGCAGAAAAACCACTACGATCTGATCTTTCTGGATCATATGATGCCTGAGATGGATGGCGTGGAAACACTCCATCGTATGAAGGCGCTTTCCGGCTATCCCTGCGAAACTACGCCGATTGTTGTTCTGACGGCCAATGCGGTATCCGGGGCGAAGGAGAAATATCTGGCGGAAGGGTTTGACGATTTTCTGTCCAAACCCATTGTTGTGGAAAAACTGGAACATATGTTGAAAAAGATGCTGCCAGGCGAATTGCAGCAGGCAGAGAACCGGGCAGCGGGTGAAGGTGTGGGGCCGGAGCAGTCCGGAGTGGATACACCGGTGGACGGCCCGGAAGCGCTGCCTGTTGTGGACGGCCTGGACTGGCAATATGCATGGATGCATTTGCCGGATATGGAATTGCTGGCATATACGGTGAAAGAGTTTTACGCACAGATTGATTCTGCGGCGGAGAGCTTGCAGCAGGCGTTTGAGCGGATTACCGAAGAGGGATGGATGGAAAGATACCGGATTCAGGTACATGCCATGAAAAGCCTGGCCGCAACTGTGGGGATTGTGCCGTTGGCCGGTTTGGCAAATATATTGGAATATGCGGCGAGAGATGGTAAAATAGAAACAATTATGTCTGCAACGGGGACATTTCTGGAAGAATGGCGCAGCTACAGGGAAAAGCTGCAGGGTGTTTTTGGACTGACGGGCACAGCCGGGCAGGAAGTGACAGATTATACGATCATAAGTGCGCTTGTGGAAATGGTGCGGCTCAGTATGCAGGAGATGGATATTGATCAGGCCGACCAGGCTATGGGACAGTTGCAGGCGTACAGTTATCCGGATGGGATGGGGCAAAATATCCGGAAACTGGCAGAGGCCGTAACAAATCTGGATCCGGAGGAAGCGGATCGCCTTGCCGTCCTGCTCAGCGGGCAGATGGAAGGTATGGTATAGCAGGAAGGCATGGAGAATACGGGGCAGACCGGTGGTGGAGGTATGGTAATGAAGAAAATTTTGTTGATCGGAAAATTGAATGCTGTGGTACAGGAGACAAATCAGTTTCTGTCACGCTATTTTCATGTGCAGCTTTGTTCCGAAAATACAGGTGTTTTGGAGGGGATGCTGAAAATAGTAAATCCGGATTTGGTTTTGATCAGCCTGATTGGCACATATGATATTGACACATCCATATTTTTTATGCTCAGTGACCGATATGGGCATATTCCGGTTCTGACCATTGGGACAAAAGAGGAAAGCAACGCTTTTTTCAAGTATTACGAAGACGGCCAGTTTGAGAATCTGATCCGGCCGGTGGAGCATACAACCATTATGAAAGCCGTGTGCAGGCGGCTTGGCCTGGAAGAAAAAGATGTGGAAAAAGATGCGGCAGAGGAAAGAAAAGACAGGAGCGGGAGAAAACGGATTCTGGTGGTGGATGATAACGGCACGGCGCTCAGGACGATGAAGGCTATGCTGGAAGAACGCTATGAAGTGGCGCTGGCGATTTCCGGTGCCCAGGCGATGACTTCCATTGGAAAAAAGAGGCCGGATCTGATTTTGCTGGATTATGAAATGCCTGTCTGTGATGGAAGAATGACGCTTGAAATGATCCGGGCGGATGAGGACATGAAAAATATTCCGGTTATTTTTCTGACAGCCGTCAATGACAGAGCGAATATTGAGGCAGTGCTGAAATTAAAGCCGGCGGGATACTTTCTGAAACCGGCGGTGAAGGACAGGCTGATTGCGGAAATTGACAGGATATTGGAGCTGTAAGGAAGATTTGTGGAAAATTGTCGAAACATGTAGCCATTTTCCGGATAGAGTAGTATAATTGCTTTGCGTTTAACCTTTTAAAAACATATTTCCTTCTCATGGAAGAGTAAAATCAACCATAAGAACTTAAAAATATATGTTATAGAAGATAAAATAATTCTACAACATGGGAGAAGGGAAATGGACACTATTTTACTTGAGCAAATGGGGACGCGCATATTTGAACGGAGAAAACAGCTCAGACTGACACAGGAGGAACTGGCAGAAGCGGCAGGCATTACGCCGCAGACGGTTTCAACGGCAGAACTGGGAAAGAAGGCAATGCGTCCCGAAAACATTATTAAAGTCTGTTCCGCGCTTGAAATCAGCACAGATTATCTCTTAATGGGTAAGGTGGCATCGGAAGATAAGAATATTCTGCTGGAAAAAGTATCACAGCTTTCACCACAGCATTACCGATATCTGGAAGAAATTATTGACAATTATATTGCGGCAGTGACAAATTCTATGAAAAATCTGTAGTTTTGCAGGTATCGTTCTGTCTTTCCGGCAATCTGATGCCACATCCGTTTGCCGAACGTCTGTTTACACATTAGAAAGGCGCAGGCAAAGCGAATGGGGCATTGTACTGGTTTTGGGAGCATCCACTATGAAGTGGGTGCTTTCTGCTGTTTGGGGGGAACGGCAGATAGCAGTGAAAAAGACTGATAATTTTTATTTCAGTAGAATAAAATCAACCATGGAACCTTAAAAATACATGTTATAGAAGATAAAATGATTCCATAACATGGGGGATGGGAAATGGACACTATTTTACTGGAAGAAATGGGAATGCGTATTTTTGAGAGGAGAAAACAACTCAGAATGACGCAGGAAGAACTGGCGGAAGCAGCAGGCATTACGCCACAGACAGTTTCCACAGCGGAACTGGGAAAGAAAGCAATGCGGCCGGAGAACATTATACGGGTCTGTTCTGCATTGGAAATCAGCACGGATTTTCTGCTGATGGGCAAGGTGGCGATGGAAGATCGGAATCTTCTGCTGGAAAAAGTATCACAGCTTTCACCTCAGCATTATCGCTATCTGGAAGAAATTATTGAAAACTATATAGCGGCTGTGGGAATCGCACACAGATAAGAATGGTACACTGTTAGCAGCCGTGACTACAACACCGGGTCAGAAGCCGCCTCAGCCTGCGAAGCTGTTTTTGACTTGCACAAAAGATAAGATGCCATTAAAATAGGCATGAGAGGATGAGTAACTATGGAATTTGAAATTGCGATTTGTGATGACTGTAATGCGGATCGGGCGTTTTTGATAAGACATATTCAAAAACATAAAGTCATGGCTGACAGAATCCATATTCATGAGTATGCATCTGGCTGGGAATTGCTGGAGGCTATGGGAAATATTGCATTTGCCGCAATATTTCTGGATATTCAGATGGATGGAATAAACGGTGAAGAGACAGCCAGAGCGATTCGGAAAACCGATACCGGTCTGGTGCTTATTTTTTATACGGGATATATCGGACCATCTCCGTTCAGTTTTGAAGTGCAGCCTTTCCGGTATATGATGAAAAATATGGCCGAGGTGCAAATAGCGGAATATCTGGACGCCATCTGGTCAAAGATACTTGAAAATTTCTGTAAGCCGATGATTTCCGCCCATATCGGCAAAACACAAATTATGATCAAGGCAGAGCATATTCTTTATATTGATAAATATAAGAGGGGTTTGAGAATTCATGTGATCAGGCAGGCCTATGGCACATATGGAATCACCGCGTGCGAAGACGGAAACTGTCCGGATATTCGTTTTCAGGGCAAGATGGAAGATACATATGAGCGACTAAAAAGATATGGTTTCGGATGGCCCCATGACAGCTATATGGTTAACTGTGAATACCTCTGTTATTGTGATGCAAAGGAATTCCGACTGACAGAGACAGAAGGTACATTCCAGATTTCCAGAAGCAAGGCAAAAGCATTTCGTGAACAGAAAGACCGATTTCTCTGTTCAAAGTATCTATAGAGAGGTGGTGCAGCATGTTGGCTGAAAGACTGGTTCCTGTCTATTACCTGTTGTGCCTGGCGGATATCTGTATGTTGCATTGCTTTTTCGCCTCCATGTTTCAGAGTCGGTATAACGGATGGAAACTGTATCTGTGCATAGGAAGTGTGTCATTCTGTGCTTTCCTGGAAAATTCCTTCGCCCTGTCCTGGCTGAATCTGATATGCCTGCCCATTATCTGCTTTCTCTATGTTTTGCTGCAGTTTCGGGTGTCGGTGAGGAATGGCGTGATTTATACACTGATTTTTTATGTTTTATTTGCGGGTGGGGAAGTTACGTGTTCTATCTGTCATCGGTTTCTTACGGAGACTTTGCATTTTCCAGAGGTATCCTGGATAACTGGTATTGGAACATATTTTTTGCTGTTTGATTACTTTCTGCGTTTTTTGTTTTTGCTTTTGATTGTTAAATATATTAAAAGAATAAAGTTGAATCATAATCAGAATATTGCGTGGTATCTTTTAATAACACCTATAGTATCAATCATTATTTTAATTATTTTTATGTATATGGAATTTCCAGAACAACCAGTGCTGCAGATATTGGTTTGTGTGGGCGCTTTAATGTTGTATTTTTTAAATGCAGTTATATTCATTATTATGGAACGATATCTGGATGTGATGAATCAGCTAAAACGCGAAGAAGTGTATAAAATTAAACAGGAGTTGGAAGGTGATAATTTACGTAACATAATTAAGATGAATGAAAACTATTGTTGTTTTATACATGATATACATCGTTATTTAAGGCAGCTTCGCCTGCTTGCATCTGATGAAAGAAATGAAGAGATTGTTGGAATTATTAATGAGATGGAAGGTGAAATGGAGGAAGATATTAAAAAAAGAATATTCACCGGGCATCATGTTTTAAATGCTATTTTGCTGGAACGAAATGAACAGGCGTTGAAAAAGGGTATAAAACTGGATATATTTGTGGAAAATTTTCTGCCAGTGAATTTCATTACAGATGCTGATATGATTTCTTTGTTTGGCAATTTATTGGATAATGCTTTGGAAGCAGCTGAAAAATGTGAGAAAGGAAACCAATATGTAATGGCAAAGTTTTTTATGGGCAATTCATATTTGTTTATACTACATATGGAAAATACTTTTATAGGGGAAATTAAATATGATGGGGACCAGTTGGAGACAACGAAAGACAATACTGAGCAACATGGACTTGGTGTTGGCATTATCAGGAAACTGGTTAAGAAATACAATGGCACGTTGGATATGAAAGTTCGGGGTGACCGTTTTTATACAACGCTGACGATAACAGTCAAAAATGATTGTGAAGATGATTGTAAAAATGACTGTGAAAATGAAGAAGAGCGTGAGATGTGCTAATTTTTGCCGTAAACATGTCAAATTTTGTAATAGCCCTTTTTCCGGCGTGTGCTTGTGATAGAATAGAAATACTCATAAGTGTACAATAAGGAGGAAGAGGAAATGAAGAAACTGTCAACGATTTTAAGAGGAAAAATGAACCTGCTGCACGCTTTGAATGTAATGGCTATGGCAATGCTTGTATATACCGCCAATACAACCTGCCTGTGGGCGCAGCATCAGCCGGAAACACCGGAATCCGTACGTAAATTCAGAAAATTCTAATGCTGAGAAAACTGGCCGGACAGATTGTGGACTGGCAGATACGGAAACAGTATTTACAGAATGCAGATCGGGAACTGTATGTGTATGGCTATGAGGCAATGCTGAATCAGGCGATTAACATTCTGATTTCCATAGCCATTGCGATATGGTTGGAAATGCCGATAGCTGTAGTTGTGTTTCTTGTATGTTACATTCCCCTCCGTTCATATTGTGGCGGGTATCATGCAAGAACCAACATAGGCTGTTCTATTATATCCGCAATTATGCTCTTGGGTATTTGCCTGCTTTTGAGAGTGATTCCGGAAGCTGTGGACTTGCCTTTGGCAGCGGTGGTATTTGCTGTATGTGGTATGCTTGTTTTTCGGTATGCTCCGGTGGAAGACAGCAACAAGCCGTTGGATGCTGAAGAAACATTGCATTATCGTAAGATGAGCAGAGTGGTATGGCTATTGGAAGTGTGTGCTGCCATAACAGCATATTTGTTTTACAGGCAGGCCGGTCTTGTGATTGTATTGAGCCATGGGGTTTTCAGCGTTATGCTATGTATGGGAGTTGTTAGAAACAAACTCATAAAAAAACAAGAAAAGATATGACCCTTTCACGGCCCATCCTGATTTGCAGGATGGGCCGTGTTATGTCTGTTCGGTTAATTTATAAGCTCCTTTCCCTGTTTTCACAACCAGTCCGTTTTTTTCATAATGATTCAGTATCCGCTGAAGCTGTCTGGCGCTGCAATGCAGCCTGAATGCGGTTTTTTCGATTCCTTTCAATTCTCTGCCTTCACACTTAAATTTCATATACAAAATCACCCGTTCTTCGATAGAGGAGGGTACAATATCCAGGGTGGTGAGGGCATCTATTTTCTGTGCCATGGTTTTACCGGTGAGGTACAGAAACCGGCTGTTTTGGTACAGCTTTTCTCTGTAAGGGTTTGTTATGAAAGCAATACTGGTGAGTTTCTTTGTAACCTCTGCGTAGATGTTGTTGTTTTGTATATGAAATAAATCCATTTCTCCCAGAATGTAGCCGTTCTTTCCCGTTGCCAGAGAATAGGTGCTTCCATCATCCCGGATGAGGTATATGGACAATTCACCGGACAGTACAAACTGAAACAGGGAACTGTCTAACCAGGGCGCCGAAATCAGTTCTCCGGGTTCATATTCAATGAGAAAAAGCTCCACTTCCAGATTTTCCAGTAAGTCTCGGTATACACAGTCTGATATAGCAGCCTGAATCCTGCTTTTTTCATAAATTTTTTTCATGTCTCCTCCTGACAGGACATATGTCCCGTTCCCAACGTTTATTTTAATGTATCATCCTTTTGATTTCAAGTAATCAGGAGGTTATGATATGTCAACTGTTTTTGAAGGAAAAAATGTTTCTGCAACAATTTTTCGGTTGGGTGTCCCGGCTATGCTGAGTCAGCTTGCGACTTTGATTTATAATATGGCGGATACCTATTTTGTATCAATGACAAAGAGTGCGGAGCAGATTGCGGCCGTTACGCTTTGTGTTCCTGTTCTTCTCATCATCATGTCCATAGCATGTGTATTTGGTATGGGCGGCGGCAGTGTGATTGCAAGACAGTTGGGAAAAGGGGACAAAGGTGATTCGGCAAGATGTCTGAATTTCTGTATCTATTCTGTGGCGATTGCTGGGATTCTTACACTTCTGCTCGGAATGGCCGCATTGACGCCCCTTTCCCGGGTCATCGGGGCGGATGGGAGCAATCTGGGGTATACCTGCGCTTATCTCAAATGGATTTTCATTGGTGCGCCGTTTGTCATGCTGGCAAACGGCCTGCCCCACGCCCTCAGGTCTGTGGGGCTGATCAGAGAGAGTACCATCGGAATTGTATTGGGAAATGCTGTCAATATTGTTTTGGACTGGATTTTTATTGTGATTTTCCATATGGGAACGGCTGGTGCTGCGCTGGCTACATCGATCGGTTTTCTGTGTGCCACCGTATATTATTTTGCATGTCTTATTCATCAGGAAAGACAGGGAAACCCATTGATTACACTGTCGCCGGGCCAGTTTAAGCCTGCAAAGCAGATGGTGCTTGCGGTTGTTTCGATTGGCATACCCGGCGCGCTTATTACAGTGATGCTCAGTGTTTCCAATATTGTGCTGAACAATTTTATCAGCATCTATGGCTCTGATGCGGTGGCAGCCTATGGTATCGCTTATAAGATTGATTTGTTTCCGATTATGTTATCTGTGGGGTTATCCACCGGTATTGCCCCGTTGCTGGGGTATGCTTATGGGGCAGGGCAGAAGGAACATCTGGATAAGACCATGCGGACGGGCACCGTATATGGAATTGCCCTGGGCGTCATATTCACTGCCTTTTTCATGGTTTTTTGCAGAGGTCTTGCATCCATATTTCTGGATGAAGAAAGTCTGGTCGCACAGACCGCCCATTTTCTCAGGCTGTTATGTTTCCATGCCCCGTTGCTGGGTATTATCAATATGGTTACTTCTTACTTTCAGGCACTCGGTAAAGCGATGCGTTCGCTCACAATTACAGTGCTGCGGAACATAGTGCTCTTTATTCCGGGAGTTATTCTGTTGAATTACGTATGGCAGTTAGACGGGGTTATTCTGACCCAGCTCGTGGTGGAGTGCATTCTGACTGTGATCTGCCTGGTTTTATATTTTGGTTCTGCTGCCCGGCACATGGCCGGTGACAGCAAGCAGGATTCTTTGGAGGCATGCCGGACGTAAAGCATGCTCTGCACGTATATGTATCACTGGCATGGCATATCTTTTTCCGGCTTCCCCGGGAGCCGGTTCAATGGAATAAAACGCTGTCAAAGCGTCTGCATACAGAAACCGTCGGCGTCAGTCGGCGGTTTTATCGTTCATGACAATAGGTTTGCTGGCGAAGCCTGCAATCTATTGTTATGCTCGTTTGTCCTTTTTTGTTCCGTCATATCTCAACCAAATCTTTCGACAAAATTCTCTGAAAAATGCAAATTTTTGTCCTCAAACTGTCTAATTTCTGACATGATACGACAGGGTCTGGAAAAGATTGTAAAATAGAATACAGAGAGCGGACACATAGAAAAAGGCAGGAAAGCCGTCTCTGATTCGGAGGGAAAGATGGACAGGATGAAGTTGTGGAAGGCTGTTATGTATTGCAGCACAATCGTATGTATGTTCTGGAGTCTTGCGTTTACATCCCGCGCAGGGGAAGAGGAATCTCTGAACCGTGGGAAGGGGGAAATCATATTTCTACTGGATACCAGCAGTTCCATGAACCGCCAGGACAGTGACCGTTATGTGATGGATGCCATACGGCAGGCTGCTTATGGCCTGCCGTCCGGCTACAAAGTGGGCCTGGTGGCATATAACACGGGCATACAGGCCGTTGTGGCACCGGGGACGGATATGGGGCCTCTGGAAGCGGCGCTGGATGGTATGGAATATACGGGATATACCAATGCGGGGCAGGGGCTGGCAGAAGCGGAAAAACTGTTTTCCGATGAGACAGGCATTGCCAGGTATATCATTATGCTGTCGGATGGTGAGATTGATATGCCGGATGAAGCTGCCAGGGAGTCGTCTATGGCGCTGTACCGGGAAGCTGTGCTGCGGGCAAAGGAGAGGGGAATCCGTATTCTGATCGTGGCCATTGGCACGGAGATGGGACAGGGAATGCATATTTTTGACGGTGCGGAGCTTACAGGCGGCGCTATCTACTGGGAAGGCCAGTCGGGTACTCTATCCAGGATTATGGAGCGGATTGTGACAGAGAGATTTCCTTTTCCCTGGGAAGAGGTCGGGATTACCGATGCAGGCGGCGGCAGTGTCCATGCCCTGTTACCGCCACACGCGGCGCGGATACGCATTGTGCTGACAGGCAGCGGGGATGTGACAGGGGTGCTGGCGGACTATGGAGCGGAAAAGGGACGGACCATAACGGGAAAGCGGTTTGCAGTGCTGGATATGGAACGGCCTTCTTCGGAGGCTGCAAAGATCCGTTTCGAGACAGAGGATGTGTCCGGTATAAAGGCGTATATGCTGGTGGAGTATGAGGCCGAGACACGGGTAGAAGCCGCTTATCGGATTGAGGCGTTGCCACAGACAGAAGAGGAAATTAAGAAAGGCGCCGCGCCGGTATATGAACATTTTGCGGATGTGAAAATCTGGCTGGAAGATGCAGGCGGCAGGCATGAAAATCTGTGGCTGGAAGAGGCGATGGAAGGACAGGAAATCCCCTGCACCGTCAACGGTGCAGCGTACATGGGCGTAATCGGGGACGGTTATATTACGACCGTGCTTCCTGCGGACGACATAGATGCGGTGGAAGTTTCGGTGGATATGACAGAGCAGCCTTACCTGTATGATGTGGCAACGCCTCCAGCAGCGGAACTTGAAAAATATCCTGACCCTGTCCCGGACCCGCCGCCGGATTACCGGCCTTTGTGGATTGCGCTGGCGCTGCTCCTGGGGGCTGGGCTGGGTATCGTCTTATGGTGGGTGAAGAAAAAGAACACCACCATTATCTATATGGCACCTGCGTCGGGGGATGTGGGAAAACAGAAACACCCTCCGGGCATCCCTCTGTGTGCAAAAAGCCGCACAATCATAAGGAAAGAGACGGCGGGATACACCTTCTGCGGACGTCTTTCCATGTATGTGGTGCGGACCAGGGATGGACGGGATATACCGCCCCAGACGTACCGCCTGTTTGGACGGGGAGATGGCAGACTGACGCTGGACCGGATACTGACGGACTGCGGTATCCGGTTTGGGAAAATCGGTGCGGAAGATATTATCCTGTATCCGGGGCCTGACCACAATATGATCCTGATGGATCAGTCAGAGCGGTGTACGGTTATGCGTGGCTCGGAAATTATGAAAAAGGGTATGGGGTATCCGGTTTCCTACCATGAGAAAGTGACAGTCACCTTTGAGGATGAAATGACAGAAATGGAAATTCACTATAAAAATCTGAAACCAAGCGAAAGAGAAGCATTGAAGTGAGTTAAAGGAGGAACAAAAAGCAATGGGAAATGTGGTAAAACAGACAAACCGTACGATGCTGCTGGAGTCCATTAATCCGCAAAAACCGGATTTTCTCACACTGGTGGGAGACGTCCGGGGCATGGAAAGTTTGTCGGACGACAAGATTAAGGAGATCAACGATTATCTGCTGGTGCGCAGCTTTGATGAACTTCTGGAGAAATTTGAGCCGGTTGTGTATTGCTATTACAACGCCAACAACCAGAAAGTCATCTATCAGCTGGACAAGCCGGAATCCGTTCCGGACGAACTGCTCACGGAGATACCTCTGAACCGGCAGAACGAATTTATGGGTATGTTGATGTCCATGATTGATACCAGGCGCAGTGAGGGCAGTATCAATGTGGATTTCAAGTTTGAAAATCTCACGGATATGATTTCTCCGGGGAAAGTGATGGACGCCATCCGGCAGAACCGGAAGGAGCTGCAGTATACCTATGGAGAGTATGAAAAGCTGGACGAGGGAGATCCCAAGAAGCTGGATCTGGCGGATCGGCTGAACGTGATGTTTGAGGAAGCCAGCGCCAATTATAACAATGTGATGGCCATGCTGCCGCTGGCAATCGAAGATACAAAAACCCGGCTGCTGCTCGGTGACGGAAGACCGGAAAATGACCATACACCGCTGGCTCTGGGCGTTCTCAGCATGGGCGAGGACGGGGAACTGCGGGTGCTGGAAGCGCCCAAGGTGGAGACGACGGCTTTGATGACCGTGGATGACCAGGTGAATACAGGATTGATCGAAGCGCTGAAAGAGGACTACAGGGTGCTCAACGAAGAGAGCAACGATTATGTGGAAGCGCTGGTGGCGAGAACCTTCTGCCCGCTGGCTTCCACCATGGAGAGCAACGTGGACAGAGAACAGGAAGTGGCCAATTACAATTCCTATCTGGAGTTTTACAGGGAGTCCAAGGATGCTTTTATCAAAACGGTCAAACCGCTGATTGAAAAACTGCTGGGCATCTGGTGTTACTTTGAGCAGTATCCAAAAAAACTCAAGGGTATGCGTCCTTCCATGCTGATTACCAATACGTCCAATGAACTATTGGCCAAATCCGGTAATATTTCACGGCTGATTACCTATCTCAATACGGTAAACGCCAAAAATGATTTCAGCAATACGGTGTGGTATTCCATTATGCCCAACGTATCCCTGGATCAGTACAGCAAAATGAAGCTGACAAGAGAGCGGTTTCAGGGAAATGCCAGGACGGAAAAGAGCAATACCAACAGCGTGGAAGCGCTGGCAAGACTGTTGGACGTATTCCGGGAATACGGGGTACAGTGCTTTTTCAGCTATGAGGCCGATGACAGCACCACATTCAATGCCCTGGCCACGGAAGGCATAGAGAAATATGAGAGCAGGTGTGCGTCTCTGACGGGTAAGCCCTTCAGCGAATATGCAATTCCCTGCCTTCCCAATTTTACCATTATTCCCAAGGACAAGTCCGGCGTCATACTGGACCGCCGGATGGTGATCAACGGGGACAGCGTGGAATTGTCCCAGGAAAAAGAAGACGTTATGAAGCTGTGGATTGACGGTGTCTATGTGGGCGCAGCCTATGTGGCGGCCGGAATCGTGGCGGCTTATCAATGTCCGGAATACATCCGGGAGAAATTCGGCAGGGCAAAAGTGGATATGGAAACGCCGGGTGTGCGGTTTGATATAGAAGCAGATGATCACAACATGGTGATTTACACCACCATGGCGAAAGAGATTACGGGATTCACCAATTCCATTAAAAACGATATAAACCGGAAAAATTTCGGGTTCGTTTTCAGTTCGGAAAATGCGGTGTACAGAGGGAATGATATTATCAACATCATGGTCTACAAGGCCAGAAACCTGATGACCGACGGCAATATGTATGAGCCGATTTACAAAACCCAGGTAACCAATTATATCGAACGGGTTATGCGGCATGGCACAGGGGATTTCAAGGAGGACTCCATTGTCTCCTTCTTCTCCAACAATCCCAACAGCCAGAAGAGCAAATGGCTCTCAGGCCGGGAATGCCTGAATGCCATTCTGGGCAAAGGGGACGACATCGAGTACATCATTGATGAGGAAAATGGTTACTGCACACTGAATATTACGTTTAATGGCAATGTAAAGAACCTGGAAGTAGAGATCAATCGTTTGTCCAATAAAGCGTAATGCTTATGGAATAGAAACTCATAATGAAATGTAGAAAAGGAGGATGTATTATGGGATTTCGTATGAAAATCACAGGAGGGCCGGAAGAGATTGCATTTGACGAGAGAAGTATCACAAAGGTGGACTTTGATTCCATCTCTCCGTCAGATTCCAACGCCAGGGCTACAGATTTCGGACTGACGGTGAAGGTATGGGGAAAGATGCTTTACAAACTGGGCGGAGGCGGAAATGATCCGACGCTGGGACTAACGCAGTGGTCTCAGGTACCCTCCGAGCGTCCGGACTGCTATCGCAATGCAGAGATTACCGTAATATCCGCAGGCCAGGTGGTGCGCCGGTTCACATTACCCGATGCGTTTGTGATGGAATACAGTGAGGAAGTGGACGATGAAAGCGGCGTGGGGACATTTTATATCCATATGAAACAGAAAAAGGATGAAAATGCGGCAGCCAGAATCGAAGGCGGCTTCGGCGGCGAATGAATCAGAACTGAAAGGAGGACATAAGACATGTCATACAGAGTAACAGTGGAAGGAACAGAGAGCTTTGAAATCGCAAAAGAATGTGTTCGCAGCGTGAAATTCACCACGGATATTCCGCTGGATTCCAATGCGAGGACAAAGGATGTGGGATGTACACTGACAATCAGCGGCAGAATACTGACAGCAGTGGACGGTGATCCCTTTGACAGTACCAGAAAACTGGCGCTGTGGTCCGCAGTTCCGGCGGAAAAAGCTGACTGCTACAGAAAAGTGACAATCGAGCATGTGGCAGCAGGCATTATGGAAAGGAAATATTATTTCCCCAATGCATTTGTCATTGATTATAAAGAGGATTTTGGAGATGTGGAAGGTACCGGCACATTCACGCTGGTAATCAAACAGAAGAAGGACAAACTGAGTGGTATAACGGTTGAGGGCGGATATCCGGCCGCATAAGTTGGACGGGCGTGTCTGTCGCAAGGCGGACACGCCTGTATTTGTGATCATAGAAAGACTGTAAAGTTCGCAAAGTGTACTTTCGATTGTCTTTACACAGGCCGCTGTTTTACAGAAAAGAGGAGATTATGGAAAAAATAGATGAAGTGGTTCTGGAATTAAGGAGAGAACTGGAGAAAAGCAAACATACGAATGTGTATACGGGCATGTATGCCAACAGGCAACTGATTCGGTTTCAGCGTTTTTTCTTTTTTCAGGATAAGATGAGCATTATGCTGCCGGAAGATTTTCAGGAAATGGACCCGGATATGGCCCGGTTTAAGTATCCTGCTGAAAACAGGCCGGAACTGATTCTGACCAGCGAAGACAGCACCGTTAATTTTACGCTGAAATATGTGGATGTACCCGTCCGGGAGGAAGAGCTGCTGCCGGCGGCCAGTCAACTCCGGGCGGTGACGGGCAGATTGAACCCGTCCAACCTGTTTTTTGAATCAGATACATTGGAGCGGGAAGACGGGATGGCAGTATGGTTTGACTATAAAAGCTATGCGCTGGACGACGCCATGTATAACTTTATGTATCTGACAGACATCGACGGACATTTGTTGCAGGGCGCATGTAACTGTCCTTTTGCAATATACAAAGAATGGAAAGAGATAGCCAGGCAGGTTGTTATGTCTGTCAGGGACAGGACAAAGGAGGAAAGCAATGGGGGAAAAACGGATTAAAATCGAACCCTTTCATATACAAAATCTGTTAACGTACCACAGCCTGCGATATGAGAATGAACACGGGAAAGTGATGCTGTCAGGAATCATTGCGAAAGAGCATACGGAAGAATATATACAACTTCTCCAGGGGAATGTGTGGGTGAGCATTTCGCTGCAGGAGGAAGAGGAAACATATGACCTGTTTCGGGGGATTGTCACAGAAGGGGATATGCGGCAGGAAGGGGGATGCAGCATATTATCTCTGACACTGTATACGGGAACCATACTGTTGGACACTGTCAGGCATACACGCTCGTTTCAGGACAGTGCACTCACATATAAAGACATCATCCGGCATATTCTGGGGCAATACGAGAACGGAAATATGATTATGACATCCGAGAATGGAGCCGGCGGTTTTATGATGCAGTATCGGGAAACCGACTGGACGTTTTTTAAAAGAATTGCCAGTTGTATGCACACGGTTCTGATGGCGGATGCCAGAACCGGAGGTTCAAAATTTTTCTGCGGCGTACCACAGAAAGGCGTGGCAGGAGAAATACAGACCGGATTTTACAGGGTTACAAAACGACTTCATGAATTTGGCAAAAGGAAGGCATGGGGAGTGACCGGTATCCGGGAGGATGATTTTACCTATTATCGTGTGAAAACAAAAGAACTGTATGAACTGGGGGACCGGATTATTTTCAATGGCATGCCTGTCCATATATGTGGCGTGGAAAGCAGAATGGAAGGTTCCGAACTATACCATACATATGATATGAAACGTCCCGGGGGCTTTCGTGTTCCGAAACTGTATAATGAAGCGCTGACCGGTGTCTCGCTGACAGGATATGTGACGGAGGTGTCGGGCACCCGGATCTGTATCAGTCTTGAAGCGGATGAGAACCAGGCGGAATGCGGCAGAACCTGGTTTGATTTTTCCACGCCCTATTCCTCTTATGACGGTGCAGGACTCTATTGTATGCCTGAAATCGGAGACACGGTCCGGCTGTATTTCCCGACCTGTGATGAAAAAACGGCCTGCGGATTCAGTGCGGTGAACCGGGAAGAGCGGCAGAACCCGGAGATAAAATACCTGATGAATAAAGAGGGCAAACAACTGATTCTGGCGCCGGACTATATCAGACTGACAAACAATGCGGGCATGAGCCTGGAATTAAATGATCATGCCGGTATCCGGATCGAGAGCAGCGGATCCGTGTCCGTGCAGGCCGGAGGGAATCTGGATATAGTCAGCAAACATGGGAAAGTAACCCTTTCGGCGGCCGGTAAAGTGGTTCTGGAGCAGGGTAAAACGACTATGAACCTGGCGGGGGATATTCATCTCAAGGGCGCCAGCGTCAAAATCAATTAGGTGAGGTGTATGGACAGAAAGAAAAGAATCTCGTTAAAAGGACAGATTATCCTATCGGATCGGTATGAAAGCCATCTGAAAGAAATTGAAGAAACTTACAGAAGAGAACATTTGCGGATGAAAAGTGAATATCTGGATATGTGGAAATGGATGCTGAAAAAAACAAAGGATCTGCAGAGACTGGGCGCAAAGGGAAAAATGGGATATATGGTTATTTCCCTGCTTCACAGCAGCTTTCTCACCCGCAGTTATGATATGCGGTTTGACATTTATACAAAGGATTTGTATCTGGATGCGGCAGAGGTATGCGCATACTGGTGTCCCGCCCTTTTCTTCCGGTATGTACAGGAGGATATGGAGTATTTTTCCTGCAGAGTCAAAAAGGAGATTGTGCAGGTGGGGGAAGACGAATTGCGGGAATTTGAAATGGAATATGCATATCGGTATGCACGGCTGGCATTTTCCTATTTCCGGGAGATGAGCGGGGAAATTTTCAAACTGGAGGAGTATGGGGAAACAGAAAAAGAATTTCCGGTCTATATGCTGTTTGGGAACTATATCGGGAAGACGACGTTGATCGCACAGGATATGGGGGATGTGGTATGAGATATTTTCTGCTGAAACAGGACCCGGCCTATCAGGCCGTTGCTCCGGCTGTTCTGAAATGGCATCACAAGATAGATGTGAGGCGGATTCAAAGGATGCATGCGGCGGATTTTCCGGAAGTGCAGCTTCTTTTGATTGACGGCGACGGGCGGATTGTATTTCCGGATGTGATTGTATTTCCCTTTCTGCTTGTCTCGGACATGGTGCGGGATGTGATCCGGATGTATGAACCCCATACTATTTTCAAAAAAATCGTTCTGCTGAACCGGCCGGGCAGACAGAAAGCTCTCTATTATATGCCTGTTCTGGAACAGGTTACCTGTCTGGATCCATCCAGCGACATCAGTCCGGACAGACGTCATATCCGACATTGCGTCCTGCAGTATCCGGCCATCCGGGATAAAGGGATTTTTTTTATCGGCAATCTGAATAAGCAGTATACGGTTTTGCGCCTGGATGCGGCGGAGAGTATGTTCCACAGGCGGGCAAAGGGAATCGGGCTGGATCTGGTTGAGGTAAAGGAGGATATGGGAGATGGATGAATACCTGGTAAGAGGGGCTCTGTTGTACTGCGACTGTGGCAGCCATAAACGCAGGATGAACCTGCCCGTCAGTCATGGCGCGCTGGTGGGAGAGGATCAGCCCATGGTACATGCAGGCGATTCTCTGGCGGGGGATCATATCAGCAGCTTTGGTGTCTGCTCAGCGGAATGTCCGCCTGTCGGGGAAGATGTATATTTCCAGAAAGAAGGGACTTTTGACGAAAACGGAGACAGGAAAACCGTGGGTTTTGGCATTGTCACAGGCCCTGCATGTTGTCCGGATATCAATGGGGAGTGGATGAATGCCTATAAGGCGACGCTGATTGCCGACCATCAAAATCCTGCTGGTGTACCGGCTCTTACGATGCAGTCTTTTCTGGTCTGCAACCACGGAGGTATTATCAGGGCGGAGGTATCCGGGCAGATCAGGAAACTACCTCAATATAATCTGGAGGAAGCCTGGGATGATTTTCGACTGGCGACGACAGATGTATTGTCCAAAGTGGAAGCCCTGGCAGAAGGAACGCTGCATTATCATGTAAAAAAAGCGATAGAGGAACTGGCAAACAGTCCGGTGGCCAGAGTGGTACGCGGCGTGGCAGAGTGGTTGAGATGAGAGAAAAGAAAGCAGGGATAAGGGATGCATAAGATGGTGGTACGGACGGAACCGTCCTGCTACACAATGAGCAATGAGTTTTCAACAGACGGGACGGTAAAAATTGTCTACGGGCTTACTTATAAAACATATGGGAAATATGAGGATGAACCCGGTCAGATCAATGTCTTTGAAACAAAGGAGGAGTTTTTCGGCTGGACGGAAGCGCTGGCAGGGAGCTGCCAGGCGGTTGTGGCCAATGCAAAACTGTTGATGGGGGACGTGGGGACGATCATCCCGCTGGGGCTGGTTACAGCAGGGATTGTGTCACGGGCTTATTGTGATGCAAAAATCGTGTGCAGCCTGTTTGGCATTGAAAATCCCGATCTGGAACGGAATGCGGTGGTGCTGTTTTTCCGGGTGGTTGTGGACGACCGGACAGGGACCGGAAGAGAACTGGGCGATATGGGAAAGCACTACGATATGCTGAAAGACAGCATGAGTGAACTGGCGGATATTTTCAGTGAACATATTGATATAAGACCCTGGCTGGAGTCAGGGGAGGATCTGAGAAAGGCCGCTTCCGGAGAACTGATGACACAGTTTTTTGATTATTATCAGGAAAACAGAGGAAAGACCGAACTGGCAAAGGTGATAGAACAGGGCCTGAACCTGAATGAAATGGTGATCGGCCAGAAATATGTGGAATATGACGGCGTTGTTATGTTTGAGTCCGTCAAACATCCCATAATACAGGAGCCTTCCGGTTTCAGAGATGCCATTGATTCTCTGAGCAGCGCGCTGGGGATGGACATTGATGAGGCGATTGTTATTTTTACAGAAGGGGGTTATGAATACAGGATAGAGCTGTGGAAGGGGAGTTATGGGTTCGGCGGGGCTACCGGGGCGGAGATTGGGTTGTATCGGCGGCCTGAAAAAGACACGATAGACAGACCCTATATAACCGGTGAAAAAAATTACTATATTCAGTATCCCACAGTGCCGGAAGAGAATTACTGTGAAATGTCATATACATTGTATGACAATAAGCGGGATCAGGAGGTGTTTACCAGAGATATGAAAAATGACTCTCAGGAGGGTGATACCGGGTGGTGGCCTCTTAGTATGAGGCCGGGATATGTGTCTGATAAAGAAGATCTGGAGATGAGAGATGTGACGATTACGTTGTGGAGTGAAGGGGCGGCAGATGCGTTTGGGGATGCTTTGGAAGCGCAGTGTGATGGCATAGAAATAACAAATACAGAGGGGAGTACAATAACATTTAACTGGCGGTAGTGAAAATATGGAGAAAAAAATGAAAAAACATTTAATTGGCTTATTGATCATTGCATTATTAATTGCCCAGACGGGATGCATGCCGGTTCATATATGGGAAACAGCAAGGGGAGGAAAGGATTTGACTGATTATGATAACAAAGAAATAAGCTATGCAGACAGCAGTTTACTGTTTGCAATCGGAACCGGTTCAAGCCATAGTCTGGAAGGAGCCAGGGAGGCGATTGCCGCCGGGGCAGAACTGGACAGCTATGATGAAGCGGAATATTTTGTGTATGACAAACCAATGAGCAGTGACCGTATCAAACTGCATACACCTGTCAGAATTGCGCTCAATATAGGGGCAAGAGAAATCGCAAAAGAATTGGTCAGAAGTGGTGCGGATATAAATGTTGAGGAATCAGATGGGCTGACACTGCTGATGTATCTTGCTTCCTGGCCATCTTTCGGGCTGGATAAGCCGAATGGGGAAGAATGGCTGGAACTGCTGGAAAAATCGGGGGCAGATGTAAATTATGCGAACGGAGAAGGAAAAACTGCCCTGGACTATGCTGCCATGGCAGGCAACAGCGGATATTGGGAAAATACAGGGACAAAGGTGATGGAATGGCTGGTATCCCAGGGAGCGGATGTGGATGGGGAGATGGTAGCGGAGGCACTGCTGGCAGAGGATCTCAATTATTTCCAGATAGAGTATCTGATGGAAGAATGCAGGAAGCGCGGAATGAAGTGGGAGGTGCCTGCGGAGTGCAGAACATACTATAAGGCAGCTTTTGGAGAGGCAGAAAGTCTGGAAGGCATTGATCCGAATCAGACCAATCATGAAAAGGATACACTGCTGATGGTGTCCGCATGCACGGGGAATGTTGATATGATGAAGTATCTGATCCATGAGGGGGCGGATGTGGACTATGTGAATCATTCTACAGATAAAAGTGCATTGTGCAGGGCAATAGAATATGGGAGGTATGAGGCGGCGGAATTGCTGCTTGAGAAAGGTGCGGAAATGATTCCCGATGAAGAAGGCGGAACCGGCCCGGCCGGCAGAGAGATTGGGCTGGCGGCGGCAGGGGGAAATACGGATATGATGAATCTCTTGTTTACGCGCGGTTATCAGTTGAATGAGAGCAGCCTGAACAATGCATTGCGTCTGGCATGCGAAAGCGGGAATACAGAAGCGGTTGATCTGCTTGTGGAAGAGGCAGAGCGGCAGGGACTGAAAGCAGATTTTTATGATGGAGGAAAACTGAATTCTGCGGCTGGCCGGCATGACCTGGAGATGGTGAAGCACCTGCTGGAAAACTATCACCTTGATATAGGCTATCTGGGAATGCGGTGGGCGGTGGAGCGGAATGATGTGGAGATGGTGGAATTACTGCTTTCCTATGGAGCGGAACTGAACCCGGATGCGGCACAGCTGGGAGACAACATGGGGTACCTGGGGTGTGCGGCGAGTTCGGCCGGGCTTGA
>CAJUSK010000022.1 GCA_910589075.1 uncultured Lachnospiraceae bacterium
GCATTTCATAGAAAAGGAACGGTTCTCTGGTCAAAGACGCTATATACGGATAAGAATGATCCATAATGTTTTGCCTCCTTACGGTTCCTCTTTTTTATCAGGAACAAATTCCATGATGTCTCCAACATCGCAATTTAATACAGAACAAATTTTTTCTAATACATCCATGCTGACATTTTCATCTTTAGATAACTTCGACATTGTTGTCGTACTGAAACCAGTCTGCAAGCGCAAGTCTTTTTTTATCATGTCTTTATCAATCAGCATTTTCCACAGCTTTTTATAGCATACCGCCATATTGTCACCTCTTACCATTATTCCTGCTCAAAGTTCAGTATTCTCGTTACTTTCTCTATCATAGCACAGAAGTGCGAATAGTACAATCAAGATGTCAAAATTTCAAATTCATGCTTTACAAACTCGCAGTTCAGATTTGTCATTTTAGAGATTATGAGAGAAGCAGACAGGCAGATGATTTTATTATAAGCAATATAGATGTATTGAAGTGCGGGACGAGAAATCATTCCGCCTTTCATCTAAATAAGATGTGGAATGATATTTAATGGTATGGTATATTATTAATGTTGTTGTAAATGACAAATCGGTATTTAGTGAGGTATGGGAAAATGACATTGGAAGATATTAGTAATGGGCCTGATTGGGTGTTATGGGTAGCTTTTGGCTTTCTTTTGATAATCAGTATTGTTTTAATCTCTGGACATGGAGAAAATTTGATTGCAGGTTATAATACTGCAAGCAAGGAGGAAAAAAGCAAGTACAATACAAAAAAATTATGCCATGTAGTAGGAGCGGGGATATTAATAATCACGTTGATGATTCTGGCTATGGGAATTTGGGAAACAGTTTTACCAGCATCGTTTGCTACTGTTTTCTTGGTAGTAACAGTGACGGATTGTATTGTCATAATAATTTTGGCAAATACAATATGTAGGAGATAGTGTGAATTGATAGATGAGAGTTTTCTTCACACACTCAATTCGTCGTATATATGGCCTTTCTGACGGCTGCTGAAAACTTAAAAACAGTGGAAACAGCATCCCGGTTATCATACCAGTGTTTCATCGAATTGAGGTATCTGGAACTCCATTTTTCATTGACCCTATCCAGTGCTTCCCTGGCTTTTGCCTCATCAGGTGCATGACAGATTGTTTTAAGATCTGTCTCAAAAGCCTTCCTGTCCTTGTCAGGAACATATTTCAAACTATTTCTTACCTGATGCACAATGCACCACTGATATTCCGTTTTAGGGAACGCTGTGGAGATCGCCTCCCTGATCCCTCTAAGACCATCTGCCCAGAGGATAAGGATATCTTTTACTCCCCGGTTCTTTAATTCGTTTAATACACAAAGCCAGTACTTGGCACTCTCATTATCCCCAACACTGATCTTTCTGCCTTCTGTATTTTCCCTCTGTTATTTGTACTCTGTGTACAGGTTTCTTTTCTCACGCCATAATAAAAGGCTCCTATGATTTTTTATTTTATCATAGAAGACCTTTCAAAACACTATTTACAGAAAAAATTTCACATGCTCCACAATTACGCACCCCTGTTCCCTCGCAGTCCACAGAAGCAAAGGTTTATAGGTTTCCACGGACTGAGGTACTTTATGCTTTTATGTCAAAACTCCCTCCTGGGGGCAATGATGTGCCGGATGCCGCCGCAACAATATTCTGTGTGACACTTTTCACATCCCTGCCAGCGGCAGATACTATGTATGTATCTTCCGTCAGCTCTTCCATCTGTGCTTTTCTCTCTGCCCTCCGCTCCACTGCCTTTTCTTCCTCCGCCATTTTCTCCTTGCGCCTCCCGGCGGCCTTTTCTTCGGCCGCTTTCTTCTCTTTCGCCCGCCTTCTTGCATTTTCTCTGGCTATTTTCCCATCCGGATCATTTGTGCCGGAAGAGATTCCCGTTATATTCCCGTTTGCATCAATCTCATATGAAATACTCGTCAGTGTTCCCTGTGCATGAGATACTGCATAAGAAGCGCAGTCTGGCAGCGCCGCCAGATTTTCTTCCAGATATTTTGCTTTTTCCGGATCTTTCATACATGTCTTCAGAAAGGCCCCAGATACAGATACCGTTGTCGGAACGCCCTGCATGGAAATAGTTCCCGAATTCATATAACTGTATTTTTCCTGCAGGTATTTGGAATAGTCGTTGACATTGCTGTAGCCTGTCTTCATCTGTTCCGTCTTTGTCACTCCGGGTTTTGAGGTTTTTAACTCCACTGTACTTGTTGTCACATTGCCTTCCTTTACGGAGCTTGTGCCGCTTTTCGCATAATTGTTGTAATTGTTACTTATATGCATTGACATATTTTTCATCCTCCTTCAAAAAATCTTATCTGCCCCTCCTCTGTCATTCAGAGCCACCTATGCTCCCTTATACTAAGGCCGGACATGATCTTCCTTACTCCGAAATGCCCGCCGCTTCATATGCCACAATCGAAATCGCCCTTGGTTATATTGGTCTGATAGTATCTCTCGTCTACTTCCTGCTCTATCAGTTTGCGTTTCAGAGCACTTTCCTCATTCAGACGGGCATATTCCTTGCGCCGTTTCCTCTTTGCCACCTGCTCTGCCTCGAACTGGCGTATTTCTTCCTCTGTGGGGCCGGTAATATTACCACCATGGCTGGAAGCACGGGAACGTGCAATCTCCCCATTTTCATCCAAAACAATCAGATGGGAACATATCCTTCCGGTACTGTCCCGCCAGATAGTACCCTCCCAATTTACCTGTCACTCCGAAATCCGTCATCACTTCTCCTCCTTTTCATTTTTCATTTTCACTGACAGAATGAACACCCTGACCTTTTCCGTTCTTCAATCAGCCTTAATAAATAACGGAATGCCAAAGGCCTTCCGCCTCAATGTCGCCCATGCCCTCTATCTGTATATCAAAGAAGATAATGTCAAAACTGTTTTCTGCCGTCATTTAATTTATCGACAAATTTTCTGTTATTTTGGGATGCATGGAACGAAAAACACATAAACTGGAACGAAAGGCAGAAACGCAGTACAATAATTCCAAAATAAGGCTTTCCTGCCCTTTAGAAAAAATATTTACAAAAAATCACAGGCCAACTTGTGCAATTTTTTCGCTAAAACTTAGAGAAAACGCCAGGGCAAAGTGTCCTGACGTTTGAATGATACGCTGTTTTATTGTAAGCACCGAATATTTCTGCGAATTCCATAATCCGCTATCTCTCTCTAACTGGGGATGTTAGATAGTGTGTTTTATTATTAATAAATAGTGAAATATTGCTACTTGTGACGTGTCGCTATGGGGATTCTGAAAAGCGGAGAAGCCGCCCTTATCAGCATTCCGCTCTCAAATCGGGATATTACCGCTGGGGCTACGTCCGTCCGGGTTCAAATCTCTGCCCGGAAAATTCCGGGTACTTTCCGGGCGTACGTCTGATTCCCCACTTTTGGTAAATGGTTCGGATCCAGGTGCAGCGGCTTTGTGTTTTGGTAATGAATATACAGGGAACTACCTGATAAGAGAATGAGAGTGCAGCAGTCAGACAGCTTTCACAATCACATTACAATAACATGCGTTTGGTTCTTGAATCCTGCTGGCAAATGTGCTATATTAAGCATAGAAAAAGGGAAAGCCATAGAAGCGGCTCTACCCCACAACATTAAGCAAATACCTCTGGTTAAAGGTCAGCCGTCGCTAGTGCTAGTAGTGGCGGCTATTTCTAAAGACTGTATCTCGGCGTTCCACTGTTTCGGCATTACCTTTTTGCCATTCTGTAAAAGGCTCCGCATACCTGATTCACCCTTTCCACATTAACCATAATCAAAGATAGTATGCATATCGAAAACTATGAAAACGAAACAGCTTGTCATTATAACAGGTGAAACTTGCTTTTCTGCGCACATGCGCAGATGAAGTATATTACCTGAATGGTAATCTGTCAAACCAATATAAAAGAGAAAATATACTACCTGCCAAAATGTACCTGAAATGCCCTTATTTTCTGTAATTCCAATGCTTTTACATGTGCATTGGTTTTAGAATTATCCAGTCCGTTTCCTGCACTGTTTTTAGAATCTTTGTTATGGATCACTTCTGCCTTTAGTTTTCTCATATGCTATCTTAATTCATTTGGCATAAAAAAACAGACTGATCAGACCCATCAGGAAAAACATGAATATAGCTTGTTTCTTCCGATAGTGCGTTGTGTTTACAGAAGGCCCTCCTGGCCAGGTTACAACTTAACCATCGGATCATCCGGGCAGAAAGTACGGCAGATGCAGGAACAGTTAAACCGAATCGCTCAGAACTACCCGGCTATCCCAACCATCACCGCAGATGGTATCTATGGCCAGCGGACTGCGGATGCAGTAAAAACGTTCCAGAGGATTTTTGATCTGCCTCAAACCGGTGTGGTAGACTATGCAACATGGTATGAAATTTCCGAAATTTATGTAGGTGTCAGCCAGATTTCCGAACCCGATTAATCTATGTATCAAAACCGTAAAATGCTTCCCTGTAAAGTCGTCCACCACCACCCGTAAACGGATGGCCAGGGACGCAGGCTCTAAGCCCGCTCTGCCTGGTATCTATTGTAATGCATACATCGTCAGAGCACTGGAAAGATAAAGCCCAATGCCAGATTTTTTTACTCGGTAATTTTTCAAAAAGAAAGAGAGGATGTTCCAAAACTATGAATTCAATTTTTATAGTTTTGGGACACCCTCTTCCTTATTCATGACAATTAGATAACGCAAAGCATACTTTTGGCTGCTTGTCTTCAGCGTTCCTCTTTGTCGGATAACTGATGTGCAGAATGTGGTAAAAGAGAATTCTCAACGATTCTGTTTTTATCATTCTTTCTGTCATGTATTGCTCCCACTGTTTTTCTCTCATACGTGATTGTTCCGGTTCTCTGAAATTCATCCAGCAAATCAACTTTTCTCTCATATGCCCTGCATATTTTCTGATATCTTTCTTCTTCGCCCGGAATATCCATTGCATAGATACTTTCCAGTTCAAAACGCCGCGGCAAAAGATCGACTTTTAACAATTCTCTGTTTTTGACATATTTCGGCAGGTCTTTTTCCTGACTTCGAAAACTTGTCACTTTGATTTTCCTAAATTCCTCCCTGTTACATGGAAAAATTACAGACTGAATTGAAAAAACGGAAGAAGCGCTTGAATTTGCAGAGTTTCTTGCATGGAAGGAAAAAAGAAGGAGAATCGTAAAGCTGTGATTTAAATAATGATGGCGTTTCAGAGCGCTTTTTAACAGAATCAACTTTATATCCGGACTATCATCTGGCAAGAGTGATTGCACAGGTCGAGAAATGTTTCCCTGTCCGTTGGGCGGTGTGGTCATTGACACCCCCCGATATGCGGGAGATGGGCGCAGAGAGTGCCGATCTTTCCAAAACATTTGCGGAAATTGAGGAATTGGCACAACACTGCCGCTTTCATGACTGGTACGCATACTACCGGACCCGGATGTGCCGTTCTGGCAGCCGTGGAGTCCGGTGAATCGGACTGCCGCCGCCCGCCAGAAAGCTGTATTGTTCCTACTAATTGGGGATCCTTTAAAAGATCACTGGATTCTCCTGTATATTTTATGCTAAAATAAAAAACATACAGGCTCGTAACAATTCAAACGATACATAAACAGGAGGTATTGTATGACACCAAAAGAAGAGGCTTTTTATGCCTTAGCAAAGGGACTGATCAAACATCTGGAAACACGCGGTATGGAAGGGCACTATTTTGACACAAGCGAAGCGCTCTGCACCTGGTTGAAAGAAACGCTGCCAAAGACCGCAGTCATCTCCTGGGGCGGCAGTATGTCCCTGGAGGAAAGCGGCGTGATGGAACTGCTCAGGTCCGGCGGCTACACCCTGATCGACCGGGCCGAAGCCAAAACACCGGAGCAGGCACGGGAACTGTACAGCCGCACCGTACTGGCTGACTATTATTTTATGAGTACCAATGCCATCACCCTGGACGGGGAACTGGTCAATATTGACGGCAACGGCAACCGTCTTGCCTGTCTGATGCAGGGACCATCTCACGTATGCCTGGTGGTGGGCCGAAACAAAATTTCCACAACGCTGGAAGACGCCATAGGGCGTGTCCGCAATATCGCAGCGCCTGCCAATGTAAAACGCCTGCACAGGCAAACGCCCTGCGAAGCAAACGGACGCTGTGGGGATTGCTTCGCGCCCGGCTGTATATGCAGCCACACAGTCATCACACGCCGCAGCGGCCATCCGGGCCGGATACAGATATTCCTGGTCAATGAAGATCTGGGCTATTAAAACATTGTCTCAACCCATTCCCCGGTTCACTTGTCTGTGGCGGCGTCCTGCCGTCACAGACAGAGAAATGGCTGTAGATCAGCAGCCATGCACAAATATCAGCTTCCATTGAAAGTCCCACCGACACTCTATAAAATGGCCCGCCATACAATCCTTATCTGACAGACAGCAGGCAATCTCCTGAGCGGCAGGCACCAGCACAAAAGATTCAAATATCAGGCTCTGACACAGTTCTTCCGCTCCCGGTAAACCGGCTATACGTTTGTCTGTTGTATAGCGTTCATAATAGGCAGTGACCGCCTGACGAATCAGCATACCGGCGTTGTTGACAGCATATTCCCTCTCCTATCCTCCCGCTGCATGACACGGCAAAAGCGCTTTGGCAGATGGTTAATGCCCATGCCCCATACAGCCATGTCCATGATTGCCACAATGTTCTCCCTCTCCGTGGTGATCATGATGGTCACACCGGGCATCTGCATCATATGCAAGATTTCCCGCAAGCAGGGAATTGACTGCTTCATCCGCGCTGCCGGACACGCCGCCATAAAGCCGGATTCCCGCCTCATCCAGAGCTGTCCGGGCGCCTGAGCCGATTCCGCCGCAGATCAGTGTATCCACCTCCAGGCCGCACAATATCTGCGCCAGCGCACCGTGGCCGTTCCCGTCTGTATCCACCACCTCTGACTGCAAAACCGTTCCGTCCAAAACAGTATATACCTTGAACTGCTCAGTACGCCCAAAATGTTGAAATACCATTCCGTTTTCATAAGTCACAGCAATTTTCATAAATTCACCTTTCTGTCCATACCATGCAGGATACCTTTCTGCCCTGATCCGGACCAAACCTCTCACTCCGCGTTTGCCAGAAATTCCCGCAGCATATCGCCTACATTCCCGCAGACCGCATCCGCCGCTGTCTTTACATGAGAACGGCTCCTCTCCATAGCAAAGGACAGGGCACATTCCCGAAACATGGGAATATCATTTTCACTGTCACCAAAACAAAGCGCTTCCTGTAATGAGAATCCCTCCAGAGCCGCCAGATGCCGCAGAGCCGCCCCCTTGTTAACGCCTTCCATTGTAAAATCCAGCCAGCCGTTCCCGCTGTCTGTAGCCAACAGCCGGCCATCATACTTTTCATGAAACCACTTTTCTTCCGCTTCCGGTATCCCTTCCGGCCACCAGATCGACAACTTATTAAATTCTCCGGGAATCTCCCTGTAATCTTCCACAGTCATAATTTCCGGCTTGAAAAGATCCCTCATATACCGGATAAAGGATTCCCTGCAGGCCAGTGTATACAATTCTCTGTCACTGGAAACGATGGTTTCCGTTCCGGGAATGGAAGCCATGTCCTCCAACAGTTCAAAAGCCAGTTCTTTCGGAATGCATTCCACATACAAAGTCTTGTCATTTTTTACAACCAGACTTCCGTTTTCGCAGATAAAAGGAAGCCCTTCCGCAATCGGCTCAAACATCAGACGCATATTTTTGTATTGCCGTCCACTGGCTGCCACAAACTCCACACCGTTCCTTTTCAACTCGCCGATTACTGAAAACAGCACCGGATCCAGTTCTTTCTTCTCTCCCAACAGCGTGCCGTCCAGATCACTGATAATGGTTGTAATTTTTTTCTCATGTATATACATTTCATTCCTCACTTTTCCTGCTTTTTCTCCGCCATTGTACTCTCTTTTCTGTTGTATGTCAATTTCGCACAATCACCGAAAGAACCGGATTCCAAGACGAACTTTTCATCAAAATGACTGACTTGTGCAGGCAGGCAAAAAGAGAGCCGGGATCGGTTCTTCACCCTTACCGGCCCCCATACTGTTTCTGCTAAAATATGCCAGAAGCCACACACAACGGTATCACGCTTCTTTTTTCCATCGTTTTAATGTGGGAAACCACGCAAGCATGCTTTTTCCTGCCTCTTCTTCACTCATGTCCGGATGTGCAGCAATCATATGGGGCACACATATCTCAATCATTTCTTCCATTGTGCCGTTGAATGTAAATTCCCCCTTTTCAAAACAGTATTTACAGTAGTCTTCATTTTTACTGCCGTCGGCATTCGTTCCATACAGTTCATCCGTATCTCCTACAGGCATACCACAGCACTGACAAAATTTCTGATGCATTTCGTTCATTCTTCTTCCCTCCGTCTGTCCAATGTGTTTCAGGTTTCCATAGAGCAATCCTATGATTGTATTTAATATAGCATACGAAACATGACATCTCATGTCAGGTTTTATATAATTCATAAATTGCCTTTGCCCGGGCAGCCAGATGCTCTCTCAAGTGCTCCGGTTCCATGACCTCAACCAGTGTCCCGAAGGAAAGCAGATAACCGGACAGCCAGGTGTCCACAGGCATTCGGGTATCCACAAGCAGTTTGCCGCCTGATTGATATTTGATTTCTGATTCATCAAATTCATCATAAACGCGATATGCGATTTCTTTTGCAAACAAAAGGACAATGTGCATATATTCCTGCTGCGGACTGCTTTCCGGCTCCGGATATGTCCCTGGCTCAAAAGTCTGTTCCGACAGTTCCAGCCCTGATATACGATTCAATTTGAATATGCGAAAATCCTGCTTTTTAAGACAAAATGCTTTCAGATACCATTCCTTTGATTTATAGGATAATTTTAATGGTTGAACGATACGTTCACTTCTTTCACCACTTGTATTCTGATACACCATCCTGATTTCCTTATGCCGGGTCACTGCCGTTTTCAGCAGTTCAAACTTTGCGTTATCACTGTCAGATTTTCCCCAGCGCGAAAAGTCTACTTCCAGCCAGTTCTCCGCACGCAGATTGAACAGTGCGGATAGTTTTGTCTGTATTTCATTGCCCAGAGTATAACCTGTAGCGGAGATGCTCTGTATTGCTGTCAACAGTTCAATTCGTTCATTTTCGGAAATATAAGCCCTGTCCAAAATAAAATCAGGTAATAAACACAGCCCTCCGTTTCTTCCCTGTTCCGCATAGATTGGAATCCCTGCACCACTTAATGCTTCCACATCACGGTAAATGGTTCTTACAGAAACTTCAAATTTGTCTGCCAGCTCAGGAGCAGTGGCATGTCCCTTTTCCAAAAGATCATATAATATTCTGAACAAACGGCTGTCCGACATTCTTTTTCCTCCCTTACACAATCGAACAATCACACACGGCTCATCCGGTACAATGCGGACACCGTCTTTTTCTGTCAGAGCCACGCCTCCGCACACATCCGAGACATTTTTCACGCCATACAGAATGAAGCACGGCCTCCCGCTGTGACACTTCTGGCAAAAAGCACCACTTCACGTTCCATATTATAAGCCCATTCCTTGTATACATCAATGTCTTCCGATAAAACCGGATCTTTCGTTATCCGAAAGGAATTTTGAAGAAAAAATACTTGCGATATGAATATGGGTATGCTATAATCAATTTCGGCGATAAAAGCCGGTACAGGGGAATAGTACAGCGGTAGTGCGGCGGTCTCCAAAACCGTTAACGGGGGTTCGATTCCCTCTTCCCCTGTTTTTATTGTACCCGGAAATGTTGATAGAATCAATGTTTTCGGGTTTTTCACATATGGAACGTTTTTTTACATACACGCAGCCAATATCTGTTTGTGAACAAATACAGAAGAGGAGAATGATTTGGAAAAAAAATATCAGATTTTTATCAGTTCCACTTATCAGGACCTAATCGCGGAACGGAGTGCCGTCATAGAAACCATATTAAAACTCGAACATATCCCCATCGGAATGGAAATGTTCAACGCAGGGGATGAGGGCCAGTGGGAAATTATCAGAAGGGCCATTGACAATTCGGATTATTATATTCTGATCATCGGTTTCCGGTACGGCTCCGTTACGCCTGACGGCATCAGCTATACGGAAAAAGAATATGATTACGCCACGATGAAGGGGATACCGGTACTTGCATTTCTTATGGACAGGAACTGCGCAACCACACCCGGGCAGCGTGAAGAGGACAGAAAATTGCAGCGCCGTCTTGAAAAGTTTACAGATAAGGTGACAAAGCGGAAAATCGTTCAGTTCTGGCACAATAAAGACGAGCTTGCCTCTCAGGTTTCAACAGCCCTCACAATGACCATAAAAAATAAGCCTGCAACCGGATGGGTACGTGCGGACCAGATACATGAGAGCCAGATACAGGAACTCATCCGGTTCATCCAGTTGTATAATGATAAACAGACAAACCAGAGCAATGACCCGGAGTCGAAACGTGTACTCTGGGCGGACGATAATCCTTTTAACAACAAAGATATCATCGAGATTTTTGAACGCCGGGGCGTTACATTTGATCTGGCAATTACAACAAAACAGGCGTTCCATCTGTTTTCGGAACATTCCTATGACCTTGTGATCACAGATCTGACCAGAGGTTCGGAGACTGACGCCGGTTTCACGCTGATCACCCAAATCATCCGTTCTCCCAGGACCACGCCTCCCATCCTTGTCTACTCCGTAGGAAAATCCTTGCAGGAATATGGGGAAATTGTCCGCAAAATGGGCGCGGAATTAATTGCCGGCGGAATCGGGGAATTGATTGGAAAGATTTCGGTTCTCCTGAACATATAAGGCGGGGACTATGTTCGACTGTGTTTATTTCCACATTACAAGGCGGTGTCAGCTGCATTGTTCCTATTGTTATTTTGACGCCGGGACCCACGGGAAATTCCCCGAACTGCAAACCCGGGAGGTTCTGACAGCGCTGCATACGCTGAAACATTTACAAACGAAAAAAATCGTGTTTACCGGTGGAGAACCTCTGTTAAGGGAGGATCTGTTTCTGCTTGCCTCTTATGCCCGCGGCTTCGCCAAAACCGTGCTGGCCACAAACGGACTGGCCGTAACCCCGGAAAACAAGTATGATATTCTCGAATGCTTTGACGATATCCGTATCAGCCTGGACGGAACCAGACGCCGGCACGATGCTTACAGGGGAGCGGGAACCTATGACAAAGCTTTACAATCCGCCATTCTGCTGGGAGAACAGTGTGCAGTAACCATAACCTATACCAAACAGGATGAAGGACATATCGGCGGATTGCTGGAGCGCCTGACGAATACGCCCATCCGCCGCATCTATTCCACCTGTGTCAGAAAATTGGGCCGGGCCACCGACAGGATGATACCGTCCCCTGAGCGGATCCGCATGGAAGAAGACCGCTTTTTTGGCCGGGAAACCTCAGAGCATGTCCCCTCAAATGCCTGTGGCGCCGGACACTGCGCAGGAAAATATATGAGCATCCATCCCAATGGCGATCTGTATCCCTGCCATGTTTTATGCAGTCCCGCATTCTATATGGGAAATATTCTGGAGACGGAACCGTCTCTCATCCTCCATTCGCCGGTGATCAGGCATTTACAGCAAATAGCAGAAACATACAATCCGCAAAAAGCAGATCTCTGCATTGGGGAACGGATCAACGAACATCAGACCTGGGAGGATTACCATTTTGAAAATCCAACATACTGACTGTACCCTGAAAAGAATTTACCACCGGGCAACACTTGGCTTCAAGCTGGCAAAATACACCGGAAACCATGAGATCTTTCAGATTCCCCCGGAAGTCATTGCCATTGGCGGCGGCGCATTTGCCAATCATACAGCCCTCAGAGAAGTGCTGTTTCCTCCTGACCTGATAACCATTGGAGAATCTGCTTTTTCGGGCTGCGCAAACCTGGCATCCGTCAGGCTGCCGGACCGGATAACGGAAATCAGAAAAAATACATTTGAAAACTGTTCCGGCTTAACCTCCATTGATCTGCCCCGAAATCTGCAGGTAATCAATCATGGCGCATTTTTAAATTGTACCCGTTTAAAGAGGATCCTCATTCCCAGACAGGTCAAATTAATTTACGGAATGAAAAACCACTGCCGGCTGACATACCGCAGCAGTGTCGGCGCCTCTGGAAACGGATCCTGTGCGACAGTCTCCGGCTGTGGTTCCCAAGGCAGGCGCACATACATAAAAAGCAAACACATCGTTCAGGCCAGCGCATTTGAAAACTGCGAGCAGTTGACCGAATTGTACTTTTGTGGGGAACCGCCCTGCCTGGAAGGGGAATTGCTTCTGCCCCCTTCCGCTGTCATCTACTGTCCCGAACCTTTCCTTGCACAGTTTCAAACATCATTTCAACAATACCATTGCCAGGCAATGGATGGATAGAAGGCAGGCGCCGTTTCACATCTGAAAGCAGGCGCCTGCTTTTTCTCTGTTGATTCAGGATGTCTTACGTGCGTCTCCGCCTGCATCCTCACGCCGTACTTTCCATTCCTATCCGTAATTTCTGCAATGCCCGTTTTTCAATCCTTGACACATACTCTCCTGTCAGATAAGGGCTAAAAAACAGCAAAAAAGCATTTGTACCTCCATACGATCCGCAGGGAACCATCCTGGCAGATAAAAATCTGACTTACAAAAGTTTCCACCATCTCCCTGGTCAATGAGGCAAAGGGAACAAATGGCCCTGCCGGCAAGGCAGTATCCGGCGCCAGGGCGGCCCCGGACGCTTTGGCCTGTAACGCCTGCCTGCAAGTTTCAATCTCCCCTAAAAGTACCTGCAGCCGTCCTTCCGTTACGGACTTTTCCCGCATAAACGCTTCCCGTGCCAGCAGACCGGCTTTATAAGCCTCATACTTCTCCCGTTTCCGGTTTCTCAGCCGGTCCGCTTCCCGCTCATATCTGTGCAGTCGTTTTTCCTCTTCTGCCGCCTTACGGTCAGAAATATTCTCCGCCATTTCCATAAGCTCTCTGCCGGCAACTGCTCCGGCAGCCTTCCGGAGCATTGTCCACACAGCGGCTTCTATACTGCTCTCTTCTATTGTCCGGGCACAGCATCCAAATTCCTTGGTCATATGCTGCATCCCGCAACGGTAAGTCGCCCCCGTTCTCCCTCCGGACCAGGTTCTTTTTGCCCGTGATATGATACGGTTACAGCCGCCACAGCGAATCGTTCCCATAAGAGGCGACGTTTCTTTTGGTCCATGGGCGCCCCGGCGATGGATCCCCAGACTGACCTTCTCAAACACCTCACGGGAAACAATGGCTTCATGGGTATTGGAGACGATGATCCACTGTTCTCTGGGCACGGCGCGTTCTTTCGGGCTGCCCACAGTCACCCGCTTTACTTTTCCATACACGGTATCCCCCACATACCGCTGATCTTTCAGGATAGTGGAAACAGAGGCAGTGCTCCAGACCCATTTCCCGTTCACCGTGTTACAGGGGAAACGCTCTCCTCTCTGCCGGCGCAGGGTCAATGGAGTAGGGACACCTTCTGCGTTTAAACAACCGGCAATATGGGCTTTGGGCACGCCCTCCAGAGCCATATGGAAAATTCTGCGGACCACCACAGCCGCCTCTTCGTCCACAATCAGCTTCTGTCCCGGAGATTTCCGATAGCCATAGGGGGCGTAAGGGGTGAAAAATTTTCCCTGTCCGGCCTTCATCCGTCTGACACTGGTTATTTTCTCAGACAGATCCTTACTGTACAAATCATGGGCCAGATTTTTAAATGCCACCGTAAAAAATTCCCCGGAGAAATCAGAGATTCCACTGTCAAATCCATCATTTACCGAGATAAACCGAATCCCCAAAAACGGGAACACCCCTTCCAGATAGGTTCCGACTTCTATATAACTGCGGCCAAACCGGGAGAAATCCTTTACCATAATAACAGAGATTCCCCCCGTCCTTACCTGTTCAAACAGTTTCTGCACACCCGGCCTGGCAAAATTTGTGCCGCTGTATCCGTCATCACAGAACTCAATGGTTGGGCAGTCCGCCAGTTCCTGATGCTGTCTCACATAAGTTTTTAAAATTTCCCGCTGCGACGTAATACTGTTGCTTTCATCCGAAACTTCCCGTCCATCTTCTTCTGAAAGTCTCAGATAAAGCCCGATCAGCGGTTTTTCCATATTGCATCACCACACTTTCCGGCATTTTCCTTCATAACACAGACTCCGCTTCATACCCATCGGCAAATGCAAAGTAAATACACACCCTGTTTTCATTCAAAACCACCTGTCTTACCATCAGGGAACACATTTCCTTTGTCAATTCCCCCCTCTCTGCCAAATGTCTGAGGGCATCCTTTTGCGCCGCCCTTACCGCCGTCCTCCGGCTGTGCGCCTCCAATCCGGCACTGGCAGCCTCTAACTGTCTGCCCAGCTGCCTGCTGCCTGTATTGTACCGCTCCCGTGCCAGGACATATTCCCCTTCTGTGAGATACCCTTCTTTCCAATCGGCATAAAGGGCGTTTCTCTTGCTCCGGATTGCCTGCTGTTTCATTTCCAATTTCCGGATGGTTTCTTTCAGACTGCCTTCATACAAACCGCTTTCATCTGTTTTTGTTGTCCCCTCCGGAAAATCTCTCCTGTGGACAAACAGTTCCAACAGTCTGCTGCAAATCTGAAACATACAGTTGTGCAATTCCCTTTCCTCAAAGGCACCCAAAGGGCATCCCGCTGCCCTGTTATATTGACCGGCACAATAAAAACGGTACCGGGCCGCCGCGCCGTCTTTTGGGAAATACCCCCCGCTACGGTGGACGCTGCTGCCGCATATCCCGCACCTGACCATGCCGCTTAAAAGATTCTCCCGTTTCTGCCCGGGCGATGCTGCGGCGCTCTGTTGTCTTCGTTTCCTGTTGTCTTCCTCCAACATCCTCTGTGCCTTCTGAAAGACTTCCTGCGCAATAATCGGTTCATGGGTGTTTTCAATCAGATTCCATTCGGTCTTTGGAATCGCCTGTCTCCCGCTCCCCGTACAGAGCAGATTACGCCCTTTTCTCTCCACAATACATCCCATATAGCAGGGATTCTTCAAAATCTCCGTTACGGAAGACCCTCTCCAAACCCCCTGTTCTTTCCCGTCATGATGTCCCTCCATATACCGGATCTGAAGCTGTGTGGGAACGCTCATATTATTTAACCGGCGGGCAATGGAAACGGGCCCCAGCCCTTCCATCCGCCATTTGAATATGCTGCGGATAATCTCCGCCCGTTGAGCATGTATGCGCAGTCTGTAACGGTCCCGTTCATCCCGCACATACCCATAAGGAGGAATTTTTCCCATAAATTTCCCGGATTTCTTTTTCACGTCTATGGCCGAACCAACTTTTTGGGAAATATCTTTTGCATACATATCATGCAGGATAGATTGCAGCGGGACCATCAGTGCATCGTTTTTTTCCCTGTGGAGACTGTCAAACCGGTCATTTACGGAGATAAAGCGGACATGCAGACGTGGAAATACGGTTTCAAGATAATTGCCTGCCTCCAGATAATTCCGTCCAAAACGGGATAAATCTTTTACAACGATACAGTTGACCCTGCCCTGTTTCACAGCTTCCATCATATCCAAAAAGGCCGGCCGCCTAAAGTCCGTGCCTGTGACTCCATTATCCACAAAGGTATACACCACCTTCAGCTCCGGATCATTGTCAATATATGCTTCTATCATTTGAATCTGGTTCTCTATGGAATCCCCCCGTCCCCCATTGTCCGCAATGGAAAGGCGGGCATAAATGGCCGTATTGTAAACAATCCCTGTCTGCCCTCTTTCCACCTGCATCTTCTTTCTGCTTTTTCTTGCCAAATCCCATCCTTCTTTCTCTGACCACAGAAAATGCGTGGTTTACCCCAGTTTCCATCAGACCGGTTTCCCCAGGGAGCTGCCTGGGGGCACAGCCCCTTCCGGCGCCTGCCCCACAGATGCAAATACATCCCGGTACTGAAAATGAATTTGTATCTGCTTCGCATCCCTTATAACAATTTTTTCCACCATCACCGCCACAAGCCCTCTGTCCAGCGCAGGAACATATCCCCTGTCTGCCAGCCGTCCGGTCCATGGACAATGCGGTCTGTTTTCCCCGGAAGAGGCCGCCGTCTCCCCCTCCAGTATTTCAATGGCCCCTTCCAGCCCCCTGCAGGATGCCTCATACGCTTCCTTCATCTCAAGATATTCTTCTTTTGTCAGCAGATTCTCCCTGTAATCCTCGTATAAGCAGCGTTTCAGCTTCTCATACCTCGCCAGTTCCATCCGCCGCTGCTCTAACTGTCTCCTTCCCTTTTGCCTTCTGTATTCCTGGCCGGGCAATTTTGCCATCATGTCCCGCACTTCATTCTCTGTGCACACCAGAGACAGATGCATTCTGAGCATTTCCAAAACCACGCCGCTTACGACATCTTCCCGTATCCTGTGGCTGCTGCACACAAACCTGTCATGTTTATAACCGGAACAGATAAAATAACAGTATTCCTTTCCGCCAGACCGTATCTTTTTCCGCACCATCCCATCTCCACACCCGCCACAGCCAAGCAGGCCGGAAAAGAGATACAGTCCTCTCCCATCCGGCGCCGTACGTGTATCACGGAGCATCAGTTTCCGTACAAGTGCAAAATCTTCTTTTTCTATAATGGCTTCATGGGTGTTTTCCACGCGAATCCAGTCCTTCCGCTCTGCCCTGATCCGCTTTTTCACTTTGTAATTCAGGGTGCTTTCCTTTCCCTGAACCATAACACCTGTGTACATTTCATTTTTCAGGATACGTTCCACGGCCACAGGAGACCACTCTGCCTGTGGTTTCCTCTTAAATGAAGTGGTATACCGCCAATGGAGTGACCTCTTATATTCCATGGGCGACGGTATGCCATGGGTGTTTAAATACTCTGCGATTTTCCCGTTGTTATATCCCTTTATCCGCATACTGAAAATATCCCTGACCACATCTGCCGCCTCAGAGTCCGTGACCAGTTTTCCTTTCTGTTTTGGATCTGTACAGTAGCCATAGACAGGAAAATTTCCCGTATACTCGCCCCGCCTTTGCCGTACTTTTATCTGACTTCTGACTTTGACAGATATATCCCGGCTGTATGCATCATTTATAAGATTCTTGAAAGGCAGGAGCAGATTGTCCATCCGGCTGTCTGTCCGCCCGCTGTCATACTGATCGTTAACGGCAATAAAACGCACACCCATAAATGGGAAAATCTGCTGGATATATCTGCCTGTCTCGATATAATTACGGCCAAAGCGGGACAAATCTTTTACAATGATACAGTTAATCATTCCCTGTTTCACCTCTTCAAGCAAAGAACACAGAGCCGGCCGGTCAAAGCCCACACCGCTGTATCCGTCATCCACTTTTTCCGTACAGACCTGTATATCGCTTTTATCTTTCAGATAGGAGTAAATCAGTTCTCTCTGATTGGAAACACTGTTACTCTCTGCCTTATCCCCATCCTCTTTCGACAGGCGGATATACAGGGCCGCCCGATAGGGTCTTACCCCGGTTCCATTATCTGACAAACGAAAAAACCTCCTGATACATTTTTGCAGTCTGAAAAACATAGCAGGAAGTTTTTGTGGTTTCACCTTATACGATGCGGAAATATTGCATCAGCCGTTCTGTCAGGGTAACATCCGTTTCCTCAAAAACAGACTGTACCACAATGTTTCCGCATTTGCACAGATAAGGGTTTTTGATTTTTTTTACAAAGTCCGCGATTCTTTCTTCTGTTGGCAGCTGACTCTCCACCGTAATATCCCGTATATCCACAAGCTCGCTTCTGTCGACTTCATCAGGATTGACCGACCGCAGCCTCTCTAAGTCTTCCCGTGTACTGATCCTCAATCCCTCCCTCCTGATATGTTGTACAGCATATGAACGGAGCAGATTGTCCTATGCATCTTTGTTTATCCACTCCCATGTCTGCAAAAAAAGTTTAATTTTTTTTAAAACATTTCCATACATATTGATATAAGAGGCAAAATTGTATATGATAAAGATAACAGACGTCATCGTCTGTGAAAAGGAAAAGGAGGGTGGTACAATATGAAAAGAAAATGGATAGTAGTCGGTCTTCTGACAGCGGCGATGCTGCAGACGTCTATGACGGCCTTTGCAGCGCCCAAACCCATGGGCGACGGAACAATTTTTGACGCGGAATACTACGCAACCAGCAACCCTGATGTCAAAGCAATCTTTGGCACCAACGAACAGAATTTATACATGCACTACAAAATGTTCGGGAAAAATGAAGGCAGGCAGCCGGTAGCGCCTACGGCATACCCGACCCCGGTCACTCCGCCGTCAGTGACAAACATTATGGAAAACGGCTTTGATCCGGTATATTATGCAAATAATAACAAGGATGTTGTGGCAGTGCTTGGCAATGATCCCCAAAAGTTATATATGCATTATACTTTGTACGGGAAGAATGAAGGCAGAAAGGGCTGCGCGCCGACCAATACAAATACCAACAACAATACGTCAAACGGAAATAACAATTCCAACACATCATCGTCCACAGACACCTACAAGTACGGACTTGACAGGACGCAGTATGACAGAGTCATCCAGCGGGTGGACAGCAATAACAGCAAGGCAAAATCCCTGGTCAGCAAGATCAACAAATACAGAGATGACAAGGATCAGAAAAAAGTTTACCGCGACGACCGTCTGGACGAAGCGGCAACCCTGCTGGCAATGGAAATGGACGATACGGAAAAGGCTTCCAGCGTACGTCCCAACGGCAATTCCTACTCTTCCGTTCTCTCTCAGTTCGGTATCAGTGGCTATGATCATTATGGAATGATCTACCAGAAAAACGGCACCTCAGATATGGACGATCTGTTGGATGAATGGAGATCACACAGCGGCGACAGAGACGAACTCCAGAATAAGCGTTACAAATATGTGGGCGTAGGCAGAAGCAATAAATATTGGGTATTGTTGTTTACAGATTAAGTGACTCCCACGAACTTTCCTATGAAATGAACAAAAGCGTTGCTTTTGTTCCGCGCGCGAAGCTGCGCATCCCTTTTCTTTCATAGGATGCACTTTCCTATGAAATGAACAAAAGCGCTGCTTTTGTTCCGCGCGCGAAGCTGCGCATCCCTTTTCTTTCATAGGATGCACTTTCCTATGAAAGAACAAAAGGCCAGGCATGCCGACAGAGGGCATGCCTGGCCTTTCTTTGCATGGGCTTTGGATTTTTATCCCTATAATCACAGCCGGGTAACTTCTTGATATGCCCAGCATAGCACCGATTTCCCTCTGTGTCACTTCATCACTGCAGCCAATCAGTACCGGCAGGCAGCCTCCATTCTCCGGTTTACCAGGAAGCAGAATGCCATACCGCATACAGATAATTTCCCGTTCCCGGTCGTCCAGCCTGGTATACAGCAATTCGCCCAGTTTCTTCGTATTGCGTCTGCGCTCCATACTTTCCAGAATATCCGTCTGCTCATTTTCGATAATATCCAGCAGGCTGATTTCATTGCCTTCTTTGTCCGTTCCGATAGGTTCATACAGGGAAACCTCTTTTGACTTTTTCTTTCTCCCCCGGATCATCATCAGCAGTTCATTTTCAATACACTTGCTGGCATAGCTGGAAAGCCGTATTTTTTTTGCCGCATCAAAGGTATTGACTGCCTTGATCAGCCCTATGGTTCCTATGGAAATCAGATCTTCCATATCTTCATCCAGATTTTGATATTTTTTGGCAATATGGGCCACCAGACGCAGATTTCGTTCGATCAGGAGCGCTCTGGCCTCCCTGGCTCTCTCACTGCCTTCCTCCTGCATATGTTTGATGCAGCAGGCTTCTTCCTCTGCGGATAAAGGTTGCTGAAAGGTTTTCAAAAGGAGCCCCCAAAATCAATTTACTATCATTCTATGAAGACTCCCTTCTTAAAGTGCCTTTCCACCCGGTTTCCGGGGCCGTACACATTCATTCCCGCCAAAACCGTCAGGTGAGCAGAAAATCAGCCAGCACATAATTGCTTACATCCATCCCCCGCTCTGTCAGACGGATAGAATCGCCGCAATACTCCAGCAAGCCGGCAGCCCTATGCTTTTCAAGCACTCCCCCATAGACCGCTTCCGGCATATGCCCGAAGGTCCGGCAAAAATTTCCCCGTGAAATCCCCCCGGTCATCCGCAGTCCCAGATACATGGTTTCCTCCATCTGTTCCCCGATGGACAGGTATCTGCCTTCCTCCGGTTTTCTCTGAACGGATAAATTGACAGCATCCCTTTCGTCATATCCGCCGTCATATCCGCCGCCATCCCCTTTGTCTTCCTTTCCCCACCGCTCCAGGTAGGCATCCGGGTCCCGTTCATTTGACCATCGCCGATTTGATACCATGGAGGCCGCACCCAGGCCAAACCCTGCATAATCTCCCCGCATCCAATAGATGCAATTATGTCTGCACTCCCTGCCCGGCTTCGCATAATTGGAAATTTCATACCGGCGATACCCCTGATCCGCCAGGTACTGCCGGGTAGCCCGGTACATGGCATACTCCGTTTCCTCATCCGGCAGCGGCAGAGCGCCTGTACCGTTTTTAATGACATATGTGTCATAAAACGGGGTTCCTTCTTCCAGAATCAGGCTGTAAGCCGAAATATGTTCCGCCTCCAGCGCGCTGACTCTGCGCAGGGTTTCCGTCCATGATTCCATGGTCTGCCCCGGCAGGCCGCTCATCAGATCAATATTCAGGTTTGTGAAACCCATCTGTCTGCACAGTCCATAGCTTTCCAGAAAGGATTCCCATGTGTGTATCCGTCCCAGGCTGCCCAGTTCTCTGTTGTCTGCCGACTGCAGCCCCAGGCTGATCCGGTTCACACCCATAGAGCGGCAGACTGACAGCTTGTCCGTCGTCACGGTTCCCGGATTCATCTCCACAGTGATTTCCGCCTCTCCTTCCACCTCAAATCCCCCGTGCAGATGGGAAAAAATATCTTCCATCTGTGCCGGAGAAAGGACAGACGGTGTCCCGCCTCCCAGAAACACCGTCCGTACCGTATATCCCTTATAAAATGCTGCGCACAGATCCAGTTCCCTGCACAACGCCTCCACATAACGCCCGATCCGCGCCGCAGATGACGGCGCGGACAGAAAGTCACAATACAGACATTTTTGCAGGCAGAAGGGGATATGCACATAGATGCCCAATGCCTTCATTGCTTATTTGTCATCCAGCTTTAATACGCTCATAAAGGCTTTCTGGGGTATTTCCACGCTGCCAATCTGGCGCATCCGCTTCTTTCCTTCCTTCTGCTTTTCCAGCAGCTTTTTCTTTCGGGTAATATCGCCGCCATAACATTTGGCAAGCACATCCTTGCGCATCGCCTTTACCGTCTCTCTGGCTATGATTTTACCGCCCACGGCTGCCTGGATGGGTATCTCAAACAGGTGCCGCGGAATTTCATCCTTGAGCTTTTCACACATTTTCCTGCCCCGCTCATAGGCGCTGGCGCTGTGCACAATAAAGGATAACGCATCCACTTCTTCTCTGTTGATCAGGATGTCCAGTTTTACCATCTCCGACCGCTCATATCCTTTCAATTCGTAATCAAAGGAAGCATATCCTCTGGAACGGGATTTCAGGGCGTCAAAAAAATCGTAGATAATTTCATTCAGCGGCAGCTCATATTTCAGCAGCGCCCGTGTTTCCTCCATATATTCCATGCTGACGTAGCGCCCCCGGCGCTCCTGGCACAGTTCCATAATGGAACCCACAAATTCTTTTGTCACCATGATTTCCGCATCCACCACAGGCTCTTCCATAAAATCAATCTCCGTAGGCTCCGGCAGATTGGAGGGATTGGTCAGCTCCATAACCTCCCCGTTTGTCCTGTACACTTTATAGATAACGCTGGGCGCGGTGGTGACCAGGTCCAGATTGTATTCCCGCTCCAGACGTTCCTGTATAATTTCCAGATGAAGCAGTCCCAGGAAGCCGCAGCGGAAACCAAACCCCAGCGCAATGGATGTTTCCGGCTCATACCTAAGGGATGCATCATTTAACTGGAGTTTTTCCAGGGCATCCCGCAGATCCGGATATTTCGCGCCGTCCGCAGGATACATACCACAGTATACCATGGGCGTCACTTCCTTATAACCGGGAAGGGGCTTGTCACAGGGATTGACTGCATCTGTCACGGTATCCCCTACCATGGTGTCTTTTACATTCTTAATAGAAGCCGTGATATATCCCACCATACCGGCGCTCAGATCGTCACAGGGCATAAACTGCCCGGCGCCGAAATAGCCCACTTCCACCACTTCCGCCTGCGCCCCCGTGGCCATCATGCGGATCATCGTGCCCCGCTTTACCGTACCGTCCATGATTCTGCAGAAAATAATAACACCCTTATAGGAATCATACAGAGAATCAAAAATCAGCGCTGACAACGGCGCCTCAGGGTCACCGCCCGGCGGGGGGATTTTCGTCACAATCTGTTCCAGTACCTCTTCGATCCCAATCCCGTTTTTCGCCGATATCATCGGCGCATCCTGAGCCTCCAGGCCGATCACATCCTCAATCTCGTCCTTCACCCGCTGGGGGTCCGCACTGGGCAGGTCAATTTTGTTGATCACCGGAAATACATCCAGGTCATGATCCAGTGCCAGATATACATTGGCCAGGGTCTGGGCTTCGATTCCCTGGGCGGCATCCACCACCAGAACTGCCCCGTCACAGGCCGCAAGGCTTCTGCTGACCTCATAATTAAAATCCACATGGCCTGGTGTATCAATCAGGTTCAGAATATACTCTTCCCCGTCTTTCGCCTGATAGACAATGCGCACCGCCTGGGATTTGATGGTAATGCCCCTCTCACGCTCCAGATCCATATTGTCCAGCACCTGCGCCTGCATTTCCCGTTCCGTCAATAGCCCGGTCTTTTCGATAATCCTGTCCGCCAGTGTGGATTTGCCATGGTCAATATGTGCAATAATGCAGAAATTCCGGATTCTGCTTCTGTTTATATATGTCATTTTATCCCATCCTTACGCAAGTAAACTTCCTTTTTATATCGAAAGGATTATACCAGTTTCTTCCTTGCAATGCAACCTTCCCGGAGACAGATTCACGGCTGCTGCTCCGCTTCTTCCACAGTTTCCTCTTCCGCAGGCGCTTCTCCGTTTAACACGATGGACAGTATATGGGCCAGAGGATCAATGGCATTCATAATTTCCTCCACCGTATTGGTCTGAGCACCCAGTTCAATCAGCAGCGTTTTCCCCCGGTAATGCATATTGTAACGATACCCTTTCAGGTAGATTTTCCGCGTGATCCCGGGATAATACTCATTGGCAGCCACCTGCATCTGGAAAGAAAATGCCAGATTTTCATCCAGATTGGGATTTTGCAGATAGTCAATCTCCCCGGTTTTATTCGTCCGGGACAGACCGTTAAAAAACATAAACCTTGCCGTAGGTCTGCCGCTTATATCTGTCACCAGCTTTCTGTCTGCTGCCACCTCATCTCTGTGCAGATCAATGATTACCTCAATGTCCGGATTCTCCGCCAAAACCTGCTCCAGCGCCGGCGCCGAGTTGGAATAGGCATAGTCCCGGCTCTCCACATCATATTTCCCCAGATGGTGAATTACGTGGAAACCGTACCGATCCCGCAAAACCTGTGCCAGTTTTTCACCCGCTCCCATAATGGTTGTATTGTCGTCTCCCGGTACGGAGTCCACAAACCCCTCCTGAGAATGGGTATGATAAATCAATATCTGAGGCCGGGAAGAGTCCCTTTGCTGCAGTGTCATATCTTTGGACGAAAGTTTGTTTACATCCAACTGATCCCGCCCGATATAAGTGGTACTGTCCACTGCATAAAAATCCGACACCAGCCTGTCAAAATCCTCCAGCGCCGTTTTATCTATGGTCTGAACTTTTTCAGCCTCCTGAAAACCAGCCACCGGGTCCACAGACGCCTCTTCCTCTCCTTCCTGCACCGCATCTTCATTTTCTTTCTGAATGGCCTCCATGAGATCCCCGTCCAGTTCCACGTCTTCTCCGTCTTTTTCGTGGGAATTTTCGCCTTCGATAATCCGCTCCACAGTATTTCTGCTCTCCGCCTGCACAGGGGTGACATAATGAAGCTCCATATATTCATACAGGGGGAAAAATCCTGTAAAAAGACGCATTGCAACCACTGTATCCTTTTCTTTCCGGATTCCCTCTTCCATAAAAGAAAATACAGGAATACACGTCTCATACGCTTTTTCCTGTACTTCTCCAATGATCTCATCCTGCAGGCAAACTGTCTCTCCCGTATCTCCCGCCTGCTTCTGCCACAGCCCCAGCAGAAGCAATGCCCCCGCAAGGATACCAAAACGCTTTATTTTCCCTCTGCCTGTCTTTATGCTGTTTTCCAATCTGATTATCCGCATAGACAAGTATATGCGGGAAGATGCTCATTCATGACAACAAAGCAGGTTCTGTTCTTTATAGCTCAAGGGCTATGTTTAATGCTTCGGAAATGGTAAAACTCAGCCGTTTAATAATTTCATCAATATTTTTCCCTGTTACATACATATTGTTCAGTTCCGGCATACTGCGTATACTGTCCGTACCAAGGAGGTGCCCTTCTTTTGCGGATTCTCTCTGTATTTTGTCAACGGCATCCACTACAATGGTGGCCGCATCCACCACAGTGGGCACACCCACCGCAATCACCGGCACACCCAGATTTTCCCTGGTCAGCGCATTTCTGTGATTGCCCACCCCGGAACCGGGCTGTATACCCGTATCCGTCACCTGAATGGTCCGGTTCAGGCGCTTCGTACTCCTTGCCGCCAAAGCGTCCACCACAATAATCAGATCCGGACTTGTCTGTTCCACCACACCTTTCACAATTTCCGCCGCTTCCATTCCGGTAGCCGCCATTACCCCCGGCACGATACCGCTTACCAGGTTCATGCGCTCCCTGTTATAAGCCGCTTTTCCGTATTCCCTCACAATATGTCTCGTAACAAACAGATTATCCACCACACCGGGCCCCAGGGCATCCGCCGTAACGTCCCGGTTGCCCAGGCCCACCACAAGGATAGACTGCTCCGTACCCAGGCCGGGGAGAATACTCTGAATCTGTTTCGCCAGTTCTTCCGAGATTTCTCTGTGGTAATCCTCATCTGCTTCCTGCATGGCAGGCGCTTCCAGGGTAATATAATTTCCCATGGGTTTATTCATGGCTTTTGCGCCGTTTTTGGAAGAAATCACCACTCTGGTAATGTGCACCTGTATTTCTTCCCGGTCATATTCCTCCACGGTAATCCCTCTGAGCTCTTCCTGCGCTTTTCCAATGCTCTCTCTTGCTTCCAATGCCAAATCCGTTCTAACCTGAAAACAACTCATCTGACAATCCCTGTTTCTTTCCCAGCTTTCGCTGCACTTTCTCTATATTATTCATTTTATCTGCCACAGTTCGGCGCTTTCTGACGACACGCCGGCATTTTACGCCATGGATGGTATACTGCGGCACACATAGTATTTTTTACAGAAACTGCGAAAATATGTATTGACATAAATCCCCGTTTTTCATATAATATATTCGCATGTTTACATTAGAACGTCCGTGTCCGGCTTTAATGAAACATCTTCTGAACAACAATACTTATACAGTGGGAGGTGTAGACCTTGGCAAATATCAAATCCGCAAAAAAGAGAATTCTTGTGAACCGTACCAGAATGGAACGCAACAAAGCGATCAAATCCGGTGTAAAAACATCTATTAAGAAAGTATACGCCGCAATCGCCGCAAACGACAAAGAAGCTGCAAAAGCTGCTTTGCTCCATGCCGCTTCCAAAATTGATAAGGCGGCCAGCAAAGGCGTATATCATAAGAATACTGCTTCCAGAAAGATTTCCCGTTTGAACCTGGCTTGCAATAAAATGGCATAGTAGATTATATACAAAAGAAGAACCTGTCACCGTCATACAGGTTCTTTTTTGTTCATGACAATAGAAGACTCGCGAAGCGTGGATTCTATTGTTTATAATAATCTGTTTATGACAATAGAAAATGCACAAAGTGCGCTTTCTATTGTCATACGTATTTCCTTTAATAGACAATCCGGTCTCTTCCCTGGGCCTTACCCATATACAGCTTCTGATCCGCCTCATTGATGGTATCATCCGCCTCTCTGCGCAAATCATATTCCGCGACGCCAAAAGTCATAGTCAGCCTGACCGTATCTCCTCCCATCCGGAATTCCATCTGGTGTATTTCATTCTGCAGATCCGCGAGCATATAACTGGCCTCATCACCATTGGTATTATGGAAGATAAAGAGAAACTCTTCACCGCCCCACCGGGCAACACGCCCCCTGCTTTTCATAAAGTTTTTAAATGCATCTGCAAGGGTTTTCAGAACCAGATCACCGTAATTATGCCCGTATGTATCATTGATCTTTTTGAAAAAATCAATGTCCCCAATGGCTATGGTTAAGGCTTTGGTTTCACCATTGCAGTACCCTTCTGCCTGCTCCCTGATATATTCCATACCGCTGCGCCGGTTCCTGAGCCCTGTCAACGGATCTATGCTGGCAATGTTCTGCAGCTTTCGATTATAGGAGACCAGCTTCTCCTGCATCTCCCTGAAATCCTGTGTGGAAGCAGATACAATCACCAGCAGCAACAGGCAGGTGATAACGATATGAAGCCCCTGCCGCAGGCTCAGCTCATCATTATCAATGATGTAAAAGGTTCCGACTCTTTCAACATAATGAAACAGGCCGATGCGGAAAGCCACCAGCAATACGGTACTGACAGCTTTTCCCGCAAACGGCATATAATCCAACGCATACAACAGTGCGATCTGTACATACATAAAATGAAACACACCTGTATAATTACCATACATCAGTACAGATACCAGAATCAGGACGCTAAAAGATAAAATGAAAAAAACCGCCGCTGCCTTTGTCCTGTTATGGTATGTACTCCCAAACAGGACTGCGCTCAATAACACACCCACACCTGCTGCAATCAGACTTGCAGACCGGTTCATCATGACAGCGCCGGTCATCGTAATGCCATAATACAAGAACATGACCAGAAGACCCATTCTGAGAATAACTGCATACATCTTTATTTCATTTTCATTCTTCACATCCTGTAAAACGAAATCCTTCAGTCTCCCCCACATATGTTTCTCCATAGTTCAATGGGAATGGTTCAAAAGTACCATATCAATATACCAGATGTCATCTTACAATGCAAGTGCAATCTCCATCATACTGCCAAATCCGTTCTGCCGCTGCTCCGCCGTCAGTTCTTCTGTTTTATACAGATGATCCGATATGGTCAGAATGCAGAGCGCCTTTTTCCCGGCTCTGGCTGCATTCATATAAAGAGCCGCCGCTTCCATCTCCACCGCAAGCACACCCATCCGTTTCCACCTGTCTTTTGCCGTGGAATCGTCTCCATAGAAAACATCAGAAGAAAGAATGTTGCCAACCCGCACCTTTTTCCCCTGTTCCCTGGCCACTTCCACAGCTCTCTGCATCAGCTCATAGTCCGCAATGGGCGCAAAGGTCCCCGGAAGATTGTACTGCCGGGCGTAACTTGAATTGGTGCAGGCTCCCATACCGATCACAATGTCCATCACATTCAGATCGTCTGCGTACCCGCCTGCGGAACCAATACGGATAATGCTGTCCACATCATAAAAATGATACAATTCATAGGAATAAATGCCAATGGAAGGCATTCCCATCCCGCCGCCCATGACGGAAATCCGTTTTCCCTGATATGTTCCCGTATACCCCAGCATATTCCGGACCGTATTAAAGCATACCACATCTTCCAGATATGTGTCCGCTATATATTTTGCACGCAGCGGATCTCCCGGCATCAAAACGGTTTTTGCAATCTCTCCTGCTTTCGCCCCGTTATGGGGTGTTGGTACTGGTAATCCTGACATCGTTTCGCCTCCTATCAGACTCCGGAAAAATGCACACTCCTCATCATTACACAGTGTTGCTTCTTCCAGGCGTATATTCAGATGGAATACATGGTCGATCTCCGGCCTGTCTTCTCCGCCATAAACTTTATATGCACACTTCACATGCAGATCCTGCAACAGGCGGTACATCGGTTCTGCATGCCCGTACAGGAAATCATGATATGACGTCGTAATAAAAGACGGCGGAAAGTGCTCCGTCACATGGGATATAGTATCCATCTGCGCAAGATATTTCTCTTTTTCAAAGTTCAGATAGTGTAAAATCAAACCATCCGTTCCTTCCAGAATATGCTGCTTCGTATCATAGACCCCGCAGTTCAATCCGGCCCCCCGTACATGCAGCCGGTCAAAGGGAACCGTAAACGCAAATAGTTTCCTGTAATCCGCATCGGTCATAAGCGCCAGATACTGGCTGGCAAGCTGTGCGCCGGCAGAATCTCCCACCACAAACAGGCAGTCTCTGTCAATCTGATATTCCTCCCCGTGATCGGCAATCCAGGTAAATACACTGTTCACATCCTCCAGCGCTGCCGGAAAGACATGCTCCGGCGCCAGCCGATATGTGAAATTCACGACTGTAAACCCCCGCTGCGCCAGATTCATACAATAATACTGATATAACTCCTTATCTCCGTATACCCAGCCCCCGCCGTGTACGCTGACAATGGTGGGACACAGCCCCCGGACGCCTTTCAGATGATACACATCCAGCAGATTCCAGACCGGGTCCTTCCCATAACAGATATTATCATAACGGATGATATTATCCGGTGTCTCCAACCCCGCATCCCGGACGGCATCTGACTGCCCCGCCGATTTTCGAAACTCCCGGGGGCTTTCCAAACTGTTCACCTGCATATTCCCCACTCCTTCCCATTCATTTTATTTATTATAGAACAATGTCTTTTTCTTAGCAAGAAAATCAGCACAATTTTATACCATATGAACGACAAAAGAATTCCGCAAAGCGAAATTCTTTTCATCAGGCGATTCAATTCAGTCCGGCCTTTGTGAGCCGCCTGCGGACCGTCGGCCCTGCTGCCATGGCGAGAAATATTTTGAGTATATCTCCGGCAATAAAAGGGAGAACCCCGGATGCCAGCGCTTGGACAAACGTCAGCTTTGCCTGTACTGCCAGCCACACCGTGCCAAACAGATAACAGACACAGGTGCCCGCCGCCATACCCAAAAAGCAACAAACGTGCCGCTCAGGCCAACGGTCAATACAAAAGCCGCCCATCATTGCCATCAGTATAAACCCGACAAGGTATCCGCCCGTAGGGCCCAACAGGATGCCGGGGCCTCCGGTAAATGCGGAAAATACCGGCACACCCGTAAATCCGATCAGGAGATAAATCAGATAACTGAAACATCCCCGTTTCATACCGAGGATATACAGAGAAAAATAGATGGCAAGATTGGTCAGTGAAATGGGAACGGGACTGAAAGGCAGCGGAACGGACAAAGGCCCCACAACACAAACCAGTGCAGCCATCAGCCCTGTCAGCGCCAGTTCTTTTCCTTTTCCCTGCCTGACCATTGACTCCGGTCCCCTGGCCCTTTTCACACTCATACGGCTTTCTCCTTCAACGCATACCCCAGTCCGGCGAGGAGCATCCAGTCCTGCATGGTATGGTTGCCGGTGGTGGTCAGCATATCACCGGTCAGTGTGGCATTGGCGCCCGATGTGAATAATGCCAGACCGCCATCGCCAAAACGTATCCTGCCCGCTGCAATCCGGATATATGCCTCCGGATTACAGTAACGGAACAATGCCACAATCCTGCGGATTTCATCCGTGGAAAGCAGCGGCTGATCTGCCAGGGGCGTCCCCGGAATGGGCAGTAAAAAATTCAGCGGAATCGACCGTACCTCCAGCTCCGCCAGCATCAGTGCCATATCCGCCCGGTCCTGCCAGCTTTCTCCCATGCCCAGAATGCCGCCGGAACACACTTCCAGTCCCGCTTCCCGCGCCCGCCGTATCTGCGCCAGCTTATCTTCATATGTATGGCTCGTACAGATATGCGGGAAAAACCGCCGGGAGGTTTCCACATTTGTATGATACATGGACACTCCGGCAGCTTTCAGACGTGCCATATCCTGTACTGTCATCAGGCCATGGGAAGCACACAGCTTCATATCCGGATAGCGGGTATGCATGGCGGTATATGCCCTGACAGATTTCTCCAGCGCATCCCCCTCCACGGCACGTCCCGACGTAACAATAGAATAACGGTCCACACCCAGACGGGACATATTTCCGCACCCTGTTACAAATTCATCCGCTTCCGGGAAATCATAGGTTTCGCAATCTGTAGGATGGTGTGCCGACTGGGCGCAAAATTTACAGTTTTCACTGCAACGCCCTGATCTGCCGTTTACAATGCTGCACAATTCTGCCCTGTTCCCGCAAAGCACCTGTCTGATCCGGTCTGCGCCCAGAGACAAGGCTTCCAGATCTCCCGTAAACAATTCTGTCAGATCTTCCGTCCGTTGTAACCGTCTTCCCTTTATAATCTCTTCCGCCAGTTGTATAAAATCCATATCCGTTTCCTCTTTCTCATTTCGTATGCATAAAACGCCGCTTCCTGGCATTTAGTATACAGATCAGGATCCGCTTTGTCAACCTTTCTATATATCAGGTTGACAAAGCAGCCGCCGATCTATACCCTCATATATCCCCATCTGCACCCTGTTTCTTTGTTTGGAATGGCAACGCTTACAGAAATGCATAAACCAGTGTCCCGGCTGCACCGGTTCCGAAAATAATCTGGATGGCATTCAGTTTCCATTTGCGCAGCGCATAAAAAGCGGCAACAAACAGGAAGCATTCCACAACCCGCATATTTGCCAGGGCAGGATCCTCTCCGCCAAAGATACCCAGCAAAAGGATGGACAGGCCCGCAGACGCAATCAAAGCCACTACCGCCGGCCGCAACGCTGCCAGCACCTTCTGTACGCCTCCAAGCTGCCGGTATTTATAATAGAAATACGCCAGCGCAAGACAAATCAGAAACGAGGGAAGAATACACCCCAGTGTACACAGAATGGCCCCCGGCACACCGGCCAGGCGTGTACCTACAAACGTAGCGGAATTGATGGATATAGGGCCAGGCGTCATTTCCGCAATGGTGATCAGATCCGTAAATTCTTCCAGAGACATCAGTCCATGCACATCGACAATCTGGTTCTGTATCAGCGGAATCGCCGCATAACCACCGCCCACACTGAACATTCCCACTTTGATAAAGCTGAAAAACAGTTGTAATATCATAGTCAAACCCTCTCCTTCTTTTTCTGTTTACCAATAACAGGTGTTACTGCATCCATAATACCAATTACAAGACAGGTCAGAATCACCAGCATGGCACTGACATCCAGCAATGCTGCCCCAACAAAGGAAACCGCCATCAGGGTAATATACAACATACGTTTTGTTTTGCAGACATTTTTTGCCAGATTCCACACCACATCAAAAATAACAGCCGCTACCCCCACCCGCATAACCTGCAACGCAGTGGCAATGATCTGATTCTCTCTGAACTGCGCATAAAATACGGCAATGAGGGAGATAATAGCCATGGGCGGAAGAATCGTTCCCAGAATCGCCGCTGCCGTCCCTGCCAGTCCGGCCATCCGATAACCGAGAATCACGGATGCATTGATGGGAATCGGGCCTGGCGATGACTGCGCGATTGCGGTAATATCCAGCATTTCATCTTCCTCCAGCCATCCCAGTTCTTCCACAAACTTCTTTTTCATCAGCGATACTATCACAAATCCGCCTCCGAATGTACATGCGCTCAATGTGAAAGTCGCTTTAAAAAGTTTCCACAATATATTTCTTTTGCATTCTTTTTCGTTCATCCCATAACCTCCTGTTATTTGTCTTACAGCAGACCGTGGCAAGTCTCTTATTCACGACAATAGGTTTGCTGGCGAAGACTGCAATCTATTGTTCACGACAACAGGTTTGCTGGCGAAGACTGCAATCTATTGTTCACGACAACAGGTTTGCTGGCGAAGACTGCAATCTATTGTTCACGACAACAGGTTTGCTGGCGAAGAC
>CAJUSK010000023.1 GCA_910589075.1 uncultured Lachnospiraceae bacterium
AATATGCTGCCATGAATTTGAAAAAACTGGCAATGTGGAAGTGGAAAGCCGCTCATCGTCAGTTTTTTGTCACAATGAGTATCGCTGCTTTTAAAAAGAACCCCTGCTGTGCTGCTGCATAGCAGGGGTTCTTTGACAGTCATAACCACCCGTTTGACGGGTGGTTATGATTTGTTGGCACAGGCAGAGGGATGATGGAGTGGTGAGGTGGATATAAAGAAATTTATTAAAAATTAGTTGTTAGGTTGAATTTATCCTAACGAATAGTATATAATATAATTAAAAAAGGAAAGGAAACGTAATTTATGAATGTTAATTTAAAAAATCTTGTATCTATATCAGAGGCAAATCAGAATTTCTCAAAAGTTGCAAGAATGGTTGATGAAAACGGTGCAGCCGTAATATTAAAGAATAATGCGCCACGGTATGTATTGATTGATTATGGTAAACTACAGGCAGATGTAGAAGCGGATAATGAAACACTGGAGGATGTGGCAACTCGATTATTACAGAAGCATAGGAAAGCATTTGAGGAATTGGCAAAATGATTTTATTAAACAAAGAACAGATAAAGCATCTTCATAGTAAGTTGATACATGAAACTGGTGGTATTGATGGAATACGGGATGAAGGTTTATTGAATTCTGCATTATCTGTACCCTTTCAATCCTTTGGTGGAGAGTAATTGTACCCAACTATTCCACGAAAGGCGGCCAGATTATGTTATAGATTAATTAAAAATCACGTTTTTCTCGATGGAAATAAGAGAATTGGGATTTACGCAATGCTGGTATTTTTAGAACTGAATGGAATGGAGATAGAATGTAGTGATGAAGAGATGGTTACTTTAGGACTAGGAATTGCTGCAGGCCAATATAAGGATGATGATATTGTGCTTTGGATTGTAGAACATAACAAGTGATAAAAAAGGTATGTTAAGAAATATCGTGAGTTTTGGAAAAATATATGGGTTATATGGACTAACTGTGGCCAATTGAAGGTCATAGTTTTTATGACATAAATGATACTAACTTTCAGGTGCATATTAAGTGGAGTAAAAATATAAAGAAAGATTACCAAAACTTTCGGAAGAGTTTTTTGAATGTGGTTACAAAATATGTGAAAAAATAGTGGATTGCGGACATGACAATATAAAGTCAGATATGTGGTTTTTTTCAAGCATGTATTTGTTTAGACAAGGTATGGAGTTAGGAATTAAAGCACTTATATGCGGTGCAATTACTAATAAAGGTAAGATACAACAGGTATTTCTTTCATGTAAGCATGATTTGTATAAGTTGTTTGAGGCGTATGAAGCGGAGGCATTTTTGGCGATTACAGGAGAAGAATACAATTGGCTGAAAAAGTATCTGGAATCATTAGAAATGGTAGATGCGAAATCTGATCTTTTCAGATTTCCATTCGAAGATGAGTTTTTATCGACTTATAGGAATGAGTTTTTAGATATTGTTGATATGGCTAATAGTATGCTTCAGGCATATGGATTAATACAAAAATGCTTGGTAATACCGGAAGGCGATAAAATAAATCGATTTGACCGATTGCGTTCAGATGAGTTTTTACAATTTGCTAATCATGGAATTGGAAATTGCTATTTATGGGAGTCTATTACTGGTGATGGATTTCATAAGCTGGTTTTAGGATATGGTCAGACAGCAGAATTTCTTTTTATGGAATGTACTGGAATATCAAAAGATGAAAAGATTTTCCCCATTCTTTTTTTATTGAGAAATCTTATAAAATTGGGACTGAAGAGAATGTTTTATAAAACAATAGAACATGGGGTTCCAAAGGATATTTTTATGAGTAAGAGGCGAAGTCATTTATTATATAAAGAGTTGTGGAAAAATGCTCGTCCAATGATTGAATATTACGCTGGTGCACAGGGACAGAATGTACAAATAATAGATATTGTTGAAAAACAAATTCAGGAATTAAGCAGCATCGATAAAAATGGTGATATTTTTAGATATCCTACTTCATATAGTTTGGAATATTGCTTTGATAATATTTTTTTAGATTTGAAAAATGTCTATGAATTTATGCAGGCAATATTCAATTTTTGTGATGGATGTGATTGTGAATTCGAGGCTGTTGCAGATAATGAGTTACAATATGTATCTAATAAAATACCAACTTTAGATTGGGATGGAGGATTTTTGAGTGTTAGATTTATTTATGTACCTAGAGATATAGTGAAGTTAAGAAGTATATTTAAAGATTCATTTGATGCGGCGGTAAAAACTTGTTCAAGTTCTCCAAAAGTCAAGCTGTCGCTTTGGCCACAGAATTTGTGCGATTATTTAGGCAAGGGAGATCTGTTCCATACTCTATTTGAAATCAAGGCGTATGTTCTTGATCCAAGTAAAATGGAAGATGATGATTTGCAGCCTACAGATTATTTGATGGAATGTGTAACATCCAACCCGTTAGCAGGACTTGTTAAAATTGATATTATAAGTGCGCAAAGGGGATTTTCTGATACCAGTGATGAAAATACAGCGGAAACAAATTATCATGCGCAAAATCTTTCAATTCAATTAAAAAATTATTATGATAAACATTTAGATCCAGAGAATGAGCCATCACCTGAAGATTTGCGAACACTTCAGGCAATGGAAAAAGCAAAAAAGGCTTTTAATGAAACTCTTTCAGATAAATTCGCTAATGCAATATTAGAATTAGAAAAATTGGGCTATCCGGGAATTAATGATCCTAGAATAACAATTGAGTCTAAAATGAGTGCATCTGACACATTAAGGCATGATGCCGCAGTACAATATGCGCTCACATCAAATCCAAAAGAAGATTTAAAACTGCCAGAAAAATATAATGGGTTAGGTTACCAAAATTTGATTTCTATGATTTTCCTTTTAATGAGGTTTAGAGATGACTGGATGAGAACGGGCAAGGCAAATAGAGAATTGCTGGAAAGTAGAATTGAACCGTTGCACTTAGTTTTACTGGAGGAACCGGAAGCGCATTTGCATGTCCAAGTACAGCAGGTATTTATTAAGAAAGCATATGATGTTCTTACGAATAACCAGTTTTTGAAAGAACATAGTAATTTCCAGACACAGCTTGTTATAAGTTCACACTCAAGTCATTTAGCTAGAGAAATGGAGTTTAAAGATTTAAGATACTTCAAGAGACTTCCTGCTAAAAAAGACTGTGTAGTTCCTGTAAGTAAGGTTATTAATCTATCGGGAGTTTTTGGAGAAGATAATGAAACAACGCGATTTATTACACGTTATTTAAGGACCACACATTGTGATTTGTTTTTTGCCGATGCTGCTATATTAGTAGAGGGTTCTGCAGAATATATGCTGTTACCGCATTTTATTAGGAATAGATATAAGGAATTGAATCAACGGTATATCACATTGTTAGAAATTAACGGAAGGCATTCGCAACGCTTAAAGCCTCTAATTGAGAAGATGTGTTTGCCTACTTTGATTATAACCGATATTGATTCTGGAAGTCCTGCAGGACATCATAGCCATATATTACCAGAAAGAAACGAAGGTATTATCAGTACAAATTACGCAATTACACAATGGCTGTTAAAAGAAAAGTCTTTGGACAAGCTGCTGGATTTGTCTTCAGAGAAAAAGGAAAAATATTTTAAGACCCCATATAAATTTGAAATGAGAATAGCATATCAAATGCCAGTTATGATTGAATATGCCGGAGAGATTCATGAAGCAATACCAAGTACGTTTGAAGACAGTTTAGTTTATACAAATTTTAGTCTATTCTCGTCGAAAACAGGGGAAGGACTAATGAAAAACATTTATGATGCATGTAATGAAGGTCTCGATTTTACATCTTTTCACGAAAAAATCTATAATTTGTTTCGTGGCAAAGATGTACCAAAGGCGGGGTTTGCGTTGGATTTGATTTATTCAGTTGATCCGCAAGAACTGCAGGTTCCAAATTACATCAATGAAGGATTACTCTGGTTACAGGATTTATTGGATAAACATGAATGAGGGTAAAAGTAAATCAGTGTCAAAGAAGTTGTTATGGATGATAATCATAAAGATGATCATGTAGAGGATGAAATACAAGCCTGTTTTGACAGAAAATATCCCAAGAGCTTTTTTACATATGCGGGAGCTGGTTCGGGTAAAACGTACAGCCTTGTAAATACTTTGAATTTCATTAAAGAACAATTTGGAATTGGATTAAATGTATGTTCTCGACAGGTTGCCGTCATTACCTATACAAATGCTGCCTGTAATGAGATTTTGAGTCGTGTTGAGTACAGTCCTATTGATCCGATCCCTTAACGATGAACTTATCGAACTTAGAAAACATGTGAAAAACAGGATAAAGAAATTCGCTGTTTATAGGACAAAATGAACTTCTCGAAGAAGCAAGCGCTTTTTCGCAGCCAGTCACTGGAAGTCTGCAAAAAACAGAGATTCATGTTCATTACAGTCAAAACGGATGACGGCAGGATTGGGGAAAAATTTCTTTCTATTGCAAGGCACTCAAAGTTTCCAGAGAGGTATTCAATAATTATCTGAAAACAAAGGATACGCCATGGAATTTGGTATTGTTTTTTTGATTACCGATATTCCTGTTTATCTGGCATTTATATTTGGTGGCATAGCGCTTGCCACTGCGCCGGCGCCAGCCTTGTCTATTGTTAATGAATATCATACAAGCGGACCTGTTACAAAGACTTTGGTTCCCCTTGCAGCCATTGATGATATTATTGGCGTAGTTGTTTTCTTTACTGTTATTTCGATTGTAAATGGAATGAATGGAAACTCCGCCACTTCTCTGTTTGCCATTGTGGGAATAATTTTACTTCCTTTTGTGATAGGAATCTTTACGGGAGTTTGTGCTGGGTATTTGATAAGGCGGTTAGAAAACAATATAAAAAGGCTAATGTTGCTGCTGACATTCCTTTGCATATCGGCAATAGGTGGTTTGTTGATAGACAGATATGTATTTCATTCCTTTAGCTTGAATTATCTGCTGATTGGTATGGTGTTTAGTGGAACGATTGCAAATTTGATACCGGAAGAGAAACTTACTGATCTGCTGAAATTGTATAATCCTGTTTTGAATTTATCATTAGTTATGGTGATCGTAAATCTTGGTATGCCTTTAGATTATCGCTTGATTGCAGGAGCGGGTTTATTTACTGCAAGTTATATTTTTCAAGAGTGGTGGGAAAGATTGGCGGTGCATTTTTGGGTGGAAAAATGACAAAAGCGGATCCAACTGTTACTAAATATCTTGGATTCACATTATTACCCCATTCGGGCGTGTCTTTGGTATTTACGGGTATTGCTGTTTCGACTTTAACGGTTGTTGATGCATCGCTTGTGCCAATTATATCGGGAATAATTGTTGCAGCCGCTATAATCAACGAGATTATCGCTGTTATTGTTGCAAAGTTTGCTTTTAAATGGGCCGGAGAGATTAAGGAATAACATTTTTATAATCATGGTGTAAATTACAATTTGCAGGTGGAAAAGCGTTTGGTGGAAGTGAATCCATGAACGTTTTTCTGTTTTAAAGGACAACCATGCACTGGCGTTTTCAGTCTTTTCTGATTTCCTTTCAGAAGCGGTGAATTTTCAGAATGGAGGGCAGAACAAATAAACGAAGAAAAGAAAAACGGATTCATCCATCAGTCTGAAACATGCTGCTGCATGGAATAAAGGATGAAATACACTTAAAGAATGTCGTATTTTTCAGTATTTCAGGCAAATCATCGGTGAATTAAAAATGCTGTGTCAGAGCAGAGCGTGTCTGAAAATAAAATCTATTCCTTCCATCCGTACGCCCCATTGTAGGTATATTGGGCCCTCATTTGGTGAACGTAACCCGCCACACCTCCTTCATTGGGATCCAATCTCTCACAAAGAGTGATGCACAACTGTCTGTTTACGAAACAGAAGTGAAAAACGGCTTCAAACAGCGGCAAACAGATGGCAACTTACCGCTGTTTTTATGTATGGGGCAGAACATAGAAGTTAGCAGTCGATGAAATGTGTGTTCCGTACAATGCGTAAGGGAGAGGAATGCGTCTTTACCTGATTTCATCACTTTTTATGGTTGGGCAGGTACGAAGCGGATTGTAGATTCTCTGGCAATGACACGGGATTCCAGTTCATACATACAGGGTTCTGTGTTGTTATTTATCTGGTTGATCAGGATTTCCACAGATTTTTTTCCGATTTCATCCAAAGGCTGGGCCAGGGCAGTGAGTTTGGGACTGATTTCCTTCGCCAGCAGGGAATTATCAAAGCCGGCAATGGCAATATCCTGTGGAACTGCATAACCCAATTCGCGGAAAGCAGTGATGGCTTCGCAGGCGGTGATGTCATCATTGGCCAGATATGCTTCACAATGCACTCCTGAATTTGCTGCATATTGTTTTACCAGCTGATAGACCAGGCTGGCATTCATATTCTCTGGAGCAGGACATTCGATTACATCGGTCAGTTCTATCTGGCTGGCAGACAAATACTGCTGAAATCCTGCATATTTCAGGGCAGAAGTAGATTCTCTGGTGGGGCCGATATACCCTATTTTCTGAAATCCCATATTCAGAAAATGTTTGGCAATCTGTTGACCGCCATGATAATGGGAGATATATACACTGCTAAATCCCTCCAGACGTTTGGTAATCATCACTGCAGGAATCTGCAGGCGTTGATAGGCAGGCAGGCTCCGTTTGGTAGAAACCGGAACCGCGATCACACCATCCACTTTTCTCTGGCGTAGCTGGGTGAGAATATTTTTTTCTTTTTCCAGGCTGCGGTGTGTATTGCAGATAATGACACTATATCCCTCATAAAATGCCTGGTTTTCTATAGATTCTATGATTTCGCTGAAAAAAGGATAGGCGATTTCCGGAACCAGCAGGCCAATGATGTTTGTCCGGTTTCCTGCCAGGCTTTGGGCGATGAGATTCGGTTCATAATCCAGTTCTTTGACCCAGTGGAGTACCTTTTGACGTGTCTCTGCTTTGACAGAAGGATGGTTGGAGAGAACTCTGGAGACGGTGACTCTGGAAACTCCTGCCTTATCGGCAATATCCTGCATACTGACCACGACAATCCCTCCTTTCTGCGTGCATGGAACCATGGGTGGTTTCCGAAGTGTCAGATACATATCCGCGATTGAATTTTGTCAAATTCATATGCTTACATAGAAGTATTTTATTCCTGACGACTGTAGTTGTCAAGAATGGAAGATAAGAGCCACCCGGCAGGGTGGCTCTTTCCGTCAACAATAAACTGACTTGTATCATGGGCATTTTGTGATCTTATGCTTTCAGGCACATCAGTTGGTCGCCCGGTTGAAGCTGACCGGAAGCCACGGTTTCAACAGAGGCCAGTTCATCAGAGTTGGTAACTGCTACCATAATGGTAGAGGGATGACCGGCAGCCTGAATCTTTTTCAGGTCCATAGTCAGCAGAAGATCACCTTTTTTCACTGTCTGCCCTTCTTTGACGTGGCTCTTGAAGCCGTCGCCTTTCATTTCTACGGTATCTATACCAACATGGATGAGCAGTTCCACGCCTTCTGCTTCAATGCCTATAGCGTGTAATGTATCGGCAAGCTGGCTGATCTTTCCGTTCATAGGGGAATAAACATTTCCTGTCTCCGGGTTGATGCCACAGCAGATTCCGAGGATACCCTGGGAAAATGTGGGGTCGGGAATCTCTTCCATAGGAACGAATGTTCCCTGGGCTACAGAGCCCAGCACGTCAGGGAAAGTGATTGGCGCATCTGCCGAATCTTCCTGTTTGCTTCCTTTGGGGCTTTCTGTTTCCATAACTTCCGGAGGTACTGCAAAGAACCAGCACAGGCAGAAAGCAATGATAAAAGTTGCAATGGCAAGTATTACATACATCGCCATCTGGGAAGGGGAGTATATGTATAGCAGTAATCCTGGTATCGTGGTGATACCGTTACCCGTACCTTTCATTCCAAGGAGCATAGCAATCATACCGGCAATACCATTGATGGAACAGCTGAGGAGAAACGGTTTCATTCCATAACGCAGGATAACACCGAATAATGCAGGTTCACCGATACCGAGCAGGGCAGATACGGTTGCACTGGGACCGATGGCGCGAATTTCCTTCTTTCTTGCCTTGATGGAGATGGCAAGACAAACACCGGCAGATGAAAAGCCGCACATACATAAAATGGCATTGAAAGGATTAAAGCCGGTGCTGGCCAACAGGCTGATCTCCAACATGTTGAATATATGATGGACGCCTGTCAGAGTGATGATAGACCAGAAGAATCCGACTACCAGACCGCCGATACCAAAAGGAAGTCCCAGCGCATATTCTACGATGACTAACAGGATATTTTCCAGTGCGTGCAGGAGGGGCCCAATTACCAGCAGGGAAAGAATGAGCATGACAAACAGTACCAGAAAAGGTGTGATCATAAAGTCAAAAACAGCCGGGACCGTTTTTCGCAATTTCTTTTCCAGCTTGCTGCCGATGACACCGGCTACAAAGGCCGGCAGGATGCTGCCCTGATAACCGACTATGGGAATGAAGCCGAACAGCATAAGGGGTGTTACGCCGCTGGAAGGGTCTGCCACAGAGTAGGCATTTGGCAGGGAGCCGTTCACCAGCATCAGTCCCAGGATCAGACCAAGTACCGGGGACCCGCCGAATACCCGGAATGTGGACCAGCACACAATCGCAGGCAGGAAGGCAAAAGTGGTACCTGAGAGTACATCTACCAGAACCTGAAAGGTATGGGGAATGTCGGAATTGGTCATACCAAATAATGAGAGAAAATTGTCATTGAGCAAGGCCCCTTTCAAGCCGAGAAACAGACCGGTGGCCACCAGGGCAGGTATGACAGGAACAAACACATCACCAAAAGTCCGGATGGCTTTTTGGACCTGATTTTTACCATCCATTTTTGCTTCTTTTGCTTCACTTGCAGTCGTTTCGGCAATACCGAGCTGGATGATCTGTTCATAGACCCGATTGACATGGCCGGTGCCGAAGATAATCTGATATTGCCCGGCTGTGAAGAAAGTACCTTTCACAGCATCAATTTCGCCGACTTTTTCATCGTCAGCCAGAGAACGGTCTGCAACAATGAGACGCAGACGGGTGGCGCAATGGGCGGCCGACTTGATGTTTTCCGATCCGCCGACGGCCTGAATGACTTCTTTTGCTATCTTTGCATAATCGTAGTTCATAGTTTCCTCCTTAAAAATTTATTTTGACGTACTATGCAATGAGCTTAATGTACTCGCGTTCATCTTGAAGCGAGAATAGCACGCGGGATAATGAAAAGTCAATATAGGTGTAGAAAAAAACATAAAATCAGCATTGTGCATAAAATGAACCGTTTTGTTTTGTTGAAAACAGAAAAACAAATGTTGTGGATTGACAGCGGATATTTAGAAAATTATAATGAACAAAATGAAAACGCGTTCAAAAAGCGTAAGGAGGCTATCATGGATCAGAAACTGATTTTTTTGGATATTGACGGTACTCTGACTGAACCGGGGAAAAATGTTCCTCCCCCATCCGCGATTGAAGCGGTTCGTCGTGCCCGGGGCAAGGGGCACAAAGTCGTATTATGTTCCGGCCGGAACTATGGGATGCTTTTCCCGGTACTGGAGTTTGGCTTTGACGGTCTGATCGCCAGTGCCGGCGGCTACATTGAGTATGATGGCCAGGTGGTTTATGACTGCCCGATGACACCAAAGCAGCAGGCCAGGGTGCTGGATATTTTTAAAGAAAGCGGTATTTATCGTACCATAGGAGGCAGAAATCACAGTTATACGGATGAAGGGTTTAAGGAATTTCTTGCAGAAAATGCACAGTCTGAGGCAAACAGCGAGCTGCTGCGGTGGAGGATTCAGATTGAGAATGAACTGGGCATCCATCCCATGTCGGAATATGACGGTGAGCCTATCTATGGGATGGCATTCATGAGCAGGGGGGCAGAGCGCCTGAAAAAGCCCATGCAGGTATTACAGGATGAATTTGACTTCTGTATCCAGGACGAAGACGCCTGTGGCATTGTGAATGGAGAACTGGCCAGCAAGGCTTTCAACAAAGGGAAAGCAGTGGAAAGATTGTGTGAGTTTTTGGGCATTTCCAGGGTGGATACGATTGCTGTTGGAGACAGTATGAATGATTTGGAGATGCTTGAGGCTGTAGAAACCGGTATCTGCATGGCAAATGGAAGTCCCTCTCTGCAGAAGATTGCCGACATGGTCTGTCCATCAGTGGCAGAAGATGGCCTTTATCATGCTTTTGAGAAACTACAGTTGATTTAAGAAAGAAGGTGACAGGAATGGATAAAGAAGAAGGAAGATGGTTTCAAAACCGTATGAACCGCCATATAGATGAGCTGCGATGGTTGTATATGGAATTGTATCACAATGAGTCCATGTTTGCGGAACTGTGCCAGAATCTGTACGAATTTGCAAAAGAACGTCCAATGGCATTGAAAAAGCGGGATTTAGAGCGGGAGGCGGATCCGGAGTGGTACAAGTCCAATGCCCTTACGGGAATGATGATGTATATCGACAATTTTGCCGGGAATCTGAACGGATTACAGGAAAAACTGAACTATATCCAGCAGACAGGAGTCAATCTGCTCCATCTGATGCCTTTTTTGGATACGGTGCCCGGCCACAGTGATGGTGGTTATGCTGTGGCGGATTTCAGGAAAGTCCGGCCCGATCTGGGAACCATGGAGGATCTGGAGAAGCTGGCTGCGCTCTGTCATCATAAAGGAATCAATTTGTGCATGGATTTTGTGATGAATCATACCAGCCAGGATCATGAATGGGCGAAAAGAGCCCGCCAGGGAGAAGGAGAGTACATGAGCCGGTATTTCTTTTTTGCCGACCCTTCCATTCCGGCGGAATATGAGAAAACCGTACCCCAGGTATTTCCCACGACTGCGCCGGGTAATTTTACATGGCTGGACGACTGCGGGCACTATGTGATGACTTCTTTTTATCCCTACCAGTGGGATTTGAATTATCAGAACCCCAGAGTATTCAATGAGATGATGTATAATTATCTTTTTCTGGCAAACAGGGGTATGGATATGATCCGCATAGATGCCGTACCATACATATGGAAGGAACTGGGGACTGACTGCCGCAATCGTCCGCAGGTTCACACGATTGTACGGATGATGCGGATGATCGGTGAGATTGTCTGTCCGAGCGTGATACTGCTGGGGGAGGTAGTTATGGAACCGGTAAAGGTGGTGCCTTACTTTGGCAGTATAGACAAACCGGAGTGCCATCTGTTATATAATGTGACTACGATGTGCACTACATGGCATACCGTGGCAACCCGGAATACCCGCCTGCTCCGCAGGCAGTTGGATGCAGTGAATGCCCTGCCCAAGGAATATGTATTTCTGAATTATCTCCGCTGTCATGATGACATTGGATGGGGGCTGGATTATGCGTGGCTCCACCGGACCTTTGGAACCGATGAAGTGCTCCATAAACGGTATCTGAATGATTATTTTCAGGGATTTGTGGGTAACAGCACCAGCAGGGGGGAACTTTACAACGATGACATGACCAGCGGTGATGCCCGGCTCTGCGGCACCACAGCCAGCCTGTGCGGTATAGAAAAAGCGGGGTTTGAGCAGGATCATTGGGCAATGGAGCGGGCAGTACAATTTGATCTCACACTGCATGCCATGATGCTCATGCAGACTGGTATCCCCATGCTATACAGTGGAGATGAGCTGGCCCAGACAAATGATTACAGCTATAAAGAGGATCCGCAAAAAGCAGATGACAGCCGCTACCTTCACCGGGGCAGGCTGAGATGGGAACAGTCAGAACATATACATGATTTGGAAACTCCTGAGGGGAAAGTGTTCTGTGGGCTGAATGCGCTGGTTGCACTGCGGGGGATTTCTCCGGCATTTGGGACAGGAGCGGACGTGTGGACTCTGGATACCGGTGATGATGGTTTGCTGGCTGTCGGACGTTATGCCAAAGGACAGAAAATAATCGGGGTCTTTAATTTCACTGAGTGGGAAAAGACGGTTACTTTTATCCATGATCCGGGTGAATTTGTTGATATGTTGACAGGCGAAACTCATTTGCTGCTGGATCTGGTAATCTCCGCTTACAGTTTCTATTATTTGGAACAAAGGAATGAATGAATGGTCCCATAGAGACATGGGCTATGATATGATACCTCTAAGCAGACAAGGTAAATAAACAGACTCTGCTCAGGGGTATTTTATGTATAGGAAAGCAGAGTTTGTGAGGGGGGGTATACAAGATGACGGAGTGGTGGGCGTGGATGGATGTGTCAGACTGCCGGGCCCGCTTTTCAACTTGTATTTGCAGAACTCAATCTGGCTTTCTGGTATCGTCAATATTGGTTGACAATACCAAAGAAAAACATAGAGCGGAAATGTAAACGTGTAAGAATTTGCCTTTGGGAAGAGTAAAAAAAGAGGACATTTTACTTTTTTTACTCTTTTTGAGGGGGGGGAGGGTAAAGTATACCCAGAAGATGCAGGGCAGATGAAAAAGATAATAATTCAAAGATTACATTCTTTGGATATTATGGGGTAAGAACAGAATGTACATAACGTATTGAATGGTCTCACGCCGCAGTCAAAAATATATATTGAACTATTTATTGGTTCCGGTGCATCCCTATTGAACCGTGGCCGCAGTGAAACAGAGGTTGTAAATGATTTTGAACCGGCGGTCTCTAACCTGTATAAGGTTCTGTCGGATAAGGAAATGGGAAAAGAATTTTTAGAAAAAATGATGAGGCTTCCATATGATGAAAAGCTGTTCCATACGGGTGAATACCAAAGAGAAAATTTCAAAGGAATCAACGATATAGAGAAAGCACTGTTGACCTTCGTGTTAATCAGCCAGAGTTATAACAACACAAGAAAACAGTTTAGCAGAGGAACTTATGATACCCAGTCATATCAGCGCAAGATACATTCCAATCTTCCGAAAGTTTATGAAAGGCTGCAAGGTGTTCAGGTTTATAACAAAAACGCACTGGATATTATAAAAGAGGCGGCAGACAACCCAAATGTTCAAATGTATCTTGACCCACCATATTTACATTCATTAAGAGGTGAGGGCGCAGACAAGGTATATTTTAAAGAAATGGAATATATCGACCATGTGAGAATGTTGGAGACAATTCAAAATGCCAAGTGCCGCATTCTCCTGTCTGGATACCACGCAGATAAAGACGACTTGTATGATAACTATTTGCTGCCTTATGGCTGGAAAAGTCGGGAGTTAATAAAAATAGTAAAGAACAGCCAGAGACAGGAAGAACGTGATATAGCATCTGAATGGGTATGGTTCAATTATGATATTTCAGATGAAAGGGGGATGGAGTAATGAAGAAAGAAGCGGATAAAATACCAGTCTGGGAGAAATACACGCTCACCATTGCCGAGGCTTCTGATTATTTCAATATAGGAGAAAGCAAACTTCGGAGGTTTCTGTCAGAGCATGAAAGAGAAAGTTACATACTGATGAACGGAACAAAAGTTCTGATAAAGAGGAAACAGTTCGAGAAAATAATTGACGAATTAGGGTCAATTTAAAAATACATATTAGATAAAGAAAGTGCTTGCACTATCAGTAATTCAGCGGTATCATAAGCCCCCCTTGAAAGAGGGGGCGGTAAAAAATTTTGATTAAATGGAGGTTAAATGATATGAGAAAAGATAATAAAAGAAGAGACAGCAAAGGCCGTATATTGAGGACAGGTGAGCAGCAGAGACAGGATGGAAAGTTTATGTATGCCTATCGTGGCAGAGACAATAAGATGCACTATGTTTACAGCTGGAAACTGGAGCCTACTGATAAACTGCCAGCCGGTAAAAGGGAATGCAAAGCATTGAGGGAACTGGAAAAAGAGATTGAAAAATCCCTCAATGAGGAAGTGGCATACCACGGTGGGGATGTCACTGTGTTAGGACTGGCAGAAAGATATATCTCTTTGAAAACGGGGGTGCGTCACAATACGGCAGCTGGTTACAAGACCGTCCTTAACCTGCTGAAAAGAGATATATTTGGAAGTAAACGCATTGATGAAGTGAAGGTATCGGATGCGAAGGAATGGCTGATAAAATTACAGCAGGGTGGAAAGCATTATAGCAGTATTCATACTATCCGTGGGGTTCTTCGCCCGGCTTTCCGTATGGCAGTCGAGGACGATCTGCTAAAGAAAAATCCCTTTGACTGGGAGCTGTCTACGGTAATCGTCAATGACAGCGTAAAAAGGGAGGCTGTTACGCCGAAACAGGAAAGACTGTTCCTTGATTTTATAAAAGGAGACAAACATTATTCACAATATTATGAAGGGGTGTATATCCTCTTCAAGACCGGCATGAGGATTTCAGAGTTTTGTGGTCTTACTCTGGATGATATAGATATGGAGAATAGAAAAATAAAAATAGACCACCAGCTTCAAAGGACAAGAGAAGGTGTATACTTGATTGAAGATACTAAAACGACATACGGGGAGAGGATTTTACCAATGAGCGAAGGAGTATACCAGTGTTTCCAAAAGCTGATTAAAAAACGTAAGAAATGGAAAGTTGAGCCAATGGTAGATGGAAAGGCCGGCTTTCTGGTGCTGGATAAAAACGGTATGCCCTACCTTGCGTTACACTGGGAAAAAAGGTTTGAGTATGCTTTAGGCAAGTATAACAGGATATTCAAGGAAGAACTGCCGATAATCACGCCCCACATTTGCAGGCATACATATTGTACCAACATGGCAAAGGCGGGTATCAGTCCGAAGTCACTGCAATATCTCATGGGTCATTCGGATATTGCGACAACTCTTGGATATTACACACATTATAAATTCAATGACGTAGAAAAGGAAGTGAGGGAGTTGGAAAGAAGACTCTCCGGCGAGTAACGGGCATGAGGGTTTTACCTCTGGGATAGGTAAAAAAGAGGTCATTTTACCTTTTTTTTACCTATTTTGGAGGACAAGATATAGGAAGATATGCTATGATATAGGACGTAGAGAGTTTTTGAGGTCAGAGAGAAAACCTTGAAAACATAAGGAAAAACGAGGATATACCGAGATATAAGGAGATATGGAAACAATGGTAAAAATATTATTTATTTGCCACGGCAACATCTGCCGATCTCCCATGGCAGAATTCGTCATGAAAGACATGGTTCAAAAAGCCGGCGCCGCCGATGATTTTTTCATTGCTTCTGCCGCCACCAGCACCGAGGAGATTGGCAATCCGGTACACCATGGAACGCGCAACCGTCTTGCAAGGGAGGGCATTAGCGTAGCCGGAAAATATGCCCGCCAGATGACTCAAAGGGATTATGAAGAATATGATTACCTGATCGGCATGGACCACTGGAATCTGCGTAACATGCAACGTATTACCGGACCCGATACAGATAACAAATTGTCCCTTCTTCTGGATTATACAGACAGAGCCGGAGCTGATATTGCCGATCCCTGGTATACCGGCAATTTTGAAGAAACCTACAATGATATTGTAGAAGGCTGTACTGCCCTGCTCAGAAATCTGGGCTACGAAATAGGATTGAGAATGTGAAATTGATTACAAAGAAAAATATGCAAAAACAGACCTGGAAAAACAGCGACCGTTGAAGTCCGGTTTTTTGCCCGCCCCCGGCTCCACACCCTCAAGATTTTGCCAACAGGTCCTTTTCTTCACAGTTTCTTTCACATCCTCACAGGTTCTTTTTTCGTAGTCCCCAGTCTGATGGAATTATAAAAAGTTACGACACCTATTCCTACTCGCATAAGGTTATCCTGCCAACCGCTTTCTACCACATGCAACAGGAAACCAAACCACACTAATGCGGACACCCCAAAAAAAGCCTTCAAACGCAAATGTCCAAACCTCTCAAACGCAACATTACCAAACCTTCAAACCAGGTGTTCCTTCGCATCTCCAAATAAAGCACAGTTTTCAAAATTGCATATCTGCCAGAGCGAATTTTAATATATCTATATAGTAAGTAACAAACAAAATGATATAATCACATAAGAAAATGAAAAGGAGAGGAAGGCATGATTGAAATCACATATTGTGACGGCAAATTTTTCGCCAAAGGAACATTTTCACTGGGAATTGCAGGCGTGTTTGAGAATAAAGACTCTGGCGACTCTGTCATTAAAATCCAGGATACGCTGCAGGATATTTTAGAGGAATTAAAAAAGGAAGATTCATGTACATACCAGCTCCTGTTCCCATATGTAAAAGGGAAAGAAGATGGAACTGCCATTGCACGTGGGCTTACAGATTACTACAATCAGAAAGAAAAAGAAGCACAAAAAAACATAAAACAGATCAATGATTGTATTTTATGTCATTTATTTGAACATCTGGAAGACTGCGAATACCCCTTCTGGGAGATTGAAGAAGCCATTATACCGGGCAGTTTCGACGGTCAGGCTACAGATGCTGTTTATGATACAGATGAATATGTGTATAAATGGTCCGACGAATTTTATAGGAAACCCAACAATGGAACCCTGTGTAAAACGGATGTGGAGGGAAAACTCAGAAACATGTTTCCCATGTTCAATTTTGATGGTCTGTATCAGTCAATGATTCCTGAATACATTGTTTTCCATGGAAGATTTATGATGTTTCAGTTTTCTGATGGATGGGGTGGTGAGCTGTTTTGCAGTGCCGCTGATCGCTTCGATGAAAACTTTACATCCTGTGAATGGCATAATTACTGATTTCGGCTTGTAGAATTGTCATTTTGGTACTGCTCTTGTAACGATTTGCAAGAATATACATTTTGTTGTGGGTTTTATGCACAGGAACATTTTCCCGAAAAGGGAGAAAACAATTTGATAATATATGGAAAATGTGGTAAGATGGGAAAAATATTGAATGTCCCACAAAACAATAGAAAACACTCTATGAAAAGTTTCTGTTGTCATGAATAAGGAGAAAAACAGCGGTATGGAGCAGTACAAACAGGAGTTTATTGAGTTTATGCTGGACAGCGATGTCCTCAAGTTCGGAGATTTTACATTGAAAAGTGGGCGGAAGTCACCGTTTTTCATGAATGCGGGTTCCTATGTGACGGGTACACAGCTTCGCAGGCTGGGCCAGTATTATGCAAAGGCAATCCATGAACAGTATGGCCTGGATTTTGATATTCTCTTTGGGCCGGCCTATAAGGGGATTCCATTGGGGGTGGCCACTGCGATGGCCATCAGCGAGTTATATGGAAAAGATGTGAAATACTGTTCCAACAGGAAAGAGGCCAAGGATCATGGCGACAGCGGGATTCTGCTCGGCAGTCCCATTCAGGATGGCGACAGGATTGTGCTTATTGAAGACGTAACGACTTCCGGCAAGTCTATCGAAGAGACATACCCGATTCTGAAAGCCCAGGGCAATGTGGAAATCGTGGGACTGATCGTTTCTCTGAACAGGATGGAAAAGGGACAGAAGAGCGACCGGAGCGCGCTGGAAGAGATACAGGAAACATATGGTTTCAAGGCGGCGGCAATTGTTTCTATGGATGAGATTATCACATATCTGTATAACCGTGAGTATCATGGCAGAGTCTATATTGATGATGGAATAAAAGCGGCCATAGATGCATATTATGCAGTTTATGGAGCTCATGGAGCAAAAAGATAAAAAGGAGTTATAACCTAATATGGAAGAAAAAGCATATAAGATCATGGGTCTGACCGGAGGATTAAATATTACATTGGGCGTAATCGCGATAGTTGCCGGGATTGCCAGCGGCGTACTTCTGATTGTAGGCGGTGGCAGGCTGCTTGCGGCGAAATCCAAACTGTTGTTTTAACCTCGTGATATAGAAGCTGTTTTTCGGTCAGGAGGCAGGAATGACGAAAAAAAATGGTTATATATTTACAAATAAGGAACATCCCCAGAGAGGTATTATGTCGACCGTTTTGGGGATTGTTTCTGCTGTTTCCATTATATTGGCGCTGTATTTTACGTTTCAGAATGGAGGCGTTGCGCAGCCGCGTTATGGGGTGGCCACATTGATGGCTGTGATTTTGGCCGTAGCGGGACTGGTACTTGGCATTTTGTCCAGGATGGAACCAGACAAATATTATCTTTTTTCTTATCTGGGCCTTGTCATAAATATACTGGTTTTGACGGGGGCCGGATTTATTTTATTTGCAGGAGCATATGGGATATGAATGAAAATATGACAGTGGACAGAGAAGAAGCGTATGCTTTGCTGGTGGCGGAGCGGTTTGCACTGGCAGCGGAGCGGATTCGCGGGCTTGCAGAGCCGGGAGAACAGGGATATGCTATCGCAGAGCGGTTTGTGCCCTTTTTCAGAGAGACAGCCATCTGTGTGGGCAGGCTGCTGACCGAATGGGACAGGCAGGGGAGCTGTCCGCTGATGGAATCGACGCTGACTGAATTGCGCAGCCGCAATGCTTGTCTGTATATGGATATTCTGCCCCGGCAGTATGATGCCTGCTATGGGAATCCGGCTTATACAGTCAGGCAGTATGGCGAGGAGACAGGCAGGCTGCTGGCTTTTCTGTATGCGGAGATGCACAGCCAGACAGAATCGGTTTATGAGCGGGATCAGGAAGGGCTGGTTATCCGTATGGAACTGTTTCTGGAAATCTATCAGGCATTCGTCTGTGCCTTTGAGGACGGGAAAGAAGCGCCGGATTATGAGACACTACAGCAGATTGTCTACTGGTTTGTCAGCGATTATTCGGAAACGGAAACAGAAAAGCGTGTGAGGAGCCAGTTGGATCCGGCACAGGACTTTTTTTTGCGGATCGTAATGGACAGCGATTTACAGGATTTGAGATACCTGTATCAATATGGGGAATACATTACGGAACAGGAGGAAAAGCTGGCTGCCTATATAAACGGACTGCCGGAGGAAACCGTTCAAAAGATGGCAGATACGTTTACGGAGGGATACCGGATCGGTTTTATTGTGGGCGGAAAGGACATCAGCAAAAAAAAGACTGTCAATATCCGATACCGGGCGGGTTTTGAGCGTGTCATCCGGCAGACGGTTGTAAACTTCCGGGCCATGGGACTGGAACCTGTGATTTACAGGGCTTCTCTAAGTATTTTTCACAGACGGGGTAACGCACGGATTGGTTTCTATGGGGCGGATGCCAACAAACAGTATCTGTATGACCATCAGGAGGACGAAGCCCTTTACCTGGACAGAAAATATATGGGGAGAAAGCTGGAAGAACTGAGGAGAGCTTATGAACTGTCAAAGGACCTGGCGAATGTCTTTGGCGGACCTGCCTGTATGGAAGCTTTTGGTGAGAAGCCTTTTGTGCCCCGGGCCAGGCGTGAAGCGCTGCATTTGAGCGAGGCACAGCAGCAGCTTTCTGTGGAATATGCGGCTGCATCAGGACAGCTTGTCAACCAATACATCAGAGGCGAAGAACGGAGTTTTACGATCATTGCATTCCCGGTGCCGGAAATCGGAGAGCAGTTTCCGGAAATTTTTGACGCGGTGATCCGTATGAACACATTGGATTATCATCTGTACCAGTCCATACAACAGACGATAATCAATACCCTGGACAGAGCGGATTATGTGCGGATACGGGGTGCGGGGGACAACCGGACAGATTTGTCCGTGGCACTGCAGTCCCTGCGCGATCCCCAAAAACAGACGTTATTTGAAAACTGTGTGGCGGATGTGAATATTCCTGTGGGAGAGGTTTTTACTTCGCCCAAACTGGAAGGAACCAATGGCCTTTTGCATGTGACGCGGGTTTATTTAAACGGGCTGGAATACCGGGATTTGGAGCTGACATTTACAGACGGTATGATTACGGCCTACCGTTGTGGGAATTTTTCTTCCGAAGAGGACAATCAGAAATATATCAAGGACCATGTGCTGTTCCATCATGACAGTCTGCCGCTGGGAGAGTTTGCCATAGGAACCAATACGACTGCATATGTGGAGGCCAGGAAATACCATATTGAGGACCAGCTTCCGATTTTGATTGCCGAAAAGACAGGGCCTCATTTTGCTGTGGGGGACACCTGCTATTCACACAGTGAAGACTTGCCGGTTTATAACCCGGACGGCAAAGAGATGATCGCCAGGGATAACGCCTGCTCTGTTTTACGTCATCAGGATGCCTCAAAAGCCTATTTTCACTGTCATACGGATATTACGATCCCGTATGACGAACTGGGAGAGGTGACAGCGGTGTCTGAACAGGGAGAATGGCCGATTATTCGGGAGGGCAGATTCGTGCTGCCAGGCTGCGAAGAATTGAATCTTCCATTTTTAATGTATTGACGATAAGGGGCTCTCATAATAAAATAGAACTAAGTGGAGAAAAGGAGAAAAGATATGGCACAGGTTTCAATCGTTATGGGTAGTGATTCCGACATGCCGGTCATGGCAAAGGCTGCCGATATACTGGACAGGTTGGGAATTTCCTATGAAATGCGGATTATTTCCGCACACAGGGAACCGGATCTATTTTTTGAATATGCAAAGACTGCGGAAGAGCGCGGTGTGAAAGTGGTAATTGCTGGTGCAGGGATGGCTGCTCATCTGCCAGGTATGTGCGCGGCAATTTTTCCCATGCCCGTAATTGGCATTCCGATGCATACCACGTCGCTGGGAGGACGGGATTCCCTGTATTCCATTGTACAGATGCCTGCCGGTATTCCGGTTGCGACGGTTGCCATCGGCGGTGGTGTGAATGCAGGGCTTTTGGCGGCCAGGATACTGGCGGTTTCGGATACGGCCCTGTTGGAGAAACTCAAGGCATATTCACAGGAGCAAAAAGAGGGCGTAGAGGAAAAAGATGCCCGTTTACAGACACAGGGATATAAAAACTACTGAGATAAGGAGAAACGACATGGACTATAAAAGCGCTGGCGTGGATATCGAGGCCGGATATACTTCTGTGGAACTGATAAAAAAGCATGTGCTGGAGACGAAACGCCCGGAGGTGATGGGTGGCCTGGGTGGATTTTCCGGTTTGTTTTCCATGAAAGCCTTCCGGGATATGGAGCATCCTGTGCTGGTTTCCGGTACGGACGGAGTGGGTACGAAGCTGAAACTGGCATTTCTGATGGATAAACATGATACAGTGGGAATCGACTGTGTTGCCATGTGCGTGAACGACATTGCATGTGCCGGAGGAGAACCGCTGTTCTTTCTGGACTATATAGCATGCGGCAAAAATTATCCCGAGAAGATTGCGGATATTGTAAAAGGTGTGGCAGAGGGCTGTAAAGCGGCGGGAGCAGCGCTGGTGGGCGGTGAGACTGCGGAGATGCCCGGATTTTATCCGCTGGATGAATATGATCTTGCAGGATTTGCCGTAGGTGTGGCGGATGAGAAAGATCTGATCACAGGAAAAGACATCAAAGCGGGCGATGTCCTGATCGGCATAGCGTCCAGCGGGATACACAGCAATGGATTTTCTCTTGTCAGACAGGTATTCACCATGACGAAGGAAAGCCTGGATACCCGTTACGATGAACTGGATGGAACCCTGGGCGAGGCCTTGCTTACACCGACAAAAATTTATGTCAGGGCGCTGCGCAGTGTGAAAGAAGCAGGGATTCGCATAAAAGGATGCAGCCATATAACGGGCGGCGGCTTTTATGAAAATATTCCCCGCATGCTTCCGGAAGGTGTCCGTGCCGTTGTTAAAAAAGACAGCTACAAAGTGCCTGCCGTGTTTGAACTGTTACAGAAAGAAGGCGACCTGCAGGAAGATATGATGTATCATACATATAATATGGGGATTGGCATGATGCTTGCCGTGGATCCTGCAGATGCCGACCGGACAGTGGAAGCGCTGCAGACAGCCGGTGAAATGTCTTACGTGGTTGGTTATGTGGAGTCCGGAGATAAGGAAGTCGTACTATGTTAAGGGTGCTTGTCTGTGTATCCGGTGGCGGTACGAATCTACAGGCTCTGATAGATGGTGTGGAAAACGGGCGTATCAGGAATGCGGAGATTGTTCGTGTGATCAGCAATAACCGGAATGCATACGCCCTGACCCGTGCGGATGCGCATGGCATTGAGGGCATCTGCGTATCTCCCGGCGATTTTCGGGATCGGGCGGCTTTTTATGATGCCTTTTTGCAGGCAGTGGATGAGGCTCTGCCGGATCTGATCGTACTGGCGGGATTTCTTGTAGTGATCCCGGTAAAAATGATAGAGAAATATCGAAACCGTATTTTGAATATTCACCCGTCCCTGATCCCGTCATTTTGCGGAACGGGATTTTACGGACTGAAAGTACATGAAAAGGCACTGGAACGAGGCGTCAGAGTCACCGGGGCCACTGTTCATTTTGTGGATGAGGGCACAGATACCGGCCCCATCCTGTTGCAGAAAGCAGTCAAAGTTGAACCGGGCGACACACCGCAGATATTGCAGAGACGTGTTATGGAAGAAGCCGAATGGGAACTCCTTGCGGAAGCGGTGGATCTGTTTGCGCAGGGAAGCGTGGTTGTGGAAGACGGCAGGGCAGTGATTGTACGGTGACAGAGGTTTGCAGGAGGAAAGCATGAAGATTCTGATAGTAGGCGGCGGCGGCAGAGAGCATGCCATAGCCGCAAGCGTGGCCAAAAGCCCCAGGGCAGAAAAAATATATTGTGCACCCGGAAATGCGGGCATTGCGCAAATTGCGGAATGTGTGCCAATCGGCGTTATGGAATTTGATGCGCTGGCCACATTCGCCACAGAGAAAGGCATTGATCTGGTAATCGTCGGCATGGATGATCCGCTGGTGGGCGGTCTTGTGGATGTGCTGGAGGCAGCCGGGCTGCGTGTATTCGGCCCCCGTAAAAACGCGGCAATTCTGGAAGGCAGCAAGGCTTTTTCCAAGGATCTGATGAAAAAATACGGGATCCCCACGGCGGCTTATGAAAATTTTGATTCCGCTCAGGCAGCACTGGCATATCTGGAGGGTGCCTCCATGCCCATTGTCCTGAAAGCGGACGGTCTGGCATTGGGAAAAGGTGTATTGATCTGTAATACGCTTGAAGAGGCAAAGGCCGGCGTAAAGTCCATTATGGAGGATAAACAGTTCGGAGATGCGGGCAACCGGCTTGTGATTGAAGAGTTTATGACCGGGCGGGAGGTTTCCGTACTTTCTTTTGTAGATGGTAAGACGATTAAAACCATGACTTCCGCACAGGACCATAAACGGGCCGGAGACGGGGATACAGGCCTCAATACAGGCGGTATGGGTACTTTTTCACCCAGTCCTTTTTATACGAAAGAAGTGGATGACTTCTGCAAAGAACATATCTACCAGGCAACCGTGAACGCTATGGCCATGGAAGGAAGGCCATTCCGGGGGATTATCTTTTTTGGCCTGATGCTGACGGATAAAGGCCCCAGAGTCCTGGAGTATAATGCCAGATTCGGAGATCCGGAAGCGCAGGTGGTATTGCCCCGTATGAAAAATGATATTCTGGATGTGATGGAAGCCTGCATAGACGGGCGGCTGGATGAGGTGGAACTGGCATTCGAGGAAAATGCAGCAGTCTGTGTGGTGCTTGCTTCCGGAGGGTATCCGGTTTCCTACCAGAAAGGATTTCCAATATCCGGACTGGAACGCTTCGGGGACGGAGAGCAGGATGGCCGGTTTTGTTTTCATGCAGGAACCGGCTACGTGGACGGCCAGGTTGTAACTGCAGGCGGACGTGTGCTGGGGATTACCGCTACGGGGAAAGATTTGAAGGAGGCCCGTGCCAGAGCATATGAAGCGGCGCAGTGGGTTTCTTTTGAAGGGAAATATATGCGCCATGATATTGGCAAAGCCATTGATGAAATATAATCATCGTCAGGATACAGATGTTTGGGGAGGTGTGCGATATGGATAGAAGAATAAATGAAAATGATATATATAATCGACCACTAACTTGTGAAAAATGCGGTGGTATTATGATTTTCAAAGGGGTAGGTGAATATCACTGTGAAAACTGCAGACACGTGGAGTATGATGATTATGGCAAGGTACGTCTCTATGTTGAAAAACACAGGGGCGCCACTTCATCGGAAGTGTCAATGCAGACCGGTGTGAGCCAGAAGGCCATACGTCAGATGCTGAAAGAGAACAGGCTGGAGATTACGCAGGACTCAGCGGCCTTTTTGCGCTGTGAAGTATGTGGTGCAAGCATCCGGGGCGGCAGGCTGTGTCCAAAATGTGAAATGGACTATCACCGCCGGATGGAGGATGAACAGCGTCGGCAGAGTAAAATGCAGGGCTTTGGTAAGGCGATGGAAGAGGAGGAAGGTGCAAAGCGCTTCCACCGTAATTATTAAGGAAGGATAACACAGGAAAAATGAGAATAACGGCAGAAAAAGCGGGAAAAAGGAGTATCCATGTACTGGCGGGAATCGCTGTCATGCTGTATGTGCTGCTCTTTGGCGGAAATACGATAGTCAGCCATGCGGGTGATGTGAGGACGATAACGGATGCAAAAGTAAGAAGCCAGGCAGATACGGGCAGCGAGCAGGTGGGCAGCGCACCCCAGGGAACAACGCTTACGGTGGAAGATGAAACCCAGGGAACGGACAACAATACATGGTACCAGGTGACGGTAAATGGTAAAACCGGCTTTATCCGCTCTGATTTGACGGAAAGTGTCGATGGTGGCAGTGAATCTTCCGGTACGGTGGCTCAGACAGATATTACATCCGGAACGGTCGGTGGCAGCAGTGCCACTGTGCGTCAGGGTCCTTCCACATCCGCCGGTAAGGTCACAAGCGCGGAGGCAGGTTCGACGGTAACAATTACCGGAGAAGCACTGGGGGATGACGGCAGTACCTGGTATCAGGTGGATGCAGGTGGTCAGAGTGGCTTTATCCGATCCGATCTGTTTGACGAGAGTGCATTTGTACGCGGGGGCGGTGAGGAAAGTCCCGCAGAAGGAGAGGGGGAAGGCGAAGGAGAAGCGCCGGAAGTTTCAGACGATTCTAATGAAGGCGGAGAAGTGTCCGGAGAGCCGGAGGGTGGTACAAGAATTGTCAATGTACTTTCCAGCAAGGTGATTCCGGATGGTGTGGATATTGAGGACATGGAAGTGGATCCGGAAATACTGGCCGGATGGAGTTCGGACAATTATTATCTGCTGAAAACCAAAGACGGCGAGGAAAGTGCGGAATTGTATTTATATACGCCGGAATCCGGTGTAAAAAAACTGGATACGGCAGGCGGCGGTTCCTTTTCTTCTCTGATGAGCGGTAAAGGCAAGTTTATCGTAATCGGTGCAGGTGTTGTATTTGTTCTGTTGATTGGCGTATGTATCATGTTGGCCATCAGACTCAGAGGTTATCAGGAATATAGTGGCTATGGCAGTGGCGCCGGCCGTGTCCGCAGCAAGGGACGTAGCAGAAGCTATGATGATGACGAAGATGAATATGAAGACGAAGACGACGAAGATGAATATGACGATGACGAATATGAAGACGAAGAATATGCAGACGAAGAATATGATGATGAAGAGTATGAAGATGACGACAGCTATGAAGATGACGATGACAGATATGCCGATGAAGACGATGATGGATACGATGACGATGAATACGATGATGAGGAGGACGAGGAAGAAGACGAACGTCCTGTAAGAAAACGTCGCTGGAGTCCTAAGAATTTTCTTTCCCGTCGTGACGACGATGAGGAAGAGGATGATGAATATGAGTATGATGATGACGAAGATGAAGACGACGATGATGAATATCTGGATGATGACGACTTCGAATTTGAATTTTTGAATATGGATGATAAAGATGATTACTGACAGGCAGCCCATTCCGGCAGCTACCGGCGCTGACTGATTCATGACGACAGAAAATCTGAAAAGTACATGTTCTGATGTTCATGACAAAAGAAAGTCCGCAAAGCGTACTTTCTTTTGTTGTATAATGGGTATTATGCAGACTATGGTTTCTCTTGACAATTTCAATTCTCTGTTATAATATTTATATAACAGAAGGTGACAGGATGATAATTGAACTTGATTTTAACAGCGATGAAGCGCTGTATATACAACTGCGCAACCAGATTATTCTCGGAATCGCAACGACCAGATTAAAAGAGGGCGATGCGCTTCCTTCTGTCCGCCAGCTTGCAGAAACGATAGGGATTAATATGCATACGGTTAACAAAGCCTATACAGTGCTGAAACAGGAAGGCTATGTAAAGGTTGACAGACGTAAAGGGGCTGTTATCGCCATAGATGTTGACAAGATGCGGGCAATGGAAGATATGAAAAAAGAGTTGCGTGTGCTTCTGGCCAGGGGGAGTTGTAAGAATATTTCCCGGCAGGAAGTGCATGCTCTTATAGATGAAATCTATGAAGATTATGGAGGACTGGAATGATGCCGCAGTATACAAAGAAAGCGCAGACAGCGCTTTCACTGGCAAAAGAGACAGCAAAAGAGCTGAGGCAGAACTATATTGGGACGGAGCACATTCTCCTTGGCCTGCTCAGGGAAAATACAGGTGTCGCTGCCAGAGTACTTCAGGATAACGGTGTGGAAGAAAGCAAGCTGATTTCCATGATATATGATCTGATTGCGCCGGGAAATTATCTGCCGGTCCGGGAAAGGGACGGTTTTACACCGAGAGCGGAAAAGATATTGCGGGAAGCCGCAAGGCAGGCACAACGGTTTCACAGCGAAGAAATCGGAACAGAGCATATTCTGCTGGCGATTTTAAAAGAAGCGGATAATGTGGCGGTGCGGCTGCTCAACACCATTGGCATACAGATACAGAAGGTCTATACGGATACGCTTCTCTCCATGGGACAGGATGGCAATCTGTATAAAGAAGACCTGGGCTATAAAGGAAAAAAGAAAAAAGAGAAAAGCGAAAGTACGGAGACACTGGATCAGTTCAGCCGGGATTTAACCGCTCTGGCCAGAGAGGGAAAACTGGATCCGGTTATCGGAAGAAATGCCGAGATTCAGCGGGTGATTCAAATACTGAGCCGGCGTACAAAGAATAATCCCTGCCTGGTGGGGGAACCCGGTGTGGGAAAAACAGCCATTGCCGAGGGGCTTGCCCTGGATATTGCCGCGGAGAAAGTACCGGAGTCCATACGGAATAAACGGGTGGTAACGCTGGATCTGTCAGGTATGGTGGCAGGCAGCAAATACCGTGGAGAGTTTGAGGAACGGGTGAAACGGGTGATCCGTGAGGTGATGGAAAATGGCAATATTATCCTCTTTCTGGACGAACTCCATACGATTATCGGCGCAGGCGGTGCAGAAGGGGCCATTGATGCTTCCAACATTTTAAAACCTTCCCTTGCCAGAGGGGAGTTGCAGTTGATCGGTGCGACTACAATTGCGGAATACCGCAAATATGTGGAAAAGGACGCTGCGCTGGAGCGGCGTTTCCAGCCGGTGACGGTGGAGGAACCCACACAGGAAGAGGCGATCAGTATATTAAGCGGAATCTGTGGCAGATATGAAGAGCATCATGGTGTGAACATCACCAGAGAAGCCATAGAGGCGGCCGTCCGGCTGTCCGGAAGATATATCAATGACAGAAACCTTCCGGATAAGGCCATCGACCTGATTGATGAAGCGGCTGCGGCATCCCGTCTCAAACATATGGGAATACCGGAGAACTTGCGGACGATGCAGGAAGAAATCCATAAAATGGATTTACAGATTGAACGGTCCATCCGTATGGAAGCCTATTCCCAGGCGGGGGAAATCCGCAGAAATCAGGAAAAACTGGTCCGCAGATATGAAAAAGCCAAAGCGGCCTATGAGGATAAAAAGGCAGAGAGAAAGCTGTCCATCGGAGAAACAGAAATTGCCGATGTGGTATCACTCTGGACGAAAATTCCCGTATCCAAACTGGCAGAAAAGGAAAGCGAACGCCTTTTAAAGCTGGAATCCATTCTGCACAAACGGGTAATCGGACAGGAGGAAGCTGTGGTTTCCGTGGCAAAGGCCATACGCAGGGGCAGAGTCGGGCTGCAGGATCCCAACCGACCCATTGGCTCCTTCTTGTTTTTGGGGCCTACCGGCGTGGGGAAAACAGAACTGAGTAAAGCGCTGGCGGAGGCCATGTTCGGATCGGAAGATGCATTGATCCGGGTGGATATGTCAGAATATATGGAGTCCCATTCTGTTTCCAAAATGATCGGTTCCCCGCCCGGATATGTGGGATTCGGAGAAGGCGGGCAGCTCAGTGAAAAAGTGAGACGTAATCCCTATTCGGTGGTGCTGTTTGATGAAATCGAAAAAGCACACCCGGACGTGTTTAATATTTTGCTGCAGGTATTGGATGACGGTCATATTACCGATTCCAAAGGGCGGAAGGTCAGCTTCAAAAATACGATTCTGATTATGACGTCCAACGCGGGTGCACAACGCATTATGGAGCCTAAAAACCTGGGCTTTGCCATAGAAAAATCAGAAAAAAAAGATTATGAATCCATGAAATCCGGTGTGATGGAAGAAGTAAAACGCATATTCAAACCGGAGTTTATCAACCGGATTGACGAGATTATGGTGTTCCATCCCCTGAACAAAGAACATATGAAAGATGTGGTTTCCCTGTTGGCCAGAGTACTGTCAGATCGGTGCAGGGAACAGATGGGGATTCGGCTGACGGTGACACCGGCTTTGAAAGAGTACATTGTGGATAAATATACCGAAGTCAAAATGGGCGCCCGGCCGATGAAACGTGCGATTCAGACAGTGATTGAAGATGCACTGGCAGAGGAGATCTTACAGAAAAAAATTGTTCCCGGTGATAATGTTGTGGCTGGTCTGAAAAAAAGACAGGTTGTCTTTTCCGTGAAAAACCGGCATACCGATACACAGGGGACCTGATATTTTAAAATACAAAAGTACGAGGAGGAAACAACAAATGGCAGTAGTAGAAGCATTGATACAGACAGAGACAGACGGAAGCCTCAGCTTTGGAAACCACAGTCTGGCAGAAAAAGCAAAGAAGGAAGATTTTGAGCATGGTGGCGATCTGTATAAGGTGAAAACGTATGCTGTTATGACGAAACTGGAAAAAAATGGTCTGTTTGCCTATGAATCGGTTCCTGGCACCAGCGTAACACATTTTACGGAAGATGCAGAGGGTGTTACCTTTACCGTGGAGGGAAAAGAAGATGCGCAGTTGACCATCGGACTGGAGGATGAAACGGAGTATCAGGTACTTGTGGACGGAACGGACATCGGCAGAATGAGTACCAACGTAGGCGGCAAGCTGAATATTGGTGTGGAACTGTCAGGCGCAGGTGAGGTAACGGTACAAATCCGCAAATAGAACCGGGATTGGAACATGGGAAAAACAAAAATAACAACTGTTTTTTTCTGCCAGAACTGTGGTTATGAATCTTCCAAATGGATGGGGCAATGTCCTGGATGCAGACAGTGGAATACACTGGTGGAAGAAACGGTTCCGGCAGCTTCAAAAGGTATGGGCGGCAGTGGAAAGACGAAGGCTTTGGGAGAGAGACGGGAGCCTTCGTCTTTGTCTGCCATTGCCATGCAGGAAGAGGAACGTGTCAGCACACATATCAGAGAACTGGACCGGGTATTGGGCGGCGGTATTGTACCGGGATCACTGATTTTGGTAGGCGGCGATCCGGGTATCGGTAAATCCACATTGTTGTTACAGGTATGCAAATATCTGTCTGACGACGGGCGAAAGGTATTGTATATTTCCGGGGAAGAGTCACTGCGGCAGATTAAACTGCGGGCTGTCCGTATTGGGGAGTTTACAGACCATTTGCTGCTTTTCTGTGAGACAAATTTAAACGATATCGAGGAAACCATCATGCGGCAGAAGCCGGAGGCAGTGGTGATCGACTCCATCCAGACCATGTATCATGACGGAGTTTCCGCGGCGCCGGGAAGTGTTTCACAGGTCAGGGAAGCCACAGGGATATTGCTGCGCCTGGCAAAGAGCCTGGGCATCTCCATCTTTATCGTGGGACATGTGACAAAAGAAGGTACTGTGGCCGGGCCGCGGGTGCTGGAACATATGGTGGATACAGTGCTCTACTTTGAGGGGGACAGACATGCGTCCTACCGGATTCTCAGGGGCGTAAAAAACCGGTTTGGTTCCACCAATGAAATCGGTGTATTTGAGATGCGCCAGGATGGCCTGGCGGAAGTAACCAACGCATCGGAATATATGTTGAACGGCCGGCCGGAAGGCGCCAGTGGTTCCGTGGTGGTATGTTCTATGGAAGGCACCCGTCCCATCCTGCTGGAGATTCAGGCGCTTGTATGCAAAAGCAGTTTCGGCATTCCGAAAAGACAGGCCACCGGCACCGATCTGAGCAGAGTGAATCTGCTGATGGCGGTACTGGAGAAGCGGGTGGGCCTTCCTCTGTCAAATTGTGACGCATATGTCAATATAGCCGGAGGTATCCGCATGTCGGAGCCGGCTGTGGATCTGGGCATTGTGATTGCAGTGGTTTCCAGCTTCAGGAACAAACCGGTGGATGAAAAGACACTGGTTTTCGGAGAAATTGGCCTGAGCGGCGAAGTGCGTTCCGTCAACATGGCCGAACAGCGTATTGGAGAAGCCGCAAAATTGGGGTTCCAGACCTGTATTTTACCAAAATCTGCGGAAGAAATGCTCCGGGCATCGGGGAATATACCCGCAGGGATTGCGGTGAAAGGCGTGTCCAGCGTGCAGGAAGCGATACGGGCGGTGTAGAAATAGAACGGCATTGCCTAAGAAAACCACAGGGAGAACAAAATGGGAATAACAATAGAAGCGATACTGACAGAAGCAATGAAAGCAGGGGCGTCGGATGTACATGTGACCGTGGGGATTCCGCCTAAAATGCGGGTAGACGGCAGTCTGGTGGCCATGTCCTACCCCAGACTGGCGCCGTCGGATACTCTGGCCATGCTTATCTCCATTATGTCGGAGGCCCAGCGGGAGATATTTGAAGAACGGGGAGAGTATGACATGGCTTTTGCCGTGCGGGAAGTGGGACGCTTCCGGGTCAATGCCTATAAACAGCGTGGCAGCGTAGCCATGGCCATACGGTTGGTCAGCGGTGATGTGCCTTCTGTGGAGGAATTGGGGATACCAGGGTCAGTGGCCGATCTGTATCAGAAGAAGCAGGGCCTGGTTCTGGTGACCGGGCCCGCCGGTTGTGGGAAATCTGCCACGATGGCAGCGCTGATTGACCGGATTAACACCCTGCGGGAAGTTCATATTATCACACTGGAAGACCCTATGGAATATCAGCACCGTCATAAACTGTCCATGGTCAACCAGCGTGAAATCGGTCTGGACTGCCCGGATTATGTATCGGCCCTGGAGTCGGCGCTGCGGGAGGATCCGGACGTGATTCTGGTAGGGGAAATGCGGGATCTGGAGACAATCGGCGCTGTTATTACAGCGGCGGAAACGGGACATCTGGTGTTGGCTTCCCTCCATACTTCCGGTGTTGTCAATTCAGTGGAGCGCATGGTGGATCTTTTTCCCACATATCGGCAGCAGCAGATCCGGATACGCCTGGCCAATGTGCTGGAAGCGGTTATTTCTCAGCAGCTTTTGCCCACCAGTGAAGACAACGGGCGGGTTGCCGCTTTTGAGGTGTTACATGTGACGCGAAAAATCCGCGCCCTGATCCGGGAAGGGGCCATGGGGCAGCTTCCGGCAGCTATGGAGGCCGGCAGAAAGCTGGGAATGATGACAATGGATGAGGCAATCGGAACATTGCTGGAAGCAGGGACGATTACCAAAGAGACAGCGGTCTGGTTTGCACAGCAGCCGGAATATATGAATGGCCGCATTTAAAGTTACAATTCACACCCACGCCAGATTTCGCACCAATTTACAACTATTTCGGTGTGAATTGCAACAACTGATGCACACAAAATGCTACAAAACGCGCATTTTGGCGCTGGATCCGACGCCCTGCAGCAAGTGCATGGCGCGGGTGTGAAAAGTAACCATTTAAAAACCTTTCTTTTTCATACAGCAGGTTTTACTTGCATTCTGACAGGAATTCCCATATAATAATCACATGGGAATTCCCATTCTTTTTAGATCTTTATTTTCTTTTGCAGCGTTCGCTGCATATTTTCCGGTTGATTGGAATAAACAAAGGAGAGAACATGTTCAATACAATTGTATCAGGGGCTTTCTGCGGGATTGACAGTTATCTTGTGCAGGTGGAGGTGGATGTGGCGCAGGGACTTCCATGTATGGAAATGGTGGGATGCCTCAGCAGAGAAGCCGGGGAGTCAAAGCAGCGGATACGGGTGGCTTTGCGCAATATCGGTGTCCGGCTGCCGCCTTCCCGGATTACCATCAACCTGTCTCCCGCAGACCGGTATAAAAGCGGTACGGCATTTGATCTGCCTGCTGCGGTGGGCTTGCTGGTTTCCATGGGCCTGGTGGAGGCAGAGCGGACAAAGAATATCTTATTTGCGGGAGAATTGGGGCTGGGCGGAGAGCTCAAGCGGGTGAAAGGTATACTGCCCATTGTAAAAGCAGCCGCGGATGCCGGGGTACAATCCTGTATCATACCGGCAGAAAACGGGCAGGAAGCGGCGGTGCTCAGCGGTGTCCGGGTCTATGGGGCCACGCATATGGCGCAGGTGGTGAAAGCGTTGCAGGACGGTATGGAAGAAGCCGGATTGTATGTGGTCAAGGCGGAAAAATCCGGCGCCGGACAGAGAAAGAGCCACAGGGAAGATTTTGCAGATGTCTGTGGCCAGGAGACAGTCCGGCGCGGAGCAGAGATTGCCGCTGCAGGATTTCACCATATGCTTTTCGTGGGGCCGCCAGGCAGTGGCAAGACAATGATCGCAAAGCGCCTGCCTTCAATTATGCCGCCGCTGACGCTGGAAGAGAGCCTGGAGGTCTCTGCCGTATACAGTGTATGCGGCAGGCTCAAGGGCGGCAGAATATTGGAAGAAAGGCCCTTTCTTGCGCCCCATCATACGGCTACAGGCCCGTCTATGGTGGGTGGAGGGCGTGTACCTGTGCCAGGCGCGGTCAGTCTTGCCCACAGAGGTGTGTTGTTTTTGGACGAATTGCCGGAGTTTCAGCGCAGCGTGCTGGATATGCTCCGCCAGCCCCTGGAAGAGCGGCGGGTGCGGATTGCCAGAAGCAGCGGCAATATCGAATACCCGGCAGATTTTATGTTGGTGGGCGCCATGAATCCCTGTCCCTGCGGATATTATCCGGACAAGAGATGCACATGCAGCCAGACGCAGATCAGAAGGTATCTGGGCCGCATTTCCGGGCCGGTTCTGGACCGTATGGATCTGTGTGTGGAGGTGCCGGGGATGGAACGGGAAAAGCTGTTCTGCCAGGAGAGAGGAGAGAGCAGCGCAAGTATGCGGAGCCGGATTCAAGGGGCCAGAGAAATGCAGGAGAAGCGCTTTGGAAGCAGGCTGCGGTTTAACGGTGAAATGGGCGTTGGTGAAATCAGGGCCTACTGCCGTCTGAGCAGAGAGGGGGAAGTGCGGTTACAACAGGCTGCGGAAATTTTCTCCATGAGCCTGCGGGCCTGCCATAAAGTATTGCGCACGGCAAGAACCATTGCGGATCTGGCAGGGGAAGAGGAACTGAGCGCATACCATATCAGTGAGGCGGTGTATTACCGGCAGTCGGCCAGCGCGTACTGGGAGAGGATGATGGAATGAAGAGAACGGCCAACGTAAAAGAGAGATGTCTGCTGCAGACGGACAGTGCATATCCGGCTGTGCTGCGGCAAATCCGGAGTGCGCCCGGCCGCCTGTATGTGCGGGGGATGCTGCCGGATCCGGACAGACCTGCGGTTGCCATCATCGGTGCCAGAAGATGCAGTTCTTATGGCAGGGATATGGCCCGGCTGTTTGCAGGCGCGCTTTCGGCTGCCGGGGTACAGATTATCAGCGGTATGGCATCGGGGATAGACGGCATTGCCCAGCGCGCTGCATTGGAAACCGGCGGTATCAGCTTTGGCGTACTGGGATGCGGGACAGATCTGTGTTATCCGGCGGGGAACCAGGATCTGTATGAAGCGCTTCTGGAAAAAGGCGGCCTTTTATCGGAATATCCGGCAGGCACGCCGCCTGTTTCCGGCCATTTCCCTGCCAGAAACAGGATTATCAGCGCCCTGTCGGATGCGGTGCTTGTCATTGAGGCGAAGGAGCGCAGTGGTACACTGATTACCGTGGATTTTGCGCTGGAGCAGGGCAGGGATGTGTATGCTCTGCCGGGCCGGCTGACTGACGGCTGGAGCGAGGGCTGTAACCGGCTTATACGACAGGGGGCAGGGATTGCCCTCACCCCTGATGATATTCTGGAAGCGCTCGTGGGGAGCGGCAAAAACATGGCAGTGTATGCACATGGAAAAGGCCGGCCGGTTCCTGGCAGGACAAAGGAAACATGCTGCGCGGATATGTCAGTACACATGGACAGGCGGGAACGGATTGTATGGGAGCATATGGGAGAGCGTCCCGTGACTTTGCAGGAATTATATGAAGCATTGCATGGGACGGAAGCGGGAGAGGGAATGGGACTGCCGGAAATAACTGACATTTTAATGAATTTTAGAATACAGGGGCTGATTTCCGGGGAATGTGGTAATAAATATGAGAGAAAAGCCAAAGTTCTGAACGCAGATGCCAAATCGGCGGACAGAGACTGAACGGGCATCCTTCAAAGCCGTTACAATTTTTTCAAATAAAAACTGCTTGCTATTCCAAAAAATTTGATGTATAGTTTTAAAGATTTTATATAAGGGGGAGCAGAGAGCATGGCAAAATATCTGGTCATTGTGGAATCGCCTGCCAAAGTGAAGACGATTAAGAAGTTTCTGGGGGCCAATTACGAGGTGGCGGCCAGCAACGGGCATGTAAGAGATTTGCCGAAAAGCCAGCTTGGCATTGATGTGGAACATGATTATGAGCCTAAATACATCACCATCAGGGGAAAAGGCGATATTCTTGCAAATCTGCGGAAAGCAGTGAAAAAAGCAGAAAAAATTTATCTGGCAACCGACCCTGACCGGGAAGGGGAAGCCATCTCCTGGCATCTGTTGCATACACTCAAGCTGGAGAATAAAAAAGTATACCGGATTACTTTTAATGAAATTACAAAACAGGCAGTTCGTGAATCGCTGAAAAATGCCAGAGAAATTGATATGGATCTGGTAGACGCCCAGCAGGCACGCCGTATGCTGGACCGCATGGTGGGATACCGTATTTCACCGCTGTTGTGGGCGAAAATCAAACGGGGGCTCAGTGCGGGACGGGTACAGTCAGTGGCACTGCGTATTATCTGCGACAGGGAAGAGGAAATCAGCGCTTTTATCCCGGAAGAATATTGGAGTCTGGATGTGAAACTCTCCGTAAAAGGAGAAAAGAAACCTCTCACGGCCAAATATTACGGCACAAAGGACGGAAAAAAGACGATTGCATCTGCTCAGGAGCTGGAAGAGATTCTCAGGGAGCTGGATCAGGAGAGTTATCATGTGGATGAAGTGAAGAAGGGAGAGCGGGTTAAGAAAGCGCCGCTGCCGTTTACTACGTCCACATTGCAGCAGGAGGCCAGCAAAACGCTGAATTTTTCCACACAGAAAACCATGCGTCTGGCACAGCAGCTTTACGAAGGGATTGATATAAAAGGCAGCGGGACTGTGGGGATCATTTCCTATCTGCGTACCGATTCCACCAGGGTATCGGAAGAGGCGGCCCGGACTGCAAAAGAATATATTGTGCAAAACTATGGAAGTGAATATGCGGCAGGCGGTGTGAACGGGAAGAAGAGCGGACAGAAGATACAGGATGCCCACGAGGCCATCCGCCCTACGGATATCAGCCGGACACCCCATTCCCTGAAAGATTCCCTCAGCCGGGATCAGTTCCGTTTATACCAGTTGATCTGGAAACGGTTTACAGCCAGCCAGATGGCGGCCGCCAGATATGAAACCACTTCCGTGCGGATTCGGGCAGGGCAGCACTACTTTACGGTGTCCGCTTCTAAAGTGGTATTTGACGGTTTTATGAGTGTTTACACGAGTGCGGATGAGGAAAAGCAGGAAAACAATCTGCTCGTTAAAGGGATTGACAGAGAGTCCGTGCTCACTTTTCAGGAGTTTGATTCCAAACAGCATTTTACCCAGCCGCCGGCCCATTACACCGAGGCAAGCCTGGTGCGGGCATTGGAAGAACTGGGCATTGGCAGACCCAGTACGTATGCGCCTACCATTACCACCATACTGGCCAGACGCTATGTGACAAAAGAAAATAAAAACCTGTATGTGACGGAACTGGGAGAAGTGGTAAACAGTATGATGAAAACGGCCTTTCCCAGTATTGTGGATGTGCGGTTTACAGCGAATCTGGAAGCGCTTCTGGACAAGGTGGAAGAAGGGGTAATCAGCTGGAAAACCGTTGTATCGAATTTTTATCCCGATCTGGACGAGGCGGTAAATACGGCGGAAAAGGAACTGGCCCAGGTACGTATAGCGGACGAAGTATCGGATGAGGTCTGCGAACTCTGCGGCAGACAGATGGTTATCAAGTACGGTCCCCATGGGCGCTTTCTTGCATGTCCCGGTTTCCCCGACTGCCGCAACACGAAACCCTATTTTGAAAAAATCGGCATAGCCTGCCCCAAATGCGGCAAGGATATTGTTCTGAAAAAGACGAAAAAGGGACGAAAATATTACGGCTGCATTGGAAACCCGGAGTGTGATTTCATGGTATGGCAGAAGCCTTCTTCCATACGGTGCGGGAAATGCGGCTCACTGATGCTGGAAAAGGGAAATAAACTGGTTTGTATGGACGAAAACTGTGGAACTATTGTAGAAAAACCCAAAACTTCCGAAATTATGCAGAAATCGTAGACACTTTGTCGAATTATTGTAATATTTTGCGATATTTTACAGTAAGGCATTGCTAAAAAAGAGATATTGTATTACAATGGATAGCATGAGAAGGAGATCCATATGAGCAGTGTACAGTTATTGGACAAGACCAGAAAAATCGGAATGCTCCTGCACAATAATAATTCAAGTAAAGTCATATTCAATGACATCTGCGATGTGATGAATGAGATTTTGAATTCCACTGTACTGGTAATCAGCAGAAAAGGCAAAGTGCTCGGTGTGGGAAGCGGGGAACAGGATGAGCTCATTGGAGGCAGGGTGGGTGATTATATTGATCCGATGCTGAATGAGCGTATGCTTGGCGTACTTTCCACAAAAGAGAATGTCAATCTCCAGGCACTTGGTTTCCAGGAAAAGGAAGCCCAAAAATTTCAGGCGATTCTCACGCCTGTGGATATTGCGGGAGAACGTCTGGGAACACTGTTTATTTACAACAAAGAGGGTCCCTATGGGATTGATGATATTATCCTCTGCGAATATGGAACGACTGTTGTCAGCCTGGAAATGCTTCGGGCAATCAATGAAGAGAATGCTGAAGAAGCCAGAAAACTGGCCGTAGTCAAATCGGCGGTCAGTACATTGTCTTTTTCTGAACTGGATGCCATAATACATATTTTTGACGAGCTCAGCGGACAGGAAGGTATTTTGGTGGCCAGTAAGATCGCGGACAGAGCCGGGATAACCCGGTCAGTGATTGTGAACGCGCTGAGAAAATTTGAAAGCGCAGGTGTGATTGAATCCAGATCTTCCGGTATGAAGGGAACTTATATCAAAGTACTCAATGAAGTCGTGTTTGATGAGGTGGATAAATTGAAACGGCAGAAGCTGGAAAAAAGCAATTTTCAGAGCGAAAAAAGCAAATAGAAGTTTTCCGAAAGGAAGAAAAAATACGAGGGACTTATAGGAAATAAGTCCCGTTTTATGTCTGTTTTCAGATAAAATCCTTGTTTTTTTTTATAAAAAATATATAATAGAGTAGACAAATTATTCAGCGATGAGCATATGATGTTCAGTATGGAGGGAGAGCATGCGATGATTCATTCGAATGTATTTAATTATATTAATGTGATGGATAAGACTCTGGATGCGGCATGGACGAGGAACGAAGTGATTTCCAATAACCTTGCCAATGTAGATACTCCGGGATATAAGCGTCAGGATGTAAGCTTTGAAGATGAACTGCGTCATGCGCTGGGAAGTACCAGGTATCAGACTGTGGATGCAAAAGTGGCAGGGCTTAAAATCAACCGGCTGAATCCGCGTACTTATACGGATTACTCCAGCCTTTCTTACCGGACAGACAGAAACAATGTGGATATAGATACCGAGAATGTTCTGCTGGCTTCCAACCAGTTGAAATATAATGCGTTGATGGCAAGTGTCAACCAGGAGTTCTCGAATCTGAAAATGGTGATGCGATAACGGATAAGGGGGAGTCATTGTGAGTTTATTTACATCGTTTGATATCAATGCGTCGGGACTGACAGCGGAGCGTTTCCGTATGGATATTATTTCCCAGAACGTGGCCAATGCCAATACGACAAGGACGGAAGACGGAACACCGTACCGCCGTAAAGTGGTGGCTTTTGCGGAGAAGGAGACACAGACACCTTTCAGCCGTGTGCTTGATTCGGCCAGAGACAATTATTCGGGCAAGGGAGTTAAGGTCAGCACGGTGACAGAAGATACATGGACGGATATGAAGATGGTCTATGATCCGTCTCATCCGGATGCGGATGAAAATGGTTATGTACTGTATCCCAACGTCAATATTGTGACGGAAATGACCAATATAATTGATGCCAGCAGAGCTTATGAAGCCAATGCCACTGCGTTCAGCGCAAGCAAGGCTATGGCTGTTAAAGGATTGGAAATGGGACAGTAATCCTGACAGGGATTCTATCGCTCACAGGGGTATGAGGGGCATGAGATAAAAGGAGAATGAAAAATGGATATCGGATCGCTGTATCATGTGAGCTCCGGTGCCGTCAGAGAGGCGGCAAAGAAGACCGGAGCGGCGAAAAAGGCGGAGGCTGCCAGAGAGGGCAGAGACATATTCAGCACAGTGCTGAATAATGCGATGGATAATTTACATACAACAAACAGTTATATTTCCGACATGGAAAACGAAGAGATGAGAATTGCGCTGGGCCAGGCGGAAAACACCCATGATCTTTCTATTGCAATGCAGAAAGCGTCTTCCGCATTACAGTATACGGTTGCTGTAAGGGATAAATTTATGGAAGCCTATAAAGAAATCATGCAGATGCAGATATAAGGTATGGGAGTAAAGGAAAATGACTGAGAAGTTAAAAGCGGTTCCACTAAAGCTGTTGGAATGGTGGAATAAATTTACTTCTAAACAGAAGACGATTATCATATGTATTTCAGCAGGTGTTGTAATCGCGCTTGCCATACTGGTAACAGCTTTAACCAGACCTCAGTATGAACTGCTGGCCAACTGCGAAAGTACCAAAGAGGCTTCGCAGATTACGGAACTTTTGGATGGTGCGGGTATTGGTTATGTGGTTTCGGACGACGGTTATCAGATTAAGGTACTCAAGGATCGGATTTCGGATGCAAACCTGCTCCTGGGTGCCAATAATATTCCCGCAGCCTCCTATGGAATTGAAAACGTAACGGACGGAGGGTTTGCAACCACTGAATCCGATAAACAAAAGCGGTATAAACTGTATCTGCAGGGACAGATGGAAGAAGATCTGCTCCGTTTTGAATCGGTGAAAAAAGCGGATGTGCAGCTCTCACTTCCGGAAAATGACGGTACACTGCTTTCCAAAAACGAAGAGGCGTATGCCAGTATTATTCTGACACTGGACGGGGAATTTACCCAGGAAAATGCGGCTGCCATGGCACAGTTTGTAAAGACGGCGCTGGGAAATGAAAATGCCAGCAACATAACCATTCTGGACAGCCAGGGAAACCTTTTGTTTTCCGGAGAAGATTCCTATTCTGTGGCCGGCAATGCCAGCAACCAGCTTTCTGTCAAGCAACAGGCGGAACGGCTTGTGCGGAATGAAGTAAAGCGTGTGCTGCTGGGGACCAATCAGTATGATAACGTGGAAGTGGCCAGCAATCTTTCACTGGATTTTTCATCCACGGAGGTTACAAACCACGATTTTACACCTGCGGAGGGTCAGACCCAGGGTGTATTAAGTGAAGAAAGCATATTTAATGCGGAAAATGTAAACAGTGCAGGCGGCGTGCCGGGTACGGATACCAACGGAGAAAACCTGACTACATATGAAATGCCTGACAGCAATAATTCCAGCTCCACCCAGTCAGAGGAGAGCAGAAAATATCTTCCCAATGAGCGGATTACATCGCAGTCCATTCCGCCGGGACTGATTCAATATGATGAATCTTCCATCTCCGTTACAGCGATTACATATAACGTACAGCGGGAAGAGGATATTGAAAATCAGGGATTGCTCGACGGTGTCAGCTGGGAAGAATACAAGGCGGCCAACGGAGAGAGAGTCCAGCAGCCTGTTGATGACAACATGATCGACATTGTGGCCAAGGCCACCGGTATTTCCGCAGAGAATATTGCAATGATCGCCTATGAGGAGCCTTTGTTTATCGACAAAGAAGGCATGAACATCCGGGCGACGGATGTAATCCAGGTGATATTGATTATCATTATTCTGGGATTGCTGGCTTTTGTGGTATTCAGAAGCATGCGTGGCGAGAAGGCAGCAGAAGAAGAGGAAGAACTTTCTGTAGAGAATTTGCTGCAATCCACACCGGAACCTGAAGTGGAGAGCATTACTGTAGAAGAGTGGTCCGAGACACGGAAGATGATAGAAAAGTTTGTGGAGGATAATCCGGAGGCAGTGGCAAATCTGCTCAGGAACTGGTTAAACGAAGATTGGGGGTAAGAGGATATGGCAACTGATTCTGGCTTGACCGGGTTGCAGAAGGCGGCTGTGCTGCTGATTGCACTGGGACCGGAGAAATCATCCCATATCTTTAAACATCTGAAAGAAGATGAAATAGAAGAACTGACACTGGAGATTGCGAATACCAGAAGTATTACACCGCAGTTGAAAGAGACGGTCATAGAAGAATTTTATCAGGTATGCCTGGCGCAGCAGTATATCGCAGAAGGTGGTATTGGTTACGCCAAAGAGCTGTTGGAGAAGGCGTTGGGTGAAGATAAGGCGAGAGATGTCATCGGCAAGCTGACGGCTTCGCTGCAGGTGAAGCCCTTTGAGTTTGTACGTAAGACAGACGCTTCTCAGCTGCTTAACTTTATTCAGGATGAACATCCGCAGACAATCGCGCTGATTATGTCGTACCTCTCTCCGGCGCAGTCATCCATGATTTTGTCTTCCCTGCCTCCGGAGCGGCAGGCGGACGTGGCGAAGCGTATCGCCATCATGGACAGGACGAGCCCGGATGTGATCAAGGAGGTGGAGAAGGTATTGGAATCCAAGTTGTCCTCTCTTGTCAATCAGGATTATACCATCATTGGCGGCGTAGATGCAGTGGTCGAGATTTTGAACTCTGTAGACCGCGGTACAGAAAAGCATATTATGGAAACACTGGAAATCGAAGAGCCGGAACTGGCCGACGAAATCCGGAAAAAAATGTTCGTATTCGAAGATATCCTTCTGCTGGACGACAGAGCAATACAGAGAGTGCTGCGGGATGTGGAAAACTCCGATCTGGCAATTGCCCTCAAAGGCTCCAACGAAGAGGTACAGAGCGCTATTTTCAACAATCTGTCCAAACGTTTGGCTGCCATGATCAAGGAAGACATGGAATTCATGGGTCCTGTCCGTATGAAGGACGTGGAAGAGGCGCAGCAGAAGATTGTAAACATTATCAGAAAACTGGAAGATGCTGCAGAAATTGTTATTTCCAGAGGTGGAGGGGATGAAATTGTTGTCTAGTAACTTGCTGAAGAGGAACTGGATACAGGTTCAGTCCGACGATACCATAGTGATAAACAACAATGAACTGTTAGGAAAACGACTCCGGGATCTGGGGCTGGAACCTTTGCCGTCAGAAAAAGGCGAGGAGAAACAGGAAGGATTTCGGAGTGGATTAGGTGCTGAAGAGCTGACCGGGCTGACGAGCGAAGGGGAAGGCGGCTCTTCCGTAATTAAGGCGGAGCCGCCTGCGCCACCGGAGCCGGTGTATGAGGGACCCAGCCCGGAGGAATTGATTGCTCAGGCGCAGGCAGAAATTGCGCAGATGAAAGAAGCTGCCCAGGCTGAGATTGCTGCGGCTAAACAGCAGGCGGCAGAAGAAGGCTGGCAGGAAGGCCTGAACCAGGGATACCGGGAAGGCGCGGCTTCCGCAGAGGCGGAGCTGGCGGATGCCAGAGCCAGAATGGAAGCGGAATACAATGATAAAATGCGGCAACTGGAGCCTGAGTTTGTAAAACAGTTGACCGCTATCTATGAGCAGGTTTTCCATATTGAACTGGGGGATTATCAGAACCTGGTGCTGCGCCTTCTGGAAGGCTGTATGCAGAAAATGGAAACCAGCAGTAACTATATGATACATGTGGGCCCTGAAGATTATCCTTTTGTGAGCATGCAGAAAAAAGTGCTGATGGAGGTAATGGGGAATAAAAACGCTGCTTTGGAAATTGTGGAGGATGCCACGATGAAGAAAAATGAGTGCATGATAGAGGCAGACAGCGGTATTTATGACTGTAGCCTGGATATGCAGCTTGCAGCGCTCCGCAGAGAACTGCTTCTTCTTTCGTATGAGGGTGTGGAATAAAAATGGACTTATCCAAGTATGAAAAGGCAAAAGAAAAAGTTTATTACAGAAAGTTGGGCAAAGTACTGAATGTCGTGGGCCTGACGATAGAATCCGCGGGACCGGATGCCAGACTGGCAGATATTTGTTACATACATCCTGAAGGGGATGAAGGACCGGGCATTATGGCGGAAGTTGTGGGATTTAAGGATGGCCGTACGTTGCTGATGCCTTATGAGAATACAGAGGGTATCGGTATCGGAAACCTGGTGGAGAACACGGGGGAATCCCTCAGAGTGGCAGTGGGAGATTTCCTTCTGGGCAGGACTCTGGACGGTTTGGGCAGACCTGCGGCAGGGGATGTAAGGATTCCGCCGGATGCAGTTACCTATTCGGTGGAGGCGCCGCCTCCGGATCCTATGAGTCGTGCGATTATTGATACGCCGCTGCCTCTGGGAGTGAAAGCGGTGGATGGACTTATTACAGTCGGTGCAGGACAGAGAATCGGAATCTTTGCCGGTTCCGGCGTGGGCAAATCCACGCTGATGGGTATGTTTGCCAGGAATACCAAGGCGGAGATCAATGTCATTGCGCTGATTGGAGAGCGGGGAAGAGAAGTAAGGGAATTTATAGAGCGGGATCTGGGGGAAGAAGGTATGCGCCGTTCGGTTGTAGTGGTAGCGACTTCGGATAAACCTGCTTTGGAGAGGAATAAAGCTGCAAAGACGGCCACCGCCATAGCAGAGTATTTCAGAGATCAGGGCAGGGATGTGCTTCTAATGATGGATTCCCTGACCCGTTTTTGTATGGCCCAGAGAGAGATTGGCCTGGCTACCGGGGAACCTCCCGTAACCAGAGGCTATCCACCCAGTGTCTATTCGGAATTACCCAAACTGTTGGAGCGGGCAGGCAGGGCGGCCAGCGGTTCTATTACAGGTCTTTATACCGTATTGGTGGACGGCGATGACTTTAATGAACCGATTACCGATACGGCCCGCAGTATTCTGGACGGACATATTATGCTGAATCGTAAACTTGCCCACAGGAATCATTATCCTGCGGTGGATATTTTGCAGAGTATTTCCAGGTGTATGAGCCAGGTGGCTTCAAAAGAACATAAAAAAGCGGCAGGCAAGTTGAAAAATGTGCTGGCTACTTACAATGAGGCGGAAGACCTGATTAATATTGGCGCCTACAAGAAAGGCAGCAATCCCAATATTGATTATGCAGTGGAAAAAATTAATGCGACCAATGAATTCCTCATGCAGGATGTGGAGAGCAAGTATACCTTTGAAGAGACGGTCGCTATGCTGGAAGAGCTGTATAAAGGTTAATCGCAGATGTCTAAATTTGTATATCGGATGCAGAATATCCTGAATATTAAAGAAAAACTGGAAGACCAGGCCAGAATGGACTTTGGGTTGGCTATGGTGCGTCTGCGGGAAGAAGAGGAGAAGCTGGAACAGCTTAAAATGCGTAAAGCGGGTTATGAGGAAGCTGCCAGAAATTCTCTGAAGGCGTCTTTGCGGATTCTGGAAATCCGGGCGAATAAAGATGCCATTGAACGTATGGATGAATATATGGTCATACAACGGGTGGAGATTGAGAAAGCAGAAAAGAAAGTGGAGCAGGAACGTATAAAACTCCAGGAATCCATCCAGGAAAGAAAGATACAGGAAAAGCTGCGTGAAAATGCCTTTGACGTATTTATGGAAGAAGAGAAGGCGAGAGAAAGCCGGGAGATTGATGAGCTGACCAGCTATACCTATGGGCAGAAGAAAGTGGAAGAAGCCCTGGAGGAGGGATAGCGCATGAAAATTAAGGAGCGGCAGGCAAGTTATGGCGAAAAAGGAAAATATACAGGACACGGAAAATACCGGAGAGATCAAAGATAAAAAGGCGCTGAAAGAAGAGAAAAAACGGCTGAAGGCAGAGCAGAAGGCTCAGAAAAAAGAGGCAAAGCGGCGTGCGAAAGAGCTGGACGCTCAGGAAGAAGAACTGGATGAAGAGTCGGAAGGCAGTTCCGCACCTGTTGTGCTTGTTACTTTTATCATTGTGGTTATCTGGCTTGCCATTCTGGGATTACTGATCAAGCTGGACGTAGGCGGGTTCGGCTCGACTGTGTTACGGCCGATTCTGGGGAATGTGCCTGTGATCAATAAAGTACTTCCGGCAGAAAAAATGGCGCAGCCTGGCGGCAGTGACGGGGAAGAAGAATATTATGGTTATAAAGATCTGAAAGATGCGGTAGATCAGATTAAACGTCTGGAACTGGAGCTGGAAAATGCTCAGTCCGGCAATTCCAATACGGAAAAGCGGATACAGGAACTGGAAGCGGAAATTGAACGTCTGAAAACTTTTGAAGACAATCAGATTGCTTTTGAAAATATTAAAAACGAGTTTTATAATGAAGTGGTGTATTCCGACAAGGGGCCGGGGGCTGATGCATACATGAAATATTTTGAATCCATGAATCCGGCTACGGCAGAATTGATTTACAAACAGGTAGTGGCACAGGAACAGGTGGACAGCAAGGTGAAGGAATATGCCAGTGCCTATGCGTCGATGAAGCCGAAAGAGGCAGCCGCTATTTTCGAAGCAATGCAGGATGATCTGGATCTGGCAGCAAAGATACTGGGTACTATGAGTGCCGATGACCGGGGGAAGATACTGGGGGTTATGGACCAGGAAGTGGCGGCCAGACTTACGAAAATAATGGATCCGGAATCTTAATTTCCGGCAGATTATTTCCGATATATCCATATATACTTTGTGTATATGATATATAATATATATTTCCGGAAAGGAGGAGACAAATGACAGGAACAGGTGTAACACAGGCAGTCGGACTGCTGTTGGGTACATCCGGTATGGGTTCTGTGAACGGCAGCAACAATCCGTCCGGAGACGGTTTTTCCCGGATTATGGATCAGACCACCAGGGATTCTGCCGGTCAGATGCAGGGCTATCAGAAAGAGAACCAGGCTGCCCCCACAAAAACGCCGGTTAAGGTAGATCGTACTACGGTCAGAGATACCAGAGAGCAGGTGTCTGGCAAGACGTCCGATCAGGGGCAGGATACGACGGATCAGGTTGAAAATCCGCAGGAAGCTGTGGAAGAGGCGGTTGCGGAAGTAAAGGATGCTATTGAAGAAGAACTGGGCATTTCCGAAGAGGAACTGGAAGCCATTATGAGCGAACTGGGCCTGACGCAGGTGGATCTTTTGCAACCGGCCAATGTACGGGATATTATAATGGCGGCAGCCGGGGAGACAGATGGCCTGAGTATTCTGACAAATGAAAGCCTGTATCAGGATGTGCAGACTCTGACAGGCATGGTGGAAGAAATTGTCAGTGACCTGCAGGTGGAACTGGGCGTGGATGATACTGCAATGGCGGATATTCTGCAGCAGTTTGAAGAGAGTCTGAACGGTCTGCAGATGGAAAACACAGCGGAAGAAAACGGCGTGGAGATTCCCCAGGTGATTTCCCAAGAGGAAACATCCGAAGCTGTGGTGACGGTACAGAAGGAGGATGCTTCGGAAGGAGCAGGCGAGCCCGCACTGACGGAAGGGCTGGAAGGCGCGAAAGAGACGGCGACGGTCGAAGTAAAGGTTCCGGATAAAACTTCAGGAAAAGAAAGCGATACCGGCGCCCATCACGAAAGCGGCAATCCATTTCTGCAAGGCTGGAGCAGAACAGGACTGGATACGACCTTTGACAATACCATAGCAGAACAGGTGGAGATTCCCTTTGAAACGGTGGATACCCGGGATGTAATGAACCAGGTCACCGAGTTTATGAAGGCTCAGGTCAAGCCGGAAATTACCGAATTGAATCTGCGGCTGCATCCGGAAACACTGGGAACACTGCATGTGCATCTAACAGCAAAAGAGGGCGTGGTGACAGCACAGTTTACGGCAGAAAATGAAGCTGTCAGAACTGTACTGGAAGCTCAGGTAGCTCAGTTAAAGGAAAATCTGAATCATCAGGGCGTAAAAGTGGAAGCGGTGGAGGTGACCATTGCCAGCCATGGCTTTGAGAGGAGTTTCGGTGAGAATGGCGGGGACAATGCCGGTTATGAAGAACCCAGAAAACGGGGTACCCGCAGGATTCAACTGGACGATGGTGTTTCACTGGATGAGATGGATCTCTCAGAGGAAGAACGTATTGCGGCGGAGATGATGGAGCAGAACGGCAATACGGTGGATTATATGGCGTAAGGAGGAGTATATGGCTTTAGTAGCACCCGTAAAAGACGGTAAAATAGTAGACACAAGAGCAACCACAGAAGAAAAAAAGAAATCTGAAAAATCAGGCAACAATCTTGATAAGGATGCGTTCCTGCAGCTTCTGGTGGCACAGATGAAGTATCAGGATCCGTTGGAACCCACTTCCAATACGGAATATATATCCCAGCTTGCCACATTCTCCAGTCTGGAGGAAATGCAGAATATGACCGGCGCCATGAACATGCAGCGTGCATCCAATCTGGTCGGGGAAGAAGTTTACATTAAGACAACTGATCCTACGACAGGAAGTACCAATTATGTACATGGCAAGGTGAATTTCGTAACTTATCAGAACGGTAAGGCATATGTCAATGTAAACGGAGAAGATTATCCGCTGGATGATGTGGACAGTATTTATGATCCTGAATATTCTGAGGCTTATGATCTGGCATACGAATGGACAGTGGGCCTGAACAAACTGCCGGCACTTTCCAAAGTGACACTCTCAGATGAAGAAGATATTATGAAACTGAAAGAAACCTTTGATAAGATGACAGATTATCAGAAGAGCTTCTTAACGGATGAGAATAAGAAGAAACTGGACAGCTATGTCAACCAGATTGAACTTTTAAAGAAAGCAAAGGAAGAACTGGACGATAAGCTGGAAGGGGCGGATAAACCGGAAGATACCGACAAGGAAGACGAGACAGAGAACACGGATAAGACGGAGAATACTGACAAGACGGAAAACACAGATAAAACAGAAAACACAGATAAGACGGATAAGACAGACGGGACAGACAAGACAGAATGATGGCTTTGGCCAGGACGGAAGGAGTAAAACGCAGTGAAAATACAAAACAGCCAATACCTTTCCGCACTGCAGATACCAAATCAGTTCCCCGTTCAGAGCAGCAATACCCGTAAAACTGTTTCGCAGCCGGAAGGAGGTTCCTTTCAGGACATTCTGGCCGGAAAAACAGGCCGGACGGAAGGAGAACTTAAATTTTCCAAACATGCTGCAAACAGGCTTGCAGACAGAAACATCAGGCTTACAGACGAGCAGATGGGTCGTCTGAGCGACGGAACGCAGAAAGCCGGTGCGAAAGGAATCAAAGAATCGCTGGTGATCGTAGATCAGCTGGCATTTATCGTCAATATCCCCAATCGGACGGTGGTGACAGCCATGGATCAGGCAGAAACAGAAGAAAACATATTTACCAATATTGATGGTGCCGTAATCATGTAGCCGGACCTTTTGGAGGCAAATGTTCCCGACTGACAGACGGAGCGCGGCGGTACCAGGTAAGAGTAGGAGGTCATATAAAACTATGATGAGATCAATGTTTTCTGGTGTGGCAGGACTTAAAACACACCAGACCAAGATGGACGTAATCGGTAATAATATCGCCAATGTCAATACGACGGCATATAAATCCAGTTCCATCAACTTCAGTGAACTTTTGTATCAGACAACATCCAGGGCATCCGGACCCAATGCGCTGACAGGGCGGGCCGGTGTCAATGCAAAGCAGATCGGTCTGGGCGTACAGTCCGCAGCCATCAGCAATGCCATCACAACGGGTGGCGCTACCCAGAATACGGGTAATCCCTTCGATATTAAGATCAACGGGGAAGCCTTCTTTGTGGTAAGTGACGGAAAGAGCAACTATTTTACAAGGGACGGTTCTTTCTATGTGGATGCGGCAGGAAATCTGGCCATGTCAGCCAACGGCTATAATGTTATGGGCTGGGGTGTGGATGAAGCCACGCAGACAATTAAAAAGGATACGGTACAGGCGCTTCGTATTATGAGCGCTGCCAATATGACCTATCCGCCGGAAGCGACCACAGAGGCATATGTGGATGGTATTCTGGATAAAAATGAACCGGATGCCTCCACCGAATCCGGGAAAACCATGAACCTCAGCTTCTTCGATGCCCTGGGGTACAGCTACACAGCCAAATTTGCTGTCCGTGAGACAACCGCAAAAGGCGAGTATATGGTGGAACTGGCAGATATTCTGGATTCTACCGGTACATCCCTCAAGGATGTGTACAAAGTAAATGACATCAGTGAGATTGCCTCATTTGGCGGTTCCAGGATTGTAGAGACAACAGAGCTGAGAAAGCTGATATCGGATGTAGTGTACACCCGTGATCCGGGTACGGATCGTAGCAAGGATATTTATTCCAGAAAGATGGCGCTGGAGGAAGTATTCAGCGACTATAAAGAGAAAGGGATCAGTGGTCTGAAATACAGGCCTGTAACAATTGCAGCGGATGGTACGGAAACACCGACCATTGCTGATGGGGATGCTTTTGCACCCGGAGGTACTGTAACCATGACCGGTACAGGTACGTTGTCCAGAAGCGATATGGAGACCCTTCACAAACTGATTTTTGTGGAAGCCACAACGGACGCCGCAGGCAATGCCGTGCCGGCTCACTATTATTATGAAAAGGCAGACGGTACTGCTGTTACACTGGACTCTACCAGCACGCCGGCAGATTGGGCGGATGTACTGGGAATTCCGGCTGCTGAACTGAAAAGCGTTACATTGAACGGGGATGGCAGTGTGGAGTTTAATCATGAGACTTCATTTACCTATGGAGAAACCGGAAGCTACAGCGGAGGTAATTTTACCGTACAGATCAGCCGGGATGAGGCCTATGGCCTGGATACCAGCAAGGACAATGTAAATTATACCTTTGTAGTGGCTGAGGACGGTCAGGCACAGGTGACTACAAGTACGACCTATAATGGCCATCAGTTGATCTTCAATACCGATACCGGTAAATTTGTATCTATCAGTGGCGGAGACAGTGTAACACTGGATTTTGAAACGAGTGTGAACACATTGCTGGGCACTTCGGAATCCCTTGCCAACTTCTCGGATATTAATATAGACTGGACCAATGTGACATGGTTCGACAATGGCGGGGCATCCACGATGACAGCCCAGTCGGGAACGGAAGGAAAGGGCCTGGGTTCAGGCCGTAAACTGGGCAATATGTCCGGTGTTTCCATCCAGAACAACGGTGAAATTTATGCCACCTATGACAACGGCATGACAAAACTGGTAGGACAGATTGCGGTTGCCAAATTTGCCAATGCGGCAGGTTTGGAGAAGGCCGGCGATAACCTGTACCAGGCAACATTGAACTCCGGTGAATTTGACGGTATCGGCGTGGATATTACCGCAGACGGAGCAGGCAGCATGACAACGGGCGCCCTGGAAATGAGTAATGTGGATCTTTCTTCGGAATTTACCCATATGATCACAACGCAGAGAGGTTTCCAGGCCAACAGCCGTATTATTACCGTATCCGATACACTGCTGGAAGAGCTGGTGAATCTGAAACGGTAAACAGTCGGGTGGTAAATAAATGAAACAGAGATATCAAAACAATGGTGTTATAATACCGTAGTGAAATCAGCGGGACAGGGAACTATTGTGCAAGAACATAGTTTCCTGTCATTTGCTGTTTAATATGTTCTCATTTGCTCTCGTGTAGTGTAAGTGTCATACATATGGAGGGGAGAGGAATATGGATAAAAGGGGAGCGGACCATGATTGAACTGACGAAGCTGAATGGTCAGAAAGTACTGGTCAACTGTGATTTGATTGAATTGGTTGAAGAGACGCCGGATACGGTGGTTTCCTTTACTACCGGAAGAAAAATAATTGTAAAAGAAAGTAGACAAGAAGTGAAAAATTTAGTAAAATCGTATAGAAAGGATATTTTTGCAGACTAGCGCAGAAATAGAAAGGTGAAGATCTTGGATATAGCATCGTTATTAGGCTTAATCTTATGCTTCGGCATGGTAATTTTCGGAATCATCAGTAATGCCGGAGTGGGCGGCGTTAAGTATTTCTTTGATGCCCCTTCCGCTATCATTACATTCGGCGGCGCCTTTGCAGCAATACTCGCTTCTACTACAATGGCTGATTTCGTCGGTGGCCTGAAAAGTTTTTCTCTTGCAATTAAGACGACTTCTTTTGATGTAACGGCAATTATACGCAAGATTATAGATTTATCCAATGTGGCAAGAAAAGAAGGGTTGCTTTCGCTGGAAGAAGCGGCAGGCGATCTGGAAGACGAATTTTTGAAAAAGGGGATTTTGCTTGTAGTAGACGGTACTGATCCCGAACTTGTCCGGGCGATTATGGAGACAGAGCTGATCAGTATGAATGACCGGCATAAATCCAATATCAGTTTCTGGGAAGATGTGGCGACCATGGGTCCTGCCTGGGGTATGATTGGTACGCTGATCGGTCTGATCCTGATGCTTCAGAATATGGATGACCCGTCTTCTATCGGTCCGTCTATGGCGGTAGCGCTGATTACCACACTATACGGATCATTGCTTGCAAACTGGGTATGTACACCGGTGGCAAGTAAGTTAAAAACGAATAATAATATTGAGATGCAGGCTAAAGAAATTATGATAGAAGGGCTTTTATCAATACAGGCCGGAGAAAACCCCCGTGTTATTGAAGAAAAGCTGAAATCTTTCCTGGCTCCTAAGGACAGGAGCAGCACCGAAGAGGGCGGAGGTGAGGCAGATGGCTAAAAAAAGGGAAGAAGAACCCCCGAAAGGCTCGCCGGCATGGATGAATACCTTCAGCGACCTGATGAACCTTCTGCTTTGCTTTTTCGTGCTTCTGTTTTCTATGTCCAGCGTAGATGCACAGAAGTTTGAATTGATTGCCGCTTCTTTTTCGCAGACCTTCAGTATATTCAGCGCAGGTGCCACTGCGGTGGGTGACGGTATGCTGGTCAGCATGGGTGTGAGCCAGTTGAACGAACTGGATGACTATACGAACAGTATGGGAAAGACAGCCGACGGTGATAATGATGATCCCGACTCCATTGATAAGATGACGGAGGCTCTGGATGCAGAAAAACTGAAAGAGTCGGAAGAGCTGGCTGAAAAGATAGAAGAAGCCATGGAGGAACAGAGTCTCAGCAGGGAAGTGGATATGGAAGTTACTTCCCAGTATGTACAGCTCTCTCTGAAAGGAGCGCTTTTGTTTGACTCAGGAAGCAGTGAGTTGAAAGCGGAAGCGTTGCCTGTCATGGAAAAGCTGGGGCTGATTCTGGAGCGGTATGCGGGCAGTGTCATTGAAATTGAAGGTCATACGGACAATGTTCCGATCAACAGCGCCCGTTTCGCAAATAACAACGAACTGAGCAGTGCCAGAGCACTTTCGGTTTTTGATTATTTTGTAGAAACCACAACACTTGATCCGGCAATGATCAAACATTCCGGACGGGGAGAATATGTTCCCATTGCGGATAATTCCAGCCCGGAAGGCAGGGCAAAAAACCGAAGAGTGGAAATAAAAATATATCATACATTGAGTTCTTATTAGAAAAATGCAGGAGGAAGATCCGATGAAAAGGAATCTATTGTCCATCATTATACTGGCGTTGCTTGTTGTCAATCTGGTGCTGACTTCCATTATGATGGTGAATGTAAGCAATGCATCCAGAAAGACAGCGGAATTGGTGGGAGATATTGCGGAAGTGCTCAAACTGGAGCTTGCAGACGGAACCGGTGCAGGCGCCACAAGGATGGAAGTGTCTATGGAGGATGTGGAGGTATATGCAATTGCAAACCAGATGACCATTCCTTTAAAAGTAGGTGAAGACGGGACACCGCATTACTGTCTTGTATCCGTTTCACTTTCCATGAATACAAAGAGCGACGGCTATAAGGCATTTGGAGCTACTTTGAGTACAAAGGAAACACTTATTACCGAAAAGGTATATGATGTAATTGGCAGCTATACATGGGAAGAAGCACAGGCCAATAAAGATCTGATGAGGGAAGATATATTGAAGGAAATACAGGTGATGTTTGATTCTGACTTTATTTTCCAGGTCTCTTTCAGCGAAATAATCTTCCAATAGTCCTTTTAACAGAATATGATAAAAGAGGACGGGGACGGGAGGTGAGCAGGCGTGGGAGAGGTTTTGTCCCAAGCTGAAATAGACAATCTGCTGTCTGCCATAGCGGGCGGCGAGGTAGATGTTAATGAGATGCAGGAAAAGGATGAGCGACAGGTCAAGAACTATGACTTCAAGCGTCCTGCTAAATTTTCCAAAGAGCATCTCAGAACTTTGGAGTTTATATTTGAACATTATGGCAGGCTTTTATCTACCAGTTTGCCGGTTTATCTGCGCAAGAGTGTTCAGGTTGCCGTTATGAGTTCGGAGACTGTCACTTTTTCCGAGTTTACAAATGCACTTTCCAATCCGGTGGTGTTGGGGATTACGAATTTTGATCCATTGCCGGGGAATGTGATTATAGAGCTCAGTTCCAATCTGGCATTTGCCATTATAGACAGAATGTTAGGCGGACAGGGGGTTCCCCTCGAAAAAAACAGGGATTTCTCTGAAATTGAGATGATTATCATCGAAAAGATTCTTGTTATAGCCATACAGCATATGCGGGAGCCGTGGAAGAATGTGGTGGAGATCAATCCGATTCTGGAAAGGATTGAGACAAATTCCCAGTTCGCGCAGGTGATTTCACCCAGCGATATGATAGCGATTGTTACATTGACAATTAAAGTGGGTGATGTGGAAGGACTTATGCATATTTGTCTTCCATTCTTTACATTGGAAAACATTATGGATAAGTTGAATACGAAGTTCTGGTATTCAACAATTAAGAATGCGAAAGATGATAATTATGAAGAATATATGGAAGCATTGATCAAGCATGTGGATGTACCTGTGAAGGCGGTACTGGGGAACAGTGCAATTTCAGTCAATGATTTCATACACCTGCAGGTGGGTGATATTATTCGTTTGGATTCTAAGGTGGATGCGGATTTAAGTATCTACGTTGGTAATATAAGAAAATTCACGGCTTTACCGGGCGCAAACAATGATTCCTATGCGGTACAGGTAACGTCGGTGATCAGAGAGGAGGAGTAGGGCATGGATGGGATGTTATCTCAGGATGAGATAAATGCCCTTCTAAGTGGTATGGATGTCAGCAGCATGGATGACTCATCAGAGGCTTCCGGTGCTCCGGCAGACAGTACACCGGAGAGCGGGGGCGGCAGCAGTGCAATAGATGGGGATTTACTGACACCTACAGAGATAGATGCAATCGGTGAGATTGCGAATATCAGTATGGGTTCTTCTGCTACGACTCTTTTTTCCCTGGTAAACAGGAAGGTAAATATTACGACTCCGGTCGTATCATTGGCGAACTGGAATACAATGATAGCGGAGTATGAAAGACCCTGTGTATTCATTCAGATTAAGTATACGGTGGGACTTGACGGCAGTAATGTATTGATTCTGCGTGAAAAGGATGTTAAGGTCATTACCGATTTGATGATGGGTGGTGACGGCACCAATATCGACGGGGAACTTGGAGAACTTCATCTGAGTGCTATTTCCGAAGCTATGAACCAGATGATGGGTTCCTCAGCAACCTCGCTGTCAACCATGCTTGGCAAAATGATTGATATCAGTCCTCCGGAAGCCAGTCTGGTGGATTTGACTGAATTAAAACGTCCGGAGGAGATAGCGAAGTTTTTAAGCGGCACCTTTTGCAAAATTGCATTTTCAATGCAGATTGAGGATTTGGTGCAAAGTACAATTTTACAGTTGTATCCCATTGAGTTTGCAAAATCTCTTTATGATACGTTCATTAATCAGCAGTTCGGTGATGTGTCGGCTGCTCCGGAACCGGCGCCTGCTCCGGAGCCTACAGCTTATACGCCGCCGCCGGCAGCTGCACCAATGCCGGATATGTCCCAGATGAATACAGGGATGCCGCAGATGGATATGTCCCAGATGAATACAGGGATGCCGCAAATGGATATGTCCCAGATGAATATGGGAATGCCGCAGATGCAGATGCCCCAGATGAATATGGGAATGCCGCAGATGAATATGGGAATGCCGCAGATGCAAATGCCCCAGATGAATATGGGAATGCCGCAGATGCAGATGCCGCAAATGCAAATGCCAAATGTACAGCCGGCTCAATTTCAGAATTTTTCAGACAACTATGGTATGGCAAATGCACCGGAAAATATCGGTTTGATTATGGATGTGCCCCTGGAGGTTACAGTGGAACTGGGAAGGGCGGTTAAGTCCATTTCCGAGATTCTGGACTTTTCGCCAGGCACGATCATTGAGTTGGATAAGATAGCCGGTGAACCGATTGATGTCTTAGTAAATGGTAAATTCGTTGCCAAAGGAGAAGTCGTTGTAATCGAAGAGAGCTTTGGTATTCGTGTTACTGAAATAATTAAGTAGAACACAGGAGTGAGAGAGATGGCAAAGAATATTTTAATATGTGACGATGCAGCATTTATGCGAATGATGATCAAGGACATTCTGACAAAGAATGGCTACAATGTGGCAGGCGAAGCGGAGAATGGATTAAAGGCTGTTGAAAAGTATAATGAACTGAAGCCTGATCTGGTATTGATGGATATTACCATGCCGGAAATGGATGGAATTCAGGCGCTCAAGACAATTAAGTCAGGCGATCCGTCAGCTATGGTTATCATGTGTTCTGCTATGGGACAGCAGGCGATGGTTATTGAGTCTATTCAGGCAGGTGCAAAGGACTTTATTGTAAAACCTTTTCAGGCAGAACGTGTGTTGGAAGCTGTGAAAAAGGTTGTCGGATAATGCTGCTTACACAGGGGAGCGGAGTGGAATCCTTTGTTCAGTTTATGACGGTGTTGGTTCTTTTCTGCGTTGTGCTCGGCATTACCTGGGCGACTACCCGATATGTTGCAGGGTTTCAGAAACTCAGGCAGACGAGTGGTAATATCTCAGTTTTGGAGACATGTAGAGTCGCACCGAATAAATATGTTCAGATTATAAAACTGGGAAAAACGTATGTTGCTGTTGCAATATGCAAGGATACCATGACGAAACTGGCCGAACTTTCCGGAGAAGATCTTGAATTCTCCGGAAAGTCGGAGGATGGTATTCCCAGTTTTATTGAAGTTCTGGAAAAAGCAAAGTTGATAAAACAGAAGAAGTAGGCGCGATTTATGAAAAAATATTTTTCCGGAAAACCGATTATGTTTGTAATATGCCTGCTGTGTTCAGTGGGCATGTTGTTTTTAAACAGTCCGTTGGCAGTTTCTGCCACCGGAAATCCGGATTCGCTTTTGGGTCAGGGTGGCCGGACAGGAGTTACAGATACACAGACCAATATTAACGAGCCAGGCGCTTCTGATAATCCGGATGAACTGCGGGAGCTGAATGTGGCCAACAATCTGACCGTTACTTATAATAATGGCAACGGAGATATTGCAGGTCCCATACGGATACTGATTATGCTGACCATGATTGCGTTGGCGCCTATGCTGCTGATTATGCTGACCGCTTTTACCAGGATCATCATTGTGCTGCATTTTACGAGGACGGCGCTGAATACGCAGACCGTACCACCCAATCAGGTATTAATGGGGCTGGCTCTGTTTTTGACATTCTTTATTATGCATCCGGTTTTGACGGAAATCAATGAGACTGCGCTTCAGCCTTTTGACAGAGGTGAAATTAGCCAGGAGGAGGCGCTGGAGGCAGGTATGGAGCCTCTGCGGGAGTTTATGTATGGACAGACTCAGGTAAAGGATGTACGGATGTTTATGGAGATTGCGGATCAGGAATGGGATGGCAGTCTCTCCGGTATCCCTTCTGCCGTACTGATTCCCAGCTTTATTGTAAGCGAGCTCAGGACAGCGTTTATTATTGGATTTCTAATTTATATTCCTTTTATTGTAATTGATATGGTGGTTGCTTCGGCCCTGATGAGTATGGGTATGATGATGTTGCCTCCCACGACGATTTCCATGCCTTTCAAGATTCTGCTTTTTATACTGGCGGATGGATGGAATCTGGTAATCGGAAGCCTGATTAAGACATTTTATTAGTATAAAGGAGAAACGGAAAATGACAGTCGATGTTGTAACCGCGATTGCAAGAGATGCACTGTTTATGATTATCAAAACTTCCGCGCCTGTACTGATGGTTTCTCTTATAATCGGTCTTGTTGTCAGCATATTTCAGACAGCCACATCTATTCAGGAGCAGACACTGACATTTGTTCCCAAAGTTGTTTGTGTCTTTTTGGGGTTGATGATATTCGGGCACTGGATGCTAAATTCCATTGTGGATTATATGACAGAGCTCTGGTCAAATTTCAGCATTTATATCAGGTAAGCCATGATAGATTATGTTTTTTCACTGGATGAACTGGAATATTTTCTGCTGATTCTTGCAAGGGTTGCAGGGTTTGTGGGGACAGCACCTTTTTTTGGGATCAACAATGTGCCCGGACGGGTGAGACTGGGACTCAGTATTTTTATCACTTTGTTATTGTATCATATTACCCTGCCTCATGGGCCGTTGCCATCACAGACAATATGGGGATATGGGGTTCTTGTTATGAAAGAAACACTGACAGGACTCCTGATTGGTTTCGGGGCACAAATCTGTACAACCGTTGTTATTTTCTCCGGTATGATTATTGATATGAATATCGGCCTCTCCATGGTTAATATGCTGGATCCTACCACCAGAGAGAATTCCAGTATTTCAGGTGTGTTTTTACAGTATATTACTATGTTGATGCTGCTGGTAAGCGGTATGTATCAGTTCCTGTTACATGCCCTTGCCGATACATTTGAGTTGATTCCCATAAACGGGGCAGTGTTCCATGTGGATTCTCTGCTGGACAGTATGATATTGTTTTTGTCAGAATATATTATCATGGGATTCCGCATCTGTCTTCCGGTGTTTGTCGTTATTATGATATTGAATGCGGTACTGGGCATCCTGGCTAAAGTAGCGCCCCAGATGAATATGTTTGCGATTGGTATCCAGTTGAAAATACTGGTGGGTCTGGCGGTCCTGTATCTGACGTATTCTCTGTTGCCTGGTGTGGCAGATTTCATTTTTCGTGAGATGCGGGTAATGGTAACCCGATTTGTGGAGGGAATGCTTTGATTTTAGCATATAATCTGCAGTATTTTGCAAAAGACGGGCCGGGCGGGGAGAAGACGGAACCGGCTACTCAAAAAAAGTTGTCGGATGCAAGAAATCAGGGGCAGGTGGCAAAATCCAAGGAACTCAATCTGGGCGTTTCTCTGCTGACATTGTTTCTTGTTCTGAAATTTTCCATAGGCTGGATGGGCGAGGGGTTTCTGGAGTGTTTTTCCCTTGTATATGGGAGGATTCCGGAAGCGATCCTGATGGCGGACGGAGAAGTGGCTGTCACCAGCCTGCATATGCTGATTAAGAATATGATGCTCCGTATGCTGGCGATTTTGTCCCCTTTTATGATTGTGGGGGTGGTGGTGGGATTTCTGATCAATCTGGTTCAGGTTAAGTGGAAAGTTACATTCAAGCCGTTCAGACCTAAATTCAGCAAGATGAATCCCATTAAGGGAATTAAGAAAATTATTTCACCCAATTCCCTTCTGGAGCTGTTCAAGGCATTTATTAAGATTTTTATTATTTCCTATGTGGCTTATTCCACATTAAAGGGGCAGGCTGGGGCTATATTTCTGATGTATAATATGCCCATGATGCAGGCAATTAACATCATGGGAAATATGATTATCAGCCTGGGTATCAAGATTTCCATGCTGTATTTGGTTGTGGCGTTATTAGATTATGTCTATCAGAAATGGAAATTTTCCGAAGATATGAAGATGACCAAACAGGAAGTGAAGGACGAGATGAAAAATGCGGAAGGTGATCCGCAGATTAAAGGTAAGATTCGTCAAAAAATGCGTGAAGTTTCAAGAAGGCGTATGATGCAGGCCGTGCCGCAGGCGGATGTGGTAATCACCAACCCTACCCATTATGCAGTGGCGGTGAAATATGATGCTGATGAATTTGCAGCGCCGATGGTAACGGCAAAAGGGGAGGATTTCCTGGCACAGAAGATTAAAGAGACTGCCAGGGAACATCATGTGGAGATTGTAGAAGATAAACCGTTGGCGCGTATGCTGTATGCCAATGTGGAAGTAGGCGAACTGATACCGCCGGAACTGTATCAGGCTGTGGCGGAAGTTCTGGCCATGGTGTATCATGCACAGGGGAAAGTATAAGACAATGGAGAACCGGCTTTGGGCGTTTTCTGTTGTTCATGACAATAGATTTGCTGGCGAAGCCTGCAATCTATTGTTGTAAATTATATATATAAGGAGGGGCGACAATGAAAAAAGCGGATATAGGTGTGGCATTATACGTACTGGCAGCCTTTGTCATGCTGATTGTTCCGATTCCTTCATGGCTTCTGGATGTATTGCTGGCGGTGAATATATCCATCGCTTTTACAATTATGTTCGGCTGTATGTTTGCAACGGAAGTATTGGAGATGTCATTTTATCCTACGGTACTTTTGTTTACGACCATTTTCCGGATTGCGCTGAATGTTTCCTCCACCCGTCTCATTCTTTCAACGGGTGATCCCGGAAATGTGGTGATGGTATTTGGAAATTTCGTAGGCGGCGGTGATCTGACGATTGGTATTATCGTGTTCCTGATCCTGATTATCGTGCAGTTCATGGTTATCAACAAAGGTTCGGAGCGTGTTGCTGAAGTAACGGCTAGGTTTACCCTGGACGCAATGCCCGGTAAACAGATGGCTATTGATGCGGATCTGAATACAGGCGCCATTGATGATGAAGAAGCGAAAAAGCGGAGAGACAAGATTCAGGATGAATCCAGCTTTTTCGGTTCCATGGATGGTGCGGTTAAGTATGTAAAGGGAGATGCCACAGCGGGTCTGATGATTTCGGCCGTTAACATCATAGGTGGTCTGGCAATGGGTATGCTCAGGGGCGGTCTGGAGTTTCAGGCGGCTCTGGATAAATATGTGATTCTCACCATCGGTGACGGTTTGGTGAGCCAGATTCCTTCCCTGCTTATTTCATTGTCAACCGGTATACTGGTAACAAAAGGTTCTAAAGATGCAGATTTTGGAACCGTCCTGGTAAGCCAGCTTTTTGGTGTGCCCAAAGTGTTGTACTTTGTAGGAAGTACGGTAATTGCGCTGGGTATTTTAACACCGCTGAATACGATTCTCTTTTTAATATTGGGATTTGCATTTATTATCACTGCCCGCATTATGTCTTCCACGCTGGAGACCGCCGGTATTGATTCACAGGCTGAGGCAGAAGAAGCGGCTGCGGAAGAGATTCGTCAACCGGAAAATGTTACTTCGCTGCTGCAGGTAGACCCCATTGAACTGGAATTTGGTTATGGAATTATTCCGCTTGCTGATGTGAATCAGGGCGGTGATTTGCTGGATCGTGTTGTTATGATCAGGCGGCAGGTGGCACTTGAACTGGGTACTGTTGTGCCCATTATCCGTCTGCGGGATAATATTCAGTTAAATCCCAATCAGTATATTATTAAAATTAAAGGGATACAGGTCAGTGAAGGAGAGATTTTGTTTGACCACTACATGGCCATGAATCCCGGATATGTGGAGGAAGAAATTACGGGTATTCCAACCTTTGAGCCTTCCTTCCATCTGCCGGCCATCTGGATTACGGAGAATCAAAGAGAACGGGCGGAAAGCATGGGATATACGGTGGTGGATCCTCCATCCATTATTGCTACGCATTTGACAGAGATTATCCGGCAGCATATTGCGGAATTGCTTTCCCGGCAGGATGTACAGGGCCTGGTGGACAATATCAAAGAGAGCAATCCGGTGCTTGTGGACGAACTTGTGCCTAAGCTGCTTGGGCTTGGTGAAATCCAGAAGGTATTGCAGAACCTGTTAAAAGAGGGAATTTCCATTCGGGATCTCCAGACTGTGTTTGAGACGCTGGCGGATTACGCCGCTACCACAAGGGATACCGACATTTTGACGGAATACAGCCGTCAGGCATTGAAACGCGCGATTTCCAGCAGATTTTTCCCGGCAAATGAAACCACCAGCGTGATTACGCTGGATCCGAAAATCGAGCAGGAAATTATGGGAAGTGTAAAACAGACAGAGCAGGGGGCATACCTGACTCTGGATCCGGAACGGACCAGACAGATTATTGCTTCAACGGAAACTGAGATGAAGAAACTGGAAGAACTGGGCAAGAATCCGATTATTATTACATCTCCCATTGTACGTATGTATTTCAGACGGCTGACAGAAGATTATTTTAAAGATTTGATTGTAGTTTCGTATAATGAAATAGAGTCACATATTGAATTGCAATCTGTTGGGATGGTGACAGCATAATGATTATAAAGAAGTATCGGGCGAAAACGGAAGCTGAAGCCGTGAATCAGGCAAAAAAAGAACTTGGACAAAATGCGGTTATCATGAATGTCCGTAATATAAAGAAAAAGGGCGCTCTGTCGTTTATCATGCCGCAGATGGTGGAAGTGACCGTTGCGATGGAAGATGATGCGGATCGTGAAACTGTCAGGAAGGAGCCGGCGAAACTGTCGCAGGCCCAGGCGGGATATGGAGAAACTCCGGTTCCGTCCAAAACTTCCGAGGGTATTCTTTCGGATACCCTGTTACAGAGCACAATGGAAAATCGGGAATTTCAGAGTGGAAGAGGAATTGAAGAGCGTCTGGAAAGCCTGCAGAGCCTTCTGGAGAAGCAGTTGAAACCTGTGGAGGAAGATACGGAAGATGCAGCGGAAGAAGAAGTAGATGAATCGGTGGCATTTATACAGCTTTTATACAATATGATGCTGGAAAATGAAGTGAATGAAAAGTATGCCAACCAGATTATTGATGAGATCGAGAAAGGCAGTAACTCCAATCTTCCCATGGATGCGGTTCTTTCCAGTGTGTATCAGAAGATGATATTGAAATTTGGCAGACCCATGCATATCCAGATGGCCAAATCGGGCCCAAAGGTGATTTTTTTCATAGGGCCAACCGGTGTGGGAAAGACAACGACGATTGCCAAAATAGCTTCCCGGTTCAGAGTGGATGAAAAAAGGAAAATCGTGTTGCTGACTGCGGATACCTACAGGATCGCTGCGGCGGAACAGCTACGCACATATGCCAATATATTGGAAGTGCCCTTTCGGGTTGTATATTCTCCGGAAGAAATAGAAACGGCACTACAGGATTTTCATTCGTTTGATTATATTCTGGTGGATACGGCAGGCCATTCCCATCAGAATGAGAGCCAGAGGGAAACCATGAGCCAATTACTCCACTGTATAGACGGGAAGGCGGAAAAAGAGGTATTTCTGGTACTCAGTGCAACGACAAAATACAGGGATCTGGTAGGGATTGCCGATTCCTACAAAGATATTACGGAATACAAACTGATTTTTACCAAATTGGATGAAACATCCACTCTTGGAAATCTGTTGAATCTGAAACTCCATACGGGCGCTGCGTTATCATATGTCACGTGTGGACAGAATGTACCGGATGATATAGAGAATTTTAATCCACAAAAGACGGTAAAACAATTGCTTGGTGGAAAAAATAAATCATAAAGGAGGCGGCCATGGATCAGGCGGAACAATTGCGCAATATTATAAAGGCATCTTTGCAGAGAACCAGGCCTCTGGCAAGGGTTATTACCGTAACGAGCGGGAAAGGCGGCGTAGGCAAGTCCAATACCTCCATCAATCTGGCGATTCAGCTTAAAAAGATGGGACAACGTGTGATCATATTGGATGCGGATTTCGGGCTTGCAAATATAGAAATCATGTTTGGCGCCATTCCGAAACACAATTTAAGCGATTTGATTTATCAGGGGAAAAATATTAAGGAAATCATAACCTGGGGGCCTGGAAATGTGGGCTTTATTTCAGGGGGGAGCGGGATAGCTGGTCTTTCCAATTTGAGTCGGGAATATCTGAGCTATATTGTTCAGAATTTGGAAGAGCTGGACACGATTGCGGATATTATTATCATTGATACGGGGGCAGGGATTTCCGACGCGGTTCTGGAATTCCTTGTGGCCAGCGGGGAAATTTTGCTGGTGACCACACCGGAGCCCACATCCATTACGGATTCCTATTCTCTGTTAAAAGCATTGAACCGGCATCCGAGATTTTCCAGGGAAAATTCACAGGTAAAAGTAATTGCCAACCGTGTAAGCGGTCCGGAAGAGGGCATGGATCTCTTTAACAAACTGAATGCGGTGGTTTCCAGATACTTAAAGCTGCCCATTGACTATCTGGGCATGATACCTTATGATAATCAGCTTTCTAAGGCTGTGATGCAACAGATGCCGGTATCACTGAAAAATCCTTCTGCGAAGTCGGCACAGGCATTTGAGCAGATTGCAGGGGCACTTATGAACAAAGATGCAAATGAAAATCTGATTAAGCGCGGTATGGCGGCATTTTTTTCCCATATCGTAAACGGAAAGAAGATGGGGTAGCATATGGATTATGGTAAAAAAATTTTAAAGCCGGGTGTGAATGTCAAACTATGTCCGGAGAACGCCGGCAAGCCAGAGGATGAACAGGAGGAACTCCCCTCATATTACAGTAAAATCAGTGATGTGAGAGACGATGGCCTCCTGGAGATTTATATGCCTACACAACAGGGGAAGCTTCAGCTCCTCTCGGCAGGTAAACGGATGTATATGTACTGTTATGCAGGCAATGGCGTGTATGAGGCTGACGTAGTGGTAAAAGAGCGGTATAAAAGCGACGATATACATTTCGTTATCCTGCAGATGACAGGAGAACTGAAAAAAAATCAAAGGCGGGAGTATTATCGGTATCAGTGTACGATTCCCATGCAGAATCGTCTGATGGATGCGGATGAAAGAAAATGGATGACAGAGCAGGAAATGCTTGTGGTGGATGATGCACTGCCCATGGAAGACAGTATGCTGGTTGACATTAGTGGCGGAGGCCTGCAGTTTATCGGCACCAAAAAATATGTGAAAGATGATATGGTCTATTGCCGGTTTCAATTCGGGAAAAATTACAGGTTATGTACCTGCATTCTGGAGAGCGTGGGCAATATTGCAAATCATCCGGGGAAGTATCGTAGCAGAGCAAGATTTGTTGGTGTGGAAAGACGTGAAAGAGAAGAAATTATTCGTTATATTTTCACATTGGAGCGGGCAAAGAGAAAGTTAGAGCGTGAATAAAACAAGAAAGAGGAATGAATGATGAAAAAAATTCTTATTGTTGATGACTCTGCACTTATGAGAAGGGTATTGTGTGATATAATTAATGGAGACAGACGGTTCCAGGTAGCGGATAAAGCTGCCAATGGATTGATAGCGCTTGATCTTTTAAGCAGAAATACATATGATGCGGTTGTTCTGGATGTCAACATGCCTAAAATGGGCGGGCTTGAGCTTCTGAAAGAACTACAGAAACGTAAAATTCCGGCAAAAGTTATGATGGCCAGCACCGATACCATGGAAGGCGCCAAAACAACCATGGATGCGCTGGAGCTGGGAGCTCTGGATTTTATACATAAGCCGTCAAATGCAGGCGAATGCAGGGTGGATACGTTTCAGAAAGAGTTTATCAGAATACTGGATGTGGTATCTCAGGGCCGGTCACCGATTGTGGATAAGACGTTCAGTTTTGATGAACTCAAAAAGACCAAACAGGTAGTGGAATTGGCTAAGAAGCATTCTTCCATTCTTTCCGGGAATAAGATTGTGGCTATAGCAAGTTCTACCGGAGGCCCCAAGGCTTTGCACTCTGTTGTTACAAAGCTGCCTGCCAACCTGCGGACACCAGTGGTGATCGTGCAGCATATGCCGGCGGGATTTACACAGTCTCTGGCAGAGAGACTGGATTCTCTCAGTGAGATTAAGGTGTCGGAAGGCAAAGACGGGGAGACGCTGGAAAGAGGGCATGTATACATTGCCAAAGGCGGAAAACATCTGAACGTGGACCTCAAGGCAGGCGGACGGTACGTGATCCGTTATTCGGATGAGCCTCCCAGAGAAGGGGTGAAACCCTGCGCCAATTATATGTATGAGTCTCTGCAAAAGAGTGGCTTTGATGAAATTGTATGTGTTGTCATGACCGGTATGGGGGCTGATGGCACGAAAGGAATCGTCAATCTGAAAAGCGCCAGAAAAGTGCATGTGCTTGCTCAGGAGCAGAGTACCTGTGCGGTATATGGGATGCCCAAGAGTATCGTTCAGGCAGGTCTTGCCGATGAGATTGTTCCGTTGGAACAGCTTGCACAGGAGATTATTTTAAACGTGGGGGTAATATGATATGGATGTTAGCCAATATCTGGAAATTTTCATCGACGAGACAAAAGAGCATTTGCAGAGTTTGAATACGCAGATTCTGGATCTGGAACAGGATTCGGAAAACGCGGATACGATCAACGAGATTTTCCGTGCGGCTCATTCCCTGAAGGGAATGGCAGGTACCATGGGGTATAAGAGAATGCAGAATCTTACCCATGATATGGAGAATGTATTTTCCGAGGTAAGAAACGGAAATATAAAAGTAAAAGCGAATATGATTGATATTCTTTTCCAGTGTCTGGACGCTCTGGAAGAATATCTGGACAATATCCAGACAACGGCCGATGAAGGCACCAATGACAATGAGCCGTTGATCAAGGCGCTGAACCGGATACTTGACGGTGATGATTCAGGGGCTTCTGAGGAAGTGACTGCTGAAGAACCGGCAGCCAGAGAAGTGAGAAGTGTGCCGGGAGAAGGCGCAAAATGGACAACCGTTGTCCTGGGCGACAGTGAGAGAACGGTTATTCAAAAAGCGATGGAGCAGGGTAAGAAAGTATATGGACTGACGGTCTATGTACAGGAGAGCTGCATTCTGAAAGCTGCCAGGGCCTTTCTTGTGTTTAAGGCAATGGAAAGCCTGGGAGAGATTATCGTATCCAGTCCCTCGGCACAGGATATAGAGGATGAGCAGTTTGAAAATGATTTCAGCATATTTGTACTTTCGGACAGGACACTGGAAGATGTGATAGCGGCTGCCGAGTCCGTATCTGAAATAGAGCGTGCGGTAGGTGGTCTGCTGGATCTTTCACAGGCACCCACAGGCCAGGCAGCGGGAACGGAGGAGCCGGAAAGAGAAGAGCCGGCGGCAAAAGCCGATATGGAGAAGGATGTGCCGGTATCAGCGCCTGTAAATCTGTCTGCCGCAAAATCCGAACGGACAGTATCCGTAGATCCGGTGGAAAAAGCAGCAGAGAAATTGGAAGAAACAACCACTGTACAGGAAACACAGCCGGCGTCTGCGGCGTCCTCCAAACATGAAAAGAAAGCGGCTGCCAACAAACCGGTAGTGAACCGGACTGTCCGCGTGGATATTGAGAAGCTGGATTCTTTGATGAATCTGGTGAGTGAGCTGATTATCGCAAAGAACTCCCTGGTATCTATCAGTGCTACCAGCAGCAGCGACGCTTCTGCCAGTTCCGCGTTTAATGAGCAAATCGAATATCTGGAAAGCGTAACGACCAATCTCCATGAATCGGTTATGAAGGTACGAATGGTTCCGATTGAATCCGTCGTACAGAAATTTCCCCGCATGATCCGGGATTTGCAGAAGAAACTGAATAAGAAGATGGAACTTTATATGTCCGGTGAGGAGACAGAACTGGACCGTACCGTTGTGGATGAGATTGGGGATCCTCTGATGCATCTGCTTCGTAATGCAGCCGATCATGGACTGGAAAGTGCCGAACTCCGTAAGGAAAGAGGTAAGCCGGCGACAGGTTCCATTCATCTGGACGCATATCAGGATGGCAATAATGTTATTATAGAAGTCAGCGATGACGGCGGCGGGATCAATGTGGCCGGTGTAAAGGAAAAGGCTATTAACCGCGGGGTTATCACACCGGAGCAAGCGGAAAATATGAGTGATAAGGACATTGTAAACCTTTTGTTCCTGCCCAGTTTTTCCACTGCGGAAAAGGTGACGGATGTATCCGGAAGAGGCGTGGGCCTGGATGTGGTGAAATCCAAAATCGAGGCTTTAAGCGGTGAAGTGGATGTAAAAACGAAGTTTGGTGAAGGAAGTACATGGACCATCCGTCTTCCGCTGACACTGGCGATTATCCAGGCACTGATGGTTGTGGTCGGGGATGAGAAATATGCGATCTCCCTGGGCTCCATAGAAACGATTGAAAATATTACCGGTCATGATATTAAATATGTGCAGGCCAAAGAGGTCATTAACCTGAGGGGCAGTGTCATTCCGCTGATCCGTCTGGACGATATGCTGGATATCCGGAAGGAGAGAGGCAACGATGACAACTTGGTGGTGGTTATTGTCAGAAAAGGTGATAAACAGGCCGGACTTGTGGTGGATGAACTGATTGGCCAGCAGGAAATCGTTATCAAATCTTTGGGGAAATATATCAACAAGTGCAAATTCATCAGCGGTGCTACCATTCTGGGTGACGGCGAAGTGGCATTGATTCTTGATGCAAATGCGATGTTTTAATAGAAATAAGCAAGGAGGATCATGGCATGGACGAATTAAAGTTAAACGCGGCGTATGTAACGGACAGTGATGAGGATGATTATGTGGCGCCTCAGATTACACAGTTTATTGTAGTTAAGTTTGGGGAAGAGCAGTACGGTATTGACATTAAATATGTGGATAATATTGTACGTATGCAGCATATTACAAGAGTGCCCAAGGTGTCCAATTATATTAAGGGAGTCATTAACCTGCGAGGCGAAGTGGTTCCGGTTATGAGTGTCAGGTTGAAAATGGATCTGGCAGACGATGTGGAGACAAAGGCGACAAGAATTATTATTCTGAAACTGGAACAGCACTGCAATATCGGAATTCTGGTGGATGAGGTAAAAGAAGTGGTTAATCTGGAGGAGAGCCAGATTGAAAGAGTTTCCTATGAAGCAAAGGATGATAAATCCAATTTTATCTATGGAATCGGCAAGTATGATGGCGGACTGATTTCACTGTTGGATTTGAATACGGTTGCTCTTGATAAAGAGGCTGTGTCATAAGGATATGAAATCGTTTGCAGGAAGGTGAAAAATGGACAAAGAATTAAATCTGGAAACAATGTCGGCAGAATACGTCGATGTATTGAAGGAATTGGGGAATATAGGCGCCGGAAATGCTATGACGGCACTGGCGCAGCTTTTGAACTGCAAGGTGGATATGAAAGTTCCACAGGTCAGATTGTTGGAATTCAAAGATGTGGGAGCGCTGATCGGCGGCGAAGAACAGATTATGGCTGGTATCTACCTTGCTGTTGAGGGGGATATAACGGGCAGCATTATGTTTCTGCTGGGCAAGGAATCTGCAAGACATCTTGTGAATAAACTGATGGGAATGGATATTGCAGGAGAAGAATTTGGAGAAATGGAAATGTCCGCACTGATGGAAATCGGAAATATCATTACGGGCGCATACTTGAATTCTCTTGCTTCCATCACGAATTTGAAAATATTTCCGTCGGTTCCGTCGCTCTGTGTCGATATGGCAGGCGCTATTCTGAGTGTACCCGCAATTGAATTTGGTACACTCGGCGATAAAATACTGCTGATACAGTCCCAGTTTATGGATGAAATTAAGCTGGATGGTTATTTCATCATGGTTCCGGATATTGAATCTTATGCGAAGATATTGTCATCCCTCGGTATGGCATAAAGTCAAAAACCCTGCAATATACGGCAGGGTCAGGCGAAAGGCAGGGCCCTGACCGTAGTCTGCGGGAATAAAAATTGGGAAGAAGTAGGGGAAATGAGTCAAATTATTAAAGTAGGAATGGCCGATTTAAAAGTGTGCAAAAGTCCTGACGGCGTTACCACATTGGGACTGGGTTCCTGCGTAGGTATTGCACTGCGGGATCCGGTTACCAAGATTGGGGGACTGGCGCATATTATGTTACCGGACAGTACGGTAATACGAAATAACAGCAATATTCCCAAATTTGCGGATACGGGGATTGATGCGCTGGTAAAGCAGATTGTGGCGGCCGGGGCGAACAGAGGAAGACTGGTGGCCAAGATTGCAGGTGGAGCGCGAATGTTTGCTTTTTCCAATAATTCTGATATGACTGGTGTGGGAGACAGAAATGTAGAAGCCGTGAAGCGGAAGCTGCAACAGTTACGAATACCGATTTTAGCCGAAGATACCGGAAAGAACTATGGCCGCACCGTTGTTTTTTATCCGGAGACGGGCGATTTTATAATTCGGAGCGTTGGAAAGAGTGAAACTGTGATTTAGCTGGGGAAAAAGATGAAAAGGAAACAGATACCGCTTATAGTGATGCTGCTGGCGGGGGCCGTTACAAGTATCAGTACAAAAATCATGCACTATGAACTTGAGACTGCATTGTGGATACTGTTGGCAGTTTTGATTGTTTTTTACATTGCAGGCTGTGTGATCAAGCGGGTGATGGATTCGTTTGAGGCAGAGCGGATCAAAGCAGAGAGTACAGAAGAAGATGTATCTGATGAAGGTGAGGTTATAGAAAAAGACGGGCCCCAGGAAGGTGCGGATACAGGGGCTGAGGAGGAACAGGCATAGAGTACGGGTATGTCTGTTTATGAAGGAAAATCCAGGTAAGCACACGGATGTGCGCAGGTCAGCAAACCTCGGTTTGATGGCATAATATCATAATTTTGGAGGATATTATGGACGAAACGGCCAGAAAAAAAATGTGGGCCGACTATGCGCGGACCAGAGCGGCAGACATCAGAGAGAAGATTATTCTGGAGTATGCGCCTTTGGTAAAAGTCGTGGCTGGCAGGCTCAGTATGTATCTGGGATATAACGTGGAATATGAAGATCTGGTAAGCTATGGGATATTCGGTCTTATCGATGCGATAGATAAGTTTGATTCCATGAAAGAAGTAAAGTTTGAAACATATGCCAGTCTGCGCATTCGAGGCGCCATTTTGGATCAGATACGAAAAATGGACTGGATTCCCAGGACGATCCGGCAGAAGCAGAAAAAGATAGATGCGGTTATCCGAACCATTGAGGCTGAAAAAGGAAGACCGGCCACAGACGAGGAGATTGCATCGGGGCTGGGCATCAGTGACGGGGAATATACAGAGTGGCAGTCTCAGATGAAGATCACCGGCATCGTATCTTTGAATGAATATCTGGAGCAGGGAAGCGAAATCCCCGGTGACAGGCATGTATCCGGACAGTTTGACAGTCCGGAAAAGGCAATGGAACAGAGTGAACTGGCAAAGGTGTTGAAAGAGTCTCTTACACTTTTGACAGAAAAGGAAAGAAGGGTAATCGAATTATATTATTATGAAGAACTGACCCTGAAGGAAATCAGTCATATATTGGAAATGACTGAATCCAGAGTATCTCAGCTTCATACGAAGGCATTACAGAAGATGAAATCCAAAATGGGTAATTATATGGGCATTTTATCTGACTAGACAGGCAAAAGCAGGGGTGAATGGATGAATGGATATTTTCAGATTATAAACGAAGAGATGCAGACAAGTGTCATGTTATATCCTGCGAAAGATGGCGGTTTGGAATTGGATATTACAGAAGTGACAGATTATCTCACGTTTCGTGAAATTGATTACAATCTGTCTTCTCTTTATGCCGCTGCGAAAGAGTTAAAAAAAGAGCCTGTAAAAGTTTTTCTGAACACTAAAAGAGGGATGCCGGAAGAAGAAATGTTAAAGGTGCGGATTGCCGGTGACGATATGTCGGCATCCGTGCGTTTTTATGCCCCTTCCAATGACGGGGCTGTTATGGACAGGGATGAAATTTTAAATGATTTAAAAAACAGAGGCGTTGCTTTTGGTATATGTGAGGATGTACTGGAACATTTTTTGAGTAATCGGCAGTATTGCAAAGATTACGAGATGGCACTGGGACAGGAGCGGACAAGGGGAGAAGATGCCAGGGTAGAGTTTCTGTTTAATACGGATACAAAAGCCCGCCCCACATTGCAGGCGGATGGAAGCGTGGATTTTTTCCATCTGAATACGATTAACAACTGTAATTGTGGAGATGTGCTGGCAAGACTGGTTCCTGCCGTACCTTCCGAACCGGGCCGTACCGTGCGGGGAGAGGTGATTCCTGTCCGAGAGACCCGAAAGGCGCAACTGCGTCACGGTAAAAATGTGGAATTGTCAGAAGACGGCAGTGAGTTGCGTGCCTGTGTCAGCGGGCATATAGAGTTGGAAGGGGATCGTGTTTCCGTCTCCAATGTGTTGACTTTAAAAAACGTGGACAGCTCTACCGGAAATATCAACTATTCGGGTAGTATCCAGATTTCGGGCAGTGTATGTGAGAATTTTACGGTTCACGCAGGCGGAAATGTGGTGGTACAGGGCGTAGTGGAAGGCGCTGTCATTGACGCAGACGGAGACGTGGTGATTGCCAGAGGCATGAACGGCATGGGAAAGGGAAAAATAACGGCCGGGGGCAATGTCATAGCTAAGTTTTTTGAAAATGCAGAGGTGCTTGCCGGCGGTTATGTGGACAGCGATTCTATCCTGCACAGTAAGGTAAATGCCATGGATGCCGTACACGTGGGTGGAAAACGGGGATTTATTACCGGGGGCTATATCTGTGCTTCCAATGGCGTAAATGTCAAAAACCTGGGTTCCAATATGGGTGCAGATACTGTGGTGGAAGTAGGGGTAAATCCTGCTCTGAAACAGCGGATCCAGGAATTGGAAAATACGGTTGCGGAGAATAATAAACTTGTCAGGCAGTTGCATCCGATTCTTTCTTCCGCGTCGCAAAAAGTAAAAAAGGGGCAACAGCTTCCGCCAGATCAGCTTGGTTATATAAAAGAGTTGTATATTCTCTATCACACGGCCAAACGGGAAGTGAAACGTGATAACCGCAAGCTGGATGAACTGCAGGAAATATTGGAAAACAGCAAACATGCGGCTGTTGCGGTGTCCGGGGATGTTTATGCCGGGACACGCATTGTAATCGGAGATCTTTCGCTGGTTGTCAAGGGCAGGGTAAGTCATTGCAGATTTGTCAGAGAGCGGGGAGAGGTTAAAATGAAAGGCTTGTAAAATGCAGCTATAAGAGTATCAGAAATGGGGGATAAGGATGGGACTGGGACCGGTCGAACTGAATGGGGTGATTTCCAGAACACAGGATTATTCTGTAATTAAGCAGAACGAAGATAATAAAGGGATTGTTAATCAGCAGGCTTTTCAAAATACATTTGAGAAAGAACTGGATATCAGGCATACACAGGTAGTCCAAAAGGATGATATCAGGAAAGAAGAAAAAAAGTTTGACGCCAAAGAGAAAGGCGACAACGAATATTATGGGAACGGCGGCAGACAAAGGAAAAAAGAAAAAAATCCAAATGGAAAGGTAATCGTGAAAGGGCGTCAGTCCTTTGACATGAAGATATAGGATATGGGAATAACGGAAATTTTACTGTTGGTTGTGGGGATCGGAGCATTCGTACTGAGTTTTATACTTCCGGAAAAGAAAGAGAAAATGCGGGATGCAGACAGGAAAATGGCAGAGGCGCAGATAAAAAAGATGCTGGAGGTGCAGATGCGGGATGTGGGCGCCAGAGTTTCTGATGCGGCAGATGAGGCGGTCACATACGCCATGGATAAAACGGAACGTGCCATGGAACGGATTACCAACGAGAAAATTATGGCAATCAACGAATATTCCGATACGGTGCTTGAAGCCATCCATAAAAATCATGAAGAAGTGGTGTTTTTGTATGATATGCTGAATGACAAGCAGCAGAGTCTGAAAGACACGGTTGCTGAAGTGGAAAAACGAACCAAAACTGCTCTTGAACAATTTCGGGATGCAGAAGCGGATATGCAGTTAAAGACAGCGGCTGTTGTGGCAGCAGAGCCTGTTCAGGAGGAAGTCCCACCTGTCCCACCTGTGATCACTCCGTTACCACAGGTGACAGGAATCGAACTTGTACGCGGTGAGCGGCCTGAACCGATAATGCCCATAGTAGCGCCTGAGATGACAAAGGTACCTGTGGTGGAAGAAAGACCGCCTGTAAATGCCATGATACCTGCGCCCGCAGAAATGAAGCCGGTACTGCCTGTCAGAGTCAATCCGGCAGAGATGCCGGCAGTGGCTATTTCATTTGCGAGTTCTGATGAAGAAGGAAAGAATAATAATGAGCGGATTCTGAGTCTGCATAAAGCAGGAAAGTCCAATATGGCCATTGCCAAGGAACTGGGTCTGGGCATCGGGGAAGTGAAACTGGTCATTGATTTATTCAAAGGGGTATAAAGCAGGATGAGGTTAAAATATTATTTGCGGGGCCTGGGCATTGGCATAGCGGTAACAGCACTTTTGATGGGGGTGTATGCAAAAGAAAATACCGGGAATATGACAGACGCGCAGATTATTGCCAGGGCAAAAGAGCTGGGGATGGTGGATGGCGTGCTGTCGGAAATCTCTGAAACGGAACCGTCGGATGAAGCGGCCTTGCCGGAAGAGGAAGCCGGGGATATGATGCCGGAGGAAACTTCTGTGGCGCCTGAGCCGGATACCGGGACAGAAGGACAGGGCAGTGATGCAGAATCCGCAGAATCTGCAGAAGCAGCAGAACCTGAGATGGATACCACCAATCCGGTGGAAGCTGATGGGACACCGGATCATGCCACTGCAGAGCAGGAACAGCCAGAACGTGATGCAGATACGGAAATCCGGCCATCCGGGCGTGTGGAGGGATCTTCCACGGTAATTGTGGCGATTTATCCGGGGGAAGGATCCTATGCCGTGAGCAGAAAGCTGGCTACACTGGGGCTGGTGGAGTCCGCAGAGATATATGATGGTTTTTTATGCCAGAACGGGTACGATAAAAAATTGTGTACCGGTAACTATGAAATCCAGGAAGGGGCAACTGCGGAAGAGATTGCCCGGATTATAACGAAAAATCAGTAGTTCTTAAAAAATCCCTCTTGCCAGAGGGATTTTGTTATGATAAAATTACCATGTTGTGTAAAAAACACGTGTGTGGATTTATCGCTGGTGCTTCTTTAACGCGGGAGTGGCTGATAGAGATGAAATACACGGAAGGAACAAACCAGACGGAGGTAAAAAAGATGAGCGTTATTTCAATGAAACAACTGTTAGAAGCCGGTGTTCACTTTGGACATCAGACAAGAAGATGGAACCCTAAAATGGCGCCGTATATTTTTACGGAGAGAAACGGTATCCACATTATTGACCTGCAGAAATCCGTAGGCAAGGTGGACGAGGCTTACCGAGCGGTAGCTGATATCGTGGCCCAGGGTGGCACCATTCTGTTTGTAGGTACGAAAAAACAGGCACAGGACGCGGTGAAAGCAGAAGCAGAACGCTGCGGCATGTTTTATGTAAATGAGAGATGGTTGGGCGGTATGCTGACCAATTTCAAGACAATCAAGAGCAGAATTAAGAGATTAAAAGAAATCGAACAGATGTCACAGGACGGAACATTTGATGTACTTCCCAAAAAAGAAGTTATCAAATTGAAGAAAGAATGGGAAAAACTTGAGAAAAACCTGGGCGGCATCAAAGAAATGCCCCGTATTCCCGATGCGATTTTCGTAGTAGATCCCAAAAAGGAAAAGATCTGTGTACAGGAAGCACATACACTGGGCATTACACTCATCGGTATCGGTGATACCAACTGTGATCCGGAAGAACTGGATTACATTATTCCCGGCAATGACGATGCAATCAGAGCAGTGAAGCTGATTGTTTCTAAGATGGCGGATGCTGTAGTGGAAGCAAATCAGGGAGAAGCGGTTGACGTAGAAGAAGCTGCTTCCGGAGCAGAAGAAACTGTGGAAGAATAAGGAGCCTGCGGGAGATCAGGCGTTGATATATGGAGGAGTAAAATTATGGCTATTTCAGCAAGCATGGTAAAAGAACTGCGTGAAATGACCGGCGCAGGTATGATGGATTGTAAAAAAGCACTGGCTGAAACAAACGGTGATATGGAAGCCGCTGTGGAAGCACTGAGGAAAAAAGGACAGGCGAAAGCAGAGAAAAAGGCAAACAGAATTGCAGCAGAAGGACTCTGTAAAGTTGTTGTGAAAGACGAGAAAACAGCGGCTGTTGTAGAAGTCAATTCTGAAACTGACTTTGTGGCAAAGAATGAGGATTTCCAGAACTTTGTAACAGCAGTGGCAGAGCAGGCTGTTCAGTCTGATGCTGCGGATATGGAAGCATTCCTTGCAGAAAGCTGGAACCAGGATGCGTCTAAAACAGTGAAAGAGGCGCTGGTTGATAAGGTTGCCGTAATCGGTGAAAACCTGAATATCAGAAGATTTGAGAAAGTTGTTGCGGAAAACGGATGCGTTGTATCCTATACACATGGCGGTGGCAGAATCGGCGTTATTGTGGAAGCTGATACAGATGTGGTGAATGATGCTGTCAAAGCGGCTTTGACCAATATTGCAATGCAGATTGCAGCTCTTTCTCCCAAATATGTATCTACTGCAGATGTTTCAGAAGAGTATAAAGCACATGAAAAAGAGATTCTGATGGCTCAGATTGCCAATGATCCCAAGATGGCAGGCAAGCCAGAGAAGGTAATCGAAGGTGCGGTAACAGGCCGTCTGAATAAGGAGCTGAAAGAAGTTTGCCTTCTGGAGCAGGTTTATGTAAAAGCAGAAGACGGAAAACAGACCGTTGCGAAATATATTGAGCAGGTTGCAAAAGAAAATTCCGCAAAATTGTCTGTAAAGAAATTCGTACGGTTTGAAACAGGCGAAGGTCTGGAGAAAAAAGAGGAGAACTTTGCTGAGGAAGTGGCTAAGCAGATGGGCATGTAAGCGAAGTTTGCATTTGAAATAACTGTATAAAAATTATAAGGCTCCGAATGCCTTGTAATCACGCATTTTCAAGTGATTATGAGGGATTCGGAGCCTTTTTCTGTTCAAAAAAAGGTCAAGATGGAAATGCCGTCTTTTACCGTTAAAAACCGTCTAAAATCACTTCAAATTGAGTATTACTCAACAGCTTTGTTGAGTAAATTGGATACTCACAATCTTCGGCGAAGTTTACTCAATTATCGTAATCCCTTAAAACTCATTTTCTCAAATCCT
>CAJUSK010000024.1 GCA_910589075.1 uncultured Lachnospiraceae bacterium
AATAGCGGAACTGGAAGCAAGCATCCTGCGCTTTATTGAACAATATAATCTTACGGCACATCCATTTAAGTGGACATATGCCGGTATACCATTAGCAATTTAATCACTGATATTTAAGCAATGCTGTACTAGTGTACTGACTCATTTACATTTCTCCAAATGACTTGCCTGAATTTCCATCTGCTGCGTTGTTGTCGGTCAACGATGCCACCGCATCGCCTCCCTCCGCCGCCTTGCAGACTGAAAATTCATTCTGCGTCATTTGGCTGAAAGTAAATGTGTCTAGGTGGACGGGGAGAGTCTGTGACTTGGATTCGTGTAATGGGTCACATAACATAAGATAGTACGAAATTGCAAAGATAATGACATTTAAGAAGAATATGGGAAGCGGAAATCATAGCGTCAAGGAGACGGTCAAACATGAATCATAGTCAAAAAACAGAGGTATTAACTAACAAGGATGTAGCTATCGAAAGGCTATGTGCCAATACAGTAGCTTTAGTAAAGCATGCAAGAAATATTGCTGTTCAACAAGTGAATATGATTCAATTGCTTACCTATTATACTATTGGGAAATGGATTATAGAAGTGCAGCAAAAGGGTGAAACAAGAGCAAGATATGGTAGTCAAGTTATTAATAGGCTGTATGAAGAATTGAAAAAGAATTTTGAAAGAGGATTTTCGGAGGATAGTTTGAAAAATGCGCGGAAGTTTTATTTGACCTATAAAGATAGAATTGATGAAACAGTGTTTAATTTATTTGCGGTTAAAAAAAGTGAAACAGTGTTTAGCCTTTTTGAAGAGAAACCACCCTTCATAGTATCATGGTCACACTACTTGTAATTAATGCGAATAGAAAATGAAGATGAAAGAAGTTTCTATGAGATTGAATCAGCAAAATCAGGATGGAGTGTGCGTACTTTGCAAAGACAATATAATTCCAGCCTTTATGAAAGGTTGGCACTTAGCAGAGATAAGGAGGCTGTTTTACAGTTGGCAAAGAAAGGTAACATTATTACAAAACCAGAAGATATTGTAAAACAGCCAACAGTATTAGAATTTTTAGGAATGGAAGAAAAACCAGATATTCAGAAACGGATTTAGAAACAGCAATTATTGATAAATTGCAGAAATTTTTGTTGGAAATGGGAAAAGGATATCTGTTTGAGTCTAGGCAAAAACGTTTTACTTTTAATGAAGATAATTATTATGTGGATTTGGTGTTCTATAATCGTCTTCTTCGGTGTTATGTGCTGATTGACTTAAAAGTTGAAAAATTAACACATCAAGACATTGGACAAATGCAGATGTATGTAAATTATTACGATCGATATGAGAAATTGGAAGATGAAAATCCAACGATTGGTATTCTGTTATGTAAAGAAAATAATGAAGCATTAGTGGAGATTACATTGCCGCAAGATACTAATATTTATGCTTCTGAATATAAGTTGTATTTACCTGATAAGAAATTATTGCAAGACAAGTTACGACAGTGGATAGAAGAGGCTGATGTAGAATAGAGTGGTAAAATACTTGTAGGTTTATCATTAAAGAGGTGGGAGGTTTATTATGTACGAAAATAAATAAGAATTATTATCAAAATTAGAATTTGGAAATGTAGATTCGGAGTCGGAATTGGATTTAGATAGAAAATTTATAAAAACTAAGGATTTTGAACAATTTATTAATCCACAGAAATCTTTGGTTTTAGGGGCGAAAGGTTCTGGAAAAAGTGCCCTGTTTCAGATGTTTTCTAAGTATGAACAAGTAGCAAAGAAACTTGCAGGACTTGATAGAAAAATAATTATAGTAACAGGAACAGGATTCAATGATTTGAAGGAATTACAAACAGATGATTTTAGAAAGTTATTAAGGAACGAGGAAGCTGATTTTAATAAAATATGGGAACTTTATATAGCGGTGAAAATAGCAATTAAAATGGGAAAGGAAGGATATTATTGTGGGGAAAATTTAGTTGAATTTTATAGAAATGTAGGTATTATAGAGGATTATAGGATTTTAAATATCTTGAAACAATTATGGACTGTGGTTGTGGGGACTCCAATACAAGGTATAGACATTGATATAAAAGGGGTAAAAATTAAAATTGGTGGAAAATATAGTATTTATATCAAGATTTATTGGGTGACATTAATGATGTTTTAGAGCAGGAATGTTTAGAGTGTTGGATTTTATTTGATAAAATTGACGAGTTGTTTTCTGACGATTATGGAAAAAGAAAGATTTGTATAGAAAGCCTTTTTAGAACGTATTTGAGTTTCGTCAATAGGTTTCCAAGAATAAAATTTAAAATATTTTTAAGGAATGATATCTGGTCTACACTAGAATTTGTGAATAAAAGTCATTTGTCGGATAAAAATGTAGTACTTTCATGGGATAAAAAAGATTTGCTGATTATGTTAATGCGTCGATGTTTAGATAATGAAATGGTGGAAGAATATGCAGTAAACGAGATAGGGTTGGAAAAGGAGGAGTTGTTATTGGCTCCAAATTTGGAAGAAGCTTTTTATACTATATTTGCTCGTCAGGTGTATAAGGGGAAAAAGAAGCAAATATGATTGATTGGCTGTTACAACGAATAACAGATGGGTTAGGGGGAAAATATCCGAGAGAATTTATCAATTTTGCTAATTATTTTAAAGAAGCACAAGAAGAAATAGAAAATTTTGAAGACAATTGTTTGATTTCTGGCATGGCAGTAAAAAAAGCTTTTTCTAAAGTGTCTGAAGTTAAATGCGATACATATTTGAGTGAGTTTCCAAAATTAAGAAAACATTTTGATAGATTTAAGGGAAAAAGATACAGCTCGATATAGTAGAGAAGAAATATTTGTACTTATGGATGGATTGGAACCACAAGGAGATGATATGCTTCAAGAACTTTATGAAACTGGAATGTTAGAAGCAAAAAGGGGTAAAGCATTTGCAGATAATTTATTTGAAATCCCTAAATTGTATAGAATTGGTTTGGGCTTAGTTCTAAGAGGAAGACCATAGTTATAGAAAGGTATAGTATCATGGATCATTTTGAATTAGTATCAGAATACGTCCCCACAGGCGACCAGCCGCAGGCAATTCAAGAACTGGTAAAAGGTTTTAAAGAAGGCAACCAGTTCCAGACACTTCTCGGTGTCACAGGTTCCGGTAAAACTTTTACGATGGCAAATGTCATCCAGCAATTAAATAAACCAACGCTTGTTATAGCACATAACAAGACATTAGCGGCTCAGTTATACGGAGAATTTAAGGAATTTTTTCCTAATAATGCCGTTGAATATTTCGTCTCCTAATTTGGGGACAGGGTGAAAACAGTATTATTTAGTGTTATTTGGTGCTGATTGTACCGTATTTTGTGGATGAAATAGAGGGATATGGACGAAATGACACCAGGCGGACGGGTGGAGTTTGTGACCTGGATTCGTGTAACGGACAAGATAATATTATATGGAAATTTAAGCAGAAAAATTTTAAGAGGATAAAGTGATGAAAAAGAAAAAAGATATATCCATTTTACGTTCCTCGGCAGCAGAATATTTGACATTTATTACAGCTACTGGTGAAAGCGATGTAAATGCCATATATTTTGATGAAAACGTCTGGATTTCTCAGAAAACAATGGGGTTGCTGTATAACGTAGAAACGCATACGATCAATTATCATTTAAAAAAGATATTTGCGGATGGTGAATTGGATGAGGCATCAGTTATTCGAAAATTTCGAATAACTGCATCGGATGGTAAATGCTATAATACAAATCACTACAATTTGAAAGCTATTATTGCGGTAGGAAATAAAGTTGATTCGGAACGGGCAGTGCAATTTCGTAAGTGGGCAAATGGGATTATAGAGGAATTTACCATCAAAGGATTTGCAATGGATGATGAACGGCTTAAAAATTTTGGGACAATTTTAACAAAGGATTATTTTGAAGAGCAATTACAGAGAATCCGTGAAATTCGGTTATCGGAACGGAGATTTTATCAGAAGGTTACGGATATATATGCCACAAGTATAGATTATGATCCGAAAGCACAGACAACCAGACGTTTTTTTGCAAGAGTCCAAAACCAACTTCACTGGGCGATTCATGAGGAAACTGCGGCAGAGGTAATTTACCATAGAGCAGACAGTGAGAAGGAGCATATGGGGCTTCAAACATGGAAAGATTCACCAAATGGGAAAATTCAGAGATTTGATGTGGTTGTAGCGAAAAACTATCTGACAGAAGATGAATTATCTGCAATGGCAAGGATTGTCAATGCCTATTTGGATCTTGCGGAATTGCGGGCAGAAGAGCAGATTCCAATGACGATGGAAGACTGGGCAGAGCAGTTTGAAGGAATTTTACGGTTATCTAAAAAAGAAATTTTGACACATGCAGGGACTATTTCTGCAAAAATAGCAGAACAGCATGCGCTGAGTGAATTTGAAAAATACCGTGTAAGACAGGATCAATTGTACCAGAGTGATTTTGACCGTATGCTGTTGGAAATGGAGGAAGAAAGTAATGAAAAATGAAAAAGAAGAGATTGTATATCATTATTGTTCTCTTGAAGGGTTTCTAAGTATTATTAAGAATGCTTCTTTATGGATTTCTGATATCAGTAAGTCAAACGATTGTTTAGAAAGCAGTTATATTCATAATAAGATCAAAAACAGGATAGAAAGTGAATTAGAGATTACGCCAGAAGATTTGCATGCTTGGAAGACAGGCTGTAAGGTGAACGAGGTATCAGATCATTTAATTCTAACGTATGTGGCATGTTTTTCTGAAAGAAAGGATTGTCTTAGCCAATGGAGAGGTTATGCAGACGATGGAAAAGGGATTAGCATAGGATTTTGTAAAAAGAAGTTAGGGTCATTATCTAAGAGAATGCATCATAAACTGAGTTTTTCCAAAGTTATTTATGATGAGAATCAGCAAGAAAAATATGTTAATAAGGTTGTTGAAGAAATTTTTAGAAATATGGAGTATAAAGGAATTGGATTGGCTGGGATAGAATTGGGCGCGAATCATAAAGATGAATTTGCTATATATAAAAATCCCAGTTTTGAAGAAGAAAGAGAGTGGCGGTTAATACTTAATTCATATCCTAAATGGAAAGAAATAAAGGTTGGTGATATGAGTTTTACAGAGCCAACATTTAGAGTTTCCGAAGGGCGGCTGATTTCGTATGTTGAATTATCCTTTGCCAATATAAAACGTGATTTTGTTAAGGAAATTTGGATTGGTCCTAAGTCGGAAGTAGAATTGTGGGATATTATGTGTGTTTTATGGAGGTACGGTTATTATGATGAAGTGGATGATTATAATGAAAAACATCCCATATTGATTACAAAATCGTCAAGCTCTTATAGATGATTTGTATAAAATGGATTATTTTGATACACCCGGAACATCGATATACAAAAGATATTGATGAAGTAATCCCAAAAGAAGAAAGTGAAAGCGGTACAGATTTTTCACAAGATAATTATATAGAACAAATTAGTGAATTTCTTGCATGAAACTAAGATAAAGCATAACTGAATCGCATAAAAAGATATAAAAAAGTGCAGAACAAAAGTTCGGTTTTGGTCTGTACTTTTTTTGACTTATATGTTATAATGAAAAACCAAATGATTGGATAATATATTTGTACTGGTTGGTGTTATTCAGTGTTGTTTCGTTTCAAAAATACGGTTTTCCCAAAGGGATACTACGTAATGGTGGCCTGCATTCGTGTAATTGTTATTTTAACGCTTATTCGCCAGTTTTACAAGCCCGTTTTACACGAATATAAAATCAAATATTGTTCGAATGAGGTATTTTAAAGTATATTGATATTTAATTGTGCAAGGCATTTGCACAATTAAGTAGGAGAACTTATACGGAGTGAACTATTTCCAAAATGGAAATAGTCTATATGGAGATTATTATTATGAATCATTTTGAATTAGTATCACAATATGCCCCCACAGGCGATCAGCCGCAGGCCATCGCCGAATTGGTCAAAGGCTTCAAAGAAGGCAACCAGTTCCAGACACTTCTCGGTGTCACAGGTTCCGGTAAAACTTTTACGATGGCAAATGTCATCCAGCAATTAAATAAACCAACGCTTGTTATTGCTCATAACAAAACTCTTGCCGGACAGTTATACGGTGAATTCAAAGAATTTTTCCCCAATAACGCGGTGGAATATTTCGTCTCCTACTACGACTACTACCAACCCGAAGCCTACGTCCCCAGTACAGACACCTACATCGCCAAAGATTCATCCATCAATGACGAGATAGACAAGCTGCGCCTGTCCGCCACGGCCTCTCTGACAGAGCGGCGGGATGTGATCGTGGTTGCCAGCGTTTCCTGTATCTATGGCCTGGGCAGTCCGGAGGATTATCAGGAGATGATCGTTTCCCTGCGGCCCGGTATGGTCAAGGACAGAGATGCGGTGATCCATGAGTTGATTAATATCCAATACAACCGCAATGATATGGGCATTGAACGATGCAATTTCCGGGTGCGGGGCGATGTGGTGGAAGTATATCCCGCCCAGGGTGGGGATTATCTGATACGGATTGAATTTTTTGGAGACGAAATCGACCGGATTGCAGAAGTGGAAATTCTGTCCGGCAAAGTCCATGCCTATCTGGAGCATATTACGATCTTTCCTGCTTCTCATTATGTGGTGCCTCAGGACAAGATCAACCGTGCCTGCGAGACCATCGAAAAAGAACTGGAAGAGCGGGTGCGCTTCTTCAAAGGTGAAGATAAATTACTGGAAGCACAGAGGATTTCCGAACGGACCAACTTTGATATTGAGATGCTGCGGGAGACGGGATTCTGTTCCGGTATCGAGAACTATTCACGGCATCTGAGCGACCAGCAGCCAGGGGTGCCGCCCATGACACTGATGGACTATTTTACAGATGACTACCTTATTATTATAGATGAATCTCATATGACTGTTCCCCAGATCGGTGCCATGTATTCCGGGGACCGCTCCAGAAAGACCACACTGGTGGACTATGGTTTTCGTCTGCCATCCGCTCTGGACAACCGGCCGCTGGCCTTCCAGGAGTTTGAGGAACACATTGACCAGCTTCTGTTTGTGTCTGCCACGCCTTCCTCTTATGAGGAAGAACATGAGCTTTTGCGGGCAGAGCAGATTATCCGCCCTACGGGGCTGCTGGATCCGGAGATTTCTGTCCGTCCGGTGGAAGGCCAGATTGACGATCTGATTACAGAAGTAAACCGTGAAGTGGAGAAAAAAAATAAAATCCTGATCACGACGCTGACTAAGCGCATGGCGGAAGATTTGACCGATTATATGCGGGAAGTTGGTATCCGTGTGAAATATTTGCATTCTGATATTGATACCCTGGAACGGGCACAGATTATCCGGGATATGCGGCTGGATGTATTTGATGTGCTTGTGGGGATCAACCTGTTGCGGGAAGGGTTGGATATTCCGGAAATTTCCCTCGTGGCGATTCTGGACGCGGATAAGGAAGGATTTTTGCGTTCTGAGACTTCACTGATCCAGACAATCGGCCGTGCGGCGCGGAATGCAGACGGACATGTTATTATGTATGCGGATGTGATAACAGATTCCATGCGGGCTGCCATTGACGAGACAGCCAGACGGCGGGAGATTCAGCAGAAATATAACGAGGCCAACGGTATCACCCCTCAGACCATCCGCAAAGCGGTGCGGGATCTGATCAGTATTTCCAGAGCCGTGGCCAAAGAAGAAGCGGCTTTCGAAAAAGATCCGGAATCCATGGATGCGCAGGAATTGGCAAAATTGATCGAAACCGTACAGAAACGGATGAAAAAAGCTGCTGCAGAGCTGGATTTCGAGACGGCTGCCGGTCTGCGTGACCAGATGATTGAACTAAAAAAACATTACCTGGAATTGGAGAGAAACGATGAGTGAGATAAAAAAGATGCTGCCCAGAGAATATATCAAAATCCGGGGCGCTAATGAACACAACCTCAAAGGGATTGATGTGGACATTCCGAGAAATGCATTTGTAGTTCTGACAGGACTGTCAGGTTCAGGCAAATCGTCTCTTGCGTTTGATACCATTTATGCCGAAGGACAGCGGCGATACATGGAGTCTCTGTCCTCCTATGCCAGACAGTTCCTGGGCCAGATGGAGAAACCGGATGTGGAAAAAATCGAAGGGTTGTCCCCTGCTATCTCCATTGATCAGAAATCCACAAACCGTAATCCACGTTCCACGGTAGGGACAGTGACGGAAATCTATGATTATTTCCGCCTTCTTTATGCCAGAATCGGTATTCCTCACTGCTATCGCTGCGGGCGGGAGATTTGCAAGCAGACTGTAGACCAGATGGTGGACCAGATTATGGCATTGCCGGAAGGAACCAAGATCCAGCTTCTGGCTCCGGTGGTCAGGGGCCGGAAAGGAGAACATGCAAAAGTACTTGAGCGCGCGAAAAGAAGCGGATATGTCCGTGTCCGCATTGACGGTAACCTGTATGAACTGACGGAAGAGATAAAACTGGAGAAAAATATCAAACATTCTATTGAGATTGTTGTGGACAGGCTGGTGGTCAAAGAAGGCATTGAACGTCGTCTGACAGATTCCGTGGAAAGTGCGCTTGCCATTTCGGAAGGACTTTTACAGGCTGATGTGATTGGCGGGGAACCTCTGAATTTCAGCCAGAGTTTTTCCTGCCCCGACTGCGGCATCAGCATTGAGGAGATCGAGCCTCGCAGTTTTTCCTTTAATAATCCTTTTGGCGCCTGTCCTGTCTGTTTCGGATTGGGATATAAGATGGAATTTGACGAGCGATTGATGATACCGGATGAATCACTGAGCATCAACGAGGGCGCTATTACTGTCATGGGCTGGCAGTCCTGTACGGACAGCGGCAGCTTTACCAATGCCATTCTAAAGGCACTGTCTGTGGAATATGGGTTTCGTCTGGACACCCCTTTTGAGGCGTATCCGGATTCGGTCAGACATGTCCTGCTCCACGGCACCGATGGAAAAGAAGTGATGGTATATTATAAGGGACAGCGGGGGGAGGGGGTTTATCCGGTGGCCTTTGAGGGACTGATCAAAAATGTGGAACGGCGTTACAGAGAGACCGGCTCTGATGTGATGAAGCAGGAATATGAGACTTTCATGCGTATTACCCCTTGTAAAGAATGTAAAGGCCAGCGCCTGAAAAAAGAATCCCTTGCCGTAACAGTCTGTGATAAAAATATTTACGACATTACCTCCATGTCCATCAATGCCCTGCACGGATTTCTGAAAGACATGCAGCTTACCCGTCAACAGATGCTTATTGGCCGGCAGGTGCTGAAGGAAATCCGGGCGAGAGTGGGATTTCTGGTGGACGTGGGGCTGGACTATTTGTCGCTGTCCAGAGCCACCGGCACTCTTTCCGGCGGAGAAGCCCAGCGCATCCGTCTGGCCACCCAGATCGGCTCCGGACTGGTGGGTGTGTGCTATATTCTGGATGAGCCCAGCATCGGACTCCATCAGAGAGACAATGACAAACTTCTGGGAACGTTGAAAAACCTGCGGGATTTGGGGAATACACTGATTGTGGTGGAGCACGATGAAGATACCATGCGGGAAGCAGATTACATTGTGGACATCGGACCGGGTGCCGGTTCTCATGGAGGCGAGGTTGTGGCCTGCGGGACGGCGGAAGAGATTATGGAGGTGCCCCGTTCCATTACCGGGCAATATCTGAGTGGCACCCGCAGTATCCCTGTTCCTGCCAGCCGCAGACAGCCTGCCGGATATCTGACCGTGCGGAAAGCCGCAGAAAACAACCTGAAAAAGATTACCGTCAGGTTTCCGCTGGGTGTTATGACCTGTGTTACAGGTGTGTCCGGCTCCGGAAAAAGTTCTCTTGTCAACGAAATTCTGTACAAGACACTGGCCCGTACATTAAACCGCGCCAGAACCATTCCGGGCAGGCACGAACGTATTGAAGGCATGGAACATCTGGACAAGGTGATCAATATCGACCAGTCTCCCATTGGCAGGACACCCCGCTCGAATCCGGCCACCTATACCGGCGTATTCGACCAGATCAGGGACTTGTATGCGGGAACCCAGGATGCCAGAGCCAAAGGCTACAAAAAGGGCCGTTTCAGCTTCAATGTAAAGGGCGGCCGGTGCGAAGCCTGCAGCGGTGACGGTATCATCAAGATAGAAATGCATTTTCTGCCGGATGTATATGTGCCATGTGAAGTGTGTGAAGGTAAACGATATAACCGGGAAACACTGGAAGTAAAATACAAAGGCAAAAGCATTTATGACGTGCTGGATATGACTGTGGAGGAAGCGGTCACTTTTTTTGAAAATGTTCCTTCTATCCGCAATAAAATACAGACGCTTTATGATGTGGGACTTTCCTATATAAAACTGGGCCAGCCTTCCACTACGCTGTCCGGCGGCGAGGCTCAGAGAATCAAACTGGCAACAGAACTGAGCAAACGCAGTACCGGCAGGACGATCTATATTTTGGATGAGCCCACCACAGGACTGCATTTTGCAGATGTGCACAAACTGGTGGAGATACTGCATCGTCTGGCAGAGGGCGGCAATACCGTGGTGGTCATCGAACACAATCTGGACGTGATTAAGACAGCGGACTATATTATTGACATCGGCCCGGAGGGGGGAGACAGAGGCGGTACCATTGTCGCCGAGGGCACCCCGGAAGAAGTGGCGCAGTGCCCTGATTCCCATACCGGTGCCTATATCAGAAAAATGTTGGAAAAGGGGTAAAGTTTTTTTGGAAAACGTTCGATATATAAACAGATGACGTACCAGAAACACCAAATATTACATGCATGGATGCAGTTATGGACAGAAGGATCTGTTTCCTTAACTGCGTTCTTTAATTTTTTGTAAATTTTTGGAAAACCCTTTGAAAATGATTTCGGTTAGGTTATAATGTAGTCCATGTGAGTATGTTTAAAGTACAGACAATTGGAAAACATTATGATAGATAACCATATAGAAAGGGGTTCGGATTTATGCAGTTTACTGATATCGGAATTGATCTGGGTACGGCGAGTATCCTTGTTTATATAAGAGGTAAAGGTGTTGTGCTGAAGGAGCCTTCCGTAGTGGCTTTTGACCGGGATACAGACAGGATTAAGGCCATCGGGGAAGACGCCAGGCTGATGCTGGGAAGGACACCGGGTAATATTGTGGCGGTTCGGCCTCTGCGTCAGGGTGTTATTTCAGATTATACCGTGACGGAAAAGATGATGAAATACTTTATCCAGAAAGCACTGGGTAAAAAAACATTCCGTAAACCCCGTATTGCCGTATGCGTTCCCAGCGGCGTGACTGAAGTGGAAAAAAAGGCTGTAGAGGACGCTACCTATCAGGCCGGTGCCAGAGAAGTTTCCATAATAGAGGAGCCGATTGCCGCAGCTATCGGAGCGGGGATTGATATTTCCAAGCCCTGCGGCAATATGATTGTGGATATTGGCGGCGGTACGTCTGATATTGCAGTTATCTCTCTGGGCGGTACAGTGGTCAGCGCTTCCATTAAGATTGCCGGAGACGATTTCGATGAAGCCATCGTGCGCTATATGCGTAAAAAACATAATCTGCTGATCGGTGAGCGGACGGCAGAGGATTTAAAGATTAAGATTGGGTCCGCTTATAAACGGGCGGAAGTGGATTACATTGATGTCAGAGGGAGGAATCTGGTGACAGGGCTTCCCAAGACCATCAAAGTTTCTTCTGAAGAGACAGAAGAGGCACTGAAAGAGACAACATCTCAGATTATTGAGACAATCCACAGTGTATTAGAAAAAACACCGCCGGAACTGGCTGCGGATATTGCCGACAGAGGCATTGTCCTGACCGGAGGAGGCAGCCTGCTCAGAGGGCTGGAAGACCTCATCGAAGCCAAGACAGGCATCAACACGATGACGGCGGAAGATCCTATGACGGCGGTTGCCATTGGCACGGGTAAATACGTGGAATTCCTGGCAGGATACCGTGACGAAAACTGACAGGCGTGTCTTATGGACTTGAAAACCTGCTGTAATGACAGGTGATGACAGTTCGGTCAGATTGGTCTGTACACGTGCCATGCAGGCCATGAAAAGATAATTTTTACGTGTGAAATCTCATTGCCTGATGGCTTTTATGGGGTTTACATGGAACAGGGCAGATGTCATCTGAACTGTTATAACAGGAGAGTATAAAGCAGGAGGCAGAGGATGGTAAAGGGTTTATATACGGCATATACCGGAATGATAAACGAACAGCACAGAATGGACACTCTGACAAATAACCTGGCCAACAGCGCCACCGTAGGGTTTAAGAAGGAAGGTGCCACTTCCCAGGCGTTTCGGGATGTGCTTGCCTATAAGATTAAGGATACATCGGAGACACCCAATCTGGCCAGACGGATCGGTTCCATGAACATGGGTGTGAAAATCGGAGAGAATTATACCGATTATGGCGAAGGTCCCTTAAAGGAAACAGGGAATACGTATGATCTGGCGATTACGGGACCGGGCTTTTTTGCTATTGAGTTTACCAATAAAGCGGGTGAAACATCCACAAAATATACAAGGGACGGCTGTTTTACGTTGACAGAGGAAGGTTATCTTGTAACAAAAGACGGGGATTTTGTTCTGGATGACGATGGGGAACAGATCGAACTGGATCCGCTTCGCGAATCTGAAATTCTGGAAAACGGTGCTATTTTCCAGGACGGCGTACAGGTTGCCACCATTGGGATTACGGATTTCGAAGATTATAATTATCTGGAGCATTATGGTGAGACATTATTCCAGCCTGTGGATGGTGCGGAAGAGCAGGAAGCAGAGGGACGGATCGTTTCCGGCTATCTGGAGCATTCCAATGTGCAGGTCGTTAAGGAAATGGTGGATATGATCAATGTTTCCAGAGCCTATGAGACAAACCAGAAGATTGTGCAGACATATGACAGTTCTCTTGATATTGCGGTGAATCAGCTCGGCAAACTGATGTAAAGATTTATATAACATACTTTTATATAACTGCTGATGTGAACAGGAGTGCAGCAGGATTTGCTGAGAAACATATACATGTAAAATGTGACAGGTGTATTTAGGCGCGCACAGGGAAGCTGTAGCAGATGTACATTCCCGGATGAAACGGAATGTGGGGCTGCAGGTGATGATTGATCAGAACAGGAACGGGGAGGAACGGTTATGGTAAGATCTTTGTGGTCTGCTGCAACAGGTATGATTGCACAGCAGACAAATATTGATACGATTGCAAATAACCTTGCAAATGTAAATACAACAGGGTATAAAACAGAAGTGGCAAACTTTAAGTCTCTCTTATATCAGACCCTGCAGACAAGGACAACTACGGCCAACGGTGATAATAAACCGGTGGGTGCACAGGTGGGACTGGGTGTGCGGAATTCTTCTATTGCGTCTATATTCGGACAGGGCGCTTTCCAGGATTCCGAAAGTACAACAGACTTTGCCATCAGTGGGAAAGGGCTTTTTGCTGTAGCAGGGGATGACGGAGAAACGTATTATACGAGGAACGGAAACTTTTTCCTGAGTACCAACGACGGCGGTGGCCTTACGCTCTGTACGTCGGATGGTTATCCGGTGCTCAGTACGGCAGGACGGGAGATTACTTTTAACAGGAACTATACGGCAAGTAACCTGACGGTGTCGGAAGAGGGAGAATTTTATTATCCCGATGCGGACAATAATCCTCAGCCCCTGGGTATTACCATTGGATTGTTCCAGTTTAATAATCCTACAGGCCTGGAAAAAATAGGCGGCAGCTATTATCAGGAAACAGAAGCCAGCGGTGAGGCTATCAATGAGGCGAGAAGTACCAATATAGAAAAGAGTACCATTGTACAGGGATATCTGGAGCGTTCCAATGTACAGGTGGTGGATGAAATGGTCAATATGATTGTGGCACAGCGTGCGTATGAAATGAATTCCAAAGCAATCACCACATCTGATGACATGTTGCAGCAGGCCAATAATCTCAAACGATAATTGACGGGATGGCGGCAGGTTGTTTATGCTGAGTGACATGTATTTTGACAGGAGGGTAATCTTATGGATTTAAGCGGACTCACTTCCATCTATACGGATTATATGAAGACCCAGTCCGATAATGACCGTCTGGAAAAGATGAAAGCGGATTGGAAAGAAAAAAATAAGGGTTCGGACGATGAACAGTTAATGGATGCCTGCAAGCAGTTTGAATCTTATTTTGTAGAGCAGATGTTCAAAGAAATGATGAAGACGGTGCCGGAAACGGATTACAGTTTTAAAGCCACGGGTACGATGGTGGACTATTATAAAGATAATATGATTCAGGAAATTGCATCTATGTCAACAGAGTCCGGTGGACTGGGGCTGGCACAGATGTTATATGAACAGATGAAGATCAACAACGGTTAAGAACGAACAGGTTAAAAGCTGGGGCTGCTTTTTTGGCAGCCCCTGTTTGTGGTTTTTCATGACAATAGAAAACGCCCAGAGGGTATTTTCTATTGTTTGAGGGCAGGTCATGGAAACACTCAAGGGTTATGTAAAGCATATCATATACCAGAACGGGGACAGTGGCTATACGGTCATGGAGATGGACTGTGATGGGGAAGAAGTCACCTGTGTGGGAACATTTCGTGGAATCGACGAAGGTGAGAATCTGGAATTGACAGGCGCTTTTACGGAACATGCCATCTATGGGAGTCAGTTCAAAGTACAGTCCTATACATTTCTCTCCATGGAGGATGTGGTCAGTATCCGCCGCTACCTTTCGTCCGGTGCGATCAAAGGAATCGGAGAAGCGCTGGCCGGGAGAATTGTCAAAAAATTTGGAGCAGACACATTCCGCATTATAGAGGAAGAACCGGAACGGCTTTCGGAGGTAAAGGGAATCAGTGAACGGATTGCCAGAGAGATCGCCGTTCAGGCGCAGGAAAAGCGCGGGATGCGGGATGCCATGATTTTTCTGCAAAAGTATGGGATTTCCAATACGCTGGCTGCAAAAATTTTTAAAACCTATGGTATGGGACTGTATGGCGTTATGCAGGAGAATCCATATCTGCTGGCAGAAGATATTGCAGGGGTGGGATTTAAAACTGCGGATGAGATTGCAGAGCGGATTGGTATCCACACGGATTCGGATTACCGGATCAGGAGCGGTATTCTCTATTCTCTTTTACAGGCTTCCGGGGAGGGTCATATGTACCTGCCCCAGGAGCAGCTGCTGGAGCAGGCGTCTGGGGTGCTGGGACTTACAAGGGAGCAGATAGAGCCTCATCTGACCAATCTGATGATGGATAAAAAGGTTGTGATCAAGGAGAAAGACGGGCAGCGGATTATCTATAGCATGTCTTATTATTATGCGGAACTGAACTGTGCCAGAATGCTGAATGACCTGAATGTGTCTCTGGAGGACGAAGGCCGTATGCTGCCCTCGGAAGAAAAGGCATTGCTGCACAAGATTCAACTGCTGGAAGCAGAGCTGGAAATGGAGCTGGATGATTTGCAGAGGAGGGCCGTGCTGGAAAGCATCAAATGCGGCCTTCTGATTTTATCCGGCGGACCGGGAACCGGAAAAACCACTACCATTAATACGATTATCCATTATTTTGAGCAGGAGGGAATGGATATCCTTCTGGCGGCGCCCACCGGCAGAGCCGCCAGGCGTATGACAGAAGCCACCGGCTATGAGGCCAAAACCATTCACAGATTGCTGGAGCTGAACGGACTGGCAGGTGATGCCGGCAGAAAAGTTTCCTTCGAAAGAAATGAAGAAAATCCACTGGAAGCGGATATATTGATTATAGACGAGATGTCCATGGTTGATATTCATCTGTTTCAGTCACTGCTGCGTGCGGTTTCCGTGGGAACCAGGCTGATTATGGTGGGGGATGTGAATCAGTTGCCCAGTGTGGGGCCGGGACAGGTGCTGAAAGATTTAATTGACAGCGGCCGGTTTCCTGTGGTCATGCTGCAGAAAATATTCCGTCAGGCGGGAGAAAGTGATATTGTGGTCAATGCGCACAGAATTCACAGAGGGGAACAGATCCGCCTGGATAATCAGAGCCGGGATTTCTTTTTCCTGGAGCGGGATAACGTCAATGTCATATATAAGCATATGGTATTGCTGATTACCGAAAAACTTCCCCGGTATGTAAAGGCAGACCCATATGATATACAGGTGCTGACACCCATGCGGAAAGGGAATCTGGGCGTGGAAACGCTGAACCGCATATTGCAGCAGTATATGAATCCGCCGGATAAAGGGAAAAAAGAATGTCAGCATGGTGAAAATCTCTTCCGTGAGGGAGATAAAGTCATGCAGATTAAAAACAATTATCAGCTGGAATGGGAAGTGGTGAGCCGATATAATATTCCCATAGATAAAGGGCTGGGCATTTTTAACGGAGATATGGGGGTGATACTCCGGATTAATGAAATTGCACAGACGCTGACTGTGGAGTATGATGAAAAGAGGCAGGTGACCTATCCTTTTGCAGGGCTGGATGAACTGGAGCTGGCCTATGCAATTACAATCCATAAGTCTCAGGGAAGCGAATATCCGGCAGTGGTTATGCCGTTGCTGGGAGGTCCCCGGCTGCTGATGAACCGGAATCTGCTCTATACGGGCATTACCAGGGCCAAAGACTGTGTGACCATACTGGGAAGCAGCGATACAGTCTCTTCCATGATCAGGAATGAAAATGAGCAGAAACGTTTCAGCGGTCTTGCCGACAGAATAAGTGAAATAGAGAGAACTTGTCAGATATAAAAGAACATGATTTTACTGGATCTTCTTTTTCCCATGCGGTGTCCCGTTTGTGACCGGGTACTGCCGCTGGGGAAACAAATATGTCCACAGTGTGCGAAGAATCTGAAGCTGATACAAAGCCCTTTTTGCAGGAAATGCGGGAAGGCTCTGCCGGACAGCAGGCAGGAATACTGTGGGGATTGCGAACAGGGAACCCATCTGTTTCGTGAGGGCAGGGCATTGTATGAATATCCCTGTATCCGTAAGTCTGTATATCGTTTTAAATATGGAGGCAGAAAAGAATATGCGCTGTTTTATGGAGATGAGATAGCCAGACATTTGGGAAAGGTAATTTTATCCTGGAAACCGGACGCACTGATTCCGGTACCGCTGCACAGTTCCAGAAAAAGGAAAAGGGGGTATAATCAGGCCGGCGCGCTGGCGGCGGAAGTGGGAAAAAGGCTGGAAATCCCTGTTTTATCCGGACTGATTGTGCGTGTAAAAAATACCACACCTCTGAAACTTCTGACACCTGCCATGCGCCAAAATAATTTGAAAAGGGCTTTTAAAATATGTGGAAATGTTGTAAAATTAAATACAATTATAATTATAGATGATATTTATACAACGGGAAGTACTGTGGATGCCATGGCGGCGGTTCTGCAGGAAGCCGGAATTAAACATGTTTATTTTATTGCTCTGGCCATTGGCAAGGGATAAAGAATCTGGAGGTGCTGAAATGGAAGTACGTAATTGCAGAAAATGTGGAAGGATTTTCAATTATGTGGCGGGAATGCCTATCTGTCCTGCATGCCGTGAACGGATAGAAGAGAAATTCCAGGAAGTCAAGGAGTATATCAGAGAAAATAAAGGAGCCGGTATTCCGGAGATCTCCAAAATGTGTGAAGTGGAGACTTCTCAGATTCATCAGTGGATCAGAGAAGAGCGGCTGGTATTTGCAGATGATTCACCCATTGGCATTAACTGTGAAAACTGCAATGCCACGATTAAAACAGGGCGATTCTGTGAGAAATGCAAGGCCACAATGGTAAACAATCTCAGAAGTTCCATCGAGAAGCCCAGACCGCAGGCGCCTGTTCACAAGGATACAAAGGATAATCCCCGGATGCGGTATCTGGACCGTTAGTTTTACATACGGGTACCGATATGATATAATCAAAAGTATTGAGCTGCCGGGCTGGCGCGAGGAGGTGAGAAGATGCTGAATGAAGAGCGGATCAAGCTGATGACCAGGATGGCTTCTTATGAAGAGAATGAAGGCAGACATAATATGGCGATTGGTAACTATTTCAGAAGCGATTACATCAGCCTTCAGGTAATGAAGTCTATTATCAGCGCCACGCTCACCTTTGGAATTGTACTTGGCATTTATGTCTTTTATCATTTTGAGTCAGTGATGAAAGAAGTGTACCAGGTTGATTTACTGGAAATGGGCAGGAAGCTACTTCTTGCTTATGTTATTTTTACAGGGATTTATACGTTTATCTGTTATCTCGTATACTCCTACCGTTATAATCGGGCGAAAAAGAGCTTGAAGAAATATTATGCTCACCTGCAGGAACTGTCCGAACTGTATGAGGACGACATCCGACGGTGAGTAAAATTTCTGAAAGGAAAGATTTATGACAAATATACTAGTCCTGAGAGAGTATCTGAAGGGAATTTATGGGAAGTATGAGATTTATATTACTCCTGTGGAAAAGTTCCTTCTGTCGTTTATCACGCTGATGCTGATCAACAGGAAGCTGGGCTATATGAGTAAGCTGAACGGGATTTCAGTGATTCTTATAGCAGGGCTTTTATGCTCTTTCTTACCAATGAATTTTATGATTTTAATAGCAGCAGCATTTATCCTGCTGCATCTGTATGCATTTTCCATGGAATGTGCGATTGTGGTTCTGGCACTGTTTCTTGTAATGTTTTTACTGTATTTTCGGTTTTCATCCAAAGATACGGTGATGGTGCTCCTTACACCGATCTGCTGTTCGCTGAACATTCCTTTTGTAATGCCCCTGGCGGCAGGGCTGACCAGTACCCCGGCTTCGGCAATATCCGTAGCCTGTGGCGTGGCGGTGTACAATGTCCTTGCGTATATTTCGGACAGTGTGGCGGCGCTGAATTCTATGGATACTGAAAGTGCGATGCAGAAATACCGTTATGTGGTGGATGGACTGATGAGCAATAAGGGAATGCTCGTCATGATGGCTGCTTTTGGGGTAACGGTACTTGTGGTATATCTGATCCGCAGGATGAGCATCAACCATTCCTGGACAATCGCGATTGTCGCAGGGATGCTGACCGCAATTTCGGTGCTTCTTGTGGGAGATTTGATGTGGGAAATTAATATTTCCATTTTCTCGACTGTAATCGGTGCGGTCATATCGGCGGCAATCGCAAAGCTGTTGCAGTTCTTTGTTTTCAACGTAGATTATTCCCGTACGGAATATGTACAGTTTGAAGATGATGAATACTATTATTATGTAAAGGCAGTACCCAAAATTGCAGTGGCAAAGCCGTCCAAAACCGTGAAAAAAATTACAACGCAGAAGAAGGATGTTGCACAGCCGCCGCGTACAACCGGCAGCGTAGTCAGGAAATCGAATAAGAGTGGAATGAAATAGTATGAGTCAGTTGTTAAATTTTGCAGGTGTATATTTAAACCGGTTTCATATGCCGACCATAAGGTGGACTGATATACTGGAGATTATCATCCTCTCCTTTTTGGTGTATCAGATTATCCTGTGGATCAAAAATACACGCGCATGGTCTCTGCTCAGAGGTATTGTGATCATCATGGCCTTTATTCTGGCCGCCGCTTTCCTCAATATGACGACGATACTGTGGATTGCGGAAAAGATGTTGAGCCTGGTGGTCATTGCAACGGTTGTTGTATTACAGCCGGAATTGCGCCGGGCGCTGGAACAGCTTGGCAGGACTAATTTTTTTGCATCGCTGGTTCCCTTTGACAGTACAAGGGATATGGGGGGACGGTTTTCGGATAAGACCATGCAGGAAATTATCAAGGCATGTTATGAGATGGGCAAGGTGCGGACCGGTGCTCTGATTGTAGTGGAGCAGAATCAGTCCCTGAGCGAATACGAAAGAACCGGAATTGAGGTAGACGCGATTCTGACCAGCCAGCTTCTGATTAATATATTCGAACACAATACACCTCTCCATGACGGGGCGGTTATCGTAAGGGAAAACCGGGTCGTTTCCGCCACCTGCTATCTCCCGTTATCCGATAATATGGGCCTGAGTAAGGAACTGGGTACGAGGCACCGGGCCGGTGTGGGGATTTCGGAAGTGACGGATTCCCTGACAATTATTGTTTCGGAGGAGACAGGACATATAAGCGTGGCCTATGAAGGGACTCTGTCCAGAGATCTGGATTCGGAAGACCTCAAGGGCAAACTGCTTATGATTCAGAATAAGCCTTTGGAAGAGAAGAAGAGAAGATTGTGGAAGGGAAGGGCAAAGAATGAAAAAGAAACTGACCGCTAATCTGGGCCTGAAGATTCTGGCAGTCTTATTTTCCGTAGCCATATGGTTTATTGTGATTAATATCAATGATCCGGTGGATAAAGCGGAATTTACCAAAATACCTGTGGAGATATTGAACGAAGATTTAATTACCAGCGAGGGCAAGGTATATGAAATACTGGACGGCACCAATGTCATTGATGTGACCGTATGGGCGAAAAGAAGTGTACTGGATACCCTGAGCAGGGAAAACATCATTGCCACCGCAGACATGCAGGAAATTAACCTGATGGATACTATGGTGCGTATAAAACTCTCCACAAACAAGTATAATGAAAAACTGGATAATATTACATCCTCAACTGAAAATCTTCTGGTCAGCATTGAAGACATGAAGCGGGAGCAGTTTGTGATAGAGGCCAGCACCATAGGCGTTCCGGCAGAAGGCTATGTGGTGGGCAGCATCAGCACCGACCAGAATCTGGTAAGCCTGACCGGGCCGGAATCCGTAGTCAGTCAGGTGGACCGGGTGGAGGTTCCTGTTACTGTATCAGGGGTGTCCCAGGATATTCGGACAGACGCAACCATCAAGCTGTTTGATGCCGAGGGGAATCCCGTGTCCGATAAAAACCTGAAAAAGAGTCTGGAACAGGTGAAGGTGAATATTGAAATATTGCAGACAAAACGTGTGCCGCTGAGCTTTGCTTCCACAGGGGAGCCGGCAGAGGGGTATGCGCTTACCGGCGTGATTGAGAGTACACCGTCCACGGTTCTGATTGCGGGTAAAGGGAATGTAATTAAGAATGTTACCCAGATTGACATACCGGATTCGGCTTTGAATGTAAACGGATATGCAGGGAATATGACTACACGGATCGATCTGAAGAAATATCTGCCGGATTACGTTTACCTGGCAGAAAAGGATTTTAACGGCAAGGTCAATGTCATGGTTCATATCGAAAAAGAGATCAGCTCACAGGTGAGCCTGGCAGTGGAGAATATCCCTCTGAGAGGCGTGCCGGTCGGAATGGAAGGAAGCCTGGCGGAAGCAGCGGTGAGTGTTCCGGTGAAAGGGCTCTCCAATTATATTGAGAATCTTAACAGTGCAGATATTACAGCCTACGTGGATATAGCTGAATTTATGAGCAGCAATGGATTTGCCGCGTTGCTGCCTGGAGAATATGAGATGAATCTGTCGGTAAAACTGCCGGAAGGAACCAGTCAGGAACGAGAAGTGCCGGTAACGGTTGTCATAACGGACGAAACGATAGAAGAGAATGAGGAAGAATAGAGGTTAAAAAAAGATGGGAAGATTATTTGGTACAGACGGCGTAAGAGGTGTGGCAAATGAAGAACTGACACCGACCCTTGCCATGCAGCTCGGTCAGGCCGGCGCATATGTTCTTACAAAAGAGAATAAACATAAACCCACAATCATGGTGGGGTGTGATACACGTATATCCGGAGATATGCTGGCCAACGCATTGATGGCCGGCGCCTGCTCCGTGGGTGCCAATGCAGTGTATGTGGGCGTCGTACCTACGCCTGCAGTGGCGTACCTCACGAAGAAATATAAAGTGGATGCAGGGGTGGTTATTTCTGCTTCCCATAACCCGGTGGAATTTAACGGTATTAAATTTTTCGACGGTGAAGGTTATAAGCTGCCGGATTCCATGGAGGATGAAATCGAGCAGGTAATCAAAAGCGGGATGAAGGATATTAAGTTTCCCATCGGTTCCGGAGTCGGGAAGATCAAATATCGGACCGATGCCAGAGAAGAATATATTAACCATGCCGTACAGTCGGTGAATGCGGATCTGAGTAATCTGAAAATCGTAGTGGATTGTGCGGAAGGCGCTGCTTACTATACTTCTGTGGAGGCGCTCAAAGAACTGGGGGCCGAGATTATTGCCATTCATAATAATCCGGACGGAACCAACATCAATGCCAACTGTGGCTCCACCCACATGGAAGAGCTGCGGGCGAGAGTCGTATATGAAAAAGCCAATATTGGCCTGGCATTTGACGGGGATGCCGACAGACTTCTGGCAGTAGACGAACATGGCGAGATGGTGGACGGCGACCAGATAATGGCGATTGTAGGCAATCACATGAAGGCCCAGGGAAAATTAAAAAAGGATACCATTGTTGTAACGGTTATGAGCAATCTGGGATTTTTCCTGATGGCGGAAGAAAAGGGGATTAAAGCGGAGCAGACAAAAGTGGGAGACCGCTATGTGCTGGAGAGAATGCGGGAAATTGGGGCCAGCCTGGGCGGCGAACAGTCGGGCCATGTTATTTTCCTGGATGAAAATACTACGGGTGACGGCCTGCTGAGCGCTCTCCACCTTTTGCAGGTATTGGTGGAAACCGGAAAACCTCTGTCTGAGCTGGCCGGCGTTATGGATGTTTTACCACAGGCGCTTATCAATGCAAAAGTGCCGAACCATAAAAAAGAACGGTATATGGAATATCCTGAAATAGCAGCAGCCATACAGAAACTCAACGATATGTTTGCTGGGGAAGGAAGGGTACTGATCCGGCCTTCGGGAACGGAGCCGCTTGTGCGTGTTATGATAGAAGGAAAAGATCAGAAAATGATTGAGAAGGAAGCGCGGAAGCTGGCGGATCTGATACAGAATTGTATGCTGTAGTTAAATGTGTGATTGTACTTGTGAAAATACAAAATGCGTGATATGATAACAAAGAGAAGGATTCTGTATTTTTACGTATGGGATAAGATATAAATTGGAGGGCGTTTATATGGTAAGCCAAAAGGTAGTAATTAAAAACCCAACAGGACTACACCTGAGACCTGCCGGCATCCTGTGCAAAGAAGCAATGCAGTTTAAATCATTGATTACATTTACATTTGGAGAGAGCACTGCAAATGCCAAAAGTGTATTGAGTGTATTGGGTGCATGTGTGAAATGCGGCGACGAAGTGGAATTCGTGTGCGAAGGGGAGGATGAAGAAGAGGCTTTGAACTCTCTGGTTGCAATCATCGAAAGTGGTCTTGGGGAATAAGGTTTCAATCGTCACATGTCAGTCCATCTCTCTGGATGGACTGATTTTTGTTGTAATTCTACTGTGAAAGTCTTCAAAAGTCGGCTCAGGAAGGTTACAGGAAAGAGAGGGAATACGATGTTAAATTACAAGCGTTACCAGAAGAATCCGGTGGTAACATATCCCGAACGGGAGTGGCCGGGAAAGGAAATTGAAAAAGCGCCCATATGGTGTAGTGTGGATCTGAGAGACGGTAACCAGGCGCTGATTGATCCCATGATCGTGGAAGAAAAAGTGGAGATGTTCCAGTACCTGATTCAGTTGGGATTTAAGGAGATAGAGATCGGTTTTCCGGCAGCCAGTCAGATTGAGTATGATTTTCTGAGACAGTTGATAGAGCGGAAACTGATTCCGGATGATGTATGGGTTCAGGTTTTGACACAATGCCGCGAAGAACAGATTGCCAGGACATTTGAGTCCATCCAGGGCTGTAACCAGGCCATTGTGCATATTTACAATTCCACATCCACCCTGCAGCGGGATGTGGTGTTCCACATGGACAGAGAAGAAATTACAGGAATTGCACTGAAAGGTACCCGGCTTGTAAAAGAATATGCAAAGGCATTTCCGGGAAAAATTGTTCTCGAATATTCTCCGGAGAGTTTTACAGGCACGGAGCTGGATTTTGCCTTGGATATTTGTACCGCAGTTCAGAAGGAATGGGGCGCTACTTCGGAAAATCCCATTATTATCAATTTGCCTTCCACGGTAGAGATGAATACACCCAATGTTTATGCAGATCAGATCGAGTGGATGAACAGGCATTTTGAAAATCGTGAGAGCATAATTTTAAGCGTACATCCCCACAATGACAGAGGCACCGGCGTGGCATCGGCGGAACTGGCATTGCTGGCAGGGGCGGACCGTGTGGAAGGTACACTGTTTGGAAACGGAGAGAGAACCGGAAACGTGGATATCCTGAATATTGCCTATAATATGTTTTCCCAGGGAATTGATCCCCGGCTTCATATTGAACATATTAATGAAATCATTGAAATTTATGAGAGATGCTGCAAGATTCCCATCCATCCCCGGCATCCATATGCAGGGAAGCTGGTATTTACCGCATTTTCCGGCTCTCACCAGGATGCCATCAATAAGGGTGTGCATGCCATGAAAGAAAGAAATGGAGAATACTGGCAGGTGCCTTATCTTCCCATTGACCCGGCGGATATTGGACGGGAATATGAACCCATTGTCCGGATTAATTCTCAGTCCGGTAAAGGCGGCGTGGCCTTCATTATGGATACGTATTTTGGCTTTAAGCTGCCTAAGGCAATGCATAAGGAATTTGCCGGAACCATACAGGCAATTTCCGAAAAGCAGGGGGAGGTATCTCCGGAACAGATTATGGATCAGTTCAGAATCGAATATCTGGATCGGAAAGAACCACTGCATTTCAGAAAACTGCATGTTTCTGATTTATCTGGAGAGACTAAGACTCAATTCGATACAAAAGTGGAGGTCGGCTATACGGACCACGGTGAATTAAAGACTTTTGAAGCGGTTGGCAACGGGCCGATTGACGCTGCCCAGCGCGGTATGCAGGAGTCTCTGGGCGTCAGCATCAAAGTGTTGGATTACGAAGAGCATGCTCTGCAGAGCGGCTCCAATTCTCAGGCAGCCGCTTACATTCATCTGCTGGATTCTGAAACGGGCAGGGTGACATATGGCGTGGGTGTCAGCTCCAATATTACAAGGGCATCTATTCGGGCGCTGTTTTCTGCCGTGAACAGACTGGAACTGGGAAAATAGGAGGAGTTATGAAACGGATTATTGTAACCGGCTGCAACGGGCAGCTTGGAAAAGCTGTGAATCAGATTATGGCGGGGAACAGCGAATATGACCTTGTCAATACAGATGTAGCTGAATTGGATATTACGGATATCGACCAGGTGATGAAGCTGGCCAGAGATGTAAAACCCTATGCTATCATTAACTGCGCTGCGCATACAAATGTAAATGGCTGTGAACAGGACCGGGAAGGCGCTTTTCGGATCAATGCCATTGGCGCCAGAAATTTGGCGATTGCAGCTCAGGAAACAGGTGCGAAACTGTTCCAGATTTCCACAGATTATGTTTTTTCGGGGGATACAGATCGTCATTACCAGGAATTTGACGAAACATTTCCCGGCAGTGAATATGGGAAAACAAAACTTCTGGGGGAGAACTTTGTGAGAGAATTTTGCAGCCGTTATTTTATCCTGCGCACTGCATGGCTCTATGGGGACGGAAAAAATTTTGCCAAAACCATGCTGCAACTTTCTGAAACCCGCGATAAAGTACAGGTAGTCAATGACCAGTTTGGAACGCCCACCTATTCTATGGAACTGGCAAGATTCATCGCATATTTGCTTCCTACGGAAAATTATGGCATATTCCATGCCACCTGTGAAGGGGAATGCAGTTGGGCTGAATTTGCGAAAGAAATATTCCGTCTGGCTGGAAAATCTACGGTTGTGGAAGATGTGACAACAGCCGAGTATGAAGCCATGTACCCAGGACAGGCGGACCGTCCCGCTTATTCGGTTCTCGACAATTATATGCTGCGCCTGACGACCGATTTTCAATTTGCCACATGGCAGGATGCAATTGCAGAGTATATGAAAACATTATAATATTCAGGGCGGGAAGGGAAACACTATGAAATTGGTTCCCGATCGTTTTGAGAAAGCAATCAACAAAGGGTGTGATAAACGCATTTGTAACCCATGCATTTATTACACCCTTTGTTTTACTTTACAGTATTCTTTTAAAATACTCGATTGTTTTTCTCAAACCTTCATCCAGTTGAATATGGGGTTCCCAGCCCAGATGTTCTTTCACCAGATCAATGACCGGTTTGCGTTGCAGGGGATCGTCAGAGGGAAGGGGTTTGTAAACGATTTCGGATTTGGAACCTGTAATATCGATCACTTTTTCCGCAAGCTGCAAAATCGAAAATTCACCCGGATTGCCCAGATTGCAGGGACCGGTAAAATCGGCAGGAGATGCCATCAGGCGTACCATGCCTTCAATCAGATCGTCCACATAACAGAAACTTCTTGTCTGAGAACCGTCTCCATAGATGGTAATATCCTGATTCTTCAATGCCTGTACAATAAAATTGGAAACGACACGACCGTCGGAAGGATTCATGCGGGGGCCATAGGTGTTGAATATACGCATCACTTTGATTTCCAGATGATGCATACGCTTATAATCAAAAAACAATGTTTCCGCTACCCGCTTACCTTCGTCATAACAGGAACGTATCCCGATGGGATTTACACATCCGCGGTAGGTTTCCGGCTGGGGATGTACCTCCGGATCTCCATATACCTCACTGGTACTTGCCTGCAGGATTCTTGCGCCAACCCGTTTGGCAAGGCCCAGCATATTGAGTGCGCCGTAGACGCTGGTCTTTGTCGTTTTCACCGGATTGGCCTGATAATGGACCGGACTGGCCGGGCAGGCCAGGTTATATATCTGATCTACTTCCACATAGAGCGGCTCCGTTACATCATGACGGATAAATTCAAAATAAGGGTTGGCCATCAGGTGACGTATATTATCCTTGCTGCCGGTATAAAGATTGTCCGCGCAGATTACGTCGTTACCATCCTGCAGCAGTCGTTCACACAGATGAGAACCCAGAAAACCGGCGCCTCCGGTTACAAGTACTCGATTCATATGTTTACCTCGATTTCATTCAGATCAATAATTCCTGCTTTAAGAAAACAGATTGTACTTGATAATACAGTACAGGGCGCGGAAGGCATCTTTGATACCAATTTTCTTACCTTCGTTATAAGAACGGGGATAGTAGGAAATGGGGATTTCATAAATATGATAACGTTTGTCCTTCTTTGCAATTTTAGCTGTAATTTCCGGCTCAAAGCCAAAACGTTTTTCTTCGATGGTAATGGACTGGATGACTTCGCGACGGAACATTTTATAGCATGTTTCCATATCGGTCAGACCCAGATCAGTAAACAGATTGGATGCAAATGTCAACATCTTGTTGCCCATGGTATGGTAAAAACGTTTAATCATATATTTTTCCCCTCTGGCATAGCGGGAACCGTATACAACATCGGCATCGGCTCTTCCTTTTATGAAAGGATCCAGAAGACGGACAAAATCTTTGGGGTCATATTCCAGATCCGCATCCTGTACAACGACCACATCACCGGTAGCGGCCTGGAATCCCTTTGCCAGCGCAGCGCCTTTTCCCTGATTGGCTTTGTGGAATAACAGGCGGTCAATTTTGCCGCGCAGAGGACCCTGCAACAGATCTCTTGTCCCGTCTGTGGAATAATCATCTACAACGATAATTTCGGTATTTTTAACACCACAGTTACGAACGGCATCCAATACGGTTTCAATCGTATTTTTTTCGTTATAGCAGGGGATCACAACAGATAATACGATATCGTTCATCGACTTGTTCATAGTATTCTCCTTTGATTGATCAGTTGGTTCGCACAACAGACGCAAAATGCTTGTCTGCCTGGATAGTATACCACGGATTGACAGAAAAATCCATTATTCAAATGGTTATTTATTGAAATACCGGGCAGGATATATTATAATGAGCGTATTGTCCGTGATACAGGACGCAGATTAGTAAACAGGCAAAAGAAAACAGGGAGAGCGCGAAATGAAGATAGCAGTAGCAGGAACAGGATATGTGGGACTTGTGACAGGCGTATGTCTGTCGGAGCATGGACATGAAGTGACCTGTGTGGATGTGGATGAAAATAAAGTAAAAATGATGGAGAGCGGCAAGTCGCCTATTTACGAGCCGGGGTTGGAGGAACTGATGGTTAAGAATATGGACCATCTCTATTTTACAACCGATTATAAAAAAGCGTATGTGGATGCAGATGTCATTATTATAGCGGTGGGTACGCCGGAGAAGCGGGACGGTTCTGCCAACCTTGCCTATGTGTTTGGCGTGGCCAGCCAGATTGCGGCAAGCATCAGCAAGGAATGTGTGGTGATCGTCAAGTCAACCGTTCCCATCGGAACCAATGATGAGGTGGAACGCCTGCTCAATGAGAATCCACTGGAGCTGCGGGTTCATGTAGCTTCCAATCCGGAATTTCTGGCACAGGGCACGGCAGTGCCGGATACCATGCACGCATCCCGTATTGTCCTCGGCGTAAACGATGATTTTGCCAGGGAAAAACTGTTGGAGATGTATCAGAATTTTGATGCTCCCATTATGGTTTGCAATCGGAGAAGTGCTGAGATGATCAAATATGCTTCCAACGACTTCCTGGCGTTGAAGATTTCTTATATGAATGAGATTGCCAATCTCTGTGAAGCAATCGGAGCGAATGTGGAAGAAGTGGCTAAGGGCATGGGATTTGACGAGCGGATCGGCAAACGGTTCCTGCATGCGGGAATCGGTTATGGCGGTTCCTGCTTCCCCAAGGATACGAAAGCGCTGCACCATCTGTCTGCTCAGAACGGATGTGAGATGCGGACTGTGAAAGCGGCAATCGAAGTCAATGAGGGACAGAAATATAAGCTGTCTAAAAAAGCCAGAAAATATTATGCAGATTATAACGGACTGAATATTGCAGTATTGGGTCTTACATTCAAGCCGGGAACCGACGATCTGCGGGAAGCGCCGTCACTGGTCAATGTACCGGTTTTCCTGGAGGATGGTGCGCATGTAAAGGCATGGGATCCGGTTGGGGCGGAGAATTTCAAAAAGCGTATTCCCGATGAGCATATCAGCTATTGTGATACAGTGGAAGACGCTTTAAAAGATGCCGATATCTGCTTTATTTTTACAGAGTGGCGAGAGGTTAAGGAACTGCAACTGCAAAAATATGTGGAACTGATGAGAAAGCCCATTGTTATGGATGGACGTAACTGTTACGATCTGGAGGACGTGAAGGCGGTGCCCATGATATATGAAAGTATTGGCCGTGTAACCGTCAATAATCTGGAAGACGAGACAGAGTGGAACAGACGTTATATGTAATGGTTGTATGAAATAAAGGAAACCGGCTGGCCTGCCGGAATAAATGATAAAAGGTTCTTCTTTCCATGGTGGGAGAAGAACCTTTTTGTTCATGACACTGAAAAGTCTGCAGAGCGTGTTTCTACTGTTTTATATGGCTGAAGATGAAAGGCCCTAAATGTGTGCAGTTCGTTTTTCAAAAGAAATAAAATAAAGGGGTATTTTTTCTTGACATTGCATATAATATAACGTAATATATAAGAAACGACAAGTAGTAATGAAAACTATGTTCAAAAGTTATTATGTGCGGAGGTGTCAGTATGCAGATTACAATCAGAGAACCGGGAAGTGCAATCACACATTTTATAGGCATGATGTTGGCTATAATTGCGTCGGTGCCTCTGCTGATTAAATCCGGAATGGGTGCAGGTGGTACATGTTTTCTTGCGATGGGAATTTTCATGCTCAGCATGATCCTGCTGTATGGAGCCAGTACCACATATCATGCGGTGAATGTATCAGATAAAGCGCTGAAGATATTTCGCAAAATTGACCATATGATGATATTCGTTATGATTGCAGGTTCCTACACACCGGTCTGCCTGCTTGTACTGGATGGCAGAACGGGTATGACATTGCTGGCTCTGGTCTGGGGCATTGCCCTGTTTGGCATGGGGATTAATGTACTCTGGATTACCTGCCCTAAATGGTTTTCTTCCGTGGTTTATATTGCTTTGGGATGGGTCTGCCTGCTTGTATTCGGTCAGCTCAGAGCTGTGCTGCCTGTGGGAGCGTTTTTATGGCTGCTGGCCGGCGGTATTGTCTATACCATCGGTGGAGTGATCTATGCATTGAAACTCCCTATTTTTAACGGGAAACATGAAAATTTTGGATCTCATGAAATTTTTCATCTCTTTGTCATCGGGGGAAGTATCTGCCATTTTATCTTTATGTATGGTTATGTAGCCTGAAAAGCAACAAAGAAGATCCGACGCCATTTTATCGGGCCAATAGAACGTATGCCATGGATACTTTCTATTGGCCTTTGCCTGTATCATGTTCTTTGCAGCTGATTTCTGTTACTTCTATTTTAAATATGCATACAGCCTGGAGTGCCGCATCGTCAAAACTCCAGTCGTTTTTTCCGGTCGTATGTTCCATAATGGCCCTGAGCCCTTCCAGTTTTTCAGAAGGATCTGTTACGAAGTCAGGTATTCCGTTTCCGATAATGCTCCGGAACTGTGTGGAACAGCCGCAGGCAGTTTCGGATTCTACAAGCCTGCCCCCGTCATCCAGTTCAAATCCCACGGACGCGCAGTTTTTTATACACTCGATTTTCCGGCCCTCTTTTGCGCCGTGGAAATAGAATGTATAATGGCCCTGTTTCCTGACAAAACCAAAATTTAACGGGACAATATATACTTGTGCCCCGTCATAAAATCCGACTCTGCAACAGAAGCAGCTTTCAATGATACTGTGAATCTGCACTGGATCTGTTATCTCTCTGTCTTTTCTTCTCATATGAAATCAACCTCCTAAAATATTTTGCGGTTAAAATGAGGAGTGCCCCGACATCCATCGCTGAATACCGGGGCTATTATGAAAAAATTATCTATATGTGTAATGAAGAGTGATGTTGCACCTTTAAGATAAATTGAGTATAGCATATATATATGAATAAATTATGAACGAAGTGTAACAATATAGTGAAATATTATAAAACTGTGGACAATGGAAAAAGATATATATACAGAATGCACAATATAGGAATGCGTAAAAAGAGAGGGATTGTAACATTCCGTCATTGTTTGGCCTGTATTGCCGACAATTTATATACCACAGAGGCTGTCTGTGGCAGATGCGGCGAAAGGTTGTTATTTTATGGGATAAATGATAGAATGAATGGCAGATAGATTGTACAAAATGGAAAAGAGACCAGGTCGGAGGAAAATACATGGACAATTTTATGAACAGGCTGTCACAGCGGTTCAGCGCCCAGGAGATTATCAACGCAAATACACAGGCAGAGGCAAAAGAACTGAACCGGTTGCGGGAGCAGCGCAAGGAATACGATGAATGCATGCAGGAGATGCGCAGGCTCAACCTGAAAAATGTGGAAAGTGCCGAGAAAATCTACACACTGGCCGAACAGGTGAATACATTGGCAGGCAGAGCGCTTGGAGAACTGGATGAAAAAGAAAAGCGGGAAAGCATACAGGCCGTACAGCTTGAAAATCTGCAGAAAGGGATGACGGATATCGGACAGGATGTGCGGACTGTTCAGAAAGAGTCAGGCTTTTTACAGGAAGGCATGACCGCCGTAAAAGAGCAGATTCAGGCGGTGCAGGAGGCTTCACAGGAGTTCCTTGGCGGCTTTGCGTCGATGCAGAAAGAGCTGGAGGAAGCAGGGCGTAATCTGACCACACTGCAAAGCGAAGTGGCATCAGCCCGCGGTGACATCCGTACATTGCAGGAAATAGCAGAGAGCGTTCAGTCCGAGCAGAACAGGATGCAGGTGCGCGAACAGTCGGCCCGTGAGGAATCCGGTGCTGCTTTTGACGAAATACGGGAAACTCTGAAAGTGATAAGCGCCGCCATCGAGGAAATGAAAGAAGCCTTTGCGGAAAGTGAAGAACTGGCAGAAGAAATCGAAGACAAACTGAAATCCACCAATACGGAATTACAGGAGTTTATGCATAAGGAAAGCGTTAAAGTGTACAGAAATGTACAGGCCATACTGACGGATGAGTTTCAGAACCAGACCCAGGAACTGACGGAGAAGATTCAGCAGGATAAACCGGGGAACAGGGGATTATATGCTCTGGTCAGTGCCGCTCTGCTGGTATCGCTGGGAAATCTGGGTGTTTGGATTGCCTGGATTTTTGGATGTTTTTCGTGATATATCGGTGGGAGAATGCCTGGAAGAATCAGGATAAGCCGGGCGTTTTGAGGCAGAGTTGATTTCGGATAATAAGAAAGAGAGTGAGGAGAAGCCCATGAGCAAACAGATATGGAAACCGGGCAATATGCTGTATCCCCTTCCGGTTGTGTTGGTCAGTGTTGCCGGCGCAGCAGGGGAGCGGAATCTTTTTACCGTGGCATGGACAGGGACAGTCTGCTCCGATCCGCCCATGGTTTCCATTTCCGTAAGGAAGCAGCGGCATTCCCATGGTATGATCGGGGAAACAGGAGAATTTGTCATCAATCTGACTACGGAAAAGCTGGCGTTTGCCACGGATTATTGCGGTGTTAAAAGCGGCAGGGATGTGGACAAATGGAAGGAAATGAAACTGACACCGGTGTCGGCACAGCATGTGAAAGCACCTCTGCTGGAGGAAAGCCCTGTGAATCTGGAATGTAAGGTTACAGAAGTCAGGGAACTGGGCAGCCATGATATGTTTCTGGCCGAAGTGGTCTGTGTGCATGCGGACGAGGCATATATGGACGAGAAGGGGCGGTTTGATCTGGCAAAGGCGGATCCCATCGTATATTCTCATGGAACCTATTATACAATGGGCAGTCCCCTCGGCACATTTGGATACAGTGTCAGAAAAAAATAACCGGCTTAATGTTTTTTGAATTCTTCTTTCCGCCCCAACAGACTTCCGCGTATCACGGAATGTTCTCCGAAGCGTTTGCGAATGGTATCAATGGCTTCATCCAGTTTGTGCTGCTTTTCGGACAGCTTTGGCTGTTCCAGGTCAAACAGGGAAAGCTGTACAGGATCGGAAACCGGACAGAGCCGTGCCGTGCGGATACCCAGCAGACGGATGGGCGCCTGGTTCCAGGTTTCCTCAAAGAGTTTACAAGCGGTTTCATAGATAATCCGGTCATGGTCCACCGGTGATATAAAAGTGGTTTGGTGGGAAACGGTCTGAAAATCCGCGTATTTGATTTCCAGGCTTTCCATCATGGCCCGCTGGCCTGCTGCCCGCAGTCTGTAAGCCACAGATTCAGACAGGGAGAGCAGGGCGGTTCTGGCTTCATCGGCGGTTACGGCATCTTTTGGAAGGGTAATGGAGTTGCCGATACCTTTGGCTTTCACCGGCTGCGAAACAACGGTGGAGGGATCGATGCCGTTGGCATATTGCCAGAGCAGCCGGCCATGGCTTTTCAGATGGGCTTCCAGAATCATAGGATCGGCGAGGGCCAAATCTCTGATGGTGAGAATTTCCAGCTTCCGCAGTGTTTCCACACTGGATTTTCCGCACATATACAGGGCGGAAACAGGAAGCGGCCACATCTTTTTTTCAATTTCCCATGAAAATAACGTATGTGTCAGATTGGGCTTTCGAAAATCGGAGGCCATTTTGGCAAGCACCTTGCGATTGGAAACACCTATATTTACCGTAAATCCAAAAGTCTTATAAATCTCTTCCCGTATGGTATCTGCGCCTGACACGGGTGTCTTATAATTTCCGGCAATGGGAGTAAAATTCATATAGCATTCGTCCACACTGACCTGCTCAATGTCAGGGCAAATATCTGACAAATATGTCATAAGTTCTCCGGAGCGCCTGGCATACAGCGTGTGATCCGGCGGAACCATAACCAGTGACGGGCATTTGCGGAAAGCGTTTACCACAGGTTCACCTGTCCGTATGCCATACTTTTTTGCCGGGCCGGATTTGGCCAGCACGACGCCATGGCGTTTTTCTATGTCACCGCCCACAATGGACGGGATGACACGCAGGTCAGGTGTTTCCTCATTTGCACCTCTCTCCAGTGCCGTCCAGCTTAAATAGGCAGAATTTACATCAATATGAAAGATGGTTGTCTCCATGGCTGTCCTCCTAAACAGATCATATGTGAATACTGATATTTTACAAATTTGGAAAAATCTTTACAAGTAAAATATTAGCTGATAGAATAAAAATGTTACATGATTGTTACAATGATCTGTTAAATACAGGAAAGTTGATCTGTGATGAAAAATCTTAGAAAAATCAAATGGGCATATATGAAAGGGATGGGACTGGCAATTATTGTCAGTGCTTTCTTTCTGCCCCATTATATGAAACCGGAAAGTACGGGAAATAATATATTTTACATTTCTTTAAATGGTGTGGCAGTGGGAACCAGCGCAGTGGAAGATACGGAGGCGCTGGTGCGGCAGGCACGTCTTCAGATCGCGGGTGAGAGCGATGCGCCTGTTTTGCTGGAAGCGGAAGTATCCGTGGAAGGGGAAGAGGTATATTTCGGCAAGGTGGATTCTCAGGACACGATCGTCTCCAATATGGTGGAAGTGATGCGTGAAGGGGAAGTGGAGACATTGGCGCGTTCCTATACGGTTAAAATTAATGAATTCACGGTAAATCTGGCGAGTTCTCAGGATGTACTTGCACTGTTGGACGCAGTGTTTGATAAATATGACAGTGATGATAACTATGGTGTCAGACTTGTGCTGGACCCATACCGGGAACTGAATGTGTTGACGACCCAGGTGATCGACCGGGAAGAAGAGCGGAAACAGGAAGAAAAAGCGGGGGATTTTCATAAAAGAGCGGGTATGGATGCCTGTATGGAACCCATGGATGCCGACAGTCTGCCTGGCGAAAAAAAAGATTTTTCGGATTATGAAACCGGTCTGATTTCCCTTGCTTACGGGGATTCGGTGGAGGTGGTGGAAGCATATCTGCCGCCGGAGGATCTGACACCGCTGCAGGATGCCATCGCTCAGGTGACGAAGGAACAGGAAAAAAATAAAATCTATGAAGTGGTGGCCGGGGATACGCTTTCGCAGATCGCGGAGGATAACGGGCTGGCGATGGACAGGCTGGTTGCTATGAATCCCACCATCGAAAATGAAAGCTCTACCATACGTGTGGGAGATGAGATCATCGTCACGGCGCCGGAACCGGAGTTGTCTGTTCTCAGGCAGGAACAGCAATACTACGAAGAAGATTATGACTCGGATGTCATTTACATTGATAATGATGGGTGGTACACTACAGAACGTGTCACCAGACAGGAGCCGTCTGCAGGACACCGCAGAGTGGTGGCGGTGGTTTCATACCGCAATGATTCCGAAACCGGACGGGAGATTCAGAAAGAAGAGGTGACGATAGAAGCTGTGCCCAAGATTGTGGAGCGGGGTACCAAAACGCCGCCCACATATATCAAACCCATTTCCGGGGGACGGCTTTCCTCCGGGTTCGGAAGACGGAATGCACCGACGAAAGGGGCTTCCAGCTACCACAAAGGGATTGACTGGGCGACACCCATCGGCACTGCGGTTATGGCGTCCTGTGATGGCGTGGTTACAAGGGCCGGCTGGGGCAGCGGCTACGGATATGTGGTCTATATTGACCATGGGGACGGGCGGCAGACGCGCTACGGACATCTGAGCAAAGTGCTGGTGAAAGCAGGGCAGCAGGTATCCCAGGGGCAGAAGATTGCCCTCAGCGGAAATACCGGCCGGAGTACCGGACCGCATGTGCATTTCGAAATTTTAATCGGCGGTTCCCAGGTGAATCCACTGAACTATCTGAGCTGATTGTTTGCGGATTTGCCACATATTCCGGAGGGTTCGGATTCAGGGTGAGAATTAAAATTCCAGACAAAGGAAAAACACTGTGGCTTTACAAATGGGAGAAATGTGGTATACTACATGATAGTCTTAATTTTTCAGAGGTAAAATTATGGAACAGTATGCAATTAAGGGTGGTAATCCACTGGTGGGTGAAGTGGAAATCGGAGGCGCAAAAAATGCGGCGCTTGCGATTCTGGCCGCTTCCATTATGACGGATGAAACCGTATTGATAGAAAATATGCCCGATGTACGTGATACCAATGTTCTGCTTCAGGCCATTTCCAGCATCGGCGGAATCGTGGAACGCATTGACAGACATACCGTAAAAATCAACGGTTCACAGATCCATGATCTGATTATAGACGGTGACTATATTAAAAAAATCAGAGCATCATATTATCTGCTGGGCGCGCTGCTGGGCAAATATAAAAAGGCCGAGGTGGCGCTTCCGGGAGGCTGTAATATCGGCAGCCGTCCCATCGATCAGCATCTGAAAGGCTTCCGGGCGCTGGGGGCAGATGTGAACATTGCCCATGGTCTGATCATTGCCCAGGCCGATACATTGCGTGGCAATCATATTTATATGGACGTGGTGACGGTGGGCGCGACCATCAATGTGATGATGGCAGCCGTTATGGCGGAAGGAATGACCACTATCGAAAATGCGGCAAAAGAGCCCCATGTGGTGGATCTTGCGAATTTCCTGAACAGTATGGGCGCCAATATCAGAGGGGCCGGAACAGATGTAATCCGTATCCGGGGGGTATCCAGGCTCCACCGGACGGAATATACCATTATTCCGGACCAGATAGAAGCAGGCACATTTATGTTTGCCGCCGCTGTTACGAAGGGCGACATTACCGTGAAAAATGTAATCCCCAAGCATCTGGAATCCATCAGTGCCAAGCTGTTGGAAATCGGCTGTGAAATTGAAGAATCGGACGATGCCGTGCGGGTGGTGGCTTCCAGACGGCTGAACCATACCCACGTGAAGACTTTGCCCTATCCGGGGTTTCCCACGGATATGCAGCCACAGATAGCTGTTGCCCTGGGGCTTTCCAACGGCACCAGCATTGTGACAGAGAGCATATTTGAAAATCGTTTTAAATATGTGGATGAGCTGACCCGTATGGGCGGCAGTGTGAAAGTGGAAGGCAATACGGCGATTATCAACGGTGTGGATAAATATACGGGCGCGGGCATCACCGCACCGGATCTGCGTGCTGGCGCAGCACTTGTGCTGGCAGGGCTGGCTGCAGAAGGATTTACCACCATTGATGAGATCCGCTACATTGAGCGGGGGTATGAAGACTTCCCACAGAAATTAAAGAGCCTGGGCGCGCAGATCGAGCTGGTGGATACGGAGAAGGATTTACAGAAGTTCAAACTGTGTGCGGGCTGACGGGCTGCTTTTATGAGTGACAATCAAAAGCAGACAGACCATGCTTTTCATTGTTTCTTTTTCAGAAAGCTGTTGACAGACATACCGTATGGGTGTATCCTGTTGATGATATGAAAATTCCATATTGCCTATTTTCTCTTATTCAGAGTGGTGGAGGTACATAGGACCTGTGAAGCCACGGCAACCCCGAAAGGAAGGTGCCAACCTGAGCGAGTGGATCGAACAATAAGAGGATTTGAGTATCAGATGTATCAAGTCCGCTTAATGAGCGGACTTTTTTATGGTATAGGAAATTTGTCTGCAATTTCTGCTGCCATAAAGAGGTTGTGCGCGGCTGCGCGCGTTACTGTTCATGACAATAAAAAGTTCGCAGGGCGTGCTTTCTATTGTTTTCAAATTTTCAGGAGGAAAGACAGATGGAGAAACTTTTATTTACGTCGGAGTCCGTGACAGAAGGACATCCCGACAAAATGTGTGATGCTATTTCTGATGCCATTCTGGATGCATTAATGGAAAAAGATCCTATGAGCCGTGTGGCATGTGAATCTGCAAGCTGTACAGGTTTTGTCCTTGTAACCGGAGAGATTACAACAAGCGCTTATGTGGATATTCAGAAGATCGTGCGTGAAACCGTAAAAGAGATCGGTTACGACAGATCCGAATATGGCTTCGACGGCAATACCTGTGCCGTTATGGTGGCTATCGACGAGCAGTCTTCCGATATTGCCATGGGCGTGGACAAAGCGCTGGAAGCAAAAGAAAACAAAATGTCCGATGCGGAGATTGAGGCTATCGGTGCGGGCGATCAGGGGATGATGTTCGGGTATGCCACCAATGAGACACCGGAATATATGCCCTATCCCATTTCACTTGCACACAAGCTGGCTCTGCAGCTTACAAAGGTAAGAAAAGATGGCACACTGAAATATCTGCGTCCTGACGGCAAGAGCCAGGTTTCCGTAGAATATGATGAAAATGGCGCTCCCAAAAGACTGGAAGCAGTGGTGCTCTCCACACAGCACGATGCGGATGTGACACAGGAACAGATCCACGAAGATATTAAGAAATATGTATTTGATCCCGTTTTGCCTGAAGATATGATCGACAGTGAAACGAAATTCTTTATCAATCCTACAGGCCGTTTCGTAATCGGTGGGCCGCATGGGGATGCAGGTCTTACAGGCCGTAAGATTATTGTGGATACTTATGGCGGATATGCCCGTCATGGCGGCGGTGCATTCTCCGGAAAGGACTGCACGAAAGTTGACCGTTCCGCAGCTTATGCGGCGCGTTATGTGGCAAAGAACATTGTGGCAGCAGGATTGGCTGACAAGTGTGAGATCCAGCTCTCCTACGCCATCGGTGTGGCACAGCCCACATCCGTAATGGTGGATTCTTTTGGCACAGGAAAAGTAGCCGATGAAAAACTGGTGGAAATTGTCCGTGAAAACTTTGACCTCCGTCCGGCAGGTATTATCAAAATGCTGGATCTGCGTCGTCCGATTTATAAGCAGACGGCAGCTTATGGCCATTTTGGACGCAATGATCTTGATCTTCCGTGGGAGAAGACAGACAAAGTGGATGTATTGAAAAAATATCTGTAAGAGATGGGAAGGACCGACTGTGTGTCGGTCCTTTTTGCTTGTTCATGACAAAAGAAAGTTTGTAAAACGTGCTTTCTTTTGCCATGACAATCCAAAACTCTTTCAGTATGCTTTCTGCCTCCACATTGGAAAATACGCACCAGATGCTTTCTGCTGCGCTATATGATCTGAAAGATTGTCATGGAAATTGAAACGTAGTATAATAAAACAGATGGAAATTGACCGGAATCTGGCGCAGCCTGAACCGTATTCCATAAAATCATACAGTGTGGAAGAGAGCAGATGGAATATTGGAGACGATTAACAGAGTTCATTGTAAAAGACGTGGAGAATGCAAATGAGACAAAAAGAGCTTCCGTAATTATGCGTTCTTTTTCTCTGATTATGTGTGTCTATTTTCTGGTGCAGGGTATCTGTTTGATGGTCTGCGGGGTCTGGGGCGGTACCGGTATCAGGCTGCTTTGCCTGATGGGGTATGTGGGTGCATTCGGTTTTACATATTTGAACCGTACCCAAAGTGCTTTGTTTTATACCCTTTTTTTTACCATGGTGTGGGTGGTGCTTTATGTGGTTCTGTTTGGCTGGGACTGTGGTGTGCAGCATTTTCTGTTTGCCCTGCTGATCCTGTTTTTTGCGGCCAGTCATGAAAGTATACGCCGTAAAGTCTCCATTGCGGTGATTCTCTGTGCATTCCGCCTGTTTCTGTACGGGTATACCCGTGTCTGTGAGCCGTTTTTCCCGTTGAGCCAGGGAATGGTTTCTCTGATGCAGGTAATCAATACTGTCAGTATTTATGTCCTGATTTCGGTGATTATTATTCTGTTCTGCCAGGATTCCCTTGTGATGGAAAAGAAACTGGTTACATACAATGAACGGCTGAGAGAGGCTTCTCTGCATGATCCGCTGACCAAACTCTATAACAGGCGGGCCATGGTGGAATATCTGAATGAACTGACCAGGAAAAAGGCATGGTGCAATATCGCCATTGGGGATATTGACTTTTTTAAAAAAGTCAATGATACATACGGACATGAGGCGGGAGATGCAGTTCTTGTACATGTGGCCGGGCTTCTGTCGGACTGCATGGAGAATCAGGGAAGGGTATGCCGGTGGGGCGGCGAAGAATTCCTGCTTGTGTTCCGGGATATGAACGGTGAAAAAGCGCTGCTGGAATTGGAGAAGATCCGCGGGCTGATTGAACGGCAGCGGATTGTATATAAAGAAAAACAGATTTCGGTTACGATGACCTTTGGCCTGGAAGAATATGACAACAACAAACCCATTGACCTGACGATCAACAATGCGGATCAGAAACTGTATATGGGCAAGAGCGGCGGCAGGAACCGGGTTATATTCTGACTGTCTGTGTATACTAAGAAAACGGAGAATAGATATGGCATTTGCACATTTGCACGTTCATACGGAGTACTCCCTGCTGGACGGATCCAATAAAATCAAAGAATACGTAAAACGGGTGAAAGAACTGGGCATGGACAGCGCGGCGATTACGGATCATGGCGTGATGTATGGCGTGATTGATTTTTACAGAGCAGCCAGGGAAGCGGGAATCAATCCTGTCATCGGCTGTGAGGTGTATGTGGCGCCCAATTCCCGTTTTGACAAGGAACTTACCGGCGGTGAGGACCGGTATTATCATCTGGTGCTTCTGGCGGAGAATAATACGGGCTATGCAAATCTGATGAAAATTGTCAGCCGGGGATTTACGGAAGGGTATTATTATAAGCCCCGTGTGGATATGGAAGTGTTACAACAATTTCATGAAGGTGTTATCGCTCTTTCTGCCTGTCTGGCAGGCGAAGTGCAGCGCTATATCGTAAAAGGGCTTCTGGATGAGGCGAAAAAAGCAGCCAGGAAATATGAGTCCTGTTTCGGCAAAGGCAACTTTTTCCTGGAGATGCAGGACCATGGCATACCGGATCAGAAAACGGTAAATACGGTACTGCTCAGGATGAGCAGGGAACTGGATATTCCGCTGGTTGTGACCAATGATGTGCACTATACCTGTGCGGAAGATGAAAAGCCCCATGATATATTACTCTGCATTCAGACCGGGAAAAAGCTGGCTGATGAGGATCGGATGCGTTATGTGGGCGGGCAGTATTATGTGAAAAGCGAAGAAGAGATGAAGGGTCTGTTCCCCTATGCCTGGGAGGCGGTGGAGAATACACAGCGCATTGCGGACCGGTGCCATGTGGATATTGAATTTGGAGTGACCAGGCTGCCCAGATATGAAGTGCCGGACGGACATACCTCCTGGACTTATCTGCAGGAACTCTGTCAGAAAGGGCTCGCGGAACGGTATCCTGAGCAGATCCGGGCCGGTGAGGACCAGGCGCTGAAAGAACGGCTTTCATATGAACTGAATGTAATCAGGACCATGGGGTATGTGGATTATTTTCTGATTGTATGGGATTTTATCAATTATGCAAAAAGCAATGGCATTGCCGTCGGGCCGGGCAGAGGCAGCGCAGCGGGAAGTATTGTGTCTTATTGTCTCAGAATAACGGATATTGACCCCATACGCTATCATTTGCTCTTTGAACGATTCCTGAATCCGGAACGTGTATCCATGCCGGATATAGATATTGATTTCTGCTTTGAGAGAAGGCAGGAAGTCATTGATTATGTGGGCAGAAAGTACGGCCATGATAAGGTGGTGCAGATTGTCACCTTTGGTACGCTGGCGGCGAAAGGCGTCATCCGGGATGTGGGGCGTGTGATGGACTTGCCCTACAGTTATGTGGATTCCATTGCCCGGATGGTTCCCAATGAACTGAATATTACCATAGACCGGGCACTGGAAATCAATCCGGAATTTCGAAAATTATATGAGGAAGACGAGCAGGTGCACAATTTGATTGTAATGTGCAGGCGGCTGGAGGGGCTGCCCCGGCATACTTCCATGCATGCGGCAGGGGTGGTGATCTGTCCGGAAAGTGCAGATGAGTTTGTCCCGCTGTCAAGAGGATCGGACGGTTCTGTTACCACACAGTTTACCATGACGACTCTGGAAGAGCTGGGGCTTCTGAAAATGGATTTCCTGGGGCTTCGTACCCTGACGGTCATTCAAAACGCTGTGGAAAATATCCGCAAAAGTACCGGTAAAGTCATTGATATGGACAGTGTGGATTACAACGACAGGGCTGTGCTGGAGGCCATCGGCACGGGCAGGAATGAAGGGATCTTCCAGATAGAAAGCGGGGGCATGAAAACTTTCATGAAGGAATTGAAACCGCAGAACCTGGAAGACATCATTGCGGGGATTTCCCTGTATCGTCCGGGTCCCATGGATTTTATCCCCAAATATATCAAAGGGAAAAACAGTAAAGGGGATATTGCCTATTCCTGTCCGGAACTGGAACCAATACTGGCGCCCACATATGGCTGTATCGTCTATCAGGAACAGGTCATGCAGATTGTGAGGGATCTGGGCGGCTATACCATGGGGCGGAGCGATCTGGTGCGCCGGGCCATGAGCAAGAAAAAACAGTCTGTTATGGAAAAGGAGCGGGCGAATTTTATCTTTGGCAATCCGGAGGAAGGCGTTCCCGGCTGTATTGCGCGGGGGATTCCGGAGAGTACTGCCAGCCGGATTTATGACGAGATGATGGATTTTGCCAAATATGCTTTCAACAAGTCCCATGCCGCCTGCTATGCAGTGGTTTCTTACCAGACGGCATGGCTGAAATATTACTATCCGTTGGAATTCATGGCTGCACTGTTGACTTCCGTCATTGATAATCCAAAAAAAGTGTCCGAATATATTCTGACCTGCCGAAGTATGGGGATTTCTATTCTGCCGCCGGACATCAATTCCGGCGAGGTGGGTTTTTCCGTATCGGAAGGAGCCATCCGTTATGCGCTGACTGCCATTAAGAGCATCGGCAAGGGTGTGATTGATTACATTGTGGAGGAGCGGGAGCAGAGAGGGCTGTACAGAAATCTGAAAGATTTCATCACCCGTACGACCGGTTGTGACCTGAATAAAAGAGGCATAGAAAATCTGATCAAAGCCGGCGCTTTTGACGGACTGGGCGGAACCAGAAAGCAGCTTATGAGTATTTATGTGCAGGTGCTGGAAAGCATTCAGCAGAACAAAAAAAATAATATGGCAGGGCAGCTTACGCTGTTTGATCTGGCCGGAGAGGAGGAGAAAGAAAGCTATGATATCCGTCTGCCGGACGTGGGGGAATATTCCAGGGAAATGATACTGGCATTTGAAAAGGAAGTGCTGGGTATTTATGTCAGCGGCCATCCGCTGGAAGAATATGAGGCATTCTGGAAAAAATATGTTACATCTGCCACCTCCGCATTCCTGATAGATGAAGAGACGGGGGCTGTCACACTTGAAAACGGCAGCAACGCCACCATTGGCGGGATCATAGCATCTAAAAAAATCAAGTATACAAAGCATGACAAAGTAATGGCATTTCTGCAGTTGGAGGATCTGGCAGGCAGCGTGGAAGTAATTGTGTTTCCGCAGAATTATGAAAAGTATTCCCATCTGCTTGTTCCGGATAATAAAGTATTTATCCGGGGCAGAGTCGCTGTGGATGATGAAAAAGACGGTAAACTTATCTGTGAGGAGATGACTGCCTTTGAAGATATGCCAAGAACGCTCTGGATTAAATTCAGTACGATGGATGCATATGAAACCGGGAGAGATCCTATGTTTGAAATGCTGAAAGCATCGGACGGAAAAGACAGGGTGACAATCTATATCGAACAGCCCCGGTCCATGAAAAAGCTGCCGGCCAATATGAGCGTGCGGGCAGATGAAACGCTGTTGCGGGAACTCGGCGGCCTGTTTGGAAATGAGAATGTAAAAGTGGTATAAAACAGGGAAAATGATTGAAATACGCAGTAAAAACGTTTAAAATATGATAGACGGCATCTGTTGTAAGAAAGGGCTTTGGGAAGGGCAGATGCGGAATGAATAATGAGGAGGAACCAGCATGGGAAAAGAGATTAACACCATCGGTGTGTTGACAAGCGGTGGAGATGCGCCGGGAATGAATGCAGCCATCCGTGCAGTTGTCCGGAAAGCGATTGGTAATGGCGTTAAGGTAAAGGGCATTAAAAAAGGTTATCAGGGGTTGCTGAATGAAGAAATTATAGATATGGAAGCCCGCAGTGTATCAGATACGATTCAGAGGGGCGGCACCATATTGGGTACGGCCAGATGCCATGAGTTCCGTACGGAAGAGGGGCAGGCCAAAGGAGCTGATATTTGCCGCAAACATGGCATAGGCGGTCTGGTTGTCATCGGCGGGGACGGTTCTTACCGGGGCGCTCAGGCACTTTCCAGACAGGGAATTAATACCATCGGTATTCCGGGAACCATAGACCTGGATATTGCGTGCACGGAATATACCATCGGGTTTGATACCGCCGTAAATACGGCAATGAACGCCATTGACAAGGTGCGTGACACATCCTCTTCCCATGAGCGGTGCAGTATTATTGAAGTTATGGGCAGGAATGCGGGATATATCGCGCTCTGGTGCGGTGTGGCAAACGGTGCGGAGGATATTCTGATTCCTGAGAAATATGACTATAACGAGCAGGAAATCATCAACAATATCATCCGGAACAGGAAAAAAGGAAAGACACATCATATTATCATCAACGCGGAAGGCATTGGACATTCCACTTCTATGGCCCGCAGGATTGAGGCCGCTACCGGTGTGGAAACAAGGGCCACGATTTTAGGCTACATGCAGCGCGGCGGCAGCCCTACCTGCAAAGACCGTTTCTATGCGTCGATTATGGGCGCTTATGCAGCGGACATTCTCTGTGAAGGCGGCACAAACAGGGTAGTGGGATACCAGCATGGTAAGTTCGTTGATTTTGATATTGAAGAAGCGCTGGCCATGAAGAAGGATATTAACGACTTCCAGTTTGATGTGAGCAGAGTGTTATCAATGTAATCACCATATCTGTTGCGGGTGCGTGGATAAAAGGAGCTGTGCAATGATTACAAGTCCTGGAAATGCAAGGATAAAAGCGGTGGTGCAGTTAAAACAGAAGGCAAAGGCGCGGAGAGAAATGAAAGCCTTTCTGGTAGAAGGGATCAAACTGTTTCTGGAGGCGCCTGTGGAACGGATTCGGGAAGTTTATATTTCCGAATCTTTTTCCTGTCCGGATAAAGAAGCCCGTGACGCTGTATGGGATAAACTGGGCAGGATGCATTTCGAAACGGTTTCAGAGGCCGTGTTTGAAAAGATTTCGGACACCTGTACGCCCCAGGGGATTCTCTGTGTCATGGAAGCATATCATTATACGCTGCCTGATTTGCTGCGGCCTGAGAAGCCTCTGTTGCTTCTGCTGGAAAATATACAGGATCCCGGCAACCTGGGAACGATGATACGGACCGGGGAAGGCGCAGGGATTGACGGTGTAATCCTTTCGGGAGATACGGTTGATCCGGGGAACCCCAAGACGGTACGCGCCACCATGGGATCCATTTACCGGGTTCCGTTTCTGTGTACGGAAAATCTGCCGGATACAATCAGAGAACTGAAAGACAGCGGGATCCGTATCTATGCGGCACATCTGCAGGGAACAGTCAATTACGATGCGTGTGATTACAGGGGTGGCAGCGCTTTTCTGATTGGAAACGAGGCGAAGGGGCTGCGCCGGGAGAGCGCCGCCCTGGCAGACCAATATATGAAAATCCCCATGGCGGGCAAAGTGGAATCCCTGAACGCAGGGATAGCGGCGGCACTTCTTATGTATGAGGCGGCACGGCAAAGGAGAAATGTATGAACATCGGAATGATTGGATTGGGAAATATGGCGGACGCCATCATCGGCGGTATGCTGAAACAGAAGATTGTGAAAACGCAGGAACTGATGGGTTCGGCAGCAACGGACAGAACAGTAGCCCGGATGGCGGAGAAATATGGTATCCTGACGACAAGAGACAATCGGGCGGTGGCAGAATGGGCAGACATAGTAGTGCTGGCCGTAAAACCTCAGTTTCTGGAAACCGTGATTGCAGAGATAAAAGAGGCCATCCGGGAAGAGACATTGCTGGTCACTGTTGCAGCGGGAAAAAGCATACAGTGGTATGAAACTGCATTTGAGAGGCCCATCCGGCTGATACGCTGTATGCCCAATACGCCGGCTCTGGTGGGAGAGGGCTGTACGGCTGTGTGCCCCGGCGGAAATGTAACAGAAGAAGAAAAGGCATATGTACTGCGGCTGATGGGCAGCTTTGGCAGGACCTGCCTGATACCGGAATCCAGGATGGACGCTTTTTCCGCAGTGGCGGGCAGTTCACCGGCGTTTGTGTTTCTGTTTCTGGAAGCGTTGACCGACGGCGGGGTGGCCGCAGGTATGACAAGGGCTGAAGCCATAGAGGCAGCAGCGCAGGCTGTGCTGGGCAGCGCCAGGCTTTTGCTGGAAACCGGCAGGCATCCGGGAGAATTGAAGGATATGGTCTGTTCTCCGGGGGGCACCACCATCCAGGGGGTAAAGGCACTGGAACAGGGCGGAATGCGCGGCGCGGTTATGGACGCGGTAGCAGCATGTGTGGAACGGGCCGGAAAACTTTAGAAAATTTTTTCAAAAAAATGGTATAAATCTCTTCAAAAATGTTAAAACTTGACAATGTGTCATGAATTTGTTATTATTTAAAAAATGATTAATAAATTCGTAATATTTTTATTACAAATTTATTAATAACATTTTGGAGGGAATTATGAAAACAAAGGGCAGAAGGCTGTTGCATCACCTTTCCGGTATACTTATGGGAGTAGCCGCATTTGGTCTGTTGCAGATAGCTGCTGTTGCAGGCAGTACGGATAGCCTGCACTCATTAAACGTGGGTGCGGCTGCAATACTGGATGCCGATCTGACAGTGGAAGAAAAGGATGGTTCAGAAGTAGCTTCCGTTTCCCGCAATCTGAAAGAAGAAACGGAAAAAAACAAAGACAGAGAAAAGGACAGCGAAGCGTCGGAAGAAGAGGAAGACGCCGAAGAGTCCAACCTGGTTATGGCAAACTGCGAGAACGCAGTGAATGTGCGTATGGAAGCGAGCGAGGATTCCGATAAAGTCGGAAAACTGTACAGCGACTGTGGCGGCGAGATATTGGAGAGACGTAACGGTTGGACGAAATTACGATCCGGAAATGTTACAGGCTGGACGAAGGATGAGTATCTCCTGTTTGGAGAAGATGCGGAGGACATGGCAGAAGATCTGGGGAATCTGATCGCCACCATAGAGGCCGATACCCTCCGGATCAGGAAGGAACCTCATTCCAGTGCCGGCGTGTGGGGTCTTGTCGGAAAAAATGAAGAAATGAAAGCGCTGGAAGTGCTCAATGACGAATGGGTCAGTGTTGAATGGCAGGGGGATATCGGTTATGTGTCCGCCGAATACATTCGGATCAAGTTTGTGATTGATTCCGGCGAGACAATGGAAGAGATTAAGAAGAGAGAAGAAAAAGAGCTGGAGGAGAAGCGCAAGGCGGATGCCGAGAAGGCGAAGCTCACAGAGAACCGCGGCGCGGTACCGGTGGGGGCTTCCGACGATATGCTTCTGGCGGCTCTGATCCAGTGTGAAGCAGGCAATCAGCCATATGAAGGAAAGCTGGCGGTAGGGGCAGTTGTTATGAACCGTGTACGCAGCGGCGGATACCCCAATACCATTTCCGGTGTCATCTATGCTTCCGGACAGTTTACACCGGCAGGTAACGGTAAAGTGGCAAAACGACTGGAAGCAGGCATTCAGGAGAGCTGCATTCAGGCAGCGCGGGAGGCCATTGCGGGTGCATCCAATGTGGGAGGCGCCACCCATTTCAGACGGGCCGGCAATCACGACGGGCTGGTGATAGGCAATCATGTATTCTGGTAATTATATAGAAATCATTTTGTGATATTTTTTATCCGAATGAGAACAATCAAAAGTGCGCTTTGCAAGTTTTCGATTGTGATGAATCAGGGGTATTCCGACGGTTAAGCCTAAGGGATACCCTTTTTGATTCATGACATAAGAATGTTTACAAAGCGTATTTTCTGTTGCCTGCAAAATATAAAAATATCTGGTAATCCCGTGCTTTTACTTGAATGAATAAGTTTTCTATAGTAAGATAAAAATGCATATTAAAAGAAAGGGGAGAGAATGCATGTTATTTAACTGGAATATGGCGGTTGTATGGCTGATTGTTCTTGTTATCTGTCTGGCTGTGGAAATTGCGACTTTGGGACTTACTTCCATATGGTTTGCGATTGGCGCGCTGGCGGCTACAGTAGCGGCACTTTTAAACCTGCCGCTTTGGATGCAGAATACGCTCTTTATAGCGGTGTCTCTTGTGCTCCTGTTTTTTACAAGGCCCATTGCGGTCAAATATTTTAACAAGGACAGGATTAAAACCAACGCGGAAAGCCTGATCGGGAAGCAGGCAATCGTAATCAGCGGGATAGATAATCTGCAGGGAACAGGGCAGATTATGGTAAGCGGTCAGGAATGGAGTGCCAGAGCCCTGGATGAAGCCGTTAGATATCCGGTGGGCGCGGTGGTGGAGGTAACTGCCATACAAGGCGTGAAACTGATTGTTAGAGAAAGAAAAGAGGAAAGTTAAGATGGGTGGAATTATTGTATTAATTTTATGTTTGATTGTACTTGTGACTGCGGCGTCCTGTATCCGGATTGTACCGCAGGCCAATGCCTATGTGGTGGAGCGTCTGGGCGCTTACCAGGGTACATGGGCGGTAGGCATTCATTTCAAAGTTCCGTTTATTGATAAAGTAGCGAAAAAAGTCATTTTAAAGGAACAGGTAGTGGATTTTGCGCCGCAGCCGGTGATTACAAAAGATAATGTTACCATGCAGATTGATACGGTGGTATTTTTCCAGATTACAGATCCCAAACTGTTTGCCTACGGTGTGGAAAATCCCATTATGGCCATCGAAAATCTGACGGCTACCACTCTGCGTAATGTAATCGGTGAAATGGAACTGGATCAGACGCTTACTTCCAGAGAAGTGATCAACACAAAGATGCGTTCCTCTCTGGATATTGCCACCGATCCCTGGGGTATTAAGGTGAACCGTGTGGAATTAAAAAATATTATTCCTCCGTCTGCTATCCGTGATGCCATGGAAAAACAGATGAAGGCGGAGCGTGAACGCCGTGAAGCGATTCTGCGTGCAGAAGGTGAAAAGAAATCTACGGTGCTGGTGGCAGAAGGTAAGAAAGAATCCGCAATTCTGGAAGCAGAGGCGGAGAAACAGTCCGCGATCCTGCGTGCGGAAGCACAGAAGGAAAAGATGATCCGGGAGGCGGAAGGTGAAGCGGAAGCAATTTTGAAAGTGCAGAAAGCAACCGCGGACGGTCTGCGTTTTATCAGGGAAGCCGGTGCGGATGAAGCGGTACTCCGTTTAAAGAGCCTGGAAGCATTTGAGAAGGCGGCGGACGGAAAAGCGACAAAGATCATTATTCCGTCAGAGATTCAGGGAATGGCAGGACTGGCGTCTTCCGCGAAAGAATTTTTTGCAAATTAAGGTTTGGCAATTCCACATAAGAAGCAGGGTATTTTAGGATGAATTTAAAAGGACGACATTTTTTAAAGCTGCTGGATTATACCCGGGAGGAGATCCTATACCTCCTGGATCTGGCGGCAGATCTGAAAAAAAAGAAAAAACAGGGCATTTCAGTGGATGTGCTCCGAGGCAGAAATATAGCCTTGATTTTTGAGAAAACCAGTACGAGGACACGGTGCGCGTTTGAAGTGGCGGCCCATGATCTGGGGATGGGGACTACTTACCTGGATCCTTCCGGCTCGCAGATCGGCAAGAAGGAAAGCATCGCCGATACGGCGCAGGTGCTGGGACGGATGTTTGATGGCATCGAATACAGAGGGTTTGGGCAGAAGATTGTGGAGGAGCTGGCAGAATATGCGGGGGTTCCCGTATGGAACGGACTGACGGATGACTTTCACCCCACACAGATGCTGGCGGATATGCTGACCATTCGTGAACATCTGGGCAGACTTTCCGGTATCCGCCTGGTATATTTGGGAGACGCACGTTTTAATATGGGAAATTCCTATATGGTGGCCTGTGCCAGACTGGGGATGCATTTCACAGCCTGTGCGCCTTCGCAATATTTTCCGGACAGCGCCCTTGTGGAAACCTGCAGGGAGATTGCGAAGGAAAGCGGCGGCTCCATCACACTGAGCACCAATCCGGAAGAGGCGGTGGCCGGTGCCGACGTAATTTGCACGGATGTATGGGTGTCCATGGGGGAACCGGAGTCCGTATGGGAAGCGCGGATCCGCGAACTTTCCCCTTACCAGGTGAACAAAAGATGCATGGAACTGGCAGGGCCACAGGCGATTTTTCTGCATTGTCTGCCGGCTTTCCATGATTTAAAGACTGCCATTGGCAAAGAGATGGGCGAACGTTTCGGAATTCAGGAGATGGAAGTGACAGATGAAGTATTCCACTCTGCTCAGTCGGTTGTATTTGACGAAGCGGAAAACCGTATGCACACCATTAAAGCAGTTATGGCGGCCACGCTGGGAGCAAAACTTTGAAAACGGAAATTTTAACGGTGCTCAGAGAAACGGACGGGTATGTATCCGGGCAGGAGCTGTGCGATCGGTTTGGCGTTTCCAGGACGGCGGTATGGAAAGTGATCAATGGCCTGAAAGAAGAAGGATATGCAATCGCCTCACTGCCCCGCAAAGGATACCGGCTGGAAGGCGCACCGGATATTGTATCGGAAAGTGAACTCCTCAGCCGGCTGGAAACCCGCTGGCTGGGGCGCAGGGTAGTTTTTTTTGAACAGACAGATTCCACCAACACACAGGCCAAGCGACTGGCAGAGGAAGGCGCACCGGAGGGAACGCTGGTGGTGGCCGATATGCAGACAGCCGGGAAAGGCCGTCGGGGGCGGAGCTGGCAGCAGGCTCCGGGTACAATGGTGTCCATGACGTTTCTGTTGAAACCTGAGTTTGCACCGGACCGTGCTTCCATGCTGACGCTGCTTGCGGCCCACAGTGTAGCGGGCGCCATAGAGGCTGTGACAGGACTGTCAGCCGCCATCAAATGGCCCAATGACATTGTGATCAACGGCAAAAAGACAGTGGGAATTCTGACGGAAATGAGTCTGAGCGTGGAGCAGGACAGTATCCATTATGTGGTGGTGGGCATTGGAATCAATGTAAACATCCGTGAATTTCCGGAAGAAATCAAAGATGTGGCTACATCCCTGTATTTGGAATCAGGCAGTCAGGTAAACCGGACTTGTCTGATCGGGGAAGTGATGAAACGCTTTGAAGCGGATTATGAACAGTTCATTGCGCTGGAGAATCTGACCGGTATTCTGGAGGATTATAACGCCCATCTGGTGAGTATGAACCGGGAAGTACGGGTGTTGGACCCCAAAGGTGAATTTCAGGGGATTTCCAGGGGCATGAATCAAAACGGTGAGCTTTTAGTGGAAAAAGAGGACGGCAGTGTGGTCTGTGTTTATGCCGGAGAAGTCTCTGTGAGAGGATTGTACGGGTATGTCTGAAGAGCGGATGATATTGTGCGGAGCAAACGCATACGAAAAAAAGTATTATTTTAATGAAACGTTCAGCCGTATTCCTGGGTCCATACAGGATGAACTGCATATTATCTGTGTTCTGTTTACGGAAGAGGCCGGCGGTGTTTTTACGGTTGTATTTGAGCCGGACGGCAGTGTGTCTCTTGAAACGGATGCGGATGAAAATGATGTATATTATGATGAAATCGGCAGCGGACTTCTGGTAAAGGAGATTCGCAGAAAACGGAAAGAATTGTTACAGTCTCTGAGTCTGTATTACAGGGCCCTGGTACTGAAGGAAGATCTGACCGGCATGTTAGAGGAGGAGGGGTGACGCGGCCTGTGAAGGCAGAGTGGCGTTGCCAAAGAGCGTGATGTTATTGGTTGTGGATGTTGGAAATACAAATATTACCTTTGGTGTGTTTGATGGGAAAACGCTGAGAAAAAGTTTCCGGATTACCACAAAGATACAGAGAACTTCCGATGAATTCGGAATTTCCATTATGGAACTGTTACGGATTAACGGGATATCCATACGGGATATCAGCGGGATCAGCATGGCAAGTGTGGTGCCCAATGTCATGCATTCCCTTACAGGCGCTATGGTCAAGTATATTCATCAGAGACCATTGATTGTAGGGCCGGGTGTAAAAACGGGTATCAAAATATCCGGTGAAAATCCCAGAGGCGTGGGAGCGGACCGGATTGTGGATGCGGTGGCAGCTTATGAGAAATATGGCGGGCCTGTTCTTGTACTGGACTTTGGTACGGCTACGACCTATGATCTGGTGCGGGAGGATGGCAGCTTCAGCGAGGGAGTGACGGCGCCGGGGCTCAGGATTTCTCTGATGGCGCTGTCACAGGAAGCGGCAAAACTGCCGGAGGTGGAGATTAAAAAGCCCAAATCTATTCTGGCACAGGAAACGATCTCCAGTATGCAGGCAGGTCTTGTTTATGGCCAGATTGGCCAGACAGAATATATTGTCAAACAGGTGAAGAAGGAAACCGGATATGACAACCTGCGGGTTGTGGCCACCGGAGGGCTGGGCAGGATGATTTCGGAGGAAACGGATTCCATTGATATTTACGACAGCGCATTAACGCTGGATGGTCTGCGGATTATTTACGAGAAAAATGTGGACGGACCGGTCAGGAAAAATAAAGGCGGTAAATTGGATCAGAAGGAATGACAGGATATGATTTGCAGGAATATACAGATAGGAAATGTAACTCTTGACAATCCGATATTGCTGGCTCCCATGGCAGGCGTAACAGACCTGCCTTTTCGTTTGCTCTGCGCACGGCAGGGAGCGGGGCTTGTCAGTACGGAAATGGTCAGCGCGAAAGCCATTTTATATAAGAACAAAAACACGAATGGGCTGATGGAAATGGATCCGAATGAAGGACCGGTAGCTTTGCAGCTTTTTGGTTCTGATCCGGAGATTATCAGCGAAATGGCAAAAAAGATAGAAGCCCGCCCCTTCTCCATACTGGATCTGAATATGGGATGCCCTGTGCCCAAGGTAGTGAATAACAAAGAGGGATCGGCACTGATGAAGGATCCTGTGCTGGCAGGACGAATCATTGAGAAAACGGCAGGCGCCATCAGTAAACCGGTGACAGTCAAAATCCGGAAAGGATTTGACGAAGCGCATATCAATGCGGTGGAGATGGCCCGCGTTGCTCAGGAGTCAGGAGCCGCCGCCGTCATTGTGCATGGCAGGACGAGGGAACAGTATTATGCGGGAGCGGCGGACTGGGATATTATCCGCCAGGTGAAGGAAGCTGTGAGAATTCCGGTGATTGGGAACGGAGATGTGTGTGACGGACCGTCTGCAGAGCGGCTGATGCAGGAAACCGGGTGCGATGCTGTGATGATCGGGCGTGCTGCGCAGGGGAATCCCTGGATATTTCGCAGTATTCTGGAATATCTGGAGCATGGCAGGATACCTGACCGCCCGTCTTTGCAGGAAGTGCGGGAGATGATTGTAGAACATGCCCGGCTGCAGCTTGCATGTAAGGGCGAATATATTGGTATCCGGGAAATGAGAAAGCATGTATCCTGGTATACAGCCGGTTATCCGCATTCAGCCCGGATCAGAAAAGAAATCAACGAAACAAATACTATGGAAGAACTGATGGAAGTGCTGGACGGTATGCTGTATGGATCTGCATAAAATATATCATCCCATAACGGCGACGCCCTTTGGGGGCGGCGGCGGATACCGGGAATATGTCCCCTGTCCTGCTCTGGCGCCCTATGTCCGGTGCTTCTGGAGTATGGGAATTCCCAGGGGGCAGGGACCAGATTGTGGAGGAGAAACGGCAGTGGGGCAGCCCCGTACATGTGTTGTACCAGATACCTGCGCGGATATTCTGTTTCAGGTGGATTTTGGGGATAACAGATTCAATAGCAGCTTCTGTGGCATTTCGGACAGACCGTTTTGGACTGGAATCGGCCGGGAAGAAGGGGATAATGGCTATGTGTTTGCGATCCGCTTTTATGCCTGGGGTGCTGCACTGTTTGCAGAAGAATCCCTGCGGGAAACCTGCAATGGCTTTCTGGATGCGAAACAGCATTTTGGGAAAATCAGAAAAGAAATGGAAGCCTGTTTATTTGCGGTAGAAGACCCTGCGGCGCTGGTTCCTGTAGCCGAAAATATATTACTGAAAACCTTGCGCCCGGAACAGGAAAACGGAACCGTTATGGGGACAGTATCCCAAATCCTTCAAAAGGGCGGGAATCTGCGTATCGGTGAACTGGTCAGGGAAATGCCTGTGGGGAGCAGACAGATGGAACGGCTGTTTCGGGAATATGTGGGTGTTTCACCTAAGAAGTTTTGTTCTCTGGTGCGTTATCAGAATCTGTGGCGGGATATAGTGTGCAAATCGAATCAGACAGATTCCGGCGCGCAGATTTTGGACTGGGTACATAAATATGGGTATGCGGATCAGGCGCATCTTCTCAGGGACTTTAAAAAATATCATTCCATGACAGTTTCACAGGCCAGGGCACATGCCTGTGCACTCTGATAATATGTCGCTTTTTTTCAAGAATGATCCGGGAAAATCTGCTATACTTGCAGGCATAACAGTGTCTCACCCCATGGACATATTCCGTATCGGGAGGATTACATGGGGATGAGCGATATGCAGAAGCGGCCGCCAGGCCGGTCAGTAAAGCGCAGAAAGGCAGGTAGAACAGATGAAACTGGAAGGATTCGGAATATTTGTAAAGGACATGCCCACAATGATCCGGTTTTACAGGGATGTGCTGGGATTTGAGATCAAAGAGGATGAGAATGCGGTCAACGTATTTCTGGAGAAAGACGGAACATTGTTTCTCTTGTTCAGAAGGACGGATTTCGAACATATGACAGGCCAAACGTTCGGGTATGCGAAAGGGATCAACGGGCATTACGAAATTTCCCTGGGTGTGGAAAATTACGCCGCTGTGGACGCTGCCTGGCAGGAGGTAACGGGTAAAGGGGCAGTTTCCGTGATGGCGCCGGTGACAGAGCCATGGGGCCAGCGGACCTGTTATATTGCAGACCCGGAGGGAAATCTTATAGAGATCGGATCTTTTAACGCCGAATAACGGATATTTTATACCAGGCAGCATATACTGCAATATGGAAAAAATCATTTATATTTATACAATCTCAAAAGAAACAAAAAAAGGTGGGATACGGCAGGCTTTAGCGGGTATACTGGGGCTTCCGTATCCCATTGTGGAGACCGAGCGGTGTTTTCTGGAAATCCCGGTGAAAGGCTATGGAATTTTGGGGATGACAGATGACGATGTGGTCATGCTGAAAAAACTGGAAAAGCAGAACCGGCAGCAGGGGACTTTGGACGCTTCCAATGAAAAAGTACCGGCCACAGACTGTGGTATGGACAGAAGGCGGAAGTTATGGCAGTGCAGATTCGACCGCACGCTGCGGAAAATTAAAAAAGAACTACAAAAGAAAGAAATGCAGAATGTGACAGGACTGGATGCATTTCTTTTTTGTTCCTGGGAGGAGGTACGGTTTCCAACAGAACTGATCTTGTCTTTTTACCGGAGCTGCCGCAAGGATAACCTGTTTGTATTCCGGGCTGAACAGTTGATTTTTCTGGACGGATGGGAGATGCAGAAAGAAAGTCTGTGGACGGAAGAGGTGCCGGATGATACCATAAGCATGGACAGAGATGCGCCGGATGATACCATAAGCATGGACAGAAATGCGCCGGAACTGACGGTGATGGAGGCAATTTACACAACTTATAATTACGTCACCATCGTGACTGCACGTATGGAGGCATGGCAGGCGTTTGTGGAAATGGCCTATGAGGAATACGGACTTTCCGTCAGGTGCGCCAGAGACAGCGAGAGCCTTACGTTCCGGGATAAGAAAACATTGGTTGTGGATCTGGCCCGAAGCGGAAAACGGTGCATCAGAAATTTTCCGGAAAGCAGCGTCTACCTGGACATGCATTGGACGAAGGAAAAGAGGCGCAGAATTGCCGCAAAATGTGGAAAGATTCCTTATCTGTCCCTGTGGAATGCTCTTGACACTTTACAGAGGGATGGGGTATAATCTCGACGGAGATAGATAAAAACGTCAAAATTGTAACGCGCCGGTATCCAAAGGGGATGGGGACTGTGTGCAGAAACAATATGACTGTAATATGGAGAGGTGACACACAACATGGAAGAGAAGAAAAATATATTAACATATGAGGGACTCAGAAAATACGAAGATGAGCTGCATGAGCTGAAAGTGGTAAAACGCCAGGAAGTGGCGCAGAAAATCAAAGAGGCCAGGGAGCAGGGGGATTTATCCGAAAATGCGGAATATGATGCGGCAAAAGATGAACAGCGTGATATAGAAGCAAGAATCGAAGAACTGGAGAAAATATTAAAAAACGCGGAAGTGGTTGTGGAAGATGAAGTGGATCTGGATAAGATCAATATCGGATGCCGCGTAAGGATTCTGGATTTGGAGTTCAGTGAAGAACTGGAATATAAAATTGTAGGTTCTACGGAAGCAAACAGTCTCAAGGGTAAGATTTCCAATGAATCACCGGTAGGCCATGCCCTGATGGGCAAGAAGGCAGGGGATGTAATCCAGGTGGAAACGCAGGCCGGCGTATTGGAATATAAAGTACTGGAAATTCAGAGAAGCAATTAAAAGGAGAGTCGAACGTGGGAGAAACGCAGAGCAGGCAGCAGGAACAGGATTTGGGGCAGCTTTTGAAGGTACGGAGAGAAAAGCTGGCGGCGCTTCAGGAAAAAGGGAAAGACCCGTTTCAGATCATGAAATATGATGTGACCCATCACAGTACGGATGTGAAAGAACAGTTTACAGAAATGGAAGGCAAACAGGTATCCGTGGCAGGGCGTATTATGTCTAAACGGATTATGGGTAAAGCTTCTTTCTGTAATATACAGGATTTGAAAGGCAATATCCAGTGCTATGTAGCCCGTGACAGCATCGGTGAAGAATCCTATGGAGAATTCAAAAAGTACGATGTGGGCGATATTGTGGGCATTGAGGGAGAAGTATTCAAAACCAAAACGGGAGAAATTTCCGTTCATGCCGCAAAAGTGACACTGCTGTCAAAAAGTTTGCAGATTCTTCCGGAGAAATACCATGGCTTGGTCAACACGGATCTTCGCTATCGGCAGCGCTACACGGATCTGATTATGAATGAAGAGGTGAAAGACACCTTTATCAAACGTTCCAGAATCATCAGCGCTATACGGCGGTTTCTGGACAGCCAGGGATTTATGGAAGTGGAGACGCCCATGCTGGTATCCAATGCAGGCGGTGCAGCGGCCCGGCCTTTTGAAACACATTTCAATGCGCTGGATGAAGATCTGAAACTGCGTATTTCGCTGGAATTATATTTAAAACGTTTGATTGTGGGCGGTCTGGAGCGTGTGTACGAAATCGGGCGTGTATTCCGCAATGAGGGACTGGATACCAGGCATAATCCCGAATTTACCCTGATGGAGCTGTATCAGGCGTATACGGATTATCACGGTATGATGGATCTGACAGAGAAGCTGTACCGGTTTGTGGCACAGGAAGTGCTGGGCACTACGACCATCACCTACAGAGGTACGGAGATGGATCTGGGTAAGCCGTTTGAGCGGATTACCATGGTGGAAGCAGTTAAAAAGTATGCAGGTGTGGATTTTGAAGAGATTCATACATTGGAGGAAGCCAGAGCCATAGCAAAGGAAAAAGGTGTGGCATATGAAGAACGGCATCAGAAGGGAGATATTCTGAACCTGTTCTTTGAAGAATTTGTGGAAGAACATCTGATACAGCCCACGTTCCTGATGGATCATCCGGTTGAGACTTCTCCATTGACAAAGCGGAAACCGGACAATCCGGATTATGTGGAACGGTTTGAATTCTTTATGAACGGATGGGAGATGGCCAACGCTTATTCCGAGTTGAATGATCCTATTGATCAAAGGGAACGTTTCAAAGCCCAGGAAGAGCAGTTCGCCAAAGGCGATGAAGAGGCAAACCATACAGACGAGGATTTCCTCAATGCGCTGGAAATCGGCATGCCCCCTACCGGCGGCATCGGGTATGGGATTGACCGCATGGTAATGCTGCTTACGGATTCACCGGCTATTCGGGATGTTTTGTTGTTCCCCACGATGAAAACGCTTGGTGGAAAAGAACAGTAAAATCAAGGGTTTGCGGTACTTGAACTTGTAAACTACAACAAATTTACAACAATTTTACAACGCATAATGAAGAATAATGAGCGTTAATGAATAGTTGTACTCATAAATCCAATTCAATATTTTGTACGATAAGGA